>CAJUHZ010000038.1 GCA_910585945.1 uncultured Bilophila sp.
GTAGGTAGGTAGGTAGGTAGGTAGGTAGGATAGCAAAAAGTATGCCTGATAAAGCGGGCAGCATTTTGCCTACACTACGGCCTTTCCTTCCTGTCATCTTCCACACCCGCACGAAAAATTTCGGCTTTTGCCTTGTATCCCGGGGCAATCCGCGATTTCCGGAGCATTCACAGCGGATCCCCGTAGCGCCGAATCATCGGCGGGAGAGAGCATGTACGAAAAAAATTCTAACGTCAACCGAACATGCGTCCGGGCAGTGGGCCATTTTGAACTGTTGGAAGCTCTTCTCGTCCTCCTCGGCAGGGGAATGATTCCCATGCACTCCCAATTTTTTCTCTGATACACTTTGACATATACTTGTTGCCGTCAATGCCATTAAAAGAAAATCAGCCCTTGGTATGGGGCACTGTTACTTTTTTTCCGGTGTCCAGATCTCCACGCGGGCCTTGCCAGATTCCTTGGCCTTGTACATCGCAGAATCCGCTTCCCGAATAAGTTTTTCAACCGGAACAGATGCTTCGCAATGCGGTCTTATGCCTATGGAAAGGGAAAGATTTTTAAATTCCTCAGAGCTTAAAAAACAATTCGCGACCCTTGTTTGCAGGGCTTCCGCCAATTCCGTGAGTGCCGGAACTTCCAGATCACGGCAGACACAGACCACAAATTCGTCTCCCCCAAGGCGCGCCACAAAATCTTTTGGAAAAACTTCCCGAATGCAATCCGCCACGCGGTACAGCGCGTCATCGCCGGCTTTATGCCCATATGTGTCATTGACATATTTAAAATTGTCGAGATCAAGGTAAATCAGATGGTTCATGGCTGGCTTGTTGCTGATAAGCCATTGTGCGAACCCATGTCTGCTGGCAACGCGGGTCAGGGCATCCAGATTGGCCGCCATCCGTATCCGGGATTCCATCTCCTTTTCCGCGGTAACATCCATAAATGCCCGCACCATGCCAATTGGTTGGCCAAAGCTGTCAGTCAGGGGCGTTTCCGTAAACTGGATCAGCAAATTCTGCTCGCCATGGGCGTACCGAAAGGTATTGCCAATAAAGTCGGAAGCATCTTCAAAGGCCCAGTCGCTCCAGGCAGTGTAATAGGCGCCAATCAAATCCTCATGGCATTCCCCGAACATTTCCAGGAATTTGTTGTTCGCATGGATGACTTTGCCGTCATCCCCTGTAAGAATCAGGGGAAACGGCATTGCTTCCATAAAAATGCCAATTTCCAGATTCAGATTCAACATACTGGTCAAATCCTGGGCAACGCCCACTGTGCCAATTATGGAATCGTTCGTCCCTCTGAAGGGGGCTTTGTGGGTTTTCAAATGGTGCGGAGTATTGTTTATAATGATAACTTCATCAAAACTTTTTTGCTCACCGGAGTTGAACACTTCAATTTCACTGACCTCGCAATCTTCGCCTCCTTCACCCCAGATTTCTTCGTGGTTTCGGCCTTCGATCATCCTTCGCGTCTTTCCCGCGATCTTGCTGAACGTCTTGTTGACTTTGAGATGCGCTCCGGATGAACTTTTAAACCATATCATGTCAGGCACAAGATCCATAAGCGTATCCAGCCAGTTTTTGTGCAGTTGCGCTTCTTGCGTGCGCAAGATTTCATGAACAAGGCTGCGAAGTCGCAATGTGGCGCGTTCAGGACTGAAAGGGTATATCCACAGATCATCCAGCAGGCGGAAATCCTCAGCCTGTATCTGATTTTCTTCATCAGCCATGACACACAAAATGAGCTTGGCCCTTGGACGCATCATTTCCTTGAATTTGCGTATCTCAACATCGGGGGATTTTTTCAGAATGACGATATCACAATAGGAACTTATTTCCGGCAAAGGCTCATTGATAATTGTTGTATATTCAACACCATCAAATGATGGCAGGTTATGAACTGCATTCTGGATTTCTGCAAAATTGGCTTCCACGAAAATGCGAATCTGCATGCCGCCGATCTGGGAATAATTGAACATCATCTCTCCCTGAAAAGTTAGAACTTATTTCATCATTGATATGAAATTTTTACGACTTTCTTCAACGGAATCATAGAAAAAACAAGAGGGACAAGGGCTGTAAATCATTCACAGCGCCAATCCCATCTGATTATGGCTTTTTTAAATTTGTTACGCCACGCAAAAAGGTGTTTGATCTGCCATCTTCTTTTATACCTGTGCAGGTTGCGTCCATCCTGCGGTGCAGGCTTCTTACGATTCTTGCGGTGCGGCGCGATACGTTCAATTCCCTGGCGAGCAAGGGCTTCATCAAGGAGAGTATCCCCAATTATAAAATAACCTCTAGGTAGATAGCAAAAAGTATGCCCATTAAAGATGCCATTTATTGCTCAAGCTGCGGAGTTTCCTGCGTGTCATCCCAACCCTACATAAAAAATGGACGTCTTTTTTCCGTCTTCAACGCATTTTATGTACTGGCAAAAAATTTTAACGTCAACAAATGATAACACACTCATTTCATACAGAATATCTTCTCGAACAGGTGTCTTTCTTGACTCTGCCGGGTTTCACTCATATTTTTTCCAGAAGCATTCTGACGTCTGCCGCCAGACGCGGGATCTTTTCAACCCGAGGAGAAACAAGATGAAGATCGCTTTTCAAGCCGGTTTGCCCGCGGAGTGGACCGCGGCCGTGCTTATAGTGCCTCTGTTTGAAAACGAAACGCCGGGCGAGGTGTGCCCCGAACTTCACGACGCCGCGCCGTGGCTGCTCTCCGCGCCCGGTCTGGCGGATTTTCGGGGCAAGAAGGACGAAACCCTCCTGTTTCATGGACCGGCAGGCGCACATGCGGCGCGTGTTCTGCTTGCCGGCATGGGCGACAACCCATCCGCCAAAACCCGCGCCGAACGCCTGGACGCCCTGCGCGTCACTCTGGGCGGAGCAACGGCCTGGTGCCGGAAGCACGGCCTCGCCGGCGCGCTTGCCGTGCCTGTGAGCGCGCTGTCCCATGCCGTGGGGTCAAACGACAAGGATGATCGTTCCGTTTCCCGGGCCGTACGCGAAGCGATCTGCGGCGCCTTGCTGGGGTTGTATCGCAACACGGCGTTCAAGTCCGGCACGGCCGGCCAGTCGCCCGATCCTGACCCGGAGCGTCTTGATCTGCTCATGGCCGCCTCTCTGCCGGAAGTCGAAGCGGCGGCCAGAGAGGGAGAAATCCATGCCCAGGCCGTGACGTTGGCCCGCAACCTGGCCAATGCCCCGGCCAACCGGCTTGCCCCCGCCGACATGACGGAGGAAGCGGCCCGCCTTGCCGCGCGGCACGGTCTGCGTCATGAAACGCTCGGCATGGATGATTTGCAGAAACTCGGCATGGGAGCCTTTGTCGCCGTGGGGGCCGGGGCGGCCGGCAATCCCCGGCACGCGCCCTGCCTGAGCATTCTGGAATACGCGCCCGCCGGGCATGAAAACGAAGCGCCCCTGGTTGTGGTGGGCAAGGGCATCACCTTTGACAGCGGCGGGATCAGCCTGAAACCCTCGGCCGGCATGTGGGAAATGAAAGGCGACATGGGCGGGGCGGCCGCCGTGCTCGGGCTTTTCGAGGCCCTGCCCCGCCTTGGGGTGCAACGGCGCGTCGTGGGGCTGCTCGCCTGTGCCGAAAACATGCCCGGAGCCTTTGCTTCCCGCCCGGGCGACGTGGTGAAGACTCTGTCCGGCAAAACAGTGGAGATCGTCAATACCGACGCGGAAGGGCGGCTTGTCCTGTGCGACGCGCTGACCTACGCACAGAAACGCTGGTCGCCCGACGTGCTTGTGGATGTGGCGACGCTGACCGGGGCCTGTGTGGTGGCGCTTGGCGATGATGTGGCCGGGCTGTTTTGCGAGGAACCGGAGCTGGCGGCCCGGATCAAGAGCCTGGGAGAAGCCGTGGGCGAGCCGTTCTGGCCTCTGCCCCTGCATGAGCGCTATTTTGAAAAGCTGAAAAGCGAAACCGCGGATTTCGCCAACGCCGGATCGCGTGAGGGCGGCGCGTGCTCGGCCGCCATATTCCTGAAACAGTTCGTCAATCCGGAAGGCGCGGCAAAGGCCCGCTGGGCGCACCTGGACATCGCCGGGCCGGCCTTCCTCACCCGCAAGATCCCCAACTGCCCGGCCGGAGCCTCGGGCTTCGCCGTGCGCACCCTGATCGATCTGGCGTCGGCCTGAGCCTGAACCGGCAAATGGCGGGATACGAACGCGCCCCGCCAGCTGCGGGATGCCCTGCCCGCAAATGAAAGCGCCGGCAACCCCTTGTACGGTTGCCGGCGCAAAACTGCATGGATGCGGAATTTATGCCGCGCTCTGCAACTGAGCCTGCAAGGCGGCGATCTGGGCTTGCAACGAAGATGCCTTGCTCGTGTTGCCGCCGCTCAACGCGGCCTGCAATTGAGACTGGAGAGCGGCTATTTTTGCCTGGATTTCTTCGGTGGAATCAGAGTCGGACGATCCGCCTCCGCCCCCTGCACCGCCGGCCCCGCCCTGGCCCTGCGCCGCCCCGGGCGTTTCAGTCGCTCCAGCCGCCCCGGCCGCATGGAACGCGCCGCCCTGCTCCGCCGCTCCAGCCGAACCGCCCTTGCCCGAAGCGGACTGCTCGCTGCCGCCAGCCGCGGGGCTTGCCTTGCCAGCGGTCATCTGCCCGGCCAGGCGCAACGCTTCCGCCGAAAAGGAATAGCTGTCGCCTCCGGCGCTGATTCCTTCCGATTCATAGCGGGAAGCCGCCTTCGCGTACCGGGTCTGACTCGCCTGTTCCGTATATCCTGTGCCGAAAAAAGAAATCCCCGACGAAATTTCCATAGCTCTCCTCACGTTGCGTCGTATGCGGAAAAAACGGCATTGCAGTATCCGCCAATATATCGATCCGCACTCTTTGCAAGAGCCGTGCCTGGAAAATTTTTCCGGGCCGGAGCCATAGCGAAAGCTTGGGACAAACTACGAGGAAACGCCAGGACGCGGGCGGCGTTTTTCGCGGATATCCGAGAGGAGACCGACAAACAGCGCCCGATTGCCGAAAAACAGAATCGCCGCGTATACAGCCATGCCGGCCGGCACGCCAAGGCAAAGCGTGGACGCGGGTGACCAGCCCCGATCCGCGCACAGCCGCGCAAGCCCCCATGCCGCGCCAAAAACGCACACGGCCCCCGTACCTTCCCAGAACAACGCGGCGACAGCCGGAGCAAAGCCGTGCGCATCCTTACCGGAACTCGCCCGGAGCGTCCGCGTCAGGCCCCGCCACAGCAGAATCGCATAAATCCACACCCCGAACGAAACAGCAAGAGGCGGAACAAGCGCGGCGTTCGCCCGGACAACGTCGGCCAGTGTCGACGGAATCGCCGCCTGAACGGCCTGAGGCAGGCATTCGCCCGCCCGGTCTCCCATCTGGCCGAAAATGGCGGGGAACAGCAGGACAAGGCCGATCGCCAGCACAACGCCAAGCCCTGTCGCCGTGGCGCGCGCCGGCGTGGCCGTGTCTTCCAGGGCGTGACACGCCGCCAGCAGGGGGCGTGAAAGCGCGTAGGCCGGCAGCCCCGGCGCATAGGCGCACAAGGCGAGGGCCGTCATGTCAACGGCTTCGGCGCTGAACGCTCCCCGGCCGAAAACGAACGCCACAAGCGGATCGCAAACAGCCATAAGTCCGGCCGCCGCCGGAAGGTTCAGGGCAAGGGTCAGGCTGACGGCCCGGCGCACTTCCCGCCCCAGCGCGGCATGACCTTGCGCCGCCGGGCCGCCCGTGCCGTCGGGGGCGGAAGCCTGCCCGCCCTCTTCCTCCCGCCGGATCAGTTCGGTCAGGCGCGGCGCGGCCGCCATGCCCACGGCCGCTCCAAGCACGCCAAGCGGAAATTCCAGAAGGCGTTCGGCATAAAAAAGCGCGGCAAGATGCCCGCCCGGCAGGAAAGACGCCAGCCCCGCCGCCGCGACAAAGGCCAATTGCGGCATGGCCGCGCCGAAAATCCCGACGGGTATCCGGCCCAGTACAGCGCGAACCACAGCAGGATCCACACGGGCGCAGCCGGCCCGATCCGAGGCCAGACGTTCCGGCTCCGCGCGCTGCATCAGCCACTGGCAGACGCCGCCGGCCAGCACGCCGCCGGCCAGCCAGCACGCCGCAAGGCCGGCGTCCCCCTCACTCATCCCCGAGGAAGCGACAAGCAGACACCCCGCGCCGGCAAAGGCCAGCGTCACAACATTGAACGCGGCCGGCGCAAGCGCGGGGAGGAGAAAGCGTTGCCGGCTGTGCAGAGCGGCCATGCGGCCAGCCGCCAGCGTGACGAAGATCAGGTAGGGAGCGGTAATGCGGAAGAGCGTTGCGGCCTGATCCAGAACCTCCGGCCGCTCCCCCAGTCCGGGAGCGAACAGCGCGACGATCCGGGGCGCGAACACCATAACAATCAGCGTGACAAGGCAGACCCCGCCGGCCAGACGGCGCGTCACCGCGCGGGCCAGCGCCGCACGGGCGGCTTTCGCCTGTCTGCCGCAGGCCGTGGCAAGCGTGAGGGAGAGCGTGCCTTCCCCGAACAGCCGTCTCGCCAGAAAGGGAAGACGCAGAGCCGCGGCCAGCGCGTCCGCCGTCGCGCCTCCTCCGAGCAGCCAGGCAAAAGCCGCGTCACGCGCGAAGCCCGTAAGGCGGGAAAGCATCGCCCCGGCGATCAGCGTGACTTCATCGCGTCGCATGCGAACCCGCCTCAGGCGTCGTACAGTTCCTCGAACATCCGCCTGTAGGCCGCAAAACGCCCTTCGCGAACGGCCGCCCGCGCGCCGCGCACGACGTCAAGGAAATAGGTCAGATTGTGGATGGAATTGAGGCGAAAGGCCAGCAATTCCTGCGAAGTGTACAGATGACGCAGATACGCGCGGGAAAAGGTGCGGCAGGTGTAGCAATTGCAGGCCGGATCAAGGGGCCGGTCATCCTCCATGAATTCCCGCCGCTTGATGTTGATCTTTCCGAGGGAAGTGTACAGCGTGCCGTTGCGGGCGTTGCGCGTGGGCAACACACAGTCGAACATGTCAACGCCGGCATCAATGCCGCGCACAATGTCGAGCGGCGTGCCCACGCCCATAAGGTAGCGCGGTTTGTCGGCGGGCAGGAGCGGAGCCGTGTGTGACAGAAGCTCAAGCATGGTTTCCTTGCTTTCGCCCACGGACAAGCCGCCAATCGCGTAGCCCTCGAAATCCAGATCCGCGAGTTGACGGGCCGATTCGGCGCGGAGATCACGGAACATGCCGCCCTGCACAATGCCGAAGAGCAGGTTTCCCGCCGTTCCCCGGGGATAGGCGGCGCGGCAGCGCGCGGCCCAGCGCGTGGTCAGGCCAAGCGAGGACGCCGTGTACGCCCGATCCGCGTCCGCCGGAACGCACTCGTCCAGGCACATCATGATATCGGAATTGAGGTTGCGCTGAATGGCGACAACCTTCTCCGGCGTGAACAGGTGCTTTGAACCGTCAAGGTGGGAACGGAAGGTGACCCCTTCCTCTTTGATCGTGCGCAAGCCGGACAGGCTGAAAACCTGAAAGCCGCCGCTGTCGGTGAGGATGGGCCTGGGCCAGGCGTTGAAGCCGTGCAGGCCGCCGCGCCGCGCCACCACCTCGTCCCCGGGGCGGAGATACAGATGATAGGTATTGCCGAGGATGATCTCCGCGCCGATGGCCTCAAGATCATCCGGCGCAATGGCCTTGACGCTTCCCACCGTGCCCACGGGCATGAAAATGGGCGTGCGCACCGGGCCGTGCGCCGTGTGCAGTATGCCGGTACGGCTCGCGCCGTCGGTGGCCTCGATCTGAAATGTTCCGGGAAGCTGCATGATTTCCTCGTGCGCTCAGCGCCAGATCGCGCCAAGTCTTTGCCGCGCCCTGGCTTCCAAATAACGGATAACCCGCCGCGCCTCGCGCGAACGCGGGCTGCACAGGGCCTTGAACCGACGGCGCGCCGTATGAAAGAGACTGGTCTTGTCGATATCACGGGGGGACAGCCGGGCGAGTTCGGCAAAAATCCGTCGTGCGGTCGCGCGATCTCCGGCCATGAAAGCCTGAGCGAACGGCAAAAGCCCCGGCTCCGCCCGAAGCTCGGGCGCAAGAAAATCCTGGCTGAACCAGGCAGGATCCAGACCGCTGAAAAGCGCAAGGCCGAGTTCTTCGACACGTTGGGCAAGACAGGCCGCAGCGGTCGATCGCGGTGCGCCGTCCGGAGTCAGCAACATGGGGGCGGCCCGCTTGATATCACGCCAGTAGTTTTCGTTGAGATACTTGATCAGGGGCTTGATGAATCTACCCTCGTGGCGAGGCGCGAGCAATATTTCCCTGGCGGCGGCAAACTGGGCCAGTTCATGTTCCACCCAAACCTCGGGCGAGCTTGAAATGCTCTTGTGCTCCTGCCGGAAAAAATACACATTGGCCGCACACTGGGAAAAAGCCTCCGCCCGGGTAAGCACGTCGTACATGAAGCAAACGTCCTGCCCGAGTTTGAAATGCGGGTGCGGAAAGGGAGCGCCGTCACGCCCGGTTTGCAGGAAGGGCAGGGAGAAAATCCAGCGCCACACCACCTTGCTTTTCCAATAGGCTGGCGCGCCCGCAAAATTCAGATGCGAGGCGGCGGCGTGGGGAAAGTAGCGGCGGGTATTGAATGTCTTGTCGGAAAAAACGGTTGCGTTACCGCAGACAAGGGGAACATTGTCCCGCACGGCCACATCAAGCATGACGCGGGCCGCCTCGGGGGCAAGGGCGTCGTCCGCATCAAGCCAGGTGATAAAGTCTCCCCCAGCGGCCCTCTGCCCGGCCTGACGCGCCGCGCCAAGTCCTGCATTGGATTGAAAGAGATGGCGAACACGCCCTTCTTCCCGCGCGTAGCGTTCGGCAATGTCGCCACTACGATCCGTGGATCCGTCATTCAGCACGATGATTTCAATATCGCAAGCCGTCTGGGCCAGACAGGATTCAATGGCTACCGGGAGCCACTGTTCCATATTGTATGTGGGAATAACGACGGACAGAACCGACATGGAGCACTCCTGGCGCCTGATCTCGAACAGTCGGCCCCATGCGAATGTGTTGGGGGATCGTTCGCAACGACTGTGAAACAACTGCTCGCCCTGTAAAAAGACAACAGGGTTTTGCCGCAACAATGCGAAACGAAGCCCCCCGTGCGGGGGGCTTCGCCGGCAGGAAAAGCCGGCCCCAAACATGCCGGGGCCGGCGGAAGGTTCTACGCGCGTTTCTTGACCACTTCCTCGGAAATGGCCGCGGGCACGCGTTCGTAATGATCAAACTGCATGGTGAAGGTGGCGCGCCCCTGCGTGCGCGAACGCAGATCCGTGGCGTAGCCGAACATTTCGGAGAGCGGCACCTGCGCCCGGATGACCTGCGCGCCGGCGCGGGCTTCCATGGACTGCACCTTGCCGCGCCGCCCGTTGAGGTCGCCCATGACGTCACCGAGGTAATCGTCCGGCGTCACCACTTCCACGTCCATGATCGGCTCAAGCAGCACGGGGCTGGCCTTCTGCATGGCGTCCTTGATGGCCATGGAGCCGGCCACATAGAACGCCTGTTCGGAAGAGTCCACTTCGTGATAGGAGCCGAAAACCAGGTTCACCTTGACGTCCACCACCGGGAAGCCCGCCATGACGCCGGACTTCAGGGCGTCCTGAATACCCTTGTCGATGGCCGGAATGTATTCCTTCGGGATCACGCCGCCGGTGATGGAGTTGACGAATTCGTAGCCCTTGCCCGGATTCGGCTCGATTTCGATGACCACATGCCCGTACTGGCCGCGCCCGCCGGACTGCTTGGCGTGCTTCAGGTCGGACTTGCCGGGCTTCATGATGGTTTCGCGATACGCCACCTGGGGCTTGCCCACATTGGCGTTGACGCTGAATTCGCGCACCAGGCGGTCGACGATGATTTCCAGATGCAGCTCGCCCATGCCGGCGATCAGGGTCTGGCCGGTTTCCTCGTCGCCCTTGACGCGGAAGGAGGGGTCTTCCTTGGCCAGCTTGTTCAGCGCGGCGGAGAGCGCGTCGCGGTCGGTCTTTGTCTTCGGCTCAATGGCCACTTCGATGACCGGTTCCGGAATATCGAGGGATTCGAGCTTCACCGGGCGCTTTTCATCGCACAGCGTGTCGCCGGTGGAAGCCTGCTTCATGCCCACCAGGGCCACGATATCGCCCGCGCCGGCCCACTTGATGTCCTCACGCTTGTTGGCGTGCATCCGCAGGAGGCGGCCAAGACGTTCCTTCTTGCCGTTGTTGGCGTTGAGCACGCTCGTTCCGGCTTCAATCATGCCGGAATAGATGCGGAAGAAGGAAAGGTGCCCGATGAAGGGGTCGGAAGCCAGCTTGAACACAAGCCCGGCCATTGGTTCCTTGTCCGAGCAGGAGCAGACGATTTCCTGCGTGTCGTCGTCTGTGGCGTGCCCGATCATCTGGGGGATATCCAGCGGCGAGGGCAGATAATGCACCACGGCGTCAAGCAGGGGCTGCACGCCCATGTTCCGGAAGGCCGATCCGCACAGCACCGGCACGATGCTCTGACGGATGGTGGCCTTGCGGATGCAGCTGTTGATTTCATCAACAGTCAGTTCGCCGCCGTCCAGGTACTTGGCGAGCAGTTCCTCGTCTTCCTCGGCCACGGCTTCCATCATTTCGAGGCGTTTTTCCTCGTACAAGGACTGGAGTTCGGCCGGGATGGGGCCGACTTCGACTTCAAGCCCCTTTGTTTCCTTGTCGAAACGGATGGCATGGCCGTTGACGAGGTCCACCACGCCTTCCAGCTTGTCTTCCGCCCCGATGGGGATCTGGAGGCATACGGGCTTGGCCTTCAGCCGATCACGGATCATGTCCACGCTGCGGAAGAAGTTCGCGCCGATGCGGTCCATCTTGTTGATGAAGCAGATGCGCGGGACGCCGTAGCGATTGGCCTGACGCCACACGGTTTTGGACTGCGGCTCCACGCCGGCCACGGCGTCGAAGACGGCGACGGCCCCGTCGAGCACTCGCAGGGAGCGTTCGACTTCAATGGTGAAGTCCACATGGCCGGGGGTGTCAATGATGTTGATCTGGTGCTCAAGCCAGAAACAGGTTGTGGCGGCGGAGGTGATGGTGATGCCGCGTTCCTGCTCCTGCTCCATCCAGTCCATGGTGGCGCTGCCGTCATGCGTTTCGCCTATTTTGTGGGAAACGCCGGTATAGTAGAGAATGCGCTCGGTCGTGGTCGTCTTGCCCGCGTCGATGTGGGCCATGATGCCGATGTTGCGCATGCGTTCAATGGGTACTGTGCGTGCCACGTTCGTGCTCCCGGCTACCAGCGGTAATGGGCGAAAGCCTTGTTGGCTTCAGCCATGCGGTGGGTGTCTTCCTTCTTCTTGACGGCCCCGCCGCGGTTGTTGAAGGCGTCCAGCAGCTCGGCGGCCAGCTTGCTGGCCATGCTCTTCTCGCCGCGCGAACGCGCGTAGTTGATAAGCCAGCGGATGGAAAGGGAAATCTGGCGATCGGGCCGGACTTCCATAGGCACCTGGTAGGTGGCGCCGCCCACGCGGCGGGCCTTGACTTCAAGGTGCGGCTTCACGTTTTCCACGGCCTTTTCAAAGGCGCGGAGGGCTTCCTCGCCGGTCTTTTCGGCCAGGGCTTCCAGAGCGCCGTAAAAAATCTTTTCAGCCGCGCCCTTCTTGCCGTTGTACATGAGGCGGTTCACGAAACGGGCGGCAAGACGGCTGCCGTAAATGGGATCGGGCAGAATTTCCCTTCTGGGAACAGGGCCTTTACGAGGCATGACATTCTCCGGTGCGGCGCGTCGTGCGCCGCGGTCGCAGTGTTCCAGCGTGTCCGTGCATGTTTGGCGGCGCGCCGGCGCGCCATTCTGACGGACCGCCCGGGCGTGTCCCCACTGCGCCTGTCCGAAAACAGGCATGGGCGCGCACCCCTGGCGATGTGTTTGCTCGTTCGCAACCGAAGCGAGCGTGTCTTCACGCTTCGAGACTGAAAAATCTCAAACCGGAACCTTTCTCCGTTTTCAACGGAAAACGATCCTGGTGTCTCATTGCAAAAATTCTGCGAAGAATTTTTGCAAGATCGTTCGCGAAAAAACGTGGTTTTTCGCTCACTCACAGCGGCTACGCCGCCGCAAAACCCTTACGGGTTTTGTAGTGGCTGCTTTTGCAAGCGGACATAAAACATTTTGCGTTTAAATTTTTTCAAAATTCAAACGCTTCGCTACCTTCATTTCGCTTGAAAAACGCGGTTTTCAAGCTCATTACGGCGCGGGCGTCCGCTTGTACGCGTCCGCAAAGCAATTTTTCATGAAAAATTGCTCTAGGACTTGGGCCGCTTGGCGCCGTACTTGGAACGACGCTGGCGACGATCCTGCACGCCAGAGGTGTCCAGAGTGCCGCGCACGATGTGGTAACGGACGCCGGGAAGGTCTTTCACACGGCCGCCGCGGATCATCACCACGGAGTGTTCCTGCAGGTTGTGGCCTTCGCCCGGGATGTAGGCGGTGACTTCAATGCCGTTGGTGAGGCGCACGCGAGCGACTTTGCGAAGGGCCGAGTTCGGCTTCTTCGGGGTCGTGGTGTACACGCGGGTGCACACGCCGCGGCGCTGGGGGCAGGCCTGGAGCGCCGGGGTCTTCTTGCGCTTCACCACCTGCTTCCGCTCCTTGTGGATGAGCTGGTTGATGGTGGGCATGGATTCCTCCAAAATCTGGGAGTGTCTGAAAGGGGCCCGCCCTGTCGGGGCGCGCCCGCCTTACGAAAACCGCCTGAAATTTCAGGCGGCCGAATCCATTGCTGATAGCCTGCCCGCGCCGCCCTGTCAAGGGCGAATCCGCGGTCCCTTCAATGCGCCTCCTGCAGAACCCAGACGAGCCTTCCCAGCAGGCGTTCACGGCACGAGGCGGGGGTGAGCCGCAATTCGGGGTAGGCCGTGTTTTCCGCCCGCGCGCTGTATGTGCCGCTCCGTTCGTCCCAGAAAAGACGGCGCAGGCCCGGCCCTTCTCCGGGCAGGATCAGGGCATGGACCCGCCCGTTCGTCGGGCTGTCGGCTGTGGCGTCCACGCCGGCGTACGCCCCCGGACCGGCCAGGGGCGCGGCGGCGTCGGTATGCATCGCCAGCACAAGAATATGCGGGCCGATGTGGCTTTGAGGCATCGTGATCCTGCCGACAGGGGCAAGCTCCGCGCGCGCCCGCGCCAGCGCCTTCGCGGCCGCCGTCTCCCGCTCTCCTGCCCGCGACGGCGCGCCGGAAGACGGCACGGTGGAGGACGACACGACAGGAGACGGCATGACCGCGCCCGGCGCGGCGTAGACTGTGGCCACAGCCGGCCGGGCCGCCGGAGCGGCATTGAGGGCCGGATCGATCGCCGGAGCGTCGGCATCGTCCATGCCGGCAGGCCCGTACCCCGCCCCGGTCCGCAAGAAAACCGGGCCGACGCCCTGCTTCAGCCAGTCCGGATTCACCCCGAGCACATCAAACAGCTTCAGGCGCCATTCCGCAGGCACAACATGGCGTTTTTTGGCATCGGATATGCTGGACTGGCTTATTCCGAGCAATGCGGCCAGGCCGCTTTGCGTCCTCGTGCGCGTGACGGCCCGAATCCGTTGCATGATTTCGGCATAATCATTCATAAAATTCCTCATTTTCACATATAGATTTATCAAATAATGTCTGTTTGCGACTGATACAGCCAATAATCGGAAGAAGCAAGCCTAAAACAGGCAAACAAATACAGAAAAAATGACAAAACATGAACATTGACGGCCGGCAGGGATTGCGGTCGGAAGCATTCCGGAAACGATCCGAATCCGATCCGCTTTTTTCCGGCAGACAGGACGGATCATGGCAGCGAGCGGAAAGGGAATCGGCAGACAGCGAATCGGATGCGCAACGGCCCACAGGGACGGGCCTGCCCTGTGCGGGGATGCCGATCGCAAAAGGCGAGGATCGGGAAGGAAGCGGGAGGGGAACGGGAAAGAAACGGAAAAGATCAGGGGGAGGACGTCACTCCTGCCGTGCTTCGGAGGGACGTCGGAAGACCACGAAATGTCTGGTTTCGTCCACCTGCCTCCATTCGCGGCGAACACGCGCGGGCACGGTGTAGCGGGTGCGCGCGTAGCCGTCTGGCGAGATCGTGTCAAGCTGATCGCGTTCGAACAACACCACAATATCCCGCTCCATCAGGAGTCGATAGACGGTCTCCGTTTCTCCGTTGATTTCCCAGTCCTGCAACCACTCGGCGGGCAGGGCCGGTCTGTCGCCGGTCAGCAGGTACGCCAGGGGAAAGCCCGGCAGGGTCTTGTAATTCGGCCCGTAGCGGGCGCGGAGATCGCGCAGTTCCCGCAGCAGTTCCAGACTTTGCGCATCGACAAGCACGCCCGTCAGGCGGGGAAAAACCGTCCCCGCATCATGCGTCAGGCTTGAGCGCGGCATGTCGCGCGCCGGAAAAACGTAGGGACGCTCATACCCCGTGCGGAACATGATCACCCCGCAGACAAGCGCAAGCCAGAGCAGGGGCGCGCCCGCCCTGCTCTGCTCTGGCCTGCCTTCCCCTGCCGTGTCGTGCGCACGCGGCCGCGCGTTCTCCCGGCTTGTGACAAACGCATGGAAAAACACCGCGCCAAGCAGCAACGGGGCCGCAAAAAACGCTGGAACCTTGTAACCGCCGCTGATGCCCGTGGACCACGCCAGCGCCAGCGCCGCGCCAAAGCCCACCGAGGGGCCAAAACTTCGCGCCGCGGCGGAACGCAAACCGTCCATGCGCGCGAAGGGCGCGAGAAAATGCCGGGGCAACAGGATCATGACGCCGCCAAGCGTCACCAGCAGCATGGGCCACGACGCGCCGTAGCCGATCCACTCTCTGCTCGTCAGGGCGGTGTGGACATACCAGACCGTCAGCGCCAGAAAATAGAGCGGAACAGGCTGGATGAGCCAGCGGATCAGCCCCCGCGACAGGATCGCGCGGCGAGGCGCGCGCCGCCTCAGGCGCGCCGCAAGCTCAAGCAGGAGCCAACCGCCGGCGGCCACGGCAGGCAGCCCGAGGGGTTGTCTCAAGTAGATGAAAATGCCGGCCTCCAGGGCTTCATGCAGGCTGAGACCGCCCGTGGTCTGCTCGCGAAAGGCGCTCCAGATCCCCGCGTGGAGGCAAAGGATCACGAACGCCCCCAGGCACAGCGCCGTTCCAACGGCCGTGCCGACGGCCCGTCGGCGCGAATGGAAGGTCAGCGCCGCCAGAAAGGCGGCGACGGGAACAAAAAGAAACGATTGCTTGGTGAGCACGGCCACGCCGCCCAGAACGCCGGCGAGCGCCCCTGTTGCGAAATCCCGAATGCGGGCGGAAGCCCGCGCCCGGCCGCGCCGTCCCTGATCGCAAACGGCCCTGCCCCGCACCGCGACGTACAGCGCCGCCGCGCCGAACAGCGTCCCGTCCGCCGTGTGCCAGGGCATGGCCGGAAAACTGTGCACCCCAAAAACAAAGGCCGCCGTGGCCAGGAGCGGAACCGGCACGCCAATCCGGTCGAAATCAAAGATCCGACGCAGGAACAACGTGCCGAGCCATGCGGCGGCCAGCATTTCGGCAAGGAACCCGGCCTTGCCGGCAAGCACGCTCGCCCGTTCCGGCGTCAGCCACAGCCACAGGGCGTGCCAGTACAGAGAGGCAGGCGGCTTGGTGTAATAAAAATCGCGGAAAGGAACCTCTCCCAGCAAAACGCGCCAGGAATGTCCGTAAAAGAAACCGAAATCCGTGGTGTCGATGCCGTAGGGGGCGTACAGGGCAAGATAAGCCAGGGGCAGCAATACGGCAAAGACCGTGGCCGCCCCTTCGGAATCGGACGAACCGGCGCGCGCGTCAGTGGCTCGCGCGAAACTGTAGACCCGGTGACCGATGAAATTGACGAAAAAGCCCAGGACAATGCCGAACGCATGGCACGCGCCCTCCAGCAGGCGGGGCGTCCATGCCGCCAGCGCAACAGGCACGGATGCCTGACAGCCGAACACGGCAGCGAGCCGTTCCAGCTCCGGGCCGACGCTCTCCGGGCGCAACAGTTCCGGCACGGCCAGACGAAGCGCGGCCAGGGCGAGGGTGGACCCTACCCAGACCACTGCCAGCCCGACATGCGCCACCAGGACAAAGCGGCCGATCATGCCCGCCTCGACGCGAGGCGCTCCGAAAGCCCGCCGGTAGGAAAGCAGAAAAACGACAGCCATGCCCATATACGTCGCAAGCACGACGCTGGCCTCAAAGCCCACCACTTCCGCCAGGGGGAAACGGGCGACGAAATTGACCAGCGTCCCCAGAATCGACGCCTGGAGGTAACGCGCGGCCTGCCGGCGCACAGGCTGGAGAGGATCGCAGACGCGCCCTGCGGATGTTTCATCGCCCGTGCGCGCCTTGCCTGCCCCATCCTCCTCAATTGGGCAGAGACGCCGCAAGGCTTTCCGAAACGCGGCGTTCACCGGGACAGGGGAGCGCCGCAGTGCGGACACCGGGCCGGCGGTTCGCCCGCGCCGGCGTCAAAGCCGATGCGCGAACGCACAATATATTGCGGCCGCCCCTTGCTCTCCTCAAAGATCCGGCCAAGGTATTCACCGATGATCCCGAGCGACATGAGGATAAGCCCGCCGATCACAAGCAGGGCCACCATCTGTGACGGATAGCCCGGCACGTCCACGCCAAACAGCAGGGTCCGCGCCGTAAGCCACGCGGCGTACACAAAACCGAGCAAGGCCACCCCAAACCCGATATAACTCCAGATCCGCAAGGGAAACGTGCTGAAACTGGTGATCCCGTCCAGGGCAAAGTTCCACAGCTTCCACACGTTCCAGGAAGTGTTCCCGGCCACGCGGGCGGGTCTGTCGTACAGAACGATCGCCTGACGGAAGCCCACCCAGGCGTACAGCCCCTTGGTGAAGCGTACCCGCTCCGGAAGGCTGTTCAGCGCGTCCAGGGAGGCGCGGTTCATGAGCCGGTAGTCGCCCGCGTTGGGAACCAGCCGCCGCCCGCACAGATAGTTGAAAAAGGCGTAGAACCACGCGGCGCTGCGGCGCTTGAACGCGGTGTCCGCATCGCGGCGCTTGCGAACCCCCACAACAACGTCATATCCTTCCTCCCACTTGCGCAGAAAGGAAGAAATCAGCTCCGGCGGATCCTGAAGATCCGCATCCATAGGGATGGCCGCCGCCCCGGACGCAGCCTGAAGCCCGGCCGCCAGGGCCAGTTCCTTGCCGAAGTTGCGGGAGAAGTCCACGATCCTGATCCGGGGGTCTTCTTCCCGCGCGGCCAGGAGCAGTTCAAGACTGCCGTCCCGGCTTCCGTCATTCACGAAAATGAATTCAAAACGGTAATCCGGCTCTGCTTCCAGTACCGGACGCACGGCCGCAAGAAAGTGGGGAATGGCCGATTCCTCATTGTATACAGGAATGACCAGCGAAACGAGCTTGGATGCTTGCGACATGGCGTTCCATCCTTCAGTGGCGTTCGGCGCCCTGCAACGAGGTTGCAGAGCGCCGGATCGTTTCGGGATCATG
Source organism: uncultured Bilophila sp. (assembly GCA_910585945.1). Lineage (GTDB taxonomy): Bacteria > Desulfobacterota > Desulfovibrionia > Desulfovibrionales > Desulfovibrionaceae > Bilophila. The sequence continues at coordinate 17,500 of CAJUHZ010000038.1, forward strand.
AAAACGACTCCCGCACGCATTCCCGTCAGACTCCCGCCTGACAGAAAAAGCCGCGCATGGAATGACTTCTATTGCATTATGCGTTCGTCCCTGATTTCGACGTTTGCGCCGGCGCGAAGCATGGTCAGGAAGGCCTGGAACATCTGTTGCCGCTTGGCGTCGGCCACGGCCGCGCTGATCTGTTTCGAAGCCACGGCCCAGTCCTCATCCGAGGGGCGGACCACCTCGGCCACACGCAGAACGGCCGCGCCGCCGTCCAGAGCAAAAGCCCCCGGCAGCCAGCGCCCTGTTTCAGTCTCGAACAGCGCCTTGCCCAGCGCGGGGTCCGCGCCTTCTTCCTTCAGGCCGGGCAGCAGACCGTCACGCCCGGCAGGAGCGCTTTTGGCGATTTTCGCGCGCAAGGCGGCGGGGACTTCCGTTTCCAGCGTTTTCCGGGCCTCTTCGGCGTCTTTCATGGCCAGTTGCAGAGCGCGCTCCTTTTCCAGACGCGCTCTGATTTCCGAAGCGACCTCGGCAAGCGGCTTCACGCTTTCCGGGCGGGATTCCTTCAGCCGGGTCAACAGATACCCTTCCCGGGTGACAAGCGGAGCGTCCAGGGTTGTGCCCGGAGCCGCCGCCAGAACAGGGGCAAGCTGGGCCGGCTTGACGTCGAGCAGACCGGGCAGTTCCGCCTGCGGCTTCAGCCCCGTGCCCGCGATCTTCAAGCCGCGCGCTTCGCCGGCCGCCGCAAGATCCTTGCCGCCGATCACCTCGGCCTGGATCTGTTCCAGCACATCCTGCACCTTGCCCGCCGCCTGTTCGGCGGCCAGGCGCGCACGGATTTCGTCATGAACCTCAGCCAGCGGCGTCAGGCTTTCGGCTTCCCGTTCTTCGGCGCGGATCAAATGGTAGCCGAACTGCGTGCGCACCGGGCCGGACATTGCCCCCGGTTCAAGCGCGAACGCCGCGTCGGCAAAGGGCTTCACCATCTGTTCCCGCGCAAACCAGCCAAGATCGCCGCCCCGCCCGGCCGAACCGGGATCCCTGGAATATTCGCCGGCAAGAGCGGCAAAATCCTCATTGTTGTCGCGGATACGGCGTTCCAGAGCTTCAATTTCGCTTTTGACCTTTTCGGTCTCCTCAGGGCTTGCGTCCTGGGCCACCGGGAGCAGGATGTGCCGCGCGCGCACTCGCTCGGGCCGCGTGTAGCGGGCAGGCTCCCTTTCGTACGCGGCGCGCACTGCGGCCTCGTCCACAGGCTCGGAAGCGGCAAGCGTCTTGGCCCCCACAAGGAGGTATTCCACATCCGCCTGGGGCGGAACCCGGAACGCGCCCTGATTGGCTTCGTACCACGCCTTGACGTCAGCGTCGTCCACTGTGACCCTGGAGGCGTAATCACCGATGGGGAAAAGAATGTATTCCACAATCCGCCGCTCGCCGTCGTACAGATAGAGATCCTTCACTTCGGCTTCGGAGACAAAAACCCCCGCCGTGATCTCTTCCCGCAATTTTTCCATGAGCAGCTGATCGCGCAAGCGAGCTTCAAAACGCCCCGGAGAATCGCGCTGGGCTTTCAGCAGACGGAGGTACGTCTCGGGGTCAAAACGGCCTTCGGCATTCTGGAAGGCGGGAATTTCTTCAATGACCCGGCGCAATTCCTGCGGCGTGATCAGGACGCCAGCGCGCGCCGCCTCCTGATCAAGCAACTCCCGCATCACCAGTTGCTGCACCACACGGGGGCCGACCTGCATGGCCTTCAGCGCTTCGGCGTCAAGGCCGGGCATCTGGTTTCTCAGTTGCCGCTCGAACAGCTCGTACTCGCTCTGAAACTGCTGGATCGTGACGGGTTCGCCGTTTACGGTCAGGGCCACGGTGGCGGGACCGCCGGTAAAGCTCCCCACGCCCCAGAAAACGAACACAAGAATGATGATCCCGAAAGCGATCTTGACGCCCCAGGACTGGGCATTGGCGCGAATGACGTCTAGCATGAAAGCTCCCTGAAGGTTGACGGCGTCCGCCCCGCACGGCAGGAGGCGGAACAGCCCGAAATGCGAAATCAGCTCCGGCCGGCGCGGACGGCGTTCAACAGCCCCCCGGCCCGGATAACGGCGAGTTCCGCCGCGGAAAGATCGTTGGACGCGGGAATGCTCCCCGCTCCCTCAACCTCAATGTTCACAATGCCGCCGGGCGTGACGGATTCCACGGGAATGCGCAGGATCGCCCCTTCGGGCACGCGCTCGTAATCGTCACGATTGACGAAAACCAGGGGCAGAATGCCGAAGTTCACCAGATTGGCCCTGTGGATGCGGGCGAGGGAACGGGCGAGCACAACCCGGATCCCGAGGTGACGCGGAGCAAGAGCCGCATGTTCGCGGCTTGATCCCTGACCGTAGTTGTCGCCGGCCACGATGATCCCCCGGCCGCCGCCGGCTCCGCCCTCGGGGCTGGCGGCCCGCGCCCGCGCCACAAAGCCCTTGTCCACCCTTGAAAACACATGTTCGGCAATGGCCGGCACATTGGAACGCAAGGCCAGGATTTCCGCGCCCGCGGGCATGATGTGGTCGGTGGTCACGTTGTCACCGAGGCGAATGGTCACGCGGCCTTCAAAGGCCCCCTCAAAGGCGGGAAAGGTTTCCAGCGCGGCGATGTTCGGCCCGCGCACGACGTCCACATCAGATCCATCTTCGGGCGGAAAGACAAAAAGGTGGCGGATGGACGGCGCGGCCGGCACATCGGTGGGCAGGGGGCGGGCCGGGGCGTCGCCCCAGGTCGCCGGATCGGTGAACCTGCCGTTGACGGCGGCCCACGCGGCCGCCGCCGGGCTGACAAGGTACACGGCCGCGTCGGCCGTGCCGCTCCGGCCTTCAAAATTGCGGTTGAACGTGCGCGCGCTCACCCCGCCGGACACGGGCGCGCCGCCCGATCCGATGCACGGCCCGCACGCGCATTCCAGAAAACGGACTCCGGCGTTGAGCAGCGCCTTGACCCAGCCGCCCTGCTCAAGCATCATCAGCGCCTGTTTGGATCCCGGGCTGACAAGCGTGTCCGTCCCCGGATTGACCCGGCGCCCATCCAGGATGCGCGCGGCCAGTTCCAGATCCCGGAACGAGGAATTGGTGCACGATCCGATGCAGACCTGATCCACGGCCAGGCCGGCAAGCTCGGCCACAGGCTTCACGCGATCCGGCATGTGCGGACAGGCCGCCAGCGGCCGCAGGGCGGACAGATCGATGCGGACTTCATCATCGTAGACGGCATCAGGATCGGCGGCGAGTTCAACCCAGTCCCTCTCGCGTCCCATGGCGCGCAGGAACGCGCGGGTCGCTTCGTCGCTGGGAAAGAGCGAGGCAGTGGCCCCAAGCTCCGCCCCCATGTTGGCGATGGTGGCCCGCTCGGGCACGGAAAGCGTGGCCGCTCCCGGCCCGCCGTACTCGAACACGCGTCCAACCCCGCCCTTGACCGTGAGCCGGCGCAAGAGTTCAAGGATGATATCCTTGGCCTGTGTCCAACCCTCAAGCCGCCCCTCAAGCCACACCCGCGTCACCCTCGGCATGGGGATGCGGTACGGCTCGCCGGCCATGGCCAGCGCCACGGACAGGCCGCCCGCGCCCATGGACAGGCAGGCGATGCCGCCGGCCGTGGGAGTATGGCTGTCGGACCCCACGAGCGTCGCCCCCGGCCGGGCGAAATTTTCCAGATGAAGCTGATGGCAAATGCCCGTGCCCGCCGGAGAAAACACCCCGCCAAAGCGCGCCGCCGCCGTGCGCAGGAAGCGGTGATCGTCCGGATTGCGGAAATTCATCTGCAGCGTGTTGTGATCCACATAGCTCAAGGCCAGTTCGGCCTTCACCCGGGGCAGCCCGAGCGCCTCGAACTGAAGCCAGGCCATTGTTCCCGTCGCGTCCTGGGTCAGCGTCTGATCGATGCGCAGGCCGATCTCGCCGCCGGGGGTCATGTCGCCGCAAGCAAGGTGGGCGCGAATGATTTTGTGCGTCAGATTCATCTGTGTCTCCGGACTGTCCCCTGTTTCTGCAACTCATTTCATCATTCGCCAAAAAGCGCGGCTTCCGGCTCAGTCACGGCGTTTTTCACGCCGCGCCAGATCCGCGCCTGGCGGCAGAAGCCTTTCATTATGAATGATGAAATGACTTCTACTCAATTTCCATGCCCATGCCGCGGTATTCATTCAGCTTGTTCCGCAAGGTGCGTACCGAGATGCCGAGCAGTTCGGCCGCCTGGGTCCGATTGCCGGCAGTCGCCTCAAGGCCCTTCATGATCATGAGGCGTTCCATCTCGTGCAGAGGGATGACCGCGCCGGGGAAAGCGCCCGACGATCCGGCCCCGCCTCCCGGCGCGAAGGCGGCATCGGGACTCCATCCGTCGGAATCGTCCGCAGAACGATCCCCTTCCGCACCCTCTTCCCGATCCGCAAAAGGCCCGGTCATGGGGCACGCGCCCTCTTCTTCGGGGGCATCCTCGAAAAGAGGCCAGGCGTCTTCATCCAGCAGGAAATGCCGTGGCGTGATCGCCCGGCCTCCTGCAAGCAGCACGGCGCGCTCCATCAGATTCTGAAGCTCACGCACGTTGCCGGGCCAATCGTGCCGCTTCAGCCAGTCCACGGCCTCTTCCGAAAGAGGCGTAGGCGCAAGGCGGTATTCGCGGACGTACATGTCGATGAAAAAACGCGCGAGTTCAAGAATGTCTTCTCCCCGTTCGCGCAGGGACGGCAACCGGAGCGGAATGACGTTGAGGCGAAAAAAAAGATCCTGCCGGAACTTGCCCTGCTGAACCCAGTCCTGCAAATTCCGGTTGGTGGTGGCGAGGATGCGCACATCCACCTTGATCGTCTCTGTTCCGCCGAGCCGGTCGATCTCGCCTTCCTGCAACACGCGCAAAAGCTTGGCCTGAAGGGCCAGCTCCATTTCGGAAATTTCGTCCAGCAAAATCGTGCCGCCGTCGGCAAGCTCGAACTTGCCGGGCTTGCGCGCGACAGCGCCGGTAAACGCGCCCTTTTCATGGCCGAAAAGTTCGCTCTCCAGCAGATGCTCGGGCAAAGCCGCGCAATTGACCGCGATGAACGGACCTTGCGAGCGGTCGCTCCAGGCGTGCAGCGTGCGGGCGAACATTTCCTTGCCCGTGCCGGATTCGCCCGAAATAAGCACTGAAGCCTTGGATGGCGCAACCTGCCGCGCCAGCGCGAGCACCCGGCGGATGGCCGGATTGCGCCCCACAATGCGCGGCCCCCCGGCCGGAACCTCGGGCGCGCGCCCGCCAAGCGTGGATGAAGGCGCAGCCGGCGAACGGGGCGACGCGGGGGAACGCGCCATAAGCGTCACCTTCTCGACGCTCAACGGTTCCAGCCAGTAATCCCGCGCGCCGAGACCAAGCAGGCGCTCCGCTTCCTCCACCGTTCCCTTGTCCGTGATGACCACAACAGGCGGAAAATGGGGATCTTCCTCTCCCACAGCCAGCAGATCTTCCACCTTGTAGCCGGGCAGAGAAGGACGGGAAAAAATGACGCCAGGCCCCGACTTGCGGATGAAGGCCGAGGCCCCCTTGAGATTTTCAGCCAGCCCCACTTCAAAACCCGCCTCCTTCAACTGGGGAAAGATGCGGGTGACGGCGTGGGCCGGAGCAAGAAAGAGGATACGTTGGTTGGACATTTTTTCCATGTTACCCGTATCCGCAACGCAAGGCAAGCCGTCGCGCTTGTGCGCCTGCTCCCGGCGGCACATCCCGTTTCAAGCCACAAGTCATTTCATACGTTCCCCTCGGATGATCAGGAGAAGCGCTCCAAAACGTGCTTTTCGGCTCATGATGACGGCAAGGGAGGGCCAGCCGCCGAGGCGGGTTCCCGCCTGACGGGAACGTCATCCATTCTGAATCTCAAACAATGGCGAGCTACAGCAACACGGTATGCGAAACGGGGATCCTCTTTTCCGGCAATAGTACAAATTCGCTGTATTGCGCTATGGTGTAAAATCTTGTGACGACAACACCTGAAATGCCGTCCGCGAAAAGCCGTTTTTTCCGGCCGGCAAGGCAAACATTGGGCAAAGCTGTATTGAACCTGCCGCAAGGTCAATGTTGGCCTTCTAACGCCGCCGGACGCACAAAGACGGCCTTGCAGCAGGCGTTTTCATGAGGGCTGCTCCTAATCCCCGGTCACGTTGACGGCGCTCCACACCTCGACAGTCGCCTGGCCGGCCGTCAGCTCCCTGGTGCGCTCATGGTACGCGGCCATGTGCGCCGAAGCGGCGTGCGCCCTGAGCGCCGCCTCGTCTTTCCATACCTCATTGTAGAGGAAGCATTCCGGCTGCCCGGGGAGCGTCAGCAGATCGTAGCGGATACATCCCTTCTCCGCCCGAACCAGCGGAATATTCCGCTCCATCTCCGCCTTCAGGTCCGGTCCCAGACCGGGACGGGCGAACACCCTGGCCGTAACGTAACATCTGCTCATGTGCGCCTCCTGCACATACGGGAGAGGGCTTCTTCATGAAAGGACTGTGCCTGTAACAATCCGGCATTTTTGAAAAAAGGTGAACACTTACTCTATCAACCGCATCACCCGCTTTGGGAAGACCGTATCCTGTTCGTGGAGTGTCGTCCAGATGCGGGAGTCTCGGCGGCTCTG
>CAJUHZ010000039.1 GCA_910585945.1 uncultured Bilophila sp.
ACAAGAGGAGACATCAAAACGGAGCGAATGTCAGATCAAGTCTGAACTACTACACCTCATGCAGCAGGCGGAGAACGCTCGCCTGAAACGGCAGACGCCACGCGCCCCACGGGATGACGCCCAGACTCCACAGCAGTTGAGCGTTCCAGTACAAGGCCCCGGAAATGCGCCGCACCGCTGAAACGTCCGCCTGCGGCGAAAGAAAGAAACGCCGCCAGTGTTCCTGAAACAATGTTTCGGAGTTAATGGTCAGCGCCTCCATCTGCATCTGGATCGGATTTCGCCAGCATCCGGCGCACACTACGGTCAAAGTCGGAGGTTATGCGCTGCGTCCTGTTGAATACCTCGTATTCCGCCTCCGCCTTCTCAATGGCGCGCTGCCGTGAAACTTTTCCCTTGTCCGGCAGGATGTCATAGCGGCGGAAGGCGAGAAACTCGTTCACGCTGGCGGAAAATTCCTGCATGGTGAAGGTGTTTTCGCGCTCAATGAGGTCTTCGATATAGTCAAAATAGCCGGTCACCGCCCGCTCAAGCCGGCGAATTTGCGGTTCGGTCAGGTAATTCTTGGCCACAACCACATCCGATTTCAGGATGCGCCCGTCCGGCGCGTTCTTCCAGGTGGTCAGGCCCATGTGTTCCTTGTGGCGATCCGCGCTGGTATAGATGATTTCCGCTGCGGTCTGCCCGGTTATGGCATAGTGGAAGCGGTTCTGTACCATGGCGTAAAACTCATGCGTGAGCGGCGCGTCGCGGTCATAGTCCAGGCTGCACTCGGCAAAAATGTCGGTTATCTGTTGCCAGATGCGGCGCTCGCTGGCGCGGATGGAGCGGACGCGCTCCAGCAGTTCGCGGAAATAATCGCGCCCGAAGGCCGTGCGCCCCTGCTTGAGGCGTTCATCATCCAAGGCAAAGCCCTTGGTCATGTACTCCTTGAGGACGCCGGTGGCCCAGATGCGAAAGTGGGTCGCCCGGCGGGAGTTGACGCGGTAGCCCACGGAAATGATGGCGTCGAGGTTGTAGAAATCGAGGCTGCGCTTGACTTTTCGGGCACCCTCCTGCTGAATTGTTTCCATTTTGGAAACAGTTGCCGCTGCCTCCAATTCCCCTTCCGCAAAAATATTGGCCAGATGTTTGGAAATGGCCGGGACTTCCACGCCAAACAATTCCGCCATAGCCTTCTGGGTGAGCCAGACGGTTTCGTCGCGGATGACGGCGTTGACGGAAATGTCCTGTTCGGCGGAACGGTACATCAGGAAACGGAAGTTCTCATTCATGGGCGCTCCTCGTGGGGCATACGGAAATCATGGCAAAGGGGACGCGCCCTGACAAGATGCACTACCGCCCTTACCAGGAAGCGCCCCACATATGAATACCCTACAAATACTCGAACGCATCGCGCATAAGCCGAATTTCGGAGGGAGCCGCTTTGACGAGGGAGGCATCCTGCCTCCAATGTGAGACGGCGGCGCGTATCTCGGCAAGGCGTTTCTGCGCTTCACTCTTGCGGAATCGGAAAAATTCGGCAGCCTCCAGCGCATCGCTCACGCTGAAAGCGTTCCTCTCCTCCATGATCGCCGTATGCAGAAATGCCGCCTTTTCCGTGGGGTGGGAAGTTTCAAGGTCATACACTGGCGAGAGCCGCCAGCCCAGCGGTTCCCTCAGGAAGCCGTGATTCCTCAAGTGGTCGTCCACATTGTACACACACATATTGAAAACCATGCGCGACCACAATTCATGCAGGTCTTCCACAGGAGCCGATCCTTCTGCCTGAAGCACTGAGGCTATATCCACATAACTCATATGCTCGCCGTCTCTGGCCTGGAGCAGACTCATGGCCGAGATGAACGGAATACGATCCACGCCCCGGCGGTCGAAGCGTTGCACAAGCAGGACATTTTTCCCCTCCACCTTTTGGAGCTGAACTTCCGGGGTACGGATGCCCGCTCGCCGCGCCAGCTTGAAGGTCACATATTCCCAGAGCGGGATGTCACGGTCATCGTTGCGGCTGGGAAACTTGGCAATGAGCAGTTCTCCGTTTGCCCCGAGCACAGAAGCCTTGGGGCGCGCGCCGCCAAGCGAGGAGCCGGGGGCGACCAGTACGCGAAGATCAGCATCCGTTTCCGCTCGGGCATCGATATTCCGCGCTGCGTTCAGCAGCCTGGGCAGAAAGACGAGGGGCGGCACGGAACCGGCCCCGGATTCTGCAAGAAAGCTCTTGCCCTCATCGACAGAAAGGCGAATGGCCCCTTGCCGGGTAGCATCGTTGACCCTGAGCAGAAAATCGGAGTCCAGCAATGTGCGCGGCTTGCGGTTTTCCGCTTCGGCCTGGGCGATTTCCTGTCGGCGGAGCAGCGCCTTGCCCCAGCGGTCAGGCGAACAATCCTGAAAACAGAGGAATAGTCCTTCGCAGGTTTTGAGGTACGGGTCGAGCGGCAGATCCGGGCTCAGGGCGAACGTCTGCGGGGCCTCAAGCCATTCGCCCGCATAGGAAAAGACGGAAGCCAGCTTGCCTCTGACATGGTTCAGCCTGAGTGTCCCCACACGTTGAGGCGTCGTGCGCTGGAGATAGACGTTGCAGGTGCCACCCATGTCAGCTCTCCATTTTCGGCAGCCGCGCACGCCTGGGCAGGCGCTCCTCGTCCAGCATCAGGCCGAAGGTATCGTTTTTCTGGTCTAGCAGCTCCGAAAACGGCGTTCCCATGCCCAGCGCGTAGATAACGGCCGCAACGTTCCCCACGCTCACACCGGTTTCGCCTTTCTCGATACTGGCCAGCGTTTTGGTGGATATTCCGGCGCGCTCGGCAACGAGAGCCATGGGAAGTCTGCGCCGCAGCCGCGCGGATCGGATGTCGCTGCCAAATTTTTTGAGGGAACGGGAAACATGGAGATTCGCCATGATGAACTCGAAATATTTTGCCTGCTATCTACAATTAACAAGAAGTTTATTTCAAGTTTTTCTCGGCGTCAAGGGGAGGCCAACAACGGGGAAGGTTCCTCCAGGCCTTGGGAAATCAGGGCAAAGGGCACACCCCAATAAAAGGAGCACGCGCTATCTTTCGGTATCGCCGTCCGCGCCCGGCACATTCCCCAGAAAGTCCCCCACCAGACTGGCCGAGTTTTTCAGTGCGCTGTCCTCAAGGTGGGCATATCGTTGCGTCAGAGAGGGATCCTTGTGCGTCAGCAGCTTCTGTACATGGGAAAGCGGCACGCCATTGGAAACGGCCACACTGGCAAAGGTATGCCGCAACCCGTGCAGGGGACGGAAGTCCGCCGGAAGATTGGCTGCCTTTTTGATGGCGTTGACCTGCTTGTTGATGTCAGTCATGCGGCTCACGCCGTCCCTGCCGGGAAAAACATAGGCGCTGTCGTTGCTGCCGATTTCGGCCAGCAGCTCCCTTACTGGCTGAGTGAGCGGGATACGTTCGTCCCGGCTGCTCTTGGCCCCTTCCTGCTCCTCACCCTTGATGGTGATGAAGCCGCGTTCGAAGTCAATATGCGTCCATTTGAGGCGGAAGAGTTCGCCGCGCCTCATGCCGGTATAATAGGCCATGAGCATGAATTGCCCGGCGTTGCGGGCGGCTTCGATGAAGCGGGCGCGTTCCTCGGCGGTGAGCATTTCGGTTTTGACATTGTTCAGACGCGGCATCTCAAAGTGAAGTTGTGCGGGCGACTGCCAGGGGCATAGCCCCCTTTTTGACGCCAAAATTGATGATGCGCCGCAGAAGCTCCAGCACATTCTTGACGGTTCCGGCTTTCTTCCCGGCTTTGGCGAGCCTGAGGCGCAGGGCATCCACGTCATGCGTGCTGATTTCCTCCGGTGTGCGGCTGGCGAAGTCCTGCAGATAGTTCTTGTAGCGATTCTCGTCCGTGACAATGCCCTTGAGGTCAGGCTTGTTGGCCTTGTACGCCTCCCACAGCCGGGCGATGGTCCAGCGCCCGGCAAGGGCCGCTTCCTGCTCGCGCCGGATGCGGCGGCGCTCGGCATTGGGCAGACTGACGCCGTTCACACGCTGTTCGCGGATCTTGGCGGCCTTGGCGGCGGTCATGCGCTCGAATTCACGGCCGACCTTTTCCTCGATCTTTTTCCCGTCCAGCCGGTACATGATATAGAAAATCTTGTCCGGCTTGCCGGTGGTGGTATCGTCTCTGGACTTGGCGCGAGGTTTTCCGAGCACATAAAACACGCCGACTTTTTTTGTCTGATGTTGCGTAAGTGAAGACATGGTAAGGACTCCCGATGGATTTCGCCCCTCTCTATTCCCATCACATCAAGCCGAAAAAGGCCGAAAAAAAGCGAAATTGACCGTATGCCTGTATTTATATTAATTGAATAATAAGCAGTAGTTAGTAGAAAAATGAAAGGAATCGAAAGTTATTCCCCCTGTGATCATAACCCGAGCTCGTAGGTTCAAATCCTGCCCCCGCAACCAGAAAATTCAGGCACTTACAGTTTTCTAACTGTAAGTGCCTTTTCATTTTTCTAACCTATTTCTAATCAGAAAGGCAAAAAGGAGTGTACGGTAAGTGTATGGTGGGAAGAGGAAATTTTTTATACTGCGCTTTTCGCGCAGAGTGTGGAGTAAAAACTTGCCTGAAGGGTGCATCCTAACAACTCCTATTCTGTGAAGAACAGCCGCTTAAGTCGATTGGGCGCCCTTTTTCATGTCTGCTGAGATTGCGAAGCGCTCAGCTATGTTACTCCCTCAGTTCATCAAAGAAATCAGCGTCAAGCCTCTTCAGCTTCAGCACCCTATACTCTCTGACGCCGATGCCGTGCTGCACCATAAGCCGTGCCAATTCGTTACCGTCAATAAGGCGCAACCGCTTGTGACTGCGCTCGGCGTATTCGAGAGCTGCCCTTGTATAGCGGCTTGTGGTTACAAATACCCCCTTGGTGATGCCGTGCGCGTCCATTGCCCCTGCAAACTCGCGGATTTTATCCGGACCTATGGCAGAATCGGGGCTGTATCTTTTTGCTTGCAGATAGATCACATCCAGGCCCAGTACGTCTTCGGTGATGATGCCGTCTATGGCTCCGTCGCCTGAACCGCCTGTCCTTTTGGCAAGCCCGCCAGCACCATACCCAAGGCCGAGCATCAGCCTGACAATCAACCGTTCAAAGTCAGCATCAAGCATGGTCTGCACACGTTCTTGAAGGTCTGATTGTAGGGCTGCGTTGAATTCTGCAAATGCCGCCTCAATACGTTCTTCGGGCGTGCCTTCTTCCGGAGCGGCAGACGCAGATGACACACCTGTTTCATCGTCTGCTGCGGGGACGGTGGAGACACTGCGGAATTGGCGGTAGTTTTCAGAACGCGCCATAAGAAAGTTCAGGTCTATACGCTGAGGGTTTTCGGCAAGGGCTTGCTGTCCTTTCTCCGTGATGCTGTATACGCCACGAGATTCACGCCGCAGCAGGTCTGCTTTGGTCAGATGCACAAACGTCCAGTACACTCTGTTGGCTACGCGCGTCTGTCTGCCACTGGCCAGCCTTTCCTGCCTGTCTTCATCGGAGAGGCCAAAGTAATCGGAAACGTGAGCAATGGTTTCCGCAGTACGCAAAGGCCCGTTTGCAGCAAAACGGAGTACAGGCAACATGAAGCTTTGAAAATCAGGAACTGCCATAATAAACGCTCACTTATGTGTTATTTTTTAACGGAATATGCCGATGCACGTATTCTACGCTGCCGGTCTGTCCCTCTCCGCATAGGTCACATCAAACACCAAATCCGACAACCACTTTCTGAACGAAGGATTGTCGTTGAACTGCTTAAAAATCTCCATATTGTCCTGCATGATGCCAAAAACAGCATTTTTAAGGGCGTTGTCGCTTTCCATACGGGCGTTTTGCTTATCAGAATTTTTGAGCGCATTCCGGTATTTTTCATCTCGCGCCACCATGGCAGGCAGCTCGCGTATCTGACGGCGCACATTGTCCTCATCCTTCCAGTCAATGCCGCCAAAAAGATCGTTGAAGGTATTCAGAATCTGCGTAAGGCGATCCAGTTCAGCCTCTGGCTTGCCGCTGGCGGTACCGCTGGGCACGGGGTCAACCTCGGCGTCCTCGTCTTTGGGCTGCATATCAATGGCTGTGCGGGCCTCGGCGCGGTAGCTGTCCAGGTCAATGGCGTCCAAGATGCCTTCGGCCAGGTCGTCGTCCCTGGGCGAAGGCAGTTTGGGAATGAGCAGGGTCAGGAAGATGGAAAGCTTTTCCCACTCCGCGTTTCCATAGGGTAAAATGGCCCCCAAAAAGCCGTACAGGCGGACAAAGGACTTCACCGCACTCTTGGCCGCAATCTGGTCGTCAAGAGTCAGTTCCTTGTAGTTTTCGGCGCACTGGTCAAGATACGGGTCAAGCGTGTCGCGCTCTGCCCCATGCAGAAATAAATCCACCACAGTATCAATATGAGAGTCCGTGTACATTTGATACTGTTCAAGGGTTTGGATCAAGTCGCTCAACTGGTTTGGGTCTGTTTCCGCTGAAAGAATAGTTGTGCGGTAATAACGGGAAAAGGCGTCCACAATCGTGTCTGTATCGTTGGCAAAGTCCAGCACACAAGTGTCCCGCTTTTGGGGATGGGCACGATTAAGGCGTGAAAGGGTCTGCACCGCCTTGATGTCTGTAAGCACCTTATCCACATACATGGTATGCAGAAGCGGTTCGTCGTAGCCGGTCTGAAATTTGTCAGCTACCACAAGAAAACGGTATCTATCTTTGCGAAATTCCTTTTCAATGTGTGAGCCGGGAAAACCGTTGATGGTATCTTCTGTGGCCTTGGGATTACCGCCATACTCTCGTTCTCCGGAGAAGGCCACAATGGCCTTGTAGGGACTTTGACGGGCCTGCAAATGTCCATTGATCGCCGTGAAATACTCCAGGGCTCTGTCAATGCTGCTTGTCACCACCATAGCACGAGCCTTGCCGCCTATCTTGCCCTTGCCCGCCACCTGGGCGTGAAAGTGCTCAACCATGATTTCGGCCTTGCGACTGATGGCAACGCTATTGCTTTCCACAAAATTCCGTAATTTCTTCTGGGCTTTCTTTTTATCAAACAGCGGATCATCGGCAATCGTCTTGGCCAGCTTGTAATAGCTCTTGATGGTCGTGTAATTCTGCAACACGTCCATGATAAAGCCTTCTTGAATGGCTTGCTTCATGCTGTAGACATGGAAAGGGCGATGCTTGGTTTCTCCGTCTTCAGCATAGGGCACGCCGAACATTTCCAGTGTCTTGTTTTTAGGGGTGGCGGTAAAGGCGAAGTAGCTGGCATTGGTGAGCATTTTGCGTGTTTCAATGAGCTGGTTGACCATATCTTCCATGCTCATATCCGCGTTGACGGCGTACTCTCCTGAAAGGGCAATGTTCATCTTGGCCGACAGGCTGCCGCTCTGGCTGGAGTGCGCCTCGTCAATAATGATGGCAAAGGCGGAATTTTTGTGAGCCGTGCCGATTTCATCCAGAATATACGGGAATTTGTGCACTGTGGTGATAATGATTTTCTTCCCACCGGCAATAGCCTTACGCAGATCGCCGGAATGTTCCGCCCACTGAACCGTGTTACTCACCTGCATGAACTGCCTGATGGTGTCGCGTATCTGCTTGTCCAGATTCACACGGTCTGTCACCACAATGACGGAATCCACCACTGGCTTGCCGTCCTTTTGCAGCCCTACCAGTTGATGCGCCAGCCAGGCAATGGAATTGGATTTGCCGCTGCCCGCCGAGTGCTGGATAAGATACCGTTCTCCCACCCCTTTTTGCAGGATATCCGCAAGAAGCGCACGTACTGCCACGAGCTGATGAAAACGCGGGAAAATCTGCTTCTGGCTGACTTTCTTTGTCTCTTCGTTTGGTTCACTCACCACCTGGGCATAATTTTCAATAATGTCAGCGAGAGAGCGCTTCTGCAGGATGTTTTCCCACAAATAGGCTGTTTTGAGGCCATGCAGATTGACGGGATTGCCCGCGCCGTCGTTACAGCCCTTGTCAAAGGGCAGAAACCACGAGGCCTTGCCGCCAAGGCGCGTACAAAACTTCACCCGCGCATCGTCCACGGCGAAATGCACCATGCAGCGCTTGAACTGAAAGAGCAATTCGCGCGGGTCACGGTCGTTCTGATACTGTCTGACGGCATCATCCACACTCTGCTTGGTGAAGCTGTTCTTCAGCTCAAACGTGATGACAGGCAGGCCGTTGATAAACAGGCACATATCCAGCGCAAGGCGGGTCTGGTCGGCAGAAAACTGCAACTGGCGGGTGACGCTGAAAATATTTTGACCAAAGCGTTCGTTTGCGGCGGCATTGTGTTCAGAAGGAGTTTGGTAAAAAAGGTCAAATCTCGCGGGATAGGCGTGTATTCCTTTGCGCAGTACATCCACAATGCCGCGTTTGGCGACTTCACTTTGGACGCGATCAAGGAATTTCTGGCGGCCAAGTTCAGAATCGGCCCCGATTTTGGCAAACTCGTCCGGCTGTGTGCTTTGCAAAAAGCGAAGCAAGCGGGACACGTCCACGGCATGGGCGCGGTCGTATTCGGCATTGCTGCCTTGTTCATAGCCACCCTCGTTCACAAGGTAACTGATTATGAACGATTCCAGACCGGATTCCTTGATGTTGGTGGGCATGATTATCCTTGCTTGCGCTGCGCGGGCGGTGTGGGCCAGGTTTCAAGCCAGCCCTGAGTCTGCAATATATTGGCGGCAAGGCCAATCTGCCGCTCTGAAAATTTTCTTTTGCGGGGATTCCAGGCGTAGATGCTTTGCGTGAGTGCTTCCAAAGATTCTGGAGCTTCTCTTGTTGCCACCCAATGTGCCGAGGCCAGTAATTCCAGTCCGAAGGATGATTCAAACTCCTCCACAAGCCTGAATACACGCTCAAGGCGCGCTTGCGTTTCCGGGTGTGTTCAAGCGCGGCGGCCGCATCCTTTTCTGCGCCGGGCACATTGAACGCTTTGATTTTGGTAGGACTGGAGCCACAGTGGTGCAGCGCCGACAGCCGAACAGGTATGCATCGGCTGACGTGCAGTCTGAATATGTTGCGTGCCTTCGAGGGCCAGCATCAGAACATTGCCAAGGGTCAGGGCAAGGCGCTCTCTTTCTGAGATGGAGTTAGCGTAAGCGTATTCCGACAACAACGCGGCTATTGCTTGTGCCTGCCTGGCGGGGGTATCCGCCGTGAGGCCGTCAAGAAGGGCGACGCCCTGCTTAATCCCGCCGGCAACCTGGTTTATTGGGCTTCCGTACGGCGTGGAAGCCCTGACAGCCTCGGCGGCGATTTTGAGAAACATGGTAAGCGGGTGCATGGTATTCTCCTTGTTAGTGGTTTACTCTGGCTATTTTTCCATGTCAGCAACGGAATACTCGTCTTCATCCGCTTGCGCCAGCCATGGATGGCCATCCATAGCGTTTTCTTCCTCTTCTTCGAATGTATCTGGAACGGCAAGACCTCGGACGTCCACCTTGCCCGTCACCACATCGGAGACGAGGCGAGTGCGGTATTCGGTGAGGGCGCTGACTTCTCTATCCAATATCTCCTGACATTCTCTAAATAACAGCATAGCATGATCTAGTTCATGGAGTATAAATTTTTGTGTTTCGAGTGAAGGTACAATAGATTTCATGCACCGTATCATTGTGCACGTCAACCCACCTTTAGTGCAGCCATTCCCGTCACTCACCATACGAATATACTCATACATAGCTGAAAGAAAGTATCGCAAAAATCTAGGTAGAACAATTGCTTCATTTACAGTGATAAAGGCCAAGTGTTGATTTATTGTTGCTTCTATATTCATAATCGAAACCATGCCTCTGGTTTTTCCTTGTCCTGTCAATCCAATTATCAAACTTTGAGGCTTGACAATGGGTAAATGGCATTGCGACATTGCATATTCTGTTACAAAATCAGTAGCTTCATCTACTGTTTCATAGTTTGCGTAACTACTGTTTAGCCATGGATAGGTTCCATTATCCCAATAACGCCCATTAGAACGCAAAGGAGTTGAACCATTACCAACCGTTGCGAATGATCCAATCGGACGCACCTCCCACCCTTCCGGTATCTGCCCAATCCATGCAATACCGCTGTCCTTCATGGGGGCGTTGGGGTCAAGGCCCCTGGTCACGGACTGATTGATGATGGCCTGTTTTTTTTCTTTAAGCAGGGCTATCTGTTGCTGTTTGATTTTGATGAGTTTGTTGATCTTGCCGACCTTGGCGTCAAGGTAGCGCACAATTTGATCTTGCTCTTCACGAGAGGGAAGAAATAAATTCAGCGTTTTTAAATCATCATACCGTAAGTCCCATTGCCCAACTCGAATACCATATGAAATACGGTTATAAAATGTTTTGAATGGATGAGACCTTAATAAATAATTGAGATAATTGGAATTCAATTTTTTTCTGATAGTACAAACAATATATGCAGGACTCACAATTCCCTCAAATGCAGATACACCTAGTGAGCCTTGCCACATTTTCATTTTATTCATGACGACAAAATCCCTGCCGACATACTTGTAATTTGAAATATCAAGACTAGGTTTGTTGTGGTTATCGTCGCGGGAATTTTTTTTAATCACACCATATTCACGATAAACAGATAAAAGCTCAAGATCTGAACGCATCCCACATCGGATATCACTTGTCTGCATCAAAGAGCGTATAGTTATGTGATCCCAGTGTGCAGGAACGATTGGCCACCAATCATACGTTGTCTTTTTATACTCCCCATATCCCTTCATGCCAGATCCCCCAGAATCTCCGCCATAAGGTCCCGGCTCTGTTTTTCCAGCGTCCGCAAGTCCGCTGTGATTTCCTCCAGAGTGCGCAGCCGCACGGGCTTGTAGAAGTATTTGGTAAAGCTCAGCTCATAGCCGATGACGGTTTTCTCTTCATCCACCCAGGCGTTGGGGGCAAAGGGGCGCACCTCTTTTTCCATGAAGGCTTCAATGCCGCCTTCATAGGTCAGCGGCACCTGTTCGGTATCGGTGAGTTCCTTGTCCGGCTTCAGTTGGCCCTTTTTGTCCTTGAGGGGCTGGCCCTTGGCATTCAGTTGAGGCTGGAGCACGGTTATTTTCCAATAGCCGAACGTCTCGTTGGCAAAAATCTTGCTGTACTCGTTTTCCTCAAACTTCATATAGAGGTCAAGAATCTGGCGGCGCAGGTCGCGCCCGATGGTGCAGTTCTTTTCCCCCAGGTTTTTCCGCAACGGTTCCTTGAGGCTGGTGGCATCAATAAGCTGGATTTTGCCCTGACGCGCGGTGTCCTTGCGGTTGGAAAGCACCCAGACGAAGGTGCCGATGCCCGTATTGTAGAACATCTTTTCCGGTAGAGCGATAATGGCTTCCACCAGATCGTTCTCTATCATGAAGCGCCGGGCATTACTTTCGCCCTGGCCCGCATCGCCGGTGAAGAGCGAAGAGCCGTTATGCACTTCGGCAATGCGGCTGCCGAGTTCGGTGCCGTGCTTCATTTTGGAAATATTGTTGAGCAGAAACAGGAGCTGGCCGTCGCTGACACGGGGGATCATGCTGAATTTGGGATCGCCCTTGAAGCTGGTGACAAAGCGGCTGTCCAGAATCTCCTTCTTGCCGCCCATTTTTTCGGCGTCCACTTTCCATGCCTTGCCGTAGGGCGGATTGGAGAGCATGAAGTCAAACTGACGAGTGGGGAACTGATCCGCAGAGAGGGTGGAGCCAAAAGCGATATTGTCGGCCTGCTCTCCATCGCCTTTCAGCAGCATGTCGGCCTTGGCAATGGCATAGGTTTCCGGCGCGGTTTCCTGCCCGAACAGGTGGATGGATACTTTTTTCCCATGCTCCCCGGCCAGGGATTGCAGGCGGGCCTCCGCCACGGTAAGCATGCCGCCCGTGCCGCTGGCTCCGTCATAGCAGGAATAGGTGGCATCCTTGATGCGGTGGGCAATGGGCGTGAAAATGAGGTCAGCCATCAGCTCCACCACATCACGAGGGGTGAAGTGTTCGCCCGCCTCCTCATTATTTTCTTCATTGAAGCGGCGGATCAGTTCCTCAAAGACTGTTCCCATGCTGTGATTATCCAGCGCGGGCAGGCGTTCTGTGCCGTCGTCATGCAACACAGGCAAAGGGCTCAGATTGATGAGCGGCGACACAAATTTTTCAATAACCGCCCCGAGGATGCCGCTTTCGGACATGGTGTCGATCTGTACGCGAAATTTAAACTTCTCAAGAATCTCCTGTACATTGGGAGAAAATCCATCCAGATATGCTATAAAGTCAGCCTTGAGCTGTTGCTCCCTGGCGCGGGAGGTGAGATCTTTAAGACAAAAGGGCGAGGCATTGCAAAAGGCCTGCCCCGCCGCCTTGCACAGGGCCGGGGTCTGGTTGCTGATCCTGGCCTCGTCCATGGTTTTTTGCATGGCAAGCACGGCATCTTTGGTCGGCTCAAGCACGGCGTCCAGGCGGCGTATCACCGTCATGGGCAAAATGACATCGCGGTACTTGCCGCGTGTATAGATGTCTCGCAGGCAGTCGTCGGCGATGCTCCAGATAAAACTGACAATCTGATTGTGGATTTGGCTGGTCATCCATACCCTCTGTGCTGTTTGTTGCCGGAAGCTTTGCGCGGCAAGGGGGCATGTTATGGATGGCTTCTTGCGTGCTGCGCTTCCATAATCTGGATGAAGGTAGATGCTTGCATTTCCAGGGCTTCAATCAACGCAAACAGCATTTCCAGATTCGGAACCTTTTGAGCTCTCTCCATCGTAATCAGGTGGAGGACGTGACCACGCCCACCTTTTCGACCAGCTCTTCCTGGGCGAGCTTCCTTTCGGTACGAAAGAGCTTGAGAACCGGGTCAACGGCACGGGATTTGGTGGTTTTCATCCAGAGGCCATATCCCATTGCCTTTGATTTTTCACCTATTGATGAAACATACTTATAGGTAAAAACGATGGAGTACGCAACTGACCCTGTATGCAGCTTCCACCCCATGCCCGACACGGCTGCCTTTGATGCCATCATGTATCG
The DNA here is from genome assembly GCA_910585945.1 of uncultured Bilophila sp. Taxonomy (GTDB): domain Bacteria; phylum Desulfobacterota; class Desulfovibrionia; order Desulfovibrionales; family Desulfovibrionaceae; genus Bilophila. The sequence continues at coordinate 13,008 of CAJUHZ010000039.1, forward strand.
TATGCATCCGGCTAATTGGGCCTGCGACTAGGGTGTGTTAACGCTATTTATTATTTTCTGGTTATGGGGTAAACTTATCCCATGACCATAACCAAAGAACACTATAAACGCATTGCCGATTGCTTTCCCCGACAGTGGGGAAATGTCTCTTTGGATAACCTCACTGTTCTTAATGCGATACTCTATGTCGCGGAAAATGGTTGCAAGTGGCGGCGTCTCCCAAAAGAATTTGGCAACTGGCACTCCATCTATACTCGAATGAACCGATGGAGTAAAAATGGCACTCTTGCCAAAATTTTTGACCGATCCTAACCACTTCAATGTGGGACTAAATACCTTTCCTTTTCAAGGGATTGCGCCAGATCAAGTCGAAGCCAGGGCAAATAAGCTGTCGTCAATTTTCTGAAAAAAATGCTCTAAACTTATCTATCTCTATCTGTTTTGAATAACTTCCAACAAATCTTGTACAAACCGCGCATGATCAGCAGGTCGTACAAATTCAGAGGTATTTATATTGCGCATAAACGGGTTTGACAAGGGGACTCCAAAAATGCTGTTTGCACACGCGCCCGCCGCTTCATTTATACCCGCCGGAAATGAGGGAACATACTTATTTGTTCCCGTAATTCCCTCAACTCTTTCAGCAAAAGTATAATCTTCAGGGACTTTACGTGTTTTTCCCTTATGGTAATAGTCAAAATACAATATATCCCAGACAGACCCGTCCCAGGAGACCACCTCGTAGACATCAATGTTTTGCCGACTTCCAAGGCGGTGAAAAAAAAGCGGCTGCCCCTCACTTTTTGTGAGCAAACGCGAGAGATATGTTATCTCCCCCAGAGGTCCATTGACAGGGATAGGGTTACATGGATTTTTTCCAAAAGGTCCCTCTCCACCATTGATTTCATCAATGGCGGCGCCTTGCAATAATATTGATTGAAGATGTACTGGCATCAAGGCATTTTGCTTGTCATCATCATTCAAAATAGACACCATGCGATCAAGCGCCTGACGAACAGTATCCGGAAGTGCAGGCGTACGATCCTTTTTCTTGAATAAATTAGAAAAAAAACCCATAAATTCCCCTTGCTATAGAATGTTGTAAATAGCTGCCGGAGGCTCGCCAGCCTGTCACATCCTTTACAAACTCTTTTATTGATAATTACGTTTGCATATATCAGCAGACAATTACGACTTGTCCCCGGTCAGGCCAGCGAGGCGGCCGGTCCTGCCTTGCGCATGTCGACAACAGGGCGCTCCGTCTTCCAAGTGTAACGTCAAGATGTTCGGCAAACTGTCATAAAAACTGATGCCGAAACACGGAGAGCTTGTCAAACGATCTGTGACTCAGGTACCGGATCAACAGTTACTTGAAGTCATTTCATAATTCGCATGGAATGGCTTCCAACGCCAGACGAGAGTCTGGCGCGGCGCGAAAAGCGCCGTGAATGAGCCCAAAAAACACTTTTTTTGGCGAATGATCTTCATGATTCAGCCCAAGGGCTGAATCATGAAATGAGTTCTTGATCTCATTCGATTACCCTCCCCGTATCTTGCCTTCATGCGCGGGAAGGGCTACCTTCATGGCTGATTTCCGGGTCTTCCGGCATGAACAGCGCCCCTCCGCGCCAGCTTCGGGGCGCATCCTGTTCCCTGCCGTTTCGGCACATTCAGACCAGCAGATCACCTCAAGGATACCCGATGAAATGCAAACGCTGCAAGGCGACGGCTGTCGTCGCTCTGCCAAGCCACCATACCGCCTTTTGCGCGTCGTGCTTCCGCGAATTTTTCGCCCGGCAGGTGCAGCGCGGCATTGAAAGCCATCGTCTTTTCACCCGTGAGGAGCGGGTGCTTGTCGCCCTCTCGGGCGGCAAGGACTCGCTGGCGCTCATGCTGGAACTGGCGCGGCAGGGGTATGACGTCACCGGGCTGCACATCGATCTCGGCATTCCCGATTCCTCCGTTGCGGCACGCGGGGTGGTGGAGCGCTTCTGCGCGCGGCACGGCTTTCCCCTCATCATCAGGGAAATGGCCAAGGAGGGGCTGGCGATTCCGGACGTGAAGGCGCGTCTGCGCCGGCCAATCTGTTCGGCCTGCGGCAAAATCAAGCGCCATTTTTTCAATAAAACCGCTTTGGAAGAAGGCTACGCCGCCCTCGCCACCGGGCACAATCTGGATGATGAAGTGGCCCGGCTGTTCAGCAACACCCTGCGCTGGGATGTGGGCTACCTTTCCGATCAGGGGCCGCGGCTCGACGGGGAAGACGGCTTTGCCCGCAAGGTCAAGCCGTTCTGGCGACTTTCCGAGTACGAAACAGCGACGTACGCCTTTCTCGAAGACATCGAATATCACTACTCCCCCTGCCCCTACAGTCAGGGCGCGAGCTTCACCTTTCACAAAGGGCTGTTGCAACGCCTCGAAGAGGCCATGCCGGGCCGCAAGCTCGGCTTTTACCTTGATTTTCTGGAGCGCGGCCGGCCGGTCTTCAACCGGGCGGAAAGCAGGGAAGGCCCTGTGCTTGCGCCGTGCGAGCGTTGCGGTTACCCCACCTCTTCAGGCGTGTGCGGGGTCTGCCGCATCCGCGAGGCCGTACGGGAAACCACGAGCGCGCCCGCCCGGGAGGAAGCGCTGTGAGCGTCCGCGACGTCCTTGCCCGGCAAGGCCGTGCCCTGGCAGGAGAAGACAGGGAACCGCTGTACCTGATGGACGGTTCGGCCTTCATCTACCGCGGCTTTTACGCCAATCAGACCATGCGCCGTTCGGACGGCTTCCCCACCGGCGCGCTGTTCATTGTGGCGCGCATCCTCCTGCGCATCCTGCGCGAAGAACGGCCCCGCCACTTCGTCTTTGTGCTGGACGGGCACGGTCCGACATTCCGGCACGAGCTTTTTCCCCTGTACAAGGCCCAGCGCGCGGCTACGCCCGAAGATCTTGTGCGCCAGCTTGATCCCATCCGGCGGCTGACGCACGCCCTCGGGCTTGCCCTTGAAGTGTCGGACGGCTGCGAGGCCGACGACTGCATCGCCTCTCTTGCCAAACGCTGGCAAGGGGAACGTCCGGTGATCCTGGTGGCCACGGACAAGGATCTCAAACAGTGCCTCTCTCCCGATGTGCTGATGTGGGATCCCGCCGCGCGCGACGAAAAGATCGTCACTCTGGAAAGCTTCAGCGCCGAAACAGGGCTGACGCCAGCCCAATGGCCGGACGTTCAGGCCGTCATCGGGGACGCGAGCGACAACATCCCCGGCGTTCCCGGCGTGGGGAGCAAAACGGCGGAAAAAATCTTTCGCGATTTTCCGTCGCTGGAAGCCATCCGCGATCGTTTTGCGGAACTGCCGGCAACGGCGCGCAAAAAATTCGATGGTCATCTGGAGGCCGTCTTCCTCTACCGCCAGTTGACCACGCTCGCCACGGATCGTTGCGCCGGCCTCACTGCCGAGGACATGCGCGTGCGGCCTGTGGATCGACGCGAGGCGGCCATGCTTCTGCGCGAGTTTGAACTGACCTCGCTGGAACGCGAACTGGCCGCCCTCATCCGGGAAGGACGCGTGGATGCCTCCGGCGGCAGGGAACCCAGACAGCTTTCCCTGCTGGAAAGCCCCACTGCCGCGCCCCGGCGGCAGTGTGCGGATTGCGCCGCGCTTGTCGCCGCGATCGGGAATCTGGACGACCAGGTCGTGGCCGTTGTTCCGGATCATGGCGAACTCGCGCTGGCCGTCTGCCCGGCCGACGCCAGCGGTTCTCTCCCGCCCGGCAACGATCCTCATGCGTCCGAAGGCGGCGGGCAGGAATGCGTGTATACAGGGCCGCTCCCTGCCCTGATCGAGGCGCTGCAAAGGGCGGCCCGCGTGGTCACGCCCGACGTCAAGGCCCTGCTGCGGGCGCACCCGGAATGGCGACGCATCGCGCCCGATCGCTGGTTTGATCTCGGCCTGGCCAGTTACCTGCTTGACCCGGAAGAACGCGACTACGCCTGGCCCCGCCTGTGCGCGCACTGGAGCGCCGCCCTGGACCTGCCCCCCGGCAACCCGGCCCCCCTGGCGCTGGCCATTGCCCGGAACCTGCACGGCCGCCTGGCCGGCGCCCGGCTGCTTGAGCTTATGGCCCGGCTGGAATTGCCCCTCATCCCGGTTCTCGCTGATATGGAAGCGGCAGGCGTGCGGCTCGACGCCGCCTCCCTGACGGACTTTCTGAGCGAAGTCCAGAACGATCTCGACAGGTTGACGACCGAAGTCCATCAGGCCGCCGGCGGACCGTTCAACATCCGCTCGGCCCAGCAGCTTGGGGACGTGCTGTTCCACCGGCTCAATCTGCCCGCCGCGCGCAAGACGCGGGGGGGGCAGGCTTCCACCTCGCAGGACGTTCTGGAAAAACTTTCGGGGAGCCACCCGGTGGTGGACGCTCTGCTCGCCTTCCGCAAGCTGGAAAAACTCCGCTCCACCTATCTGGAACCCTTGCCGCGCCTCATGGGACCGGACGGCCGCATCCGCACCACCTTCAACCAGCTTGCCACGGCCACGGGGCGTCTTTCTTCCAGCAATCCCAACCTGCAAAACATTCCCGTGCGCGGCGCGCTCGGCCGCCGGATGCGCGCCTGCTTCACCGCTCCGGAAGGGCGCTCGCTGATCTCGGCCGATTACTCGCAGATCGAATTACGGGTTCTGGCGCATCTTTCACATGATGAAACGCTGCTTGCCGCCTTCCGCAGGGGGGAGGACATCCACGCCCGCACCGCCGGCCTGCTGTATGATGTGGACGTCAAAGAGGTTTCCGCCGATCAGCGCCGCAACGCAAAAACGATCAATTTCGGCCTGATCTACGGTATGGGGCCGCAAAAGCTGGCGCGCGAACTGAACATCCCTCTGGCCGAAGCCAAAACCTTCATGCAGCGCTACTTTGAACGCCTGCAAGGGATCAGGCAATTCTACGAAAACGTGGAACGCCAGGCGCTCGAGCAGGGCCATGTGACGACGCTGGCCGGCCGCCGTCGCCTTCTGCCCGATCTGCACGCCGAAAACACGCAGGCTCAGGCCCTGGCCCGGCGTCAGGCGTTCAACACGCTGATTCAGGGAAGCGCCGCGGATATCATCAAGCTGGCCATGCTCGCCGTCCATGCCGATCCCCTCCTGCGCAAGCTGGACGCGCGCCTGATCCTTCAGGTGCATGACGAACTGCTCCTGGAAGCGCCCGAGGCTGTGGCCGAACAGGCCGGGGAACGTGTCGCCACGCTCATGGCTGAAGTGCGCCCCGGCGGCGTCGCCCTCGACGTCCCCCTGGCGGCGGACTGGGGAACGGCGAAAGACTGGGGAACGGCACACTAGGGTGTGTTAACACGCCCTAATCGCTCCCAAAGCGCATATGGCGCATGTACGCCCGGGTGAAATCGTCCCGCCCGGTCAGCTCCACCCGGATGCAGTTGCGGCTCCATTCCGTCAGGGGCGTCCGCCATCGGGGATGGATCAGAAGAAAGGCCGCGCCTTCCAGCGAGGTATTGCCCGCCGCACGCACGCGCGATCCCAGGCCCGGCGGGAGAAAGCCGAGCGTTTCCAGAGCGCTTGTCGGCGCATGTCGCCCCAGCGCCCCGCCGAGGATCACGCAGGCCACATCGAGGGCGGCAAGGCCGGCGCTGGCGAGCAGGCTTTCCCAAGCCAGGGAAAACGCCGCCTTCACCTTGAGGATCTCCTCCACATCTTCCGCGGCAAGAACAAGCCCCTCCGGCAGATCCAGCCGCCACCCGCCTCCGCCTTCGCGTCGCACGTCGCGCGAAAGACGGCCGGCCAGGGGCGTCGGGCGCGCGGCAAGACGGCCGGAAGCGTCCAGCAGGCCGGCCCGCAGCAGGCATTCAAGCAGGGAAAGGTAGCCGGTCCCGCAGATCCGGGCTTCGCCAGAGGAACGCCCGCCGATAAAAGACGGCGTCAGCCCTGTCGGCCCGAGCGTGAAGCGATCTGCGCGCCCCGGCGCGGCCACGCCGCCCCGACTGAGGCCGATGCCTTCCAGGGACGGCCCGAGCGGCACGCTGGCGATAAAGGCGCGCTCCCGATCCGGGGCCAGCACAAATTCTCCGTTGGTGCCAAGATCGGCCAACAGCAGGGGAAAGGCTTCGCTCCCCGGAGCGTAGAGCAGCGGGGCCATGCCGGCGCTCACGTCGCCCCCCACAAAGGGCGCGGGCTGGGGCGGAATCCACACCGGCGGCAGGCCGGGCAGGCTGACGGTTTCGCCGCCGGAGCAGGGCACGCGGTATGGTGCGCCCGCCAGGCCGGAGAGATCCGCGTCAAGCAGAATGGCCGTCATGGCGGTGTTGCCAGCCACGCACACTTCCGCCACGGTTTCGCCCCAACGTGTCGCCGCTTCCTCCGTCAATTGGCGAAGGAAATCCAGAACCAGTTCACGCAGCCGCGTGCGGCCGCCCGGCTGCATGGCGGCGGCCACGCGGGAAATCACATCGCTCCCTGCGCCCATTTGCGGATTGAGGCAGGAACCCTCGCCAAGAATCAGCGGAGCCGGCCCCGTCCGATCCGGGTCTGGCGCAAGGTTTGGGTTCAGGCCGGGAATCGATCCGGAAGCGCCTCCGGAGACGGAGCGGGAAAACGAGCCGGCGGCGGGATCGGCCAGCAAACGCCACTGTACCGAAGTCGTGCCCAGATCAACCGCCAAACGCAGAGAACCCGGCGCAAAGGGCGTGCCCGGCTCGGCCCGGCGGACGCGCGCGCTCGTGGCGTCCGTCAGGGGGGGAAGCTGAACAACCATGCCCGCCGCGGGGCGACAGCGGCAGGCAAGCCGCCAGCCGTCCTCCACGGCGTCCCTGCCGAGGACTTCCACGTCCTGTTCCACAGGCGGGGGCGGATCGCTCAGAAAGCGCACCCGGCATGAGCCGCAACGCCCCAGGCCCGAGCACAAGGCCGGAGGCGACACCCGTCCCGAAAGCCAGATAGCCGCCGCAAGACTGGCGTCAGCCCCCGCGCCCCGCACCGGCACGTCGAGGCGGCGGCCTGACGCGTCGACAACGGCAAACACTTCGTCGCTCATCCCTGTTCCGCTCCCTGCTGCACGCCACTTGACCAGGATTTCCGGGAGAGCTATTTATGCAACAAAATCAAACGTGATACAATCGGGTGGCGTGGAGCAAAGCCCCATGCACGCCCCAAGGCGTTTTTACAAGGGATCTTGTGCTGTCCGCTTTTTGCAGGCAGACATCAGTCATCCTACCAGAGGCATCTTTGCATGAACAAGATTCTTGCCCAGGACGAAGTTGACGCCCTGTTGCGCGGGCTTTCCGGCGGTGAAATAGAAAGCGAAACCGACATCCCCATGGATGATTCGGGCATTGTTCCGTTCGACCTGGCCAATCAGGATCGCATCATCCGCGGCCGGATGCCGGTGCTCGAAATCGTCAATGACCGCTTTGCCCGCTTGTGCACCAACGCCCTGACCAACGCCGTGCGCAAGCGCGTGGAGCTGAACCCCATCTCCATCGACATGACCAAGTTCGGCGACTTCATGCGCTCCCTGCCCGTGCCGACCAGCATCAATATCTTCAAGATGGACCCTCTGCGCGGCAACGCCATCATTGTCGTGGACTCGCGCCTTGTCTTCTCTCTGGTGGAAAATATCTTTGGCGGGGCGGGATCGCAACCGAAAATCGAGGGGCGCGAATTCACGCGCATCGAACAGGCCATTGTGGAACGGATCATCAAAATCGCGCTGGACAACATGGAGGAATCGTGGCGGCCCGTGCAGGACGTCAAGCTGGAGCTGGTCCGTTCCGAAATCAACCCGCAGTTTGCGGCCATTGTGCCGCCGAGCGACGTGGTGGTGGTGATCAACTTTGAAGTGGAGCTTGACACCTCCATCGGCTCCATGATCATCTGCCTGCCCTACGCCACCATTGAGCCGATCCGCTCCAAACTGCACGCCAGTTTTCAGACGGAACGACTGGAAGTGGACCACGCCTGGGTGGGCCGACTCAAGGAACGCCTTCTGGAAACTCCGGTTGAACTGCGCGTGCGCGTGGGCGGCACGCAGATCTCGGGCAACCAGTTGTTGCGCCTTCAGATCGGTGACGTGCTCGTGCTTGATACCGACGAAGAGGAACTCCTCCCCTGCACCGTGGCCGGAGTGCCGAAATACTGGGGCATCGCCGGCACGGTCAAGGCCAACAAGGCCTATCAGATCATCAAGGAAGTGGAGCCGCAGTACACCTGATGCAAACGGCCCGCAAGGGTCTCCGCCCCCCGGGGCGTCGAACAGCGGCACAACGCCCTGGCCCGCCACAGGTCGTGTCATGATTCAGTAAAAGGGAAGCCATTATCAATGCCTTTTGCCACAGGGATTATTGTGATCCGGATGAAGTAAGAGTGGCGATATTCAAGGACAGGGTGGAATTCGTTATCATATCGACAAGCTCCGCAAAATGGGCATTCTTTCCCGTGAAGGCACAAAAGGCGGGAAGTGGATAGTGCATTCCATCGAAAATTAAATTCGTATCCCTGTTATCAGCAAAAGACTCATGGCTGGTGAACGCCAATCTGCAACTTGTTTCATGATCCAGCCTGACCGAAAGTATTTCGACCATACAGCGCAAGACACGCATTGAATGAAGCTGTATTGAACATGCAGCGCGATCAATGCACGCCTTGCAACGCCTCCGGACGCCAAAAGGCGGCCTTGAGCAGGTGAAGCAAAAGAGTGGAGGGGTCAGCCGCGTCCCTGTATGGGCAGAGGCGCGCCGGTGGCGTAGCCGGTGACCGTGGCGACGGCGACCAGCCCGCCCTCCGCGTCGGTGACGCGCACGTCGTACGCGCCAAGCTTGCGTCCGGCGCGAATGACGCGCGCCTCGCAGCGCAAGGGACCGACGCGGCCGGGGGTAAGGAAGGAAACCGACGCCTGCGCGCTGGTGCAGTAGGTTCCGCCGGAGTTGGAAAGGGCGGCGAAGGTCACGTCCATCTGCGCAAAAATCGCCGCGCCGTGGGTATTGCCCATGCCGTTCAGGTGACGCTCGTCCAGAGGCATGAAGGTCACGCTGTGTTCCTCGTCCACCTCGGTGATCTCGATGCCGAAGTGACGGCACAAACCGTCATGCGCGGCAAAATGCCGGCGAATCTCTTCCAGAGTCAGCATGGTTTCCCTCCCGTGACGGTTTTCCTTTGTTTTGGGGTCAACTCCGGGGCAATCGGATGATTTATGATAACCACTTGAAATAAAAAGATATTCTATCTCAAACCTGAAAAAATTTTATCAATTATTTCAGATTGTTATTCATATTCATGCGATTGCCCTGGGTCAACCTCCGGGGCCGGTTGACACCATGAAAAATTTTGTTCTCCGCCAGGGAGAAAAGGCGTTTTGCGGAGGACGTGTACTCTTGCGGTACTCGCCCGGAATAAAAAACCTTTTTCACGCAGGCGGAGGACAAAAGCCGTAGTGTGAACGCGCTAGGCCAGGGCTTCGATCTGTTCCACATCCTTGTCGCCGCGGCCGGAGAGGCACACGAGGAGAATGGCTTCCCTGTCCATGTCCGGAGCCATTTTTATGGCCTGAGCCAGCGCGTGGGACGACTCCAGAGCCGGAATGATCCCCTCCCGACGCGACAATTCGTAAAAGGCGGCCACGGCTTCCTCGTCAGACACGCTGACGTACTCGGCCCGGCCGCTGTCCTTGAGGCAACTGTGCTCCGGCCCGACGGAAGGATAATCCAGCCCGGCCGAAATGGAATACACCGCGCCGGGTTCGCCGGCGGCGTCCTTGATCATGTAGGAATAAAAGCCGTGCATGACGCCCGGCTCCCCGCAGCACAGGCTGGCCGCATGATCGCCGTAGGAAAGCCCCCTGCCCGCCGGCTCCACACCGACAAGGCGCACGTCACTGTCGTCAAGAAAACCGGCAAAGAGACCTATGGCGTTGGAGCCGCCGCCCACGCAGGCCAGGCAGGCGTCGGGCAGGCGGCCTTCGGCAGCCAGCATCTGTTCTCTGGCTTCGCGCCCGATCACGGATTGAAACTCCCGCACCATGAGCGGGTAGGGATGCGGCCCCACGGCGGACCCCAGGAGGTAGAACGCCTCCGGATCCCGCAGCCAGGCGGCGAGCGCCTCGTCCACAGCTTCCTTGAGGGTGCGCTGGCCGCTGAGCGCGGGCACGACTTCGGCCCCGAGCATCCGCATCCGCACCACGTTGAGCCGCTGCCGGCGCATGTCTTCCTCGCCCATGTAGACGGTGCAGGTCATGCCCATGAGCGCGGCAGTGGCGGCAGTGGCCACGCCGTGCTGGCCCGCGCCGGTTTCAGCGAGGATCCGCTTTTTGCCCATGCGCTTCGCCACCAGGATCTGACCAAGGGTGTTGTTCACCTTGTGCGCCCCGAGGTGGTTCAGATCTTCCCGCTTCAGGAAGATGCGCGCCCCGCCGAGCCGGGCGCTGAGATTGCGGCAGAAAAACAGCGGCGAGGGTCTGCCGGTGAAGTGCTTCTCATACCCGGACAGTTCGGCGGCGAACGCCGGATCCGCCCGGCATTGCTCAAAGGTTTCGGCAAGCTGCTCCAGGGCCGGCTTCATTTCCTCCGGAACAAACTGGCCGCCGTACGCGCCGAAAAAACCATCCGCAAACGAAGAAGGGTTGATGGAAGAAGTGCTCATGTCCGGCTCCTTGCAATGCGGCCGCAACAGACCGCGCGTACAAAAAAACCGCGGCCGTTGTCCGACCGCGGTTGAGAAACGTCACTCTGAAAAGCACGCTCCGCCACACGGCAGACAGCCTATGCCGCCTGCCACCAAAGCTGAGAGTTCGTGCCAAACATCCTGTACATGCAAGCAGTATACATCTCGCCGGCCCGGAACGCAAGAGGCGTTCGGGCCAGACAGCGGATCAACCTGAAACATTGGGGGCTTCTCGCCCCCAAACCCCTCGGCAGGGGAATGATTCCCCTGCACCC
>CAJUHZ010000040.1 GCA_910585945.1 uncultured Bilophila sp.
GCGCTTTTCGCGCCGCGCCAGACTTTCGTCTGGCGGTAGAAGTCATTTCTACGAATTATGAAATGACTTCCAAGCGGCACGAGCCGCCGGGGAGGGTTGGGACATGCATATTTCCGAGGGCGTGTTGTCGCCGGCGGTCCTGGGGGGCGGGGCCGTTCTGGCGGCGGCCGGCGTGGCCGCGGGCTTGCGCAGGGTGGATTACGAACGTCTGATGGGCGTGGCCATGCTGGCGGCGGCGTTTTTTGTGGGATCGCTTGTGCATGTCCCTGTCGGACCGGCAAACGCGCATCTGGTTTTGAACGGGCTGCTCGGTCTGTTCCTGGGTTGGGCCGCCTTTCCGGCCATTCTGGTGGCGCTGGTGTTGCAGGCTGTGCTTTTTCAGTATGGCGGCATCACCACGCTCGGCGTGAACACCTTCACCATGGCCTTGCCAGCCGTCCTTGCCGGCTACGCCGTGCGGCCCCTGCTGCACGGTTCCGCGTCCGCCAGGGTGGCGGCGGGGTTTCTCTGCGGATCTCTGGCTGTGGCCGGAGCAGCACTCCTCACCGCGCTGGCGCTCGGGTTTTCCAACGAGGGGTTTGTGCGATCGGCGCAGATACTGCTGGCGGCGCATGTCCCGGTCATGGCGGCGGAAGGCGTCATTACCGCCCTGATTGTTTCGTTTGTGGTCAGAGTTCGTCCGGAAACCTTCCCGGGAGTCACTGAATGAAAACACTTGCTGTCGTTGCGGCGTGGCTTGTATGGGCGCTGGGGATTGCCGATGTTGCGGAGGCGCACCGGGTAAACATTTTCGCCTATGTGGACGGCGACGTCATCCGTGTGGAGTGCGGCTTCAGCCGCGGGCGGAAAGTCCGGCAGGGGAGCATTGAGGTCTTCGATAACGCCACCGGCGAGCGTCTCCTCCAGGGCACAACGGACGACGCGGGCATTTTTGTCTTCCCCGTTCCACAGGGGGCACGGGCGGCAGGGCACGATCTGCGGATTGGGATCAACGCGGGGCAGGGGCATCAGAATGAATGGCTGATCGCTGCGGACGAAATGGCGGCAACGCCTTCCAGTGCCGCGTCTTCTGCCGTTGCGGACGCGCCGGCGGCATCTGTGACGACAGCGGCGGCCCCGGCGACGCGCTCCGGAATCGCTCCTTCAAGTCCTTCCCTGACGCGGGCCGACGTGCAGGCGGCGGTCAACGAAGCACTGGACGCCAAACTTGCGCCGATCAAGCATATGCTGGCGAGCCAGTTTGACGCCGGACCGAGGCTGAAAGACATTGTGGGCGGCATCGGATGGATCTTCGGCCTGGTCGGCGTGGCCGCCTGGTTCAGGCGGCGCGGCTGAGATGTTTGAGGAACCGTTCGCGCACGGCGCTTCGTTTCTGCATGGGCTTGACCCGCGGTTTCGGCTCGGGATCACGGCGATCGCCGCCGTCTGCCTTGCAGTGTTGCGGAGCGCCGGCGGAGCCTTTGCCGCTCTTGTTCTGGCTGGCGGCCTGCTGGCCGTGGGACGTCCGCCCCTGGGGTGGGTGGCGAAGCGCTTGTGCGCGGTCAATGTCTTCATCCTCTTTCTCTGGCTGACGGTTCCCGTTTTCGGCGGAGGGGAAATCCTGACGATCCGGGGGCCGGTGGCGATCAGCCGATCCGGCGTTGAGCTTTCAACCCTGGTCACGCTGAAGGCCAACGCCATGCTGTTTCTTTTTCTGGCTCTGGCGGCAAGCATGGATTCCCCCACCTTCGGCCATGCCCTGGCGCGCCTGCGCGTGCCGCCAAAGCTGGTCTTTCTCTTTCTTTTCACCTATCGCTATATTCATGTCATTGCCGAGGAGTGGGGCAGGTTGTGGACGGCCGCGCGACTGCGCGGCTTTACGCCCCGCACGGACAGGCACAGCTACCGGACTATCGGCAATATGCTCGGCATGGTCTTTGTGGGGAGCTTTGACCGTGCCGTGCGGGTGTACGAGGCAATGCTGCTGCGCGGTTTTTCCGGGCATTTTCAATCCGTGGCGGTTTTTCGCGCCCGGCCCCGCGATGTGGCCTTCGCCCTGACAGCCCTGCTGTGTCTGGCTGGCGTGCTGGCGTTCGATGTGTATCCGGATTTGTTCCGCGCCTGGGGGAGCCGTGACTGACCTGTCGCTTGCCGTTCCTGTGTTTGAGCCGATTTTCGCGCTGGAGCGCGTTTCCTTCAGCTATCCGGGCGGGCGTTCCCTGCTGAAGGACGTGAGCTTTGCCCTGCGCCCTGGCGAAAGCGTGGGCCTGTACGGCCCCAACGGGAGCGGCAAGACGACATTGTTCCGCATCATCACCGGGCTGGCGCGTCCGGCTGAAGGCAGGGTGCTCTTTCACGGCCGCCCCGTGCGGGACGAAAAGGGATTCGCGGCGTTGCGGCGCAAGGTCGGGCTTGTTCTCCAACACGCCGAGGATCAGCTCTTTTGTCCCACCGTGCTTGAAGACGTCGCTTTCGGCCCCCTGAATCTGGGGCTTGGTCCTGACGCCGCGCGGGAACGCGCCGTGCAGACGCTGGATTCGCTTGGGCTGGCCGGTTTTGAGTCGCGCCTTACCCACCGGCTTTCCGGCGGAGAAAAGAAGCTGGTTTCGCTGGCCGCCGTCCTGGCCATGCAGCCCGAGGCTCTGTTGCTTGACGAGCCTACCAACGATCTTGACCCGGAAGCGCGGGAGCGGATCACAGCTGTTCTGAAGCGCCAGAACACGGCCAGGGTCACCATTTCCCACGACAGGGATTTTCTGGCTGAAACGTCTGCCCGCTATATCTCCATTGTGGACGGGAGATTGACGGACGCGCCCCCCTTGCCGGCGGACGTCATACCCGCACGGTCGGATCGGGCGTGAGCCAGTCCGCAAAGCTGGTCCAGGCAAAGTCGTTCATCAGGCGTCGCCATTTGGACTCGGCGCGGTTCAACCCGTAATGGTACAGAAAGCTGTTGAGAGGTTCCAGTTTCAGCCGGGGTTGAAGCGTGTCGATATCACGCGGGTGAAGGTACACTACGGCCGGCTGACCCGCCCGGTTGAGGCGGCGGATCTCCCTTTGGATGTACCCGTAGGGGAAAAAGCGGAAAAAGCCGCCCCCGCAAAAGGCCGTGCGCGTGCCGAAAACAAGCGTGGTGGAAACGGGAATCTCCTCCAGCCAGCCTTCAGGCAGGCGCATGGTGTGCGGGTGGAGCGGGGCGCCGGGGATGCCGCCGAGTGTGCGCTTTCCGGGGAAGAGACTGGAATCGACTGTATGCCCGGCAGCGCGCACGGCGGAGAAAAACCACCCGTCTTGCGCCCGTACCGAGAAGCCTGGCGCGCGGTACGCCCTTACCGCCTGCCCGCAACAGTCTTCAAGCGTTTTTCTGGCCCGTTCCACATCCGCCCGGAAGGCTTCGGGGCCAAGTTTGAACGCAAGCTCATGGAACATGCCGTGGCTTGCGATTTCATGCCCGGCCGCCGCCAGATCCCGAATCAGATCGGGGTGACGCAACGCCACCCAGCCAAGGCAGAAAAACGTGGCCTTGTGCGCGCCCAGGGTGGGCAGGAGTTGTTCGGTCATGCGCCGGACGTGGGATTCCAGCCTGTCCCAGGCGTCTGGCGGGATGGAATAGCGTGATCCGATGAAATGAAAGTAGTCCTCCAGATCGATGGAAAGCAGGTTGCGGATCATTTGTCCTTCTCCCTCTGGAGGGGGGAAAGGTGCAGGCTGAACATCTCGGCGCTTTGGCCGGCGCTCCGTTCGGAAGCGGAGCCGAAGACGATTTCGCGCTGTACCGTGAAGGTGAGAAGGTAGAGCGACGTTTCAACAAGAATTTTCGCGGCATAGATGTTGAAGGAAAGATAGCGGGAAAGAACGTCAATGGCGATGTAGGAAAGCACGGCCATGACGATTTCAAAAAAGAGATACAGGGAGATCGATCGTTCGTACCCGTTTTGGGATCGGAAAACGAAACGACGGTTCACGCCGTAATTGACTACCCAGGAGCAGCCGCGCCCGAGCGTCATGGCAAGCGGCAGAGTCAGCCCGGTGAGCAGGCACAGGCTGAAGACCGTATAATCCACCGCCGTCGTCAGCAGGGAGGACAGATTGAAACGCAGGAAGACCAGATAGATCTTCATGGAATCAAGCAGGGGATTGAAGTGCGAGCTTTTGTTTCCTTCCAGATAGACGGTGGCGATGGGGATTTCCACAATCGGAATGTGGTGTTCTCCGGCCTGAATGAGCATGTCAAGTTCGAAGTCGTACCCCCTTGTGTTCAGACGGAGAAGCAGGGGAATGAACGAAAGCGGGATGCCGCGCAGACCTGTCTGCGTGTCGCTGACGGAAAGCCCTGTCAGCCAGCGCATGACGTGGCGGGTGACCACATTGCCGAAGCGGCTCCTCAGGGGGGTGGCGGCGTCGAAGTCCCGTCGGCCGAGGATGAGGGAAGAAGGCGAGAGCGCAAGCTGGCGGGCGACAGCCAGAACATCGTCGGCAAGGTGCTGCCCGTCGGCATCAAGCGTGACCACGCCGACGCTGTGGGCAAAGGAGCAGGCGGCGTGGTTGAGACCCGTGCGCAGAGCCATGCCCTTTCCCAGGTTGGTGAAGTGCCGCAGCACCACCGCCCCGGCCGTTTCAAGCGCTTTGAAAAGGGCGGCGTATTCCGGGCCGCTTCCGTCATCCACCACCACCAGCGCGGCAAAGCGGCCGGAGGCCAGCAGGGCGCGGGCGGTATCCACCACCGAGGCTTCCGGCTTGTACGCCGGAATCAAGGCGACCGGGAGAGTTGATGCAGCATCCATCGGCAATACCCCCTGAGACGGCCGTGACCGTGCAGGCCAACGGCTTCCTTTCTTTTCCTGTTTCCGGAGTCGCGCCCGGACGGTGACGGGCGCTGTTGTCAGAACATCCTTCAGCGCGGCTTCGGCGTCAATGCGCTTAGCATGAGTATCATCAGCGGCAGGCCCGGTTCTCCCACCGAGGGGCGGGCGTATTGCCAGGGGCGCGGAATGCCGCTATGTGGAAACCATTATCCCTTCAGCCGCCGGAGCCAGCCCGGCGGCATGACAAAGCGAGCGTCCCATGCATGCCGAAATCATTTCTGTGGGGACGGAATTGCTCCTTGGGCATACCGTCAATACCGATGCGGCCCTGGTTGCGCGCGAACTTGCGGCGGCGGGCGTCGACCTGCTTTTTTCCAGCGTTGTCGGTGACAACCCCGAGCGCCTGCGGGCCGCGCTGGACCAGGCGCTCAAGCGGAGCGATCTTGTCGTCACCACCGGAGGGCTTGGCCCCACGGACGACGATCTGACCAGGGAAACAGTGGCCCGGGCCGCCGGCCTTCGCCTGACCCTTCATGAGGAAAGTCTGCGCCGGCTGGAGCATTTTTTTCAGGGCCGGCCGGTGGACGATCTCCAGCGCCGGCAGGCCATGCTGCCCGAAGGCTGCACGGTTTTCGTCAATGAGCTGGGGACGGCTCCGGGCTGCGCCGTGGTCACGGCCGCGGGACGGACGATCATCATGCTGCCCGGTCCGCCTTCAGAGCTGGAGCGAATGCTCCGCACCGGCGTCGCGCCGTACCTTGAAGCGCGGAGCGGGGGCGTCATCCATTCCTGCATGGTCCGCACCTTCGGCATGGGCGAGGGGCGCGTGGCGGCTCTTCTGGCCGGGCTGACGGACCAGGCGAATCCCACGGCGGCCACCTACGCGACGGAAAACGAGACTTTTGTCCGCGTCACCGCCAAGGCGGCCGACCGGGTGGAGGCGGCGGCCCTGTGCCGCCCTGTTGTGGACGCGATCCGCGAGCGTCTGGGGGATGTGGTCTATGGTGTTGACGTGCCGAACCTGGAGCATGTCGTCGTTGCGGAACTCATCGCGCGCAGGATGCGCCTGACCACGGCGGAATCCTGCACTGGCGGGCTGCTGGCCAAGCGCCTCACGGATGTTCCGGGGGCGTCGGCCGTTTTTCGGACAGGGGTGATCACCTACGCGAATGAAGCGAAGATGCGGCTTCTCGGCGTGCCCGAGGCGATCCTGGCGGAACATGGCGCGGTCAGTGAGGCGACGGCGAAGGCTATGGCCGAAGGGGCGCGGCGTCTGTTGGAAGGGCCGGGCGAGGGGCTTGGCGTGGGGATCACCGGTGTGGCCGGTCCCGGCGGGGGCACGCCGGAGAAGCCTGTCGGCCTTGTGTACATCGCCCTGAGCGACGGGCAGGAAACATGGACCCGCGTCATGTCGCCGCCGTCGGGCGGCGCGGGGCGCGACAGGGCCTGGCTGCGCCTGCATGCGTCAAGCCACGCGCTTGATCTTGTGCGGCGGCGTCTGCTGGGCCTCCCCATGCAGCGCGTCAGGCCGAACCCGGCCCCGGATTATGCCCCGGGCACGGAAACGCGCGCCACCAGCCGCGGATAATACGAGCCGCTCCGGGGCGTCACGGGCCGACGCCGGGCGCGCTCAATGCGCGCCATCAGAACGTCCAGGCGGCGCATTTGCCGCACTTTCTCCTGTTCGTCCGTGCAGTTCCGGAGCAGGTCCGCAAGGCTTGCGGCCTCCTTGCGATCCTCCGCTTCCGGCGGGGCGTATCCGGCGTTGCGCAAGATTTTGCAGGCCATGCGGAGATCTTCGGGCACGCCGGAGTCGTCTTCCAGCGCCAGAGGTTTTCCGCGGCCGGGCAGGGCGTCCAGATCGCCCCGGTTCACGGCTTCCTGTATGCGTTGTTCGGCTATCCATGCCAGGGCGTTCATCAAGAAAATCCTTTGCGACATGCTCTCGGCAATTGCGGAAGGAGCATGGCAAAAAGCCGATTGTTTTGCAATGCGGGCGGCAAACGCCGGATGGGCGCGAGATTGTTGATTGAAACATCTGACGAATACGTTTACTGTGAGAATGTGCCTCTGTAGGGCGCAGGGCGGAATGGCGGAGAACCGTTTTCGAGGGCAAGGCCGAGGGCAGGGCATGGACACTTCGCATGAATCGGGCATGGAGCGGGATCGGGAATCCGGCGTCGAAGCGGAAAACTGGGGCGATATTTCGTTCAGCTATGATTTTGTTTCCGACACGCTGACGTACAGCGGCAGGTATGCCGATTTTTTTGCCGGACCGTCTCGTGTCGCCGGCTTTCGGGAACATCTGAAGGAGAGATCGCCCGCGTCCAACACTGCGGACGACTGTTTCACCTTTCTCTTTGACGAACGGGCGCGGGTGGAAAACGGCGTCTTCGAGCGGCAGTTGGAAACGAAGGATGGCGAGGAGCGCTGGTTTTCCCTGCTCTACGTCATCATGCGCGATGCCGACGGCACGCCGATCCGCGCGCTGGGCGCGCTGCGCGATATTGACAGCCAGAAGCAGGAACAAAGCCGTCTGCTCGACAAGTCGCGTACCGACATGATGACCGGTCTGCTCAACAAGGGCACCACCGAGGAGGAAATACGGGCGGCGCTTGCCCATGCGCGCCCGGGCAGTTGCGGCATCCTCTTCATGTTCGATCTCGACAACTTCAAGGTGGTCAACGATACGCTGGGGCACCTTGCGGGCGACTCGGTTCTGATCCGCCTTGCCCGTGAACTCCGGCAGACGTTTCGCCGCGAGGATATTATCGGGCGCGTGGGCGGCGACGAATTCCATGTCTTCATGCACGACGCGACATTGGAAATCGCGCAAAAAAAGGCGAAGAGCCTGTGCGCCGTCATGCACGCCCTGTTTCCCGAGGGGAGCCTGAGCGCGGCGCTGTCGCTGAGCGTGGGCATTGCCGCGGCCGAGGGGCCGGTCGCGTATGAAGAACTGTTCCGCCAGGCGGATACGGCCCTGTACCAGGCCAAGGCCAACGGGAAAAACCGCTATGAGTGCTACGGCCGGATCTCGCGGTCCAGTCAGAGCGGGCAGGGAGATCAGCGCCCCGGAGCTTCGGGGCGCGCCGAGCGTTCGCCTGTGGCGCGCAACAGCGTCATGGTGGACGTGATTGATATCCTTTTCAGCATGTACGACATGCGGGACGGCATTGAAAAAACGCTTTCCTTCATGGGCAACGCCTTTCAGGTGGACAAGATCGTCATTCTGGAAAAATCGTTCGACATGCGGCGGATCAGCGTCGCGCACGAGTGGACGCCTCAGCCGGAAGCGGCCACGCCCGCGTGCTGTCGGGACATGCCGGCGGAGAACTTTCGCCTGCCGCCCTTCCTCTTCTCGGAAGGCGTGTTTTATTGCAGCGACACCTCAGCCCTCTCCGCTGAAGACAGGGCGTTTTTGTGCGATCCCGAGGCCACATCCGTTTTGTACCGCGCAATCATCAGCGAAGGCGCGCAAATGGGCTACATCGGTTTGATAGCGCGCGGGGGGTCTCGAATCTGGACGCAGCAGGAAGTGGACACGCTCACCCTGCTGTCCAAACTTGTAGGCCAGCATATTCGTCAGAAGCGCGCGGCCGTGCTCCTGCATGAGAACAGCGAGGCCACAAGGGACATTCTGAACAGTCTTCCCTTTGCCCTTGTCTACGTCATCAGCAAGGAAAATCATCGCATCGTGTACCTCAACAACACGTTGCGCCGTCGGTTTCCGCACTTGCGCATCGGCGGAACCTGCCATGAAACGTTCTGGAACAAGAGCGCGCCGTGCGCCTTCTGCCCGGCGGCGCGCATCGGCGGCGGGGATTCGGCCAACGCGATCTTGAAGGATACCCCTTTCGGGCCGGAAGTGGACGTGGCCGTGTCGTCCGTGCTGTGGGAAAGCCAGGAGCCGGCCTACGTCGTCTTCATCACCGAACATGCGCTCAGCGACGAGGAGCGGGAACGCAAGCGCAAGGAAGAGAGTTTTTCCCTCGCCATCCGCACCGCGTATGATTACGCGGCCGATCTTGATCCGTATACCGGCAGATACGAGATCCTGGCCATGAGCGACCCGACGATGAACGGGCTGCCCCCGGCAGGCGACTATGACGAGACGCTCGCCGCTTTCAATTCCACCCATGTGGACCCGGCGCAACGCAAGGAGTACGCGCGGCTTTTTTCTCTCGAAAACATGGTCGCCGCCTTTCGGGTCGGGGTGTCCCAGCTTCAGATGAACTACCGGCAGTCCGGCTTGCGCGGCCTGCGCTGGAAAAACCGGTGCGCGTACCCCTTTGTGCTGCAAAACGGCGACACGCACATCCTGACCTGCGTGCGCGACATTACGGAACAGCACGAGAAAGACCTCCGCCGGCAGCGGGACGAGGCCAATTACCTCGGGGCGCTCCAGAGCAGTTTTACCGAAATCTACCGTATCGATCTTGATAATCGTTCCGTGCGTTGCGTGTGTTCCGATCCGGATTTGCGCAACGAGAGCGTGGAATTGCTTGATGAGCACATCGCCCGCAAGGCGGCGGCCTGCATCCATCCCGACGATCGCGATCTCTTTGCGGCGTTGTACGCCCATGCCGGGCTGGAGCAGCATATTGGGCAGGGGCGCAAGTTTTCCGGAGAATACCGGCGTCTGGCCCGCAACGGACGGTACAGGTGGGTTTCGTGCCTGGGCATCCCGCAGGGAGGAAAGGGCCGGCGGGCGCTGATCCTTATCAAGGACATTACCGAAAGCAAATTGCGGGCCGAAAACGAGCGGATCGCCAAGCGGCATGACCGTGTCCTCCGCGATCTGTACGACGGCGTGTACGAGATCGATGCCGCCGGCCGGAGGTACAGGAGCATCCACAGAAAGGAGAGTTGCGCCTCCCTGCCTGAAGAAGGTGAACTGAATACGGTGCTCCGCCTGGTCTCCCGCGAGATCATCCATGCCGAGGACAGGGAGCGTTTTCTCCGCTTTTTTGATCTGAACTCCGCTCCTTCCGGCAAGGCGGACGGCAGGCGCATCGGGGAGTTCCGAAGACGGCGCGAGGACGGACGCTATACATGGATTTCCCTGACCCTGTCGCGTCTGGCGTCCGCGGGGAGCGACGCGGAAAAGCACCTTGTTTTTCTTATGGACATTTCGTTCGAGAAACAGGCCGAGGATCTCGCGCGTCGTGATATCGCCGCCGAGCCTGGAGACTGGTAACAAGCCGGCAGGGATCAGTATGGCGCAGGCAAAGGGGCGGGCAGATGAACTTGTCCACGCGCAGGGGTTGGCGGAGAGCCGCGAACAGGCGAAACGGCTGATCATGGCGGGGAAGGTGGCGCTTGCGCCTGAGCCTGTCCCCACGGAGCAGGCGGAACCATCCCTGGCGAATCTCTCCCCGGCGGGGCAAAGCGGGCGACCTCTTGTCAGGGTGGACAAGCCGGGGCACAGGTACAGCCCGGATACGCGTTTCATGCTTGTGGGCGTGGAGCGTTTCGTCAGCCGGGGCGCGTACAAGCTGCTGACGGCCCTGACGCATTTTAACCTTGACGTGCGCGGTTTGGTCTGTCTGGATGCCGGCGCTTCGACAGGCGGCTTTACGGATTGTCTCTTGCAGCACGGCGCGGCCCGCGTCTACGCTGTGGACGTCGGCAGGGAGCAGTTGCACGAGCGATTGCGCGCGGACGCTCGCGTTGTGAGCATGGAGGGGATCAACCTGCGGCTCGCCCCGCCGGATCTGCTCCCCGAGCCTGTGGATCTGGTTGTGGCGGATGTTTCCTTCATTTCTCTGACGCGAGTGCTTCCTCCCTGTCTCCGCTGGCTGAAGGAGGGCGGGCGCGTGGCGGCGCTGATCAAGCCGCAGTTTGAACTGGGGCCGCACCAGACGGAGAAGGGCGTGGTGCGCGATCCCGCCTTGCGGCAGCGCGCCGTTGACGACGTGCTGACATTTTGCCGGCAAAGCCTCGGCCTGGTGTGCGCCGGCGTTGTGCCTTCGGCAATCAAGGGGCCGAAAGGCAATCAGGAGTACCTTGCGTGCCTTGAACGCGTGCGGGGGGTAAACATGTCCGCGTGGGACGCCGGCACGGAGGCGTGTCCCGGCAACGCGGTTGACGAACACTGAAGCCCGCCGTATATGACGCCAATGGAAAACAGCAAGACAATTCAATCCGTAGCCCGGGCCATGGCCATTCTGGAGTGCGTGGCCGCCGCCGACAGCAATGCGGCGCTGGGACAGATCAGTTCCGAATTGGCTTTGAACAAAAGCACAGTGCATGGCATCGCGGCGACGCTGGAGCGCCTTGGCTATCTGGCGCGGCATCCGGAAACCGGCAGGTATGCGCTCGGCCTGAAAGTATGGGAGCTGGGTCAGTCCTATGTGGGCAACATCAGCATCCTGCACGAGTCCAGGCGGTTCATGGTGGAGCTTGTCAAGAAATATCAGGATACGTCCCACCTGGCTGTTCTTTCCGATACGGAAGCGCTGTTTATCCATAAAATCGACTGTTCGCGCACAGTCGGCATACGTATCGGGGTAGGCACGCGCACGCCGGCATACTGCACCGGCGTTGGCAAGGCGCTGCTTGCGGCGCAGCCTCCCGCTGTTCTGGAAAAAATCATCACCAGACTTTCCTTTGTCAAATATACGGAAAAAACCATCACTACGCCCGAAGCCTTGCGTGAAGAACTTGAAATAGTGCGCACCCGCGGTTTTTCCATGGACAGCGGCGAGTACGAACTTGACTTGCGCAGCATCGGCGCGCCCGTTTTCGATCACGCGGGGCAGCCTGTGGCGGCGGTGAGTCTGGCAGGGTCGGCGCAACGCTTTTCCAGCGATCGGATTTTTGATATCGCCGCCGACGTGCGGGAGACCGCCCGGCGTATTTCCGAAAAACTCGGTTATCAGCCCGGCGGGACGCCTCCCCGCTGAACGTCTTGACAGCCAGCCCGTTTCCCGTTTATCAGAAGGACGAGCCGGACGGCGGCGGCGCCGCCAACCCCGCCAGGTCCGAAAGGAAGCAACGGTAACGGTTTTCGCCGGGTGTCCGGCTCTTCACAATGCCCTCGACGCAAGCCGGGGGCATTGCGCGTATTGCGTGAACCTCATCGACGCCGCAAGGAGGTTGCGTTGCCCACTGTACCCTTGCGAGAACTGTCTGCCCTGTTTCCCGAGGCCGGCCTGCCCGCAGCCGCGACTTTTCCGGGCCTTCTGCCCCCGCTTGCCGCCTATCTGGAACTGCTCATGCAATGGAACGGCGTCATGAACCTGGTGGGCGCGCGGACATGGCAGGAGGCGTTTTGCACTCTGGTTGTGGACAGTTTTCACCTTGCGTCTTTTGTGGAAGAGCATGTGCGGCAGGCTGAACCGCGCTGCTGGGATCTGGGAGCTGGCGGCGGACTCCCCGGCGTTGTTTTGCGGATGCTCTGGCGTGAGGGCGACTACTGGCTGGTGGAAGCGCGGGAAAAACGGGCGCTTTTTCTGTCCACGGTATTGGCGCGGTGTCCGTTGCCCGGCGTGCGCGTCTTTCGGGGCAGGGCCGAACAGTTTATAGCCGGTCCGCCGCCGCGCACGGCGGATCTGGTGGTCAGCCGCGCGTTCATGCCCTGGCGCGACGTGCTCGCCCTGGTGCGCCCCCGGCTTGCCGCGGACGGGCGGGTTGTATTTTTGTTGAAGGAGCCGCTTGACGAGTTGCCGTGCGCCGGATGGCGGCGGGTGGGCCTGCATGACTATAAGGTGGGAGCGGCCACGCGCTTCCTGTGCGCGCTCGCGCCTGTGTCCGATTTGGATGCCCCGGATAGGTAGCGACTCAGTTTGAGAATGAGGGGTTGCCATGTGGGGCGCTGCCCCCACCCCGCCGGGGCATGATGCCCCCATGATGTTCCAGGACCCCCCGATGTCGGCCTGTCGCAAAGCGACAGTGAGTCATTGGGGGCAGGGGAATCCCCTGCCGAGGGGGGGCGAGAAGCCTCCACTATTTTAACCTGAACCGCTACTCCTGGATGTTTTTGCTTGACAGATTGGGGAGGCATGTATATAGAAAGCGAGTTGTCGGTCACTAACGGGACCGACTTCCCAATGGGGGTGTAGCTCAGCTGGGAGAGCGCAGCGTTCGCATCGCTGAGGCCATCGGTTCAATCCCGTTCACCTCCACCAGAAACTTCAAGGGGTTACGATTTTCATCGTAACCCCTTTTTTGCATGGCACTGACAAACTCTCCGTCAGATTCCACTGCAGCAAGATTGTCTTTTTATTTCCTGAAGCGCTGCAAGCGCAAATATTGCCTTGCGATACATTCAGTGCAGCTTCGCCCGATGCTTTCCGTGCGACAGGCCGATCGGGAAACATCGACTTTTCACGGACGACGTTTTCGTGATCCTGGCTCAAGGCAATTTTCATGTTTACCCCCATGGCATGTGCAAGGCGTGTTTCCGAAGCAACCGTCTGGCATGTCCACTCGTCTTTTGCCTGTCTTTCACGGGAAAAGGTAGTACAGGGGGTAGTGCAGAAATGGAGCATACAAAAAAAGGACTTACAGTATTTACTGTAAGTCCTTGATTTTTCTGGCTCCCCGGGACGGACTTGAACCGCCAACCTAGTGATTAACAGTCACCCGCTCTGCCGATTGAGCTACCGGGGAATAAGGCGTCACCTGACGCGTTTTGGGATGTACCTGAACCGGGCCGGGTCGTCAAGCATTAATTTGAAAAATTCAAAATTTTTTGTCACCGTTTTTTTGAAATGCGTGAATATTCAGCATTTCAGGCGGAGTTCCGCCTCACCGCCGGGCGCGTACCCCTTCAGAGCCGCGAGCATCCCCCGGACGCCGCCGGCGAGCAGTCGGGAAGTGAAGGGGTTCAACGCCACCTGGCGACCGTTGATGGTGACGGTGATCTCCCCATGCAGAGCGGCGCAGTCGGCAGGGCGGCGCTGTCCATGTACAATCCGGCGGGCAAGCCCGGCGCAATCGCCTTCGCCACAGGCTCCGCAATTCAGGCCGGGCAAAAGAAACGCCTTGTCCATGACGAGATCGGTCAGAGCGTTCAGGTCGCCCACGCCGTCCGCCCCTTCCGGCGCAAAGGCCGGGATATCGGGCGCGCCTGTATCGCCCCATGTCGCCACGGCCAGACCGTGATTCAGATCGTTCGCTTCGTGCGGCTCTCGCAGGCACAGCACGCGCGGCAGGCAGCCAAGCTGTTTGCCGCCTTCCACAAGCACGATGTCCGCGTCGATCAGAGGAAGCAGATCGAGCAGACGCCGTCCCTCGCCCCAACGGATCATGGCTTCGCCCGTGCCGTCGCGGCTTACCGCCAGCACGGTGCGGCCCGGCTTGAAACAACGCTGGGTGTCCGTTCCGGCCATGTCCAGGGCATGGCCGGAAGATTTTGCCACAGCCACGCGCAGACCCCGCGCCTCCAGGGTGTCCGCCAGAGCGCAGACGAGCGTTGTCTTGCCCGATTTGCCGAAACCAGTAATTCCCATCGCACGCATAGTCGCCTCCGTAAAAATTTTAGGCTGTTTTATCCTTCAAGGCAGTCTTTTATTCTGCCCGGTTCAAAAAATAGTACGCTGTTTCATGTGATCGCATCTGGAACGATATCTTCAACTCGTTGATAGTAAAGGATATTTTTTGAATTTACAGATTTCGTTTCAATTGGCATGAGGTTTGCTTGCATCCAAGTATTCCTTCCTTCTCCATACGGATCTTCCTTCAACCCCACACGGCCCGCTGTTTCCGGCGGGCCGTTCTGGTTTTGCGCCGTGGCGCTTGACGGGTCATGCGCAAGATCGTAGGGTCACGCCCTCATTACAATACCCCCGTTCTCAGCGGGCTGGAACCGCGCTCCCGGCGGAGTGTACGGAAAAAACATTCTGGAGGAAACATGTCCCTCTGTCCCTGCGGCTCCGGCCGTGATCTGGAAGATTGCTGCGGCCCCTACATTGAGGGCGTTGCCCCCGCGCCTACGGCCGAGGCGCTCATGCGTTCACGCTACACCGCGCATACCCTCGGCAAATACGATTATCTGGATGAAACGGTTCACCCGGATATCCGGGACGAATCCGATCATGCTGAAATGAGCAAGTGGTCTCAAAGCGTGGAGTGGCAGGGCCTCGACATTCATTCGGTCAAGGATGGGGGAGCGGATCAGGATACCGGAGAGGTGTCTTTCACCGCGCGTTATGCAGTGAGCGGCATGCCTCGTGAACTGCGCGAGGATGCCTTCTTCCGGCGTGAGAACGGGCGCTGGTTCTATGTGGACGGGGTGGTGCACGGGCACGAGCCTGTGCGGCGCGCCACGCCCAAGATCGGACGCAATGAGCCTTGCCCCTGCGGGAGCGGCAAGAAATACAAGAAATGCTGCGGGCGCTGACGCCGTCCGCCTCGCCTTGCAACGTCTCGCGTTACGGGCTTGCCCGGCGCGACGCTTTTGGCCCTCTTGCGAGGGCCTTTTGTTTTTTAGTCAAAAATACCGGGCAGTTCAACCATCAGCGAATAGCTTCTGTCATAGCCGTCATACCGGTAGGTCCCGATAATCCGATAGCATTGCGCCTTGTAGGCGACTTCAATGTGCTGATCGTAGGCTTTGCCGGTGGAACCGCCTTCCCGCATATTTCTGTAGTCGTCAATGGAGATGGACCACTCCGGCGAAATATTCAGTTTCAGGTTGTTGTGCAGAAGGCGGAGTGAGGAGGTCAGTTGCACATCGTCCCAGTCGTCGTACTGGAACTTGCGACGATAGTCATAATACTTGTCACGGAAGCTGACCCCAAGACCCCACTCCACCCAGGGCGCGTATGTGAAGTAAAGATTGTGATCCGCTCTGGTCAGGGAACCGTCGTAGGCGGAAACATAGGTTTTGGAATTGTAGGACAACCAGGAGAAAGGATAGAGATCCAGTTCCGAAAAAATGTCCATGAACGGGCGGTTGCCGAATTGTTCCGTATAGCGGGTGCGGCCTTCCTCTTCAAAGTCGTAGCCGCTTTCCAGACGCCAGCGCATGATATCCTGATAGCGGTTGGAGCGCTGATATTCCCGCTTGTCTTCCTCGCCGGACGCGGTGATCATGGTTCCCTTGCGGGTAAGGATGTTGGTGATGGAGTACGTCAGTTCGTTGGTGGGCAAGATACGGTCGTTCATGACATAGAACGGGTTTTTGTCCTGATCGACCTGGGGGATGCGGCTGTACCTGATCCGGGGCTGCACTTCGTGGCGAAGGGCCGTCCAGGTGGTTGTGCCCACATTTTCTTCGGAAAGGGCGGGAGCGGAGCCGTCGCCAAGTCGCCATATCCGGCTTGCCTCGGTGTAGCCCTGGATATCCATTTCCAGCATGGTGCGGGATTCGCCCGTCTGGCGGGGATTGGTCGGATCCGGATTGTACAGGGCCAGGGGGCTGGTGTGCGCCTTGCGCTCCGTATTGTAGTACGTCTGGCGCAGACCCACTGTGCCGATGATGGACCCGAAGCGCATTCCCAGCGGCAGGCTTATCCGTGGGTACAGCTCCGAGCGCCAGCCGGAGGTGCCTTCGGCGCGGTACATGTAGCCGGTTCCAAACTGGGCTTCAAGTTCGAGCGGGAAGTTTTCCACAAGACGTCCCTTGTACAGGAAGACGTCAAGCTGGGGGAGTTGCTGTACAAGCTGATCCTGATTGTGCGGCCTGTTCCCGTGCCCCAGGGAAGGATCCTGCTCGTAGCGAAAGCCCGCGACAACGCCTATGCGGTCCCAATCGTTGCTGATGAGGGCGGCGCTGACCCGGTTTTGATCGTCTTCCTGCAAGTCGCGGCCAAACATGTTGAAGAGCATGGAGCGCGAACGGCTGAAGCCGAGCGGTCCCTGATTGAATTCGCGCAGGTAATCCTGGTCGGAAACATAGTCGATGTTCGAGCGGTACCGCCAGGTGGACGCGCCGATAAAGCCGTCGGCCATGCCGCGCAGCCAGTAGCGCTCCCGATTGGTGCGCCTGAGCGAAGAGGAGTCGTAAACGCCGTCCCCGCCGCCATCCTTGTCGTACATGCCGGACGCGATAAGCCATGTTTTTTGATCGGAGAACTCGTGCGCCCGGTATTCCACGCCGGCCTGCGGGCCGATTTTTTCCATCCAGCCGCCGTAGAACGTCATGTCCCGGCTTTCGTCAATCACCCAGTAATATGGTTGCGTGTAATAGAAGCCGCGCTTGTTGCTGACCCCGTAATCGGGCGGGAGAAGGCCGGATTGCCGCGTTGTCTTGGCCGGCAGAATCATGAACGGGGTGTACAGGATGCCTGTGTCCTTCACGTCAAAGGTGGAGTGGAAGAGCTGGGCGTAACCGTCGATTTCCACCACTGCCTGTTCCGCCTTCATGGACCATGTCGGCGTGGGTCCGTCGCACGTGGTCACCTTGGCCTCGTTGAACGTGTACCTGTCGCCCCAGTGCTTGATGATCCGCGAACCGCTGAAATAGATGTGCGGGCCTTCGATGAAAACATGGCCGTTGGTCAGCCAGCCTGTTTTGGAACGCAGATCGAACTCGGCTTCATCCGCATGGATGTCGTCTCTTCCCATGCGCACGAAAACGTTGCCCTGCAGATAAACCCAGTTGGTATCGGCGTAATAGCGCGCAAAGTCCGCCTTGAGCACGTCGTCGCCCCGTGTGAGCACAACGCCGCCCCGGGCTTCGATGATCGTGTTCTGATTGAAGGAGGTGAGCTTGTCCGCTTCCAGATTCCAGGGAATGGAATCAGTATCTTCTGAAGGCACGGGCAAAAGATCCGAAGCCGCGAGCGCGGCCGACCAGATGCCGGAAAGAGCGAGCAGGGCAAGGCAGCCTGCCAGCAACGCCGCAAACCGCGGCGGCAGGCCAAAGCACGACAGTGCGGAACGGACCAGGGAACGGGGGGATTGGAACACGGCAAACTTCCTGTTGCATCCGGGCTTCTGACGAACTACAAAGGCATGTCTTGACGGGGACTGTTTCAGACTTTTTCCAGAAAAAGTCTTTATCATGCTTTTCCCGCAAAAAAAAGCCCTTGAACAGGGCGCGGCCGGGAAAAGAGGCGGTTCGGGAAGGTTCCTGCGAGGGATGCGGCTGGCCCGGTCCGGGCCGCGAACGGAGGAACATGTATGGTTTCAAGCGCCGTTACGGTCACTGTGCGCCCCGAACATCTGCGGCACAACCTGCGCGCGTTGCGGATGCGGCGTCCCCTGCTCATGCCCGTGATCAAGGCGGATGCCTACGGTCACGGCGCGGCGGCTGTCGCGCGGGTGCTGGCCGGGGAGGGCATTGACCACATGGCCGTCGGCACGGTGGGGGAGGGCGCGTTTTTGCGGCGGCAGGGGCATGACGCCTTTCTGCTCGCCCTGCTTGGTCTGATACATGATGAGGACGCAGCGCTCGCCGCCGCCTGTCGCATCACGCCCCTTGTGCATGATGCCGAAAGTCTTGCGCGTTGCGCGGCGCAGGCGCGATCCGTTTCGGCCGCTTCCCCCCTGTCCGTTGCCGTCAAGTTCGACACCGGCATGTCCCGCCTGGGATTCCCCGTGGAGGACGCGCCGGCGGTGGCGGAATGGCTGCGAGGCCTGCCCGAGGTCAAGCCCGTGCTTGTCATGTCGCACCTTGCCGCTTCCGATGATCCGCGGCACGACGCCTTCACGGGGGAGCAGGTTTCCCGTTTCGGGCGCGCCGCGGGCGCGTTGCGCGCTGTTTTCCCCACGATCAAAACATCCCTGACCAATTCTCCTGGGCTGCTTGTCTGGCCTGATTGCGCCGGGGATCTGGCGCGGCCGGGGCTTGCCCTGTACGGCGGCAACCCGCTGCACGGAACCGAACGGGCGGAACTGGGAGCCGGGCTGTTGCCGGTCATGGAAGTCACGGCGCCGGTGCTTTGCGTCCGCCATGTGGCGGCGGGGGCCTGCATCGGCTACGGCTGCTCGTTCCGCGCGCCGCGTCCCATGCGCGTGGCGGTTGTCGGCGCGGGCTATGCGGACGGTTATCCCCGCATCCTGGCCCGCCGGGCGGCGGTGGTCATCCGCGGGGAGCGCGCGCCGCTTGTGGGGCGCGTCTGCATGCAGATGTGCATGGTCGACGTGACCCATATCGCGGAAGTCGCGTCGGGCGATATGGCGTATCTGCTCGGAGGCGTCGGCGCGCAGGCTGTCCGGCCGGAAGAGCTTGCCCACTGGTGGGGGACCGTGCCCTATGAAGTCTTCTGCATGTTGGGGCGCAACCGGCGTCGTCTGGACGGCGGCGCCGAAACGTGGCGAAACAGCGCCGTTTTCCCTGGCGCTCTGCGAGAATCATTGTGAACGCGTCTTCTTTCGCTCCGCTCAGAACGCTTCAGGTGGTCAATGTCCGCTGGTTCAATGCGACGGCCTGGTACGGCCTGAAACTGGCGCATCTGCTCAGGCGGGCGGGGCACGAATCCCATGTGGCCGCCCTGGCGGAAACGGACACGTTCCGCAAGGCCGAGGCGCTGGGGCTTGATCCTGTTCCGCTTCCGCTGAACGCCACAAATCCTTTGACCCTGCCCGCCCTGTGGGCGAAGATGCGGCGTCTGCTGCGCGACGTCCGCCCGCATGTCGTCAATTGTCACCGTGGGGAATCCTTTGTTTTCTGGGGGCTGTTGAAAGAGCGGGGGCAATACGCGCTGGTGCGTACCCGCGGGGATCAGCGCCTTCCGAAAAAAAATTTGCCGAATCGGCTGTTGCACGCTCACGCTGCTGACGCCGTGATCGCCACCAACAGCGTTATGGCGCGGCATTTCATCCACGGCATGGGCGTGCCCGCGCCGCGCGTTCATACGATTTTCGGCGGGGTAGACACTGCGCTGTTCCGCTTTGATCCCGCCGGACGGGCTGCTGTCCGCGCCCGGTACGGCTTTGCCGATGATCACTTTGTCGTGGGCCTGCTCGGACGCTTTGATCACGTCAAGGCGCAACGGGAAACGTTGCTTGCCCTGGGGCGGCTGATCCGGGCAGGATTTTCGCGTGTTCGCCTTCTTCTGATCGGTTTTCCTACCGCCGTCAGCGGGGAACAGGTGGAAAGCTGGATTCGAGAGGCGGGCGTGGCCGGGCATGTGGCGATCACGGGGAAGGTGGAGGACGTGCCGGCCTGCCTCTCCGCGCTTGACATGGGCGTTGTTCCCTCGCTCTGGTCCGAAACCATCGCAAGGGCGGCGCTGGAGATGATGGCCTGCGGACTGCCCCTTGTGGCCACGTCTGTGGGCGTGATGCCGGATCTGCTGCCGCGGGAAGCCTTGATCGCGCCGGAAGGCTGGCGCTCTCCGGCTGTGCTGGCGGCGGCATTGCCCGAGGCTCTGGCCGCGATGGTGCGCCGGGGGATGGAGTCGCCCGAGTGGCTCAACGAGCTTGCCCGGCGCAATGTGGAGCGGATAGCGACTCTGCGGGACGAGGATTTTCTTGAGCAAAGTCTGGCCGTCTATGCGGAGGCGCTGCAACGGAGGGGCCTCCGGATGCGGTGAAAACCGGGATGCGTGTCCAGCGCGTTTCACTGCAACTCATTTCATAATTCATCCCGGACTGAATTATGAGGAACATTCGCCAGGAAAGGTGTTTTGGGGCGAGAGAACCCGGCTCTGCCGCATCAGGCTCCTGCCCGAATTGAGCACGGCACACAAAAGGAGAAATCATGGGCGTAAAGATCGGCATCATTGGAGGCAGTGGACTGGACAATCCGGACATACTGACCGAGGCGCGGGACGTACAGGCGGGTACTCGCTGGGGTGAACCGTCTTCCGCATTGCGGGAAGGGCGTATCGGCGGCGTTTCCGTCGCGCTGCTGGCCCGGCACGGCCGGGGGCACACCATAGCGCCCTCGCGGGTGAACTACCGCGCCAATATCCAGGCGCTTGTCGACTCCGGCTGCACGCACATTCTCGCCACCACGGCGGCGGGATCGCTGCGAGAGGAGATTCGCAGGGGCGATCTGGTGATTCCCGATCAGTTCATTGACTTCACACGGCAGAGAAAGATGACGTTTCACGAACATTTTACTGCTTCCGTGCCTGTCCATACACCCATGGCCGATCCGTTCGATCAAAACTTGAGGGCGGTCCTCATCGCCGGTTGCGAGAAGCGCGGCTTTCCCCACCATGTGCGCGGGACGGTCATCACCATTGAGGGACCGCGTTTTTCGACGCGGGCGGAATCACGCATGTTTCGTCAGTGGGGGGCGGATATCATCAATATGTCTGTGGCTACGGAGGCCATTCTTGCCAACGAGGCCGCCGTGCCCTACGCGGTGGTGGGCATGTCTACCGACTACGACTCGTGGAAGGAAGATGAAGCTCCGGTAAGCTGGGAAGAAGTTTCCCGCGTGTTCTCTTCCAATGCTGCCAAGGTGACGACTCTTCTTGTGGATGTGGTTCCCGAAATCGCGGCGCGAAGCTGAGATAAGCAGCCCTTGCTTCCGCGCCTGGCGCACAGTCGTTTTAAAGAAAAGACCTCCGGGGAAACTTCGGAGGTCTTATGTACAAGGATTTGTTTTTGGTTGATTTTCTGCCATGCACCTTTGCGGATCATGGGTTTATGACCTGAATATCATGGGAGCTTTGCTGTTTTTCTCCTTGAAACTGTTGCACAGGGATTTTCTGTTGTACTCTGGAGCATTTTGCGATTGAAAATATCCATTTTTCCATCGCGGCGTTGCTGTCACTTCCCTACGGAGCGGGACAGGAGCGGTAAACCGCGGTTTGCCCGCTTGTTCGGCACGGGCGGCCGCTCTCGCGGCCGCCGAGCGTTTACCCACTCATTGGGAAAACGCTCTAGGCCTGAACTCTTTTCACGCTGCTTCGCCTGCAATCACACGAGCTGCTTGAGTTTATTCACAGTCATTCTTTCCACTCTGTTTTCAATGGCTTCCACAAAAGACTGAAAATGTGGGCTTGTATTATGCTCTGCAATTGCCTCTTCAGATGCCCAAGTTTCAATGACGAAAAGGTGATCTGCATTTTCAAGATTACATGTCAGTTCATAGCCTCTGTTGCCATCTTCCGCACGACTGCCTGATACCAGATCCTGCAATATGGGCATCAATGTATCACGCTGTCCTGGTTTCAAGATCACTTCTGCAACGATACGAATATCCGACATGTATTCTCCTTATTGTTTCAGGAAGCTATCAAGCAGGTTGATGAATTCCACAGGTTTTTCCATTACGCCACCGTGTCCGGCGTTCATCTCGCGGTATTCCGCATGAGGCATATGCCCGAACAATGCTTTGGTGTGAGAAGGTGGTATAATGAAGTCCTGCTGGCAGCCGATAATCAGGGTTGGCTGCTGTATCATGCGCGCTTCCTGCGCCATGTTGAGCGTGAGATCCAGCGAAATCTGTCTGGATGCGCCTTTCCAATCAGTACTGCGGTAAATCTCGTCTACCGCCGCTTTGATGGCACGATCCGTCATTGCCTCCACAAAGCGGGGGCTGAACGCGGTAAACAGGAACATTTCCGCAAGCATCCTTGGATTTGTGTCCGCCATTTCCTTCCACATGCGGAATTGAAGTTGTGAGCGGGCGTCTTCCGCTGAAATAAATCCAGCCAGCAGTGCCACTTTTTCCACGCGATCCGGGTAATGCGCAGCCAGATGCATGGCAACACATGTGCCCAGCGAATGGCCCGCCACAGCGAAGCGTTCCACACCAGCGTGATCTGCCGCCGCCAGCACCTGTTCCGCGAGCAGGGAAACCGTGAGCGCCGAGCCACTGTCTGTTGTTTTTCCGGAGCCGGAATAATTGGGACAAACTGTCCTTCGGGTTGGGGCAAAATGCTTCACCACTTCCGGCCAGGTATTTCCCGCAGACTGGCCTGTGCCGTGGATCAGCACAAGTCCATTGCCGCTCCCTTCAACAAAATACTCAATGGAACAATCATTGTACGGTGCGAATGGCATTCTGCATCTCCTTTAAATGTTTTTATCCAAAGGGCAGAGTATGCCAGAACCTTATTTTGACAAGAACGCACTTTTTTGAAATCAGGTTCCCTTTTTGAAATCACTTGCGCCGTATGGAGCACGTTTGCACGGTACATGTCTGTGCGGCAGTAATGCCATGCGTGTCGGCATAGGCGAAAGTCCACTCACAGAGCATATCCAGAGAGGGGATGAGGTTTTTTCCTTCATCAGTCAGATCATATTCCACCTTGGGCGGCATCACGGGATATACGGTACGATTGATGATGCCCGAATCTTCCAGCTCCCGTAGTTGCTGTGTCAGCATTTTTTGCGTGATGCCTGGCATCAGGCGTCTGAGTTCGTTGAAGCGCAGCGTGCCGTTCCGTAAATGCCAGAGGATCACCATCTTCCACTTGCCGCCCACGAGATCCATCGCCAGCATCAGCGGGCAGGAGTAAGAATCTTTGACCAACCCCACAGTTCCCCCACGGTTTCTTTTTATATACCATATATGAAGAAAGTGTGTTCTTGCGGGTAGAATACTGTAACAGGTATGACTGGGCAAGAGGTAAAAGGAAAACATATATCCATTTGGATTAACTATGAGAAAAACATGAACTTTCTGAAAATGAACAAAGAGCGCCATTCGGTACGGAAGTGTGCCGCCACCGCTGTGGAAGCGGACAGGCTGGAAAAAATTCTGGAAGCCGGCTTATGATGCTTCAGGCATGGTCTGAAGGGATCAACTCATGTTGGATTATGTAGTTTGAGCCGGCCACTGTATGCAGGGGACTCTTTGCCGGAGAATGTGGCGCCCGTGAATATCCTTGCACTGGGCTATGCCGTTGAAGAAGCGGAAAGTATGCGAGGCTCGTGTCGTCACCAGCAGCCTAGTGCCTAATTGCAAAAATAAGGATATGAATATATGGTGCTTCCAAAAC
>CAJUHZ010000041.1 GCA_910585945.1 uncultured Bilophila sp.
CCAAAAACCACGTTTTTTGGCGAATGATCTTCATAATTCAGCCTCAAGGCTGAATGATGAAATGAGTTATAGAAGCTTTGAAAGCAGGATGAGTGGAGAAACGGTATGAAACTTGAGACAATCCGCCTTCAGAATTTCAAGACCTTCAAGCAGGTCGAAATGAAGGATATTCCCCAGTTTTGTGTTGTGGTTGGGGCCAACGGAGCAGGCAAGAGCACCTTGTTTGATGTTTTTCATTTCCTGAAAGATTGTCTGACGTATAATGTAACCAAGGCAATCCAGAACAGGGGCGGCTTCCATGAACTCATATCCCGCGGAGCAGATGGAGAAAACATTATTATCGAGATTCAATACAGGTTGATGCTCACAGGCAAGAACCGGCTTGTAACCTACCTTCTGGAAATCGGAACGACAGGGAGCAAGGCTTATGTGGCCAGGGAAGTCTTGCGATACAAACGGGGAGCGTATGGATCGCCCTTCCATTTTCTCGATTTCAGGAACGGGACCGGCTACGCGATTTCCAATGAGGAGGATTTTGATAAGGAGGATGAAGAACTGGACAAGGAATCACAGCAAATCGAATCAAGCATTCTTGCAATCAAGGGGCTGGGGCAATTCCAGAAATTCAAGGCCGCAAACGCATTGCGCCAGCTCATTGAGAACTGGCACGTGTCGGATTTTCATGTAACCAGTGCCCGCGGGGCCAAAGATGCCCTGGGTGAATCTGAACATCTTACTGCATCCGGGGATAATCTTCAGTTGGTAGTGAAAAACCTCTACGAGAATTATCCTCAAATTTTCAAGACCATTCTTGAAAAAATGCAAGCCCGTGTTCCGGGAGTTGCCGATATCGAAACTCAAGATACGCCTGACGGCCGGGTTCTTCTCAAATTCAGAAACGGCACCTTTACAGATCCCTTTATAGATCGATACGTTTCCGACGGGACGATCAAGATGTTCGCCTATCTTGTCTTGTTGCATGATCCCAATCCTCATCCCTTTCTCTGTATTGAAGAGCCGGAAAATCAACTGTATCCTTCCCTGCTCATGGAATTGGCGGAAGAATTTCGGGATTACGCCTGTCGCGGCGGGCAGGTCTTTGTTTCAACGCATTCCCCCGATTTTCTCAACGCCGCAGAGATTGGAGAAGTTTTCTGGCTGGAAAAGCATGGTGGTTTTACAAGAATTATACGTGCTCAGGATGATGAACAGGTTGTCGCCTACATGCAGGAAGGCGACCAGATGGGATATCTGTGGAAGCAGGGATTTTTTGGCAATGTGGATCCAAAGGCAGACCTGAAATGAGCCATCTGGTTTTCTTTCTGGAAGAGGCCTCAGCCGCCGCTATGTTGAAAGCTGTGGTTCCTCATCTTGTACCTGAAGGAATATCGATTCATTATTATTTTTTCGAGGGTAAGCAAGATCTGGAAAAAAGACTGGAACATCGGCTTCGCGGCTGGAATAAACCAGACACCCGTTTTATTATTATGCGAGATCAGGATTCGGCAGATTGCCGATCTGTCAAATCCAGACTGATGGAAATCATTCTAAGGTCAGGTAAAGCGGAAGTTTGCCTTGTCCGTATTGCCTGCCATGAGTTGGAAAGTTTCTATCTCGGGGATCTCGCGGCTGTGGAAAAAGCTTTTCCAAGGTGCAAGGCAGCACATTTTCAGAAAGGACGTCTGTATCGCGACCCGGATAATACAACTCCAAATGCAGCCGAACAGTTAAGAAAGCTTGTTCAGGGTGGAGGCGTTTCTTACCAGAAGATAAGCGGATCACGAGCAATCGCTCCCTACCTGGATCTTTCTGGCAAGAATACGTCTGCCAGTTTCAACATATTGATACAGGGGATCCAACGCCTGGCCCGGGAATTGGATTCTGGCGGGTAAGAGCGGAGTTGAGAAACACCTACCTCGCCCCCTTGGGAAAGAGGATCACGCCGATGGTTTTGAGAATGATCCGGATATCGAGCAGCAGGGACATGTTCTTGACGTAGTACAGATCGAATTCCAGCTTGCGGCGGGCGTCTTCCACCGAGGATCCGTAGGGGTAGCAGACCTGCGCCCAGCCGGTGACGCCCGGTTTGACCGCATGGCGCATACTGTAGAAGGGAATGACCTGTTCAAGCTCGCGGACGAATTCGGGGCGCTCCGGACGCGGGCCGATAAGGCTCATCTGGCCTTGCAGCACGTTCCACAACTGCGGGAGTTCGTCGATGCGGGTTTTGCGCAGAATGCGTCCGACGCGGGTGATCCGCGGATCGGCCTTTGCCGCCCACACGGCCCCGTTTTTTTCCGCATCCGCGCGCATGGAACGGAATTTGTACACCGTGAATTCCCGCCCGAACAGCCCGACGCGCCGCTGGCTGTAGATGACGGGGCCAGGCGATTCCAGACGCACCGCCAGCGCCGCCGCCAGCATGAGGGGAGAGGCGAGCAGGGTGAGGACGAGCGCGGCCGCGAGGTCAAGGGCGCGTTTCAGACGGCGCAGGGAGCCGCGCGTGTTCAGGGAAAAGCCGTCGCCCGTAAGGAGCCATTCCGCGCTGATCTGCGATACGGGCAGCCGGTAGACCATGTGCTCGGTAAAGGATCGCACATCCACAATCATCTGGCCGCGCAGCTTGGCGTGCAGCAGATCCGCCGCCAGGCCGCCGTCAAGAGGCGCGTTGGGCAGGAGCACGATCATTGTCGCGTTGTGCTGTCTGGCAAGCGCCACCACATCCGCGGGGCCGCCGAGGCAGGGGCTTTGTTCGGTGGGATCGCAGGCTCCCACATAGCCGATGATCTCCGCGTCGGTCATGGATTCGGCAAGTGTCTGCCGAACCTTGCCCGTGCTGTCCGAGCCTACCAGCAAAAGGCGCGGCTTGTGCACGAAACGCCCGATGTGCCGGTAGTACAACGCCCGCCAGCCCAGGCAGAAGACCAGGCAGAGCGTGAAAAGCAGGATCAGGGTTTCGCGGTCGAAGCGCCAGTGCTGAAACGTGTAGAACGCCGTGGCCGACGCCACCGCGCCGAGCACAAAGGCCACAAAGACCCGCCCCACGGTATCCCGGAAATCTTCCGCGCCGATGTTGTAGGCGTCCAGCACATAGAAAAAGAAGAGGTAGGACAGCACCGTGAACAGGGACGCGCCGGTGTAGTCGTGCAGAACAGAAAGATCTTCGGGCAGAGTGACAAAGCTCGCCACGCCGAGGGCGACAAGGATGCACAGCGCATCCACCGCCTTGAACAAGCCTTTTCTGTATGTGGTGATAAGCAAGGGACATCTCCCGCAACAGGTTCACGCAGGATCGTGAAGGTTTTGCAATCAGGCGTCGGATCTTGTGCCGCTCTTGCGGAGATCTGGCGCGCCCCGGCACGGGGCAAGGCCCATGACGTCAAGAAGATGGTCGGCCGCCTTGTCGGCGTCAAACTCCTGTTCGGCCAGGCGGCGGCCTTCCCGGCCCATGCGCGCGGCGAGGCCGGGATCGTCCGCAAAGGCCGCGAGCGCTTCGGCCAGAGCCTGCGGCGAACGCGGCGGCACAAGCAGGCCGTTTTGTCCGTGCAGCGTCACCTCGCGGCAGCCCGGCGCGTCCGTGGCGACAATGGGGCGGCCCATGCTCATGCCTTCCATCAGGGAACAGGGCATCCCTTCCCGCCAGGAGGGGAGCGCCACGACTGTGGCGGCCGCCACATGGGGGCGCACGTCGCGGGTTTGGCCGAGGTATTCCACCAGCCCTTCACGCTCCCAGGCGCGCACCGTTTCCAGAGGCACGCCGCCGCGGCCTTCTTCCGGCGGGCCAAGAAGCTGAAAGCGCGCTTCCGGATGTTTTTTCTTCACCAGACGGGCGGCCTCGGCAAAGTCGTACAGACCTTTTGCTTCCAGCAGGCGGGCCACCAGCAGAAAAACGGGCGGGCCTTCCGGCAGGAGCGCGGGGGTGAAGCGCGCCGTGTCCACGCCGGTTCCCCGTGTGGGAACCACGTTGGTTCTTTTGCCGAGGCAGTGTCGACGGCGGAATTCGCTGATATCGTCCGCGTTCTGGAAGAAAACCGCCCGGGCGAACGAGAGCGAGAAGCGGTAGAGCAGGGCCGCAAGGGCGGTCAGGAGCTTCTTGACCGGGTTGTCCGCCTCGAACATGTAGCCAAGCCCGGTGATCATGGCGTAGCGGCGTCCGACGCCGGCAAGGGCCGCTGCGGGCAGGCCGTAGATCACCGGCTTGATGGTGGAAGCGTAGAGCAGATCGGGCCGTTCGCCCGGGGAAGCCCCGCGGAACAGGCGGTACAGGGCCAGAAAGGTTGCGGCGTCGCGCGCGGGGTTGAGTCCCTTTCTGTCCAGCGGGTAATGCCGGACGCGCGCGCCGAGAGCCCGCAGGGCGGCATCGCCCTCGGGATCTCCTTCCGGAACAAGGCAGGTCACCGTGTGCCCGCGCGCGATCATGCGCCGCAGGAGTACCGTCCAGAAGTTGACGAGAGATCGCGCCTGGTTGTTCATGACGATCACGTTCATGGCTCAAGTATACTCGCGCTCCTCGCATAAGGAAAGCCCATCGCCTTGAGGCTTGGGAGCGGGGCGTGGGGCAGCGCCCCACATTCCGGCGAATGATCTTCTTCAAATCCGTCCCAAAACGGATTTGAAGATATCTTCTCGGTGTGGCCCGCTGTCTGACGGGGATACCGGCTCATTCCTTGTCCAAAAGCCGGCCGCAGGTCACGATGCGCTTGCCGAAGCGTTCGTTCAGGGCGTCCAGGGTGCGATCCAGTCTGGCCCGCCTTTCTTCCGTTTCTTCAGGCGTGACGCCCGGAGTCAGGGAGAGCTGATGGGGCGTGGCGTCGAATGCGGAAACGCCGACGCCCACAAGCCGGACACGGTTTTCCAGCCGCACGCTCTCAAGAAGGGCGAGGGCCGCCTCATAAATGGTCTGCGTGGCGCAGGTGGGGAGGGGCAGGGTGGTCTGCCGCGTGATCTGGCGGAAATCCGCATACTTGATTTTGAGCGTGACCACGCGTCCACAGAGCTTCTGCTTGCGGAGGGAGCGGCCCACGCGGTCGGCATGGCGGAACAGCCAGCGCCGGAGCACGGCGGGATCGCGCGTATCCTCGGAGAAGGTTGTTTCCGCGCTTTCCGATTTGGGCGGGGCGAAAGGCTCCACCTCTCTCGGGTCGATGCCCTGACTGCGCTCAAGGAGTTGCACGCCGGCCTTGCCGAAGCGTCTTTGCCAGAAGTCTTCGGGATAGCGGAGCACATCCTTTCCCCGGCGCACGCCCAGGGCGTGCAGGGCTTCAAGAAAATGCCGGCCCACGCCCGGAATGCGCTCCACCGCAAGTTCGGCCAGAAAGGCTGCTGTTTCTTCGGGCCGCAGAATGAACAGGCCGTTCGGCTTGCGCATTTCGGAGGCGATTTTGGCCAGAAACTTGACCGGCGCAACGCCCACCGAGCAGGTCAGCCCGCCGACGGCTTCGGCCACATCCGCCTTGATCGCGCGGGCCAGGGCGTCCACAGGTCCGAAGAGCCGTTCCAGCCCGGAGGCGTCGAGGTAGGCTTCATCCACCGAAGCCTGCTCCACCCGCGGCGAGTAGCGGCGCAACACGGCCATGACCTGGCGGGAAACCTCCTTGTAGCGTTCCATGCGCACGGGCATGCGCACGCCCCGGGGGCAACGGCGCAGGGCGACGGAGAGCGGCATGGCCGAGCGCACGCCAAAGGCCCGCGCCTCGTAGGAGGCGGCGCTGACTACCGCTCGCCCCCCGCTCCCGCCCACGATAACGGGCTTGCCGCGCAGTTCCGGATGATCCATTTGTTCGATGGAAGCGTAAAAGGCATCCATGTCCACATGCATGATCCATCGTTGCGTGCCGTTCATGCAGGCATGTTGACACGCCTTGTCGCGTGCTGCAAGTTTGCCGGCGGCGCGCGACGAACGCGCGGGCGGCGCGGCAATCTTGCCGGAAAAATCGTCGCCCCCCTTACCTCGCGCCCGATTCGGACTTATTGCTTGTGAGACGGTCAACATCGGCAGGCTGTATTGGGAGCCATGTCATATTCGGAGGACGGTATGTGGGAATACACGGACAAGGTTCGCGAACATTTTTTGCACCCGCGCAATGCCGGCGAGCTTCAGGACGCCAACGGCATCGGAGAGGTGGGAAGCCTCGCCTGCGGCGACGCCCTCAAGCTTTTTCTGAAAATCAGCAAGGAAGGAGTGATTGAGGACGCCTCCTTTCAGACCTTCGGCTGCGCCAGCGCCATAGCTTCCAGCTCCGCCCTGACCGAACTCGTCAAGGGCAAGACGGTGGACGAGGCGCTGAAGATCACCAACAAGGAGATAGCAGCCTATCTCGGCGGACTGCCCAGGGAAAAAATGCACTGTTCCGTCATGGGACAGGAAGCCCTTGAGGCGGCCGTGCGCAACTGGCGCGGGGAGCCGGCCGTGCCGCACAGCCATGAGGGCGTGGTGATCTGCAAGTGCTTTGGCGTGACGGACACGCAGATCCGTGCGGCAATCAGGGAGAATGGCCTGAAGACCGTGGAGGAAGTCTCCAACTACACCAAGGCCGGCGGCGGCTGCGGCGACTGCGCCGAGGCCATTCGCGCCATTCTTGATGAGGAACTGGGCCGCCCCGGCCTGAAAGAGATCACTGTCGCCCCGCGCGGCCTCACCAATGTGCAACGGATGCAGAAGGTGATGCGGACGCTTGAGGAGGAAATCAAGCCCCGCCTCGGGCTGGACGGCGGCGACATCGAGCTTGTGGACGTGGACGGCAAAAAGGTGATCGTCGCCCTGCGCGGCATGTGCGCCGGGTGCCGCTCCCGCGACGTGACGCTCAAGGAAATGGTGGAAAAGACCCTGCGCGACTTTGTGGAACCGGATATCGTGGTGGAAGAGGTGCGCTGATGAACGTCGTTTATCTTGACAACAACGCCACGACGATGGTCGCCCCCGAAGTCGTGCAGGCCATGTTGCCGTATTTCAGCCAGATGTACGGCAACGCTTCGAGCATGCATACCTTCGGCGGGCAGGTGGGCCGGGCCATAAGCACGGCGCGCGAGCAGGTGGCCGCGCTGCTGGGGGCGCGCCCGGACGAGATCATCTTCACCTCCTGCGGGACGGAAAGCGACGCCACGGCCATTCTCTCCGCCCTGCGCACCCAGCCGGACAAGCGGCATGTGATCACCACGCGGGTGGAGCATTCGGCCATTCTCTCCCTCGGGCAGCACCTGGAGAGCAGGGGGTACGAGGTGACCTACCTCGGCGTGGACGCCAGGGGTCGCCTTGACCCGGACGAACTGGCCGCGGCCATGCGCAAGGATACGGCCATTGTCTCCCTCATGTTCGCCAACAATGAAACGGGAACCATCTTTCCCATTGAACGTCTGGCGGAAATGGTGAAGGAGCGCGGCATCCTCTTCCACACCGACGCCGTGCAGGCCGCGGGCAAGCTGCCGATCGATCTGGCGAAACTGCCGATCGATTTTCTCTCCATTTCCGGCCACAAGCTGCACGCCCCCAAGGGCATCGGGGTGCTGTACGCGCGCAAGGGCACGCGGTTTCAGCCGTTCCTGCGCGGCGGGCATCAGGAAGGCGGACGCCGGGCGGGAACGGAAAACGCGCCCTATATCGTGGGCCTCGGCAAGGCCTGCGAACTGGCGCTCGCCGGCATGGAGGCGGAGCAGACCCGCGTGCCCGCGCTGCGGGATCGCCTGGAGCGGGAACTGCTCGCGGCCGTGCCCGACGCCATGATCAACGGTGATACGGAACACCGCCTGCCCAACACGACGAGCATCGCCTTTGAATATGTGGAAGGCGAAGCAATCCTCCTTCGGATGGATCAGTTCGGCATCTGCGCCAGTTCCGGATCGGCCTGCACGTCCGGAAGTCTGGAACCCTCGCATGTTTTGCGGGCTATGGGCGTGCCGTTCACCTACGCGCACGGTTCCGTCCGCTTCTCGCTTTCCCGCTACACCACGGCGGAAGAGATCGATTTCACCATCCGCACGGTGCCGCCCATCATCAGGGAGTTGCGCGCCATTTCGCCTTTCCGCGCCAAATAGGCCAACACGTTGGCTTGCCCTGGCGGCGCGCCGGCCTTCTCCGGGCTGGCGCGCCGCGCGAAGCTTCGGGCGCACAAAATGCGCCTGTCCCGGATTTTTCCCCCTTGCCAACGATGTTTTTTTCGGCTACATATCTTTGGACAACGGCGTTGTATGCCGTTATGCCTGCCTTTACACCACGCAAAATTCCCTTTTTTTCTGGAGTATGAAAAGCGATTTTCGGTGTCGCTGTGTCGCGTGAAAGCGGATGCGGAAGTATTCCGTACCGTTTTCAGCGTGCGCTGATGTGTCAGGTACTCTGCTTCAGAGCATCATTACAGTGAAGGCGCTCCCTCCGGCGGTTCCGGAGGGACGTTCACGGCGCTTTGTCGGGCGTCATTCGTTCACTTCTTACCACGAGCAACGGAACGGTATGCGGAAGAAGAAAACAGGCGTCGAGCCGCTGCAGGAAGGCTCGACCATGAGTCTGACCGAACTGAAGAACATGAGCATGCCCATGCTCATGGAGATGGCGGAACAGTACGAAATTGAAAACGTCAGCGCCATGCGCAAGCAGGAACTGATTTTTTCCATGCTTCAGGCCTGCGCTTCCCGCAGCGGCGCCATTTACGGAGACGGCGTGCTGGAAATTCTGCCTGACGGGTACGGCTTTCTGCGTTCGCCGCTGTCCAGCTATATGCCGGGGCCGGATGACATCTATGTTTCGCCTTCCCAGATCCGGCGTTTTTATCTCCGCAAGGGGGATGTGGTTTCCGGGCAGATCCGCCCTCCGAAAGAGGGGGAACGCTATTTCGCCCTGCTGAAGGTAAAGGAAATCGGGTACGAGCCGCCGGAAAACGCCCGGCATGTGGTGCTCTTCGACAACCTGACCCCGATTTACCCGGATCGCCGTCTCGTCATGGAAAACGGGGAGAAAAATCTCTCCTGCCGGGTCATCGACCTCATGTCGCCTGTCGGGCGCGGCCAGCGCGGGCTTATCGTGGCCCCGCCGCGCACGGGCAAGACCATCCTGCTCCAGAACATCGCCAATTCAATCAACGCCAACAACCCTGAAGTCTATCTCATTGTGCTGCTCATTGACGAGCGCCCCGAGGAAGTGACGGACATGGAACGCACGGTGAAGAACGCGGAGGTCATCAGCTCCACGTTCGACGAGCCGCCGCAGCGTCATGTGCAGGTCTGCGAGATGGTGCTGGAAAAGGCCAAGCGCCTTGTGGAACGCAAGCGCGACGTGGTCATCCTGCTTGACTCCATCACCCGTCTCGGGCGGGCGTACAACGCCGTCACGCCGTCGTCGGGCCGGGTACTTTCCGGCGGGCTTGACGCCAACGCCCTGCAGCGCCCCAAACGCTT
This sequence comes from uncultured Bilophila sp., assembly GCA_910585945.1. Lineage (GTDB taxonomy): Bacteria > Desulfobacterota > Desulfovibrionia > Desulfovibrionales > Desulfovibrionaceae > Bilophila. Next base: position 9,385 of record CAJUHZ010000041.1, read on the forward strand.
TTTCGGCGCGGCCCGCAATATTGAAGGCGGCGGGAGCCTGACCATCATCGCTTCCGCGCTGATCGACACCGGCTCGCGCATGGACGAAGTGATTTTTGAAGAGTTCAAGGGCACGGGCAACATGGAGATTTATCTGGATCGCCACCTTGCCGAAAAACGGGTCTTCCCGGCCATTGACATCAACCGCACCGGCACCCGCAAGGAAGATCTGCTCCTGCCTGACGACGTGCTGAAGCGCGTCTGGATTCTCCGCAAGATTCTGGCCCCCATGTCTTCCATCGACAGTATGGAATTCCTTCTGGACAAGATGCGCGGGACAAAATCCAACAGCGATTTCATCAACGCCATGAGCAAGTAGAAGTCGTTCGCCAGTCTGACGCGGCGTGAAAGGCGCCGTGCATGAGTCAAAAAAACGTGTGTTCTCCCGCAACGCCGGCAAGCGGCAGGCGTTGCGGGAGTTTTTTCATCCATCGTCCAAAGGATTTCGACTCGAACGCTACAACCCCAGGAGATTTTTGAGGGCGTTGCCTGTCTGACGCGCTTTTTCTTTTGTGTCGCCGCCTCCCTTGAGTATGCCTTCCACTGTGTTTTGCAGGAGGCGTCGCGTGTCCACAGCATAGGAAGGAGCGTGCAGGGGGCCGGAAACGCGCACGGGGACGCCAATGCCGCCCACGCGGATCGTTCCGGTCACGTCCAGGGTTTCGGCGGGCAGGCTGACGGTTCCGGCGGCCGCAGCGTCGATGCCGTTGCCGGTCAGCGCGACGTCGCGCAACGTGACAAGTCCGTTGACGGCCGTGAACGCTCCGTTCAGCCGGGAAAAGCTGAAGCTGCCGCCCTGTCTGACTCCGGCGGGCGCGCCCGAGGGGATAAGCCCGGCCCTCACGCTCAGATTCGCGCCGGTCACGTTGCCCTTGCCGTTCAGGGAGCGGCGCACGGCCCCATCCACGGATTCCCCGGCCGCCGCCGGGCCACGGGCCGCGAGATTCGCGGACAGGCCGATGCGGCCGTCCACATTGGCTGTTCCGGCGGCATCTTTCAGCAGGCCACCCAGGTGGACGCCTTCGACGTTGAGATTCAGGCCGTAACGGGGCGGCGTGGACGCCAGCCTTGCTTCGGCATTGAGGGTGGCGGCCCCTTCGTACAGCCGGAACGTGCAGGGGCGCAGATTGTACGCGCCAGCCTCTCCGGTCAGTGTGGCCAGCAGGCTGTCAAGGCTGATTCCGGCGACGATCAGGCGCTGGACGGCAAGGCGGACGTCAAGACGCGGCCAGGAGACTTTTGCGGCCGCGGGCGAATCCGCGACTGCCGGCGCGCGCGTCGCTGCCGGAACGGCCGCCGTGTCGGCCTTGTCGGGATCAGAAGTGGCGGCCGTTGTTTTCGGCGGCAGATAGCGATCCACGTTCACTTGCCCAGCGTCAAGCCGGGCCGTGAGGCTCATGGGGCTGTTCCTGGGCGCGGCAAGCGTCGCTTCGCCCTTGAGGGGCGTGCCGTCGAGCCTGGCGTCAAGGGCGGAGAGGCGGAGTTCCGTGCCGGCAAGGGTGGCCTTGCCGCTCAGCGAACAGGCTGTCAGCGCCGTCGCGTCCCGGGTTTCCAGACGGACGCCGCACGCGGCCAGCGCGGCCCGGGGCGATCCTTCAAGCTGGAACGACGCTTCGCCGGAAGGAAGCTTCGGCCGGATCGCGGCGCTGACGCGGCCCGCAAGCAGCGACGTTGCGCCCCGGCTGAGCGAGAGGGCAAGATCCTTTATGTCGAGCGTTTCCGTGGCGAGGGAAAAGGCGATGCCTCCCGTGTCGGCCAGAGAGAGGGCGAGGGTATGACCTTGCGCCGTCAGATCGGCCGTCGCTCCAGTGAGGCGCAGGCTGGAGGCGTCCAGAAAGAGATCGCTCGCGAGGGAGAAGCGAATGCGCGGATCCGCTGCTTCGGGCGTCTCGGGAGCGTCAGGCGCGGCGTCGCCCTCTGCCCGTCGCAGGAAAGATCCCTGAACAGTGATGTTTCCGCTCCGGTTCAGCCCCACGTCTGTAGCGGTCAGCGCGAGATCGTCAATTTCGGTGCGCGTCGCTCCATCCCTGATGCTCAGGCGGCCCCGGTCGATTTCCAGCCGGGCCAGAGAAAAGGCGGGAAGCCGGACGGCCCTGTCCTGGGGAGAGCCTGGCTTGTCGGGCGCAGGAGAAGCGGGGGCGGAAGGAGAGGGCGCGCCCTGTTTCAGGGCGTCCCGGTTGAGCGTGATGTGCGGCGCGCCGAGGCGTATTTCGTCGATCTCCACGCGGCCGCGCAGCAGGGGGAAGAGGGCGACAGTGACCGTTGCGCTTTCCAGCGTTGCCGACGCCGCATCGTCCGCATTCCCCCACGCCGCCTGCCCCAGAGTCAGGCCAAGGCCGGGGAAAAAGGACAGACGCGGCCCGGAGGCGAGCGTCAGCGGGCGGCCGGTGGCTCCTTCCACCATGTCGGAGACGGCCGCGCCGATTTTGTCCGAATTGAGGCGCACCAGCAGCGCCAGAGCGCCGAGGATGAGAAGAATGCCGGCAAGGACCGACAGCAGAATACGCTTCATAAGGTTCTCCCGAATCTACGGATGCATACAGGCACGGCAAACGTAGCATGGCGGCGTGGCCGGAGCAACTTGACAGGCGGCAAGCTCGTCTGTACGCATAAAAAGATTCACATTGAAAAGGAAACACCATGCCAGCTTACGGAGAACTCGCCCTTATCGCGACGCCGCGCGGCAAACGCGTCTTGCGCCGCATTGAAGAAAACCAGGATATGCACACTCAGGACGGCATCCTCCGCATGGCCGATGTGGCGGCCGTGCCGTACGGGTCTGAAGTGCTGACCAGCCTTGGCGTGCCCTTTCGCATCCAACGGCCGACGCTTGCCGATTTGATCAAGGGCGTCAAACGCCAGACTCAGATTTTGTATCCCAAGGATATCGGCTACCTGTGCGCCCGTCTTGGCGTTGGGCCGGGGCGTGTCGTGATCGAAGCGGGGACGGGATCGGGCGGCATGACCATCGCGCTGTCCTGGTTTTCCGGCCCCACGGGGCATGTTCATACCTTTGAAGCCAGAGAGGAATTCCACCGGCTGGCCCGGCGGAATCTGACCTGGGCCGGTTTGGGCGACAATGTGACCATGCATTGCCGGGATATTGCCGATGGTTTCGGTGACGTACGGGACGCGGACGCGCTCTTTCTCGACGTGCGCACGCCCTGGGAGTATTTGCGGCACATTCCGGCCGCGGTGAGTCCGGGCGCGGCGCTGGCCTTTCTGGTGCCCACGGTGGATCAGGTGAGCCGCCTGCTGCTGGGTCTGGAGCAGGGGCCGTTCGACGATGTGGAGGTGTGCGAAATTCTTGTGCGGCGCTGGAAGCCCGTAGCGGATCGCCTCCGCCCCGAGGACAGGATGGTGGCGCACACGGGCTTTCTGCTCTTCGCCCGGCATCAGGAACGCTCGGAAACATGGAACGCCTTTCGTTCTCTCGGGACACGGGAGCGGAAGCAGGAAGCCGCGCGCCTTGAGCGGATCGAACGCCTCGGCCAATCTGACCGGTCCGAGCAGTCAGATCGGTCTGGCGATGACGCGACGACGGACCCGGCATGAAGATCACCATTCAGAACCTCGCCAAGGCCTTTGGCGGGCGCGACATTTTTTCCGACTTTTCGCTGGATGTCGATTCCGGCGTGCGCTTGTGCGTCTGCGGGCCGAACGGCTGCGGCAAATCGACGCTGATCAAGATGCTGGCCGGGGTGGAAGCGCCGGACGCCGGGCGGGTGATCATGCCCAGGGGCTGCCGGGTGGGCTATGTGCAACAGGATTTGGACGAAGCCGATCTGGATCGCCCCCTCCTGAACTGGGTCATGGATGTCCTGCCGGCGTGGCATGAGTTTTGGGAAGCGTGGGACGCCGCCGTCCGCGCCAGGGACGAGGCGGCGCTGGGGCGTCTTTCGACGCGGCAGGCCGAACTGGAGGCGCTGTACGGCTACAGCCCGGAGCACCAGGCGCGCGCCGTGCTTTCTGGCCTTGGCTTTGCCGAGGACAAATGGCTCTTGCCCATCCGCCGGCTTTCCGGCGGCTGGCGCGAGCGCGCCAAGCTTGCCCGCGTGCTGGTGGCCGGGGCCGACGTTCTGCTGCTGGACGAGCCGACCAACCACCTCGACATTGAAGCGGTGGAGTGGCTGGAAGACTTTCTCATGGCCTACCAGGGGGCGCTTGTCTTTGTCGCCCACGATCGGGTGTTCATGGATCGCGTGGGTTCCCATGTGCTCTATCTGGGGGGGGCGCGGCCGATCTTCCGCAAGGCCACGTTCAGCCAGTTTGTGGTGTTGCAGGAAGAACTGGAAGAGCAGCGCGAGCGCGAAGCCCAGCGCCTCAGCGCCGAAATCGAACGCAAGATGGATTTCGTCCGGCGCTTTGGGGTGAAGGCGACCAAGGCCAGACAGGCGCAATCCCGCCAGAAGATGGCGAAAAAGCTTGAAAAGGAACTTGAAGACTACCGTCCCGAACCGCGCCGCAAGGAACTGCGTTTCAAATGGCCGGAGCCGGTGCGGGCGGACAAAACCATCCTTGCGGCCTCGGAACTGGCCTTTGCCTTCCCGGACGGCGGGCGCTTGTGGCCGCCGCTGACCTTCAGCATCTTTCGCGGCCAGCGCATCGCTCTTGTCGGCCCCAACGGGAGCGGCAAGTCCACCCTGTTGAAAATTCTGGCCGGCCGACTGCCGCGCACGGGCGGCACGCTGGCGATGGGGTCTCTTGTCCGCATGGGCTACTACAGCCAGCACCAGACCGAATTGCTCAAGACCTCCGGCACGGTGCTTGGCGAATTGCGCCGCCTTGCCGATCCCAGGACAACGGAAGAGGAGCTTATGAGCGTCCTCGGTTTGTTTCTGCTCGGGCAATCGTATTTCGATCGGCTGGTGGGGAGCCTGTCCGGCGGCGAACGCAGTCGCCTGGTGCTTGCCTCGCTGTTTCTTTCCCGCGCCAATTTTCTGGTTCTTGACGAGCCGACAAACCATCTGGATCTTGAAAGCCGGGAAGCGTTGGTTGAAGCCCTGGCCGAGTTCGACGGCACGCTGCTCATGGTGGCGCACGATCGCTACCTGCTCACAAGCGTGGCCGGCGAAGCCTGGGCCATATCCGGACAGGGCATAACTGTTTATGAGGAAGGTTTCGAGCAGTACGACGCCGCCCGCCGCGCGACCCTCGCGCGGAAAAAGGCAGGGGATACGGAAGCCGCACAGCCTGTGCCGACTGCCGCCTCCACCCCTCCGGCGGGGAGGGAAGAGGCCAAGCGTTTGAAACGGGAACAGGCCGAAAAACGCAACGCCCTGCACAAGCGCCTCAAACCGCTCAAGGAAGCCTACGCCGGGCGCGAGGCCGAACTGGAAGGCGTGCTGACCGAACAGGCCGAAGTTGAGCAACTCCTGGCCGATCCTGATATCTTTGCCGACAGGACGCGCACTTCCGAACTCCTGGCGCGCTTTGAACACTGCCGGACCGAAAGCGAACGCCTGCTTGAGCAGCTTGCCGCGCTTGAAGAAGAAATCCGGCAGATGGAAACGGCTTCTTTGACCTGAACCTGTGAAAGGACACGCCCCGTGACACGAGAAATCACCCAGCGGCGAAGGGAAAAGCTGGAAAGAGTGCTGTCCCAGCGCCAGAAAGATCTGACGCTTGTGCTGGCCAACATTCACGATCCTCATAATGTTTCGGCTATTTATCGCAGTGCGGACGCCTTCGGGGTGGCTGCGGTGCATCTGTATTATACGGATACGCCGTTTCCCGCGCTCGGGCGCAAAAGCTCCGCCTCGGCGCGCAAGTGGGTCGATTCCATACGGCACAAGACAGTCGACGATCTCCGCGCCGCCCTTGCCGGGGGAGACCGGCAGATCCTCGCCACCTCCTGTTCGCCCGAGGCGAAGCCGCTCGGGGCGTATGATTTCACCCGTCCCACGGCGGTGATCATGGGCAACGAGCATGGCGGGGTGCCGGAGGAACTGTGCGGGCTGGCGCATGGGGAAGTGTATATTCCGATGTACGGCATGATCCAGAGTTTCAATGTGTCCGTGGCTGCGGCCATTATCCTGTATGAAGCCGCCCGGCAGCGCACGGCGGCGGGCATGTACGCCCGGCCGAGCTATTCCGGGGAGGAGTACGCGCAACGCCTTGCCGCCTGGCTTGAAAAATAATCCCGCCCGCGCGTTCCGCCCTTGACCCCCGGTTTTCTCGTGCGTAGCATGTCGGGGCGGCGAATGTCCTCATGATTCGGCCTGTGGGATGAATCATGAAATGATCTGTAGACACCACGCCCCGGGGGAAACAACGCCATGCCGCCATTTCGCCCTGTTCTTCAGGTTTTTCGCCTTTTTCCGTTTCTCTCGCTTCTTGCGGCCGGGCTGTGTCTGGGCTGTTCCGGGCAGTCCGCGAAGCATCTGCCCTGCGCCCGCTGGGAATCCATCGCCCCGCAAACTGTCCGGATGCGGCATCTCCTGTTCCGCTACCAGGTTGTGCCCGTGGGAGATGAAGTCGGCGTGATGGCGGAGGCCTCTCCCCGGCCCGATCGCCTTCCGGACTGGGCCGCCTGGTATGGAGAAATCGGCCTGGATATTTATATCACCGATGAAAACGGGACAGTGCTGGCGCGACAGGGCGTGACTCTCCCGCCTCGTTCTCTTGATCCCGAGGCGGCCTTGCCTGTGCAGGCGCGCTTCAACCTGGGCACAAACGCCGGGCGGCCCCTGTTTGTGGCCTTTGGCTACCGTCTGATCCTTGCCGATGCGCCTCCGGATGCGGCCACGCGCAAGATTCTGGTCGCTGAGGGGGCGCTGGAACGGTGAGCGCCGCGGCTCCGTTTTTCCACGTCCGTCAGAGACTCGAAGCCGTGCCGAAGGCGTTGTCCCAGGGGCAGCCCTCACGAACCCGCCTGCTGCAAGGCCGCCTTTTTGCATCCGGCGGCGTTGCAGGGCCAACATAGACCTTGCGGCATGTCCAATACGGCTTCATCCAGTGTCTAATTGCAAAAATTCTACGCAGAATTCTGCGAAGAATTTTTGCAGGATCGTTCGCGAAAAAACGTGGTTTTTCGCGAATGAAGCCGGCTACGCCACCGCAAACCCCTTACGGATTTTGTAGTGTCTACTTTTCAAGTAGACACTGGTGTTTGTCCCTTGCCGGCCGGAAAATATGATAAAGATGCTGGCGCCCTGCAAAGCTTAAGATTGCAGAGCGCCAGCGGATGGCGTGCCGTGTTTTTCGGCGCGGCTCAGGCGCGTCCCCTGAGGGCATGAGGAAGGGGTGCGCCTACGGGCTTGAGCAACACGCCGGAACAGTTATGTAGGGCTTCTACTTGGTCATGTACTTGCCGTCGGGCATCAGCGTGATCTGGCCGGAAGCATTGACGGGCACGCCGACCCACGTTGTGCTGTTGCCGTCCTTGTCGGTGACCTTGATATCCCAGGCTTCCGCGTTTTCGGTACGGCTGACGGCGATTTCGGCTTTGTCGCCGTTGGGCAGGGTTTTTTCCTCAAGCAGATTTTCCTGCCAGGCGTTCGCGTTGGTGGGGGAGAGGTACAGGGTGTAGAAGTCAAACTGCGCCCCGTTGAAAATATTGACCTTCTTGTCCATGGCCATGGCCTGGCCGGCCAGGGTCAGGAAGCCCATGACGATAAACGCCGTCAGAAGCCGTTTCATGGAAAAACTCCTTTGGGTTGAGGTTGACTCGGGCCGACGTGCCGCCGCAAGGGCGACAGCCCCGCCCCTGTGGCGTGCGCCTGAAGCGCGCAGGGGCGTCGCGCGGGAAACCCGCAAATGCAGCCTACCCCAGGGCGCAAGGCGTTCCATGATTAAGGGATGACGTTTGGTGAGTATCATCGCCATCGGAGCGGCCGCGCGAGATGCGTCCGCTTCATGCCTTGCCCCGTCCTTTGTCCCGGAGGCGGCGCGGCAGGGTTGCCGCCGGTTTTCATTACGGTGTACAAGACGACAGATTCGCTTCAGCAATTGCGGGGAGCGCGCGGCGGAGATTGTTCCGCATGGGCAAACGGCATGGGGCCGGCTTGTCGGATGCCGCTCCCCGATAGCGTATCCGGAGGTCAATATGCGTCGCCTTCTGCTCTCTCTTGTTCTTGCGTTTTCCTTCGCGCTTCCGGCCGTTGCCGCTGTGGATGCCGGCAAGCTGCAACTGCCGGGCGATCTGACCCTCGCTCAGGCTCAGAAAGTCATGAACGGTGCTCTCGCCTTTGCGGAAAAGCAGGGCGTGCCCATGAACATCGCCATCGTTGACGCGGGGGGCAACCTCAAGGCGTTTTACCGCATGGACGGGGCCTTCCTCGGAAGCATCGACGTGTCCATGAAGAAGGCCCGGACCGCGCGCATGTTCAACATGTCCACCGCCCAGCTCGGGGCGGCTTCACAGCCCGGTCAGGAACTCTTCGGCATCGAGGTGACGAATGGCGGTCTGGTCATCTTCGGCGGCGGCGAACTGCTGAAGGATAAAAACGGCGTTATTGTCGGAGCCATTGGCGTGAGCGGCGGTTCCGTGCAGGAAGACACCAATGTGGCCAGGGCCGGGGTTGAAGCGCTGAACAAATAAAACCATGCTGCAGCCCGTTTCATGAATCCCCGGCAGAGGCGGTTCATGAAACGGGCTGTTATGAAATGAGCGGTGGACACGCGCCGGCGGATCCGCGTATCTTCTCGCCATGAAGAAAAAAACAGCTTTTGTTCTGCTTGCGGCGGCGCTTGCCGCCGGGGCTTTTTTCGCGCTTCGTCCTGACGACAAGGAAGCTGTCGGCTACCTGACGGAGCCGGTCCGGATTGGCGATATCGTGAAAACCGTCAACGCCAGCGGCGAGGTGGGCGCGGTACAGCTTGTCAGTGTGGGCGCGCAGGTGTCGGGGCAGATCAAAAAACTCCATGTCGAACTGGGGCAGAAGGTCAAAAAGGGGGACATGATTGCGGAAATCGATTCTGTTCCCCAGTTGAACCAGCTTGAAACGGACAAGGCCCGGCTGCAATCCTACGAGTCACAGTTGAAGGCGAAAAAGGTCGCCCTGGCCATTGCCCGCACGCAGTACAACCGTGAAGTGAAGCTCAAGGGCAGGGACGCCGCCTCGCAGGAAAGTCTGGAAGACGCAAAAAACGCCCTGGCCCTGGCCGAAGCGCAGGTGGATGAAATTGAATCCCTGATTCGCCAGATGCGGATCACGGTCAATACCGATGAAGTGAATCTGGGCTACACGCGGATCACGGCTCCGCTGGACGGCACTGTCGTCTCCGTGCCTGTGGACGAGGGGCAGACCGTCAACGCCAATCAGACCACGCCCACCATCGTGCAGATAGCCGATCTCGGCAAAATGGAAATCAAGATTGAAATTTCCGAGGGGGATATCACCTCGGTCAAGCCGGGCATGGCCATAGAGTACACCATTCTTGCCGAGCCGGAAACCGTGTACCGCGCCACCCTCACTTCCATCGATCCGGGCATGACCACGCTGACGGACGGCAGTTACAAGAGCGCCGGGTCCGGGAGTTCCCTCTCATCCTCGTCGTCTTCGGACAGCGCCGTCTACTACTACGGCAACGCAATCATCAACAATGAGAACGGCCCGTTGCGCATCGGCATGACCACCCAGAACACCATTGCCGTGGCTGCCGCTCGGGGCGTACTCGTCGCGCCCGTGGTGGCGGTGCGGCGCGGCGACAAGGGCAGGTTTGTCCGCGTGCTTGCTCCCGACGGCACGGTGGAACGCCGGGAAGTCGTCACCGGCCTGGCCGACGGCGTTGACGTGGAAATCGTCTCCGGTCTGCGGGAAGGGGAAGCGGTGATCACCGCCGAACTCACTCAGGAGGAAATTCAGGCCGAAACCCAGCGCCGGATGCGGAGACCGCACTGATGAAGATCATCGAAACCCTGAAGCTGAACAAGTGGTACGGGGCGGGGCAAAACCGCGTTCATGTACTCAGGGATATTGATTTTTCTGTTGATGAAGGCGATTTTGTCGCCATTATTGGTCAATCCGGATCGGGCAAATCCACGCTCATGAACATCCTGGGCTGTCTTGACACGCAGTCCTCGGGCGTGTGCCGCATCCGCGGGGTGGATATCGGCCCTCTTGATTCCGACCGTCTGGCGGAGTTGCGCGGCAAAAGCATCGGCTTCATCTTCCAGCGCTACAATCTGCTTGCGGCCCTGAACGCCACGGACAATGTGGCCCTGCCTGCCGTGTACGCGGGCGCGGGCCGCCGGGAACGCCTGGCCCGGGCAAAACAGCTTCTGGCCAATCTCGGGCTGGGCGACAAGCTGGAAAACCGCCCGACGGAACTCTCCGGAGGCCAGCAGCAGCGGGTCAGCATCGCCCGGGCGCTCATGAACGGCGGCGATATCATCCTTGCCGACGAGCCTACCGGCGCGCTCGACTCGAAAAGCGGGGAAAACGTCATGGCCATTCTGACGGATCTGAACCGTCAGGGCCATACCATTGTGCTGGTCACGCACGATCCGAACATCGCGGCCTACGCCAAACGCAGCGTGGAGATCAGGGACGGCGAAATCATCGCGGACGTGCGGAGGGAGCCGTGCCCGCCGCCTTCCGGCGGGGCAGGGCAGGCCAATCCGCCCGAAAACGCCTGGCTGTTCCGCAAGGATCAGCTTGTGGAAGCGTTCAAGATGTCGGTGCAGGCCATTCTGGCGCACAAGATGCGATCCGTCCTGACCATGCTCGGGATCATCATCGGCATCGCCTCCGTGGTGTCTGTCGTGGCGCTGGGGCGGGGATCGCAGCAAAAGATCATCGCCAACATCAACGCCATGGGCACCAACACCATTACCGTCTACCCCGGCGCGGGGTTCGGGGACAGGCGGGCCAACAGGGTGAAAACGCTCACTGTGGGTGATTCGGACATGCTGGGCAGGCAGACCTACCTTGCCAGTTCCACCCCGGTTTCGGCATCCAGCGGAACGCTTGTGTACCGGAACATCTCGGTCAATGCGCAGTTGAGCGGAGTGGGGGAGCAGTATTTTGACGTCAAGGGGCTGAGTCCGGCCCAGGGCCGTTTTTTCGATGCTGACGACGTGAGGCGCAACGCCTCCTATGTCGTCATCGACGACAACACACGAAAAAAACTTTTCCCCTCCGGCGAGAACCCGATCGGTCAGGTGCTGCTGTTCAAGCGCCAGCCGCTGGAAATCATCGGCGTGGCCAAAAAGCAGGATACCGTTTTCGGCCCCACGGACACGCTCAATCTCTGGGCCCCGTACACCACGGTCATGAACAAGATCACCGGCACGAAGCACATCTCTTCCATTGTGGTCAAGGTCAAGAACGATGTGCGCCCCCTCATGGCGGAAAAAAATCTCTCCGCCCTGCTGGCCGCCCGGCATGGCAAAACCGACTTTTTCACCCAGAACACGGACAGCATCAAGAAAACCATCGAGAGCACCACCGGCACCATGACCCTGCTTATTTCCGGCATCGCTCTCATTTCGCTGGTTGTCGGGGGCATCGGGGTCATGAACATCATGCTCGTTTCCGTGACGGAGCGCACGCGCGAAATCGGGTTGCGCATCGCGGTGGGCGCCAAACAGGGCAACATCATGCAGCAATTTCTTATTGAGGCCGTGCTGATTTGCCTTATCGGGGGCGTCCTCGGCATCGGCGTTTCCTACCTCATCGGGCTTGTTTTCGACATGTTCGTCACGGATTTCGCCATGGCCTATTCCGCCGGACCCATGCTGCTGGCCCTGGCCTGTTCTTCCGCCATCGGCATTGTCTTCGGCTTTGTGCCGGCGCGCAACGCTTCGCGCCTCAACCCCATTGAAGCCCTCTCGCGGGAGTGAAGATCATGGTTTCCCCGAGAGTTGCCGCCGCTCTTGCCCTTTGCCTGACGCTGGCCGCATGCGCCGACTACCGGACGGCGGATCTGAAACGCGATGTGATCCCGGCCGAACAGATCGCCCGCGACTATCGTCTGGACCCGGAATGGTGGACCGCCTACGGCGATGCCGATCTTGACGCGCTGATGCGCACGGCCCTGGCCCGCAACGTCAATCTGGCCCGGAGCGCGGTGGCGGTCAATCGGGCGCTGTACAACGCCCGCCTGATCGGCGCGGATCTCCTGCCGATTTTTTCGGCGGACGCTTCGGCCGGTTCCGACAAGAACCTTGCCACAGGCGACGCCGGCCGCTCCTACCAGTCACGCCTCGGCGTAAGCTACGAACTGGATCTCTGGCAAAGGCTCCGCAACGCGGCCTCGGCTCAGGAATGGGAATACCTGGCTACGCGCGAGGATCTGGAGGCCGCCCGTCTGGCCCTGATCAACAGCGTGGCGGACGCCTACTTCGACTTGCGCTACCTCAACGAGGCCATCGGGCTGACCGAAGCCAGCGTGGCGCGCTACGCCCGGCTTCTGACGCTGACCGAAAGCAAATACACGCTCGGCAAGGTGGCCTCGGTGGAGCCGCTTCAGGCCGCGCAATCCCTGCTGGCCGCCAGAAACAGCCTGCTGCAACTGGAAAACTCGCGCAAGAGCGCGGAACAAACACTGCGGGATCTGCTCGACGCGCGCCCCGGCGAAGCTCTTGCCGTCCGAACCGACAGTCTTATGGACGCCCCGATCGTCGGCGTGAATCTGGATGTGCCTGTCGCGGCCCTGGCCGCCCGCCCGGATATTCGGGCTGCCGAAGATCGGCTGCAAAAAGCCTTCAAGACCGTCCAGTCCAATCGCGCAAGCTGGTACCCGACGGTGACGCTCGGATCCACCCTGCGGGCGACTTCCGACACGGCGGATCGCTTCTTCGATGTGCCCCTGCTTGGCGGCACGGTGCAGATTTCCTTTCCCTTTCTGGACTGGAACACCCTGCGCTGGCAAATCAGGATCTCCGAGGCGGATTTTGAAACGGCAAAGCTGAATTTTACCGAAACCGTGACCGCCGCCCTGAATGAAGTGGACGCCGCGCGCTATTCCTGGGCGAAATCTCTTCAGATGTTCAACGTCATGGCGGAAAAACACCAAAAGGACATGGCCGTTCTCGACTATTACCGAAACCGCTACGAACTTGGCGCGGCCGAACTCAAGGACTATCTGGACGCCCAGAACACGGCCGATTCTTCCCTGCTCTCCGCCCTGGAGGCCAGATACCGGACGATCCGGGCGGAAAATCTGGTGTTCAAGGCGATGGGGGGACGCTATGTTCCGGAGCGTGAGGGCTGGCAGGCGGGTTCTCCGGCGTCCGCTTCAGGAGAATGAGGCGTGGCGGGCCTTCGGGCGCGGAAAAAAATTATACAAAAATTATTATATATTCCACATGATTATCATTGCATATCGAAAATCCCCGAAAAAAGTTTCCCGAAAATGTTGACAGCGATGGAGAAGTGTCCTAGATACCCGC
>CAJUHZ010000042.1 GCA_910585945.1 uncultured Bilophila sp.
GAAAAAACGTGGTTTTTCGCGAATGAACCCGGCTACGCCGCCGCAAAACCCTTACGGGTTTTATAGTGTCTGCTTTTGCAAGTAGACACTAGAACTCATTTCATAATTCAGTCTTTGGGCTGAATTATGGAGATCATTCGCCAAAAAACGTGGTTTTTGGCTCATTCACGGCGCTTTTCGCGCCGCGCCAGACTCTCGTCCGGCGTTGGAAGTCATTTCATGCGAATTATGAAATGACTTCTACAGCAGTTCGGAAAGTTGCTTGTCCCACTCGTCAAAAAAGTCGTCGGGCCATTGGTCAATATGCCCGTCCCTGTCGATGCGGGGGGCAGAGAGGCGACTTATGCCGTCCCGTTGGTGGAAGAAGTTGATCTGCACGGCATCGTGGGCGATGTCTCCCTGCTTGACGGCCACGCGCACGCCGTTGAGAACGTGGTCGCTGTGCGTCTCCATGATGATCTGGATGCCGCAGGCGGCCGCCCGCGCAAGAAAACGTCCCATAAGCGCCTGTCCCTTGGGGTGCAGGTGGGCTTCGGGATTTTCGACGATCAACAGGGAACCCGCCGGAGCGCCAAGCGCCGCCACAAAGACGGGCAAGGCGTAGGTCAGGCCAAAGCCGACATTTGTCGGGCGGTAATAGGTATTGGAAATATCAGGGAAAGAAAAGCGCAGAACGATCGAATCCGTGCCTGTTGGCCTGTCTGTCTGAAGGCGCACCGGCGCGCCCAGCAAGGAAAGCCAGGCTTCCGTCTGCATTTGCAGCGTTGCGGAATCCCCGGCGGCGTCCGGGGCCAGAAGGTTGGGTTTGCCGGCGTCGGCATACGCGATTTTCATCTGTCCGGAAACATGGAGATGGTAGGCGGCAAATTCCCCCTGATTGCCAATGGCGTTGCAGGAGCGTTGTGTTTCGGTCGGCACTGGAAAAACCGTGCGCGGGCAGAGGCGTTCCGCATTCAGATACCGGAAGTTTGCGAAGGCGCACGCCGGGGCGGTCATGGGTTCTGTACGCAGTTTTTTCCCGTCCACTGTGGCCCGCAGGAGAAAAGACGTGCCGTCCTGTGCCGCTTCAAGCGAAAAGGCATCGTCCTCGGCATTGCTGTTCAGCACATCTTCCGGCAACCCCAGGTTGACGAGTTCGCCGGACAGTTGCGCTTCCGGCGTTTTCCTGTGTTCAGTGAAGGTTTGTTGCAGCAACAGCAAGGCTTGTATGGTGGTGCTCTTGCCCGCGCTGTTAACGCCTGTCAGTAATGTCAGGGGGCGAAACGCTATTTTTTGCTGCTGAAAACATTTGAAGTTTTTCAATTCCAGAGCGTCAAGCATCCAGCACCTCCCGAATCAGCGCCTGTATCTTTCCAAAGCGGCATTTTACCCTGGCAATGGATCCCGTGCCCTGCGTTACAGCCTTTTCAAAGTCATCGTCCAGCATAAGTCGCATAAAGGCGTTTCGCACTGCTTCCTTTTGCTGCTCAAGCCGGGCCAGCTCTTCATCGGTGCAGGCGTCCAGATTGACGCTCCAGCTTTCAAAGAGCGCCTTGTTGACAGGGAAGCGCGTGGCGTTGCTGTGGTAACGCTTGCGAAAGGCGTCATTGCCGAAAATGCGCGTTGCCGCACGCATGACGCGCACAAAGCGACGCTCCAGATCCTCGAGCAGTTCGGGATGTTCATTCAGATAACGCATCCCTGTGTTCAGAAAGGCGTCAAAATCGTCTTTGCCGTATGTATCGGGGGGGAAAACGGAAAAAACAAGAAAGCGCGTGATGCATTCGCGATCGTCCATGCGCTTGGATGAAATGCCGTTGTCGATGGCGGTTTTGAAGTCGTCGCTTTCCGCCAGCGTCTTGATGACGTCCGTGACGGGCTTGCCGTTGAGCGCGTGTCGGATCTCCTGTGAACTGAGCGGAAGGCCGCCGGTATTGATGCGGCGGAAAACGTCGAACTTCACGTTTTCCGGCGTGCCGGGCATGATGAGATACCAGACGATGGGGGCTTCCTTGATGGCGCGCTGCAAGGGGCGCGGCAGTTCGGAAAATTTCTTGCCGTTCTGCTCCTTGAGGTATTCCAGATCGCTCAGCCGCATCTCGTCATCCACCACAAAGCGGCGAATGACGGTAAGGCGCTGCAATCCGTCCACGACCAGCCATTTTTCATCATTGGTTCCATCAAAATAAAAGGCGGGAATGGGAATGCGCAGCATGAGCGATTCCATAAGGCGCGATTTGTCGCGTTCGCTCCAGATGCCGGCCTGCCTCTGGAAGTCCGGAGCAAGGTCGATTTCATCATTATACAGACGATCCAGCAGAGTATTGAGGTTGCCGGATTTTGAATCAATACGAATCTCGCGCGTATTGAAAGGTTCTGTAATGTTTTCTTCCTTTTCTTCCGGGAGAGTGGTGGTATCGCTTCCATCCGGTGCAGCTTCACATTCCGGCACAAGGACGACGTTTGCGCCGTACTCCTCATTTTTTGCATCCGCCATTGCGCTCCCCCTGTTCAGCACTGCTTTTTTCAGTAGTGTGTGTTTTTCGTCTGCAAGGCCGTAAAGAACATTTTACCAAGGCAAGTAGCGGCCGTACAGTTAAAAGTCAATGTGAAAACGAAAAACCGGTTTTGCCCTGCACGGCGGCAGGCAAAACCGGTTTTTCACAGGCGGCGTTTTATGATTCTAGCCGAAGCGGTACTGCACGCCAAAGGAGGGGCGGGGGTGGTTCCATTCCATGCCGCCGGGCTTGTGCGCGCAGATCACGCGGCAGGTGCCGCATTCGAGGCAGCCGGCCACTTCAAAGGCGAGCTGGCCCTTTTCGTTCAGGGTGTACAGGCCGGCCGGGCAGCCCACGGTCAGGGCCTTGATGGTGGCTTCGTCCAGCTTGTCCGCATGGACGACAATATGCGGGTTGCCTTCGTCCACGACAAACTTGTCCAGAGACAATTTTTGTTCGATGCTCATGCTCATATCGCGCCCATCCCTTTGATGCCGTCTTTCATGAGGTTGAGGAAACCGACCTGCCGCAGGTGCGGGAACACCTTTTTCAGCATCCGCACGGACGGCGTGCCGTTGACGCGGAACATGTCGAGGAAGATGCGTTCCACCAGGGCGGGGTATTCGTTGTACACGCGGGTGGTGTGCTCGATGAAGTCGGGCGCGTTCTTGTGCGTCTGCAGGTCCTTCATCACAAAGCTTTCGTCAAGGCGCTTCCGGTAGCCAGCCAGGCCCGCGGCGGAAAAGTCGTTCCTGGCCTTGGCTTCAATGACGGTCCTGGCCGCCATTTCGCCGGAAGCGATGGCGAAGTCCATGCCGCGCACGGTGAAGCCGAGATTGATGCACAGGCCCGCGGCGTCCCCGGTGACGAGGAGGTTGTCGGCCACAAGCGTCGGGAGCATGGCAAGGCCGCCCTCGGGAACCAGGTGCGCCGAGTATTCGGCAAGCTTGCCGCCCTCAAGCAGGGGCTTGATGGACGGATGCTGCGTGAAGGCTTCGAGCATGTCGGGCAGGCGCTGGGGCGACTTCATGATGTCCGCCACCGTCACCACGAGGCCGACGCACAGGCTTTCCTTGTTGGTGTAGATGAAGCCGCCGCCGACCATGCCGTTGGTGGGCTTGCCGGCCAGCAGCCGGGCGACGCCCTCGCCCTTGTTCAGGCAGAAGCGATCGTTGATGACGTTTTCGGGCAGTTCGATGATCTGCTTGGCGCCGACGGCGACCTGATGCGGGCTGAGTTCCTTTTTCAGACCTTCTTTCTGGGCGAGGAGGCTGTTCACGCCGTCCGCCAGAATGACCACATCGGCCGTCAGCTCGTCATCGCCGGCCACCACGCCGACGACCTTGCCGTTTTCCTTCAGCAGGGAATCCACCCGGGCCGGGCACACCACGTCGCAGCCGGCTTCCTCGGCCTTGCCGGTGAGCCAGGCATCGAATTCGGCGCGGAGCACGGTGTAGGATTCGCTCGAGGGGCTTCCCGCGAATTTGGTGGAATGAAAGTCGATGTTGAAACAACTGTCGGCCGTGAGCATGGAGATGACTTCCCGCGTCACCGTGCGCTCGATGGGCGCTTCCTTGGCGAAACCGGGGATGACCTTCTCCAGGGAATGCCCGTACAGGCGGCCGCCGGTCACGTTTTTCGATCCGGCGGTGTCGCCCCGCTCCAGGATGAGCACGCTCAGGCCTTCCTTGGCCATGCAGTAGGCGGCGGTGCTTCCGGCCAAACCGGCGCCGACCACTATCGCATCATAATCAGCCATATATTTCGTCCCTGCTTCCCTGTGGGGTTTGGTATGGAGAGCGAACGGAACAGGTTCCGGACGCCCCTGAAAAAAAGTCCGGGGGAAATTCCCCCGGAGCCGAAAAAACATGGTTTTCGACTTGCCTGCGGCGGCAGTGCCGCCACGCCGGGATCTCTCCCGACGCCTTGTGCTCCGTACCCTGAAACGGTGCGGAGCACAAGGCGGATCCGAAACCTGGCGGACGGAGCGCGCTCCGAAAAACCGCGCTTACGCCTTGAAGGCCGCGGTCAGGGCGGGCAGGACGTCCTTGATGTCACCGACGAAATAGTAGTCGGACATGGCGAGCATGGGGGCGTTTTCGTCCTTGTTCACGCTCACGATGATCTTGGAGTCGCGCACGCCGGCGATGTGCTGGACCTGACCGGACACGCCGGCGGCCACATACACTTGCGGCTTGATGACCTGGCCGGAAATGCCGAGGTAGCGTTCTTCCGGCATCCACTTGAAGAATTCAGCGATGGGGCGGGTGCAGGCCATTTCCGCGCCCATAGCCTTGGCGAGGTCTTCGGCCAGGGCCACTTCGCTCTGTTCCACAAAGCCGCGGCCGATGCCGACGACTTTCACGGCGTCGCACAGGTTGACGCCCTGGGACTGTTTGGGTTCGCGCTTGACCACCTTGGCCGCGCCCGCGGCCGGGGCCAGCGTTTCCGTGGCGATGGTGCAGGAAGGATCGGCCGGCAGCGGCTCGTAGCACTTGGCGCCGATGGTGGCGACGACGGTGGGGGCTGTCGTCGTCATGGTCTTGAGCGCCATGCCGCCGTAGATCATGCGGCCGACGGTCTTGACGTCGCCTTCAATGGTCATGGTCTTGCAGCCGGAGACGCAGGGCGCGTCGAGGGCCGTGGCGATCTGGGCGGCGATATCCTTGCCGCGCTTGGTGTCGCCAACAAAAATGAGGACAGGCTTTTCGGCTTTCGCCTTTTCGGCCAGCACGGGAGCGTAGGCTTCCCACATGGCGTCGGCCGGCATCGGCATGGCGTACACCTTGGCCGCGCCGCAGGCCGCCACATGCTTGCCGGCGAGTTCGTCACCGCCCACAAAAGCGGTGACTTCGGCGGCTCCCTTGGTGATGTCTTTCGCGCCGCTCACAAGCTCCGTTGCGAGATCGGACGTTTCGGCAATAACCCATACGTTCATCAGATTCTTCTCCCTTCGCGAGCGTTAGAGGACGCCGTCGGCGGCAAGCTGCTTGACCAGGTTGGCGGCGGCGTCGGCCAGGGACGTGCCGTCCGGGTTCATGCGGATGTTCTTGCGTTCGACAACCGGAGCGAGGACGCTCACCGTGGCGAGTTGCGGCTGAAGATCGGCTTCCGTCAGGCCAATGGCCTCAAGCGTCACCGCGTTGGCGGGCTTTTTCTTGGCGCCGAGAATCTGCTTCACGCTGGGAATGGGCGGATCGTTCACGTCCGGCACGACGGAAATGACGGCGGGCATTTTGACTTCCACATGCTCCACGCCGTCGTCAAGTTTGCGGCTGAGTTTCAGCGTGTCGCCGGCCACTTCAATGGCGTTGACGTAGGTCACGCAGGGGATGCCGAGGATCGCGGCCACGCGCGAGCCGGCCTGCTGGGCGTACTCGTCGCTCGAGGCTTCGCTGCAGATGACCACGTCCACATCTCCGATGTTCTTGATCACGGCGGCCAGGGTCCGGGCGGTGGCGCGGCTGTCGGCGTCGGCCAGGGCGGCGCTGTTCACATACGACACGGAATCCAGCCCGCGCGAAAGCGCATCCTTGGCGGAGGCTTCAACGCCGTTGCCGCAGGTCACGCCGATAAGCTCGCTGCCGCCGGCGGCCTTGACCTGGACGCCGGCCTCGATGCCGTTGCGGTCGTATTCGTTGAGCTTGAACTTGGCTTTTTCAAAGTCAAGCTGGCGGGACTTCTCGTTCACGCGAATGTCCGCATCGTCCAGAAGCCATTTGTAGCAAACAACTACCTTCTTCATGTTTCCTCACCAACACGTTGGCTGGAGCCTGGCATCAAGATGCGAGAAAGGCGGCGCCAGCAAAGAAGAGGGGAAGGCGCCCGCCGAAACGGGCGCCCGCGCATCATACGGGGTTTTTAGGCAAGGATGTTGCCGGCGATGACCATCTTCTGCACTTCGCTGGTGCCTTCGTAGATTTCGGTAATCTTCGCGTCGCGCATCATGCGTTCCACAGGGTAGCTGCGGGTGTAGCCGATGCCGCCGTGGATCTGCACGGACTTCGTCGTCACGTCCATCGCGGTTTCAGCGGCGAAGAGCTTGGCCATGGCGGCTTCCTTGCTGAAGCGCACGCCCGCGCCCTTCATGTTGGCCGCCTGGTACACGAGCAGGCGGGCGGCTTCAATCTTCGTCGCCATTTCGGCGAGCATCCACTGGATGCCCTGGTTGGCGCTGATCGGCTTGCCGAACTGCTTGCGTTCCTTGGCGTAGGAAATGGCCGCTTCCAGCGCGCCCTGGGCGATGCCGAGAGCCTGCGCGCCGATGCCCACGCGCCCGCCGTCCAGGGTCTGCATGGCGATCTTGAAGCCTTCGCCTTCCTTGCCGAGCATGTGATCGGCCGGAACTTCCATGTCCTTGAAGATGATTTCGGTGGTGGAAGAAGCGCAGATGCCCATCTTGTCTTCAACCTGGCCGACCTGGAAGCCGGGGAAGCTCTTTTCCACGGTGAAGGCGGTGATGCCCTTCAGGCCCTTGGACTTGTCGGTCATGGCGAAGATGATGAAGTTGTCGGCCACGGCCCCGTTGGTGATGAACACCTTGGCGCCGTTGACGACGTACTTGTCGCCCTTCTTCTCGGCCACGGTCTGCTGGGAGGCGGCGTCCGTGCCGGCGCCGGCTTCGGTCAGGCAGAAGGCGGCGAGCTTCTTGCCGGCGGCGAGATCGGGGATGTATTTTTCCTTGATCGCGTCGGAGCCGTATTTCAGGATGGGGTACATGCCGAGGGAGACGTGCGCGGAAAGGATGACGCCGTGCGTGGCGCACACGCGGCTCAGTTCTTCCACGGCGAGGATGTAGGAGAGCACGTCTTCGGCGCTGTCGCCGCCGCCGCCGAGGGCTTCAGGGGTGGAGAGGCCGAAGAGGCCAAGCTCCGCCATGCGCTTCACGGTTTCAGTCGGGAAACGGTGGTTTTTGTCGATTTCCGCCGCGATGGGCTTCACTTCGTTTTCGGCGAATTCGCGAACCATGTTCCTGATAAGCGTCTGGTCTTCCGTAAGTTGGTAGCCCATGGTTTCAACCTCCTGAACTGGTTGCAGTTATTTTTTTATCAAACACACGATGCCACAACACTCCATCCACATATTTACCCTGCCCGTTTTTTTTCCGCAAGCTTTTTCTCCGGTCAGGGCTGGTCAGTTCAGCAATATCCTCTTTGTCAGGAATAAATACTGATATAAAAAATAATAAAATTCAGTATGTTTTACTAGAACGCCGCTTTTCGATGCGATATTGTCGCATTTTTTTGACAATACCGGATGCGCGACGGCCGGTGAAACAGCGCGTTTGCAGCGCCGCCGCACGGTGAAAAGCCCCCTGCCCGGCGCGCGGCCGCGTGTTGGAAACGCTTTTTTTGTCCTGCTACGGGAAAAAAAGCACAAGTTTGTTTCCGGCGTGACGCCGGGGGCAGGGCAACCGCATGAACATGGATAACATTCTGAAATAATTGATAAAAATCTTTCAGGTTTAAGGTGGAATATCTTTTTATTCCAAGTGCTTATCATGAATCATCCGATTGCCCTGACGCCGGGGGAATGAGTTCTTGACAAGCCGCCGAAAAAATTTTGAGAGTGGCCTGTCGACGCCTGGCCCGCTGCCGCGCCGCGAGATACGCACAGAGGTTTCCATGTCGCACGAAAATGCCGCCGCTCTTGAAAAAGAGCCTGTGGGCGGACTGCTTCTCCGTTACTCCATGCCCGCCATTGCGGGCATGGTCGTTTTTTCCCTCTATAATATTGTGGACAGCGTGTTCATCGGCCGCTGGGTGGGGCCGCTGGCGCTTTCCGGCCTGGCGGTGGCCTTTCCGGTCATGAATCTCACCTTTGCGTTCGGGATGCTGGTGGGCATCGGCGGGGCTTCGATCTGTTCCATCCGCATGGGGCGGAAAGACATGGACGGCGCGGCGCGGGCGCTCGGCAACGTTGTTGTGCTCAATCTTGTTGCCAGCCTTCTTTTCGGGCTGCTGTGTCTGGCCTTCATCGATCCGATTCTGCTTGCGTTCGGGGCCAGCGCGGACACGCTCGCGCATGCCGGCGACTTCATGCGGGTGATTCTGCTGGGGCTGCCGTTCACCTACACGATGTTCAACCTCAATCACGTCATGCGGGCTTCGGGCTATCCGCGCAAGGCGATGCTGTCGGCCGTGGTGACCGTGGGGTTCAATATCGCGCTTGCCCCGCTGTTCATTTACCTCCTGGGCTGGGGGATGCGCGGCGCGGCCCTGGCCACGGTCCTCTCGCAGGGCATGGGCATGCTCTGGGTGTTGCGGCATTTTCGGGACAGGGAAAGCGCGCTGCACTTTCAGCCCGGCATCTACAGACTGCGGGCGGATGTGCTCAGGGGCATTCTCTCCATCGGGCTTTCGCCCTTTCTCATGAATGTTTGCGCCTGTGCGGTGGTGGCGCTGATCAACATCGGCCTGGGGCGGTACGGGGGCGATCTGGCCGTGGGGGCCTATGGCGTCATCAACCGGGTCCTCATGATGTTCGTCATGATCCTCATGGGCCTGACGCAGGGCATGCAACCCATAGTGGGCTACAACTACGGAGCCAAACGCATGGAGCGCGTGCGGCAGGCGCTCGGGTACGGCGTGATCGCCGGGGTGAGCATCGCCACGTTCGGCTTTCTGGCCGCGGAGTGCTTCCCCCGGTTCATTTCCTCCCTGTTCACCGACGACGCCGTGACCATTGATTTCGCCACCACCGGGATGCGCCTGAGCGCGCTTGTCTTCCCTCTGGTGGGGTGCCAGATCGTCATCATCAATTTCTTCCAGTCCATCGGTCGGGCCAAGCTTTCCATTTTTCTGTCGCTGACGCGGCAGTTGCTCTTTCTCATTCCCGGCTTGATTTTGTTCCCCCGTTTTTGGGGTCTGAACGGCATCTGGATCAGCATTCCGGCGGCCGATGTGTTGGCCTTCGTCACCTGCATGGGGGTGTTCGCCATGTTTCGCCGGGAGATGCGCCCTTCGGGGAACGGGGCGGCCGCCGGGCAAAAGGAGCAGACATGAGCTTTGATCCGCTTTTTACCCGTTTTGTCGACGGATTCCGCCAGTTTCACGCCACATGGTACGAGGGCGGCCACAATCTCTACAAGGAATTGCGCGCCGGGCAAAAGCCGGTGGCCGTTGTGGTGGCGTGCAGCGATTCGCGCGTGGACCCGGTGCAGATTCTGAACGCGCGCCCGGGGGAACTCTTCGTGATCCGCAATGTGGCGAATCTGGTTCCCCCGCACGAGCCGGACACGCACCATCACGGCGTCAGTTCCGCCCTTGAATACGCCATACGGCACTTGCGCGTGCGCCACATCATCGTCATGGGGCATGCGCACTGCGGGGGCTTCGCCAATCTGCTGGGCGGCGGGCATGAGCAGGATGTCTTTCTCAACGTCTGGCTGGATCAGGCGCAACTGGCCAAACGCGAGGCGGAACGCCTCCCTCCCTCGGTCGGGCCGGAGGCGCGGCAGCGCGCCTGCGAAATGAACGGGGTGCGCATTTCCTTGCGGAATCTGCGGACGTTCCCCTGGATCGAGCAGGCTCTGGCCAAAAATCGTCTGCACCTGCACGGCCTGTATTTTGACATGAGCGCGGGCGAACTCCTGTGTCTTGATCCGGAAAGCGACATGTTCATTCCCCTTGAAGAAACCCTGCGGGGCGCTCGCGCCGCCGCTGACGGGGGCTGACCCCGGGGGCGGCATTTTTGTGGGGCGCTGCCCCACGCCCCGTCGGGGGGCATGATGCCCCCCGAACCCCCTCGGTTGGGGGCGCGCAATGCCTTGATATCGGCTGGATGACCGGCTTTTGGCCTTCTGCCGGGGCCGCGTCCCCGACGCGCGGGCGGGATTTTTGCAAAGCCGACAAAAAAGGCTTGTCAACGGCACGCAAACGCGCTAAGAAACGTGCCTCACGGGATGTGGCTCAGTCTGGTAGAGCGCTGCGTTCGGGACGCAGAGATCGCGCGTTCAAATCGCGCCATCCCGACCAGAGACGACAAAAGGTTGCGACGTTTGCCGCAACCTTTTTTTGTGCGCGATCCCTTGCGGGCGCGAATGGCTCATGCCCGGCCGGTCACGGCCGCGGCCGCCCGTTCGCCGCGCAGCCATGCCCTGAAGTGATCCAGAATGCGGGCGTGGTCAAAGGCCAGGTTTTCCGGCAGGGCTTCCGGCCGATGCCAGGCCGCGGCGGCCGCGTCGTCGCCGGCGGCGAGTTTTTCCGGCTCCCGAGTCGACGCGATGTAGACCACGGAGAGGGTGTGCCGGCGCGGATCGCGCGCCGGGTCCGAATAGACGCCGAGCAGCGCTTCAAGTGTGACGTGCAGGCCGGTCTCCTCGAACGCTTCGCGCGCGGCCGCCTCTTCCACGCTTTCGCCCGTGTCCACAAAGCCGCCGGGCAGGGCGAAGCCGAAGGGCGGGCCGCTCCGCTCGATCAGCACGACGCCGCGTTCGGGCGCATGAATGATGATATCCACCGTGGGCGCGGGGTTGCGCCACGTCTCCACAATGGCCCCGCATCGGGGGCAGATCAGCCCTTCCCGCATGTCTTTTCCTCCCTTGTTCTTGCCGCACGGCGTTGGGAGCGGGCCGAAGCCGCGGGCGTTTGCGAAGAATGCGCAACATGGTTTCGGGCCGGCCCGACACAACGAGGCTGACCATGAAGCGGTTGCGCTGTCAATCGGGCTGCTTCCCGGAACGCCTCTTGCGCGCCTGCCTGCATCCGCTCCATCGGGCACTCGAAGGCATGTTTTTTGCTGAAGTTCAAATTCACGGGATCTGCCGGCAAAGGCGGCAAAATCGGCCGTCTCTTTCTGCATAGCCGAAGGCCGGGAAACGGGTTCCCGCATTGGGGAGACACGTTGTGGACAACGAATATACAGCCTTTTCTTCAGAGAATTCCATGCTTCATCTGCATCGCTTTTCGGCCGGTTCGGCTGGCCCGGCCCCGACAGACATGGCGGCATTTCTTGCCGGGCCGGAGGTGCGGCGCGCCCTGGCCGCGACATCTCTGGAGCACGCGCAGCCGGATCTTCTGAATTCCCTGACCCGCCTTGCCGCTGAAGCGGAACCGCTGCTTTCGGATATGGAGGACACGCTCGACGCGCTCAAGGAAATGTTTCTGGAAATGTTGCGCGCCAGGCTGACCGAGGTGGGCGTGAATGTGGAAGAGACGCGCCTTGTGGTTGGTCTGGACGCGGCAGGGCGTTTCGGCGTGCCGGATCGGACGGGCGCGTCCGGCGAGGCGCTGGACGCCGCGCTGACCGCCACTCCCGAACTGGAGGCCGTGTTGCGGGAGATCGCCCGACAGTCTCTGCTGTTGCGCGGGCTTCAGGATATCGGAGCGGCTGTGACGCAGGGCGGGCCCGCCGCGCCCGGGGCAGCTTCAGCCGACAGGGATGCGGGCGAAGCCCGCGCCTATCCCTATCATGTCTGCCTGCGGGGCGCGCTGTCGCACTTCTATTTTCCGGCGCGCTGAAAACAGGGTCCGCCGCGCCGTATGCCGGTCAGGGGCAAAGCCCTTGCCTTTTCGTCCGGAATGCCTATACTTCTTGCGGGTTCGGCGTAACAGGCCGGACACCGCAAATCACACAGCGCAACCAGGGGGGCGCACTGGTTTCGACGGGGATGTTGAAGCCGAAGCGGCAGGTCGAGGCGCCGCTGGCCTCGTAAAAAGCGGCACACAAGTAATTGCCAACAACGATTACGAATACGCCTGCGCTGCTTAAGCAGCAGGGCACTCTGACCGCTTGACGGTCACGTCGCGCAGGCGGACGCCTGATAAACCTGCGCGGCGACACTCCATCAGGCTGGCGGAAGCCGGCGCCTGCCGGGGCGCTCCGCGAGATCATACGGCGGGCTGGCCGTGTTCTGCCCGGTCGGGGGCGAAGGGCACGGCAAGACTGAAACCTGACCTAAACCTGTAGATGCTTTGCGTGAATCTTTCTCGGACGGGGGTTCGATTCCCCCCGCCTCCACCATCAGCCTTTTTCAGCAAGTCCCGTAGAGTTCCAAAAGCCCTACGGGACTTTGCTTTTATGCCTCTTTTTGTCCCCCGGGACGGAATCAATCAGGCCAGTCCGGCCCGTCTTGCAAAGCGTTGCGTATTGATGTGGCAGATGGCGGCGGCCAGCGCGTCCCCGGTATCCAAGGCCCAGTCCGGCCTGACGCCGAGCATCCGCCCCACCATGAAGCTGACCTGCTCCTTGTCCGCCGCGCCCACGCCGACAACCGCCTTTTTGATGACGGAAGGCTCGTAGTCGCTGACAGGCAGATCCCGCGCCGCGCACGCCGCCACCGCAACGCCGCGCGCCTGCCCGAGCTTGAGCGCCGTGGCCGCGTTGCGGGCGGTGAAAACCTGCTCCACGGCCGCCTCGTCCGGTTTGAGCCGCACCAGGATCGCGTGCAGTTCCCTGAAGATGCAGGCCAGGCGCGTGGCGAACGGATCCCCGGGCGAGGGACGGATCACCCCGCATTCCACCAGGCGCAGCACGCCGGATGTTTCGTTCACGACGCCCCAGCCCGTGTTGCGTGAACCAGGGTCCACGCCGATGACCGTCAGCCCGCTCATCGCGCGCCGTCGCCGTGTTCGGCGTGGACGGGCGCGCCGTTACAGTTCGGCCATGACTTCATCCGGAATATCCACATTGGAATAGACGTTCTGCACGTCGTCATGATCTTCCAGCGCTTCGACAAAGCGAATGACCTTGCGGGCGGTTTCGGCGTCGACGCGGATCGTCGTCTGCGGGATCATGGCCAGTTCGGCCGACTGCATGGCAAGGCCGGCGTTTTCAAACGCCTCGCGCACGCTGTTGAAATCGGCCATGGCGGTATGGATTTCCCAGGTGTCGCCTTCATCGTGCAGATCGTCGGCCCCGGCATCCAGGGCCGCTTCCATCAACTGATCTTCGGTGTAGGCGTTTTTGTCGAAGACGATCACGCCCTTGCGGTCGAACATCCAGCCCACGCAGCCGGATTCGCCCATGGATCCGCCGCTCTTGGTCATCAGATGACGGAGATCCGCGACGGTACGGTTGCGGTTGTCCGTGGCGGTTTCCACAATCACCGCCACGCCGCCGGGGCCGTAACCTTCGTAATTGATTTCAAAGAGTTCGCCGCCGGCGTCCTGCCCGGTGCCCTTGCGTATGGCGGCTTCGATCTTGTCTTTGGGCAGGTTGATGGCCTTGGCCGCGGCAATGGCGGAACGAAGGCGGGGGTTGCCGGCCGGATCGCCACCGCTCTTGGCGGCGATGATGATTTCCTTGGCGGCCTTGGTGAATTCCTTGCCGCGCTTGGCGTCCTGCCGTCCCTTGCGGTGCTGGATGTTGGCCCATTTGCTGTGCCCGGACATGGGTGTGCCTCCCTGAAAGAATCGTGGTCCTGTGAATCACGCCGGCTGTGCGGCGTGCGCCTGTTGCTCCTCCGTCACGCCGGAGGCGGGGGGAGGGTGGCCCGTGAAGCCGAGCCCCACATAAAAGGTTTCCTTGCTTTCGGCGCGCGAACTTTTGGGCTTGAACGACGTCACCCGGCGGAAACGCCGGCGCATCGCCCCCACCAGCTCCATGATGTCCGGTCCCATGAAAATCTTGACCACAAAGGAGCCGCCCCGTATGAGGTAGCGATCGGCCACGGCAAGCGCTTCCAGACACAGTTCCAGAGAGCGCGCCTGATCCGTGAAGCGGGTTCCCGTGGTCTGCGGGGCCATGTCGCTCATCACCACATGAAAGGGCGCGTGCGCGTTCAGGGCGGCCTCAAAGGCTTCCGAGCGGGCGAACACATCCTCCTGGTAGAAAACGACCTGTTCCGGGAACACGGTTTCCGCCGGCTTCAGATCGCACGCAAGCACCTTGCCCCGCGGCCCGACGCGTTCGGCCGCGCCAAGCGACCAGGAGCCGGGGGAGGCTCCGAGATCAAGCACCGTCATCCCCCTGGCGAAAATGTGGAAACGTCCGTCTATTTCCTTGAGCTTGTAGACGGATCGCGCGGGGTAATGTTCGCGCTTGGCTTTCAGAAAATAATGATCGCGGTATTCTTTCATGGCGTCCGTTTTTCGGCCGGGCGCTTTCCCCAAAGGGGGCGGCGGCCGGCGTCTTGAAGCGACACTCGTGCCTTTATCCTAAAAAAACGCGCTTCGCCAGTAGGGGGAAGCGGGGTTCCGGGGCGGAGAGGGTTCATGGAATCGGCGGATTCTTCCGGTTGTTCTTCTTCGGGCGCGCGGCCCGTGCGTCTGCGTGTGTTTGACGAGCTTGGCCGGGCGCGCACCCTTGGCTCCGGCCCGTTTGTGTCCTGTTCCGACCGGATCTGTTCCGACCGGCCAGGATCCGGCCCGCTCGTCTTTCTCGGTCTGGGGCCGGATCCCGCCGAGGCGGAGCGGATTGCGGCACGCCGGGGCGCGCCCGGAGAACAGGTATACTGGCTGGAATGTCCGGACTTCACACGCCAGATGCCCGCGGCGTGGGCCGGAGCGATCCCCCCTGCCTGGATTCGCCTGACGCCCGATCAGGTGAAGACGCCGCCCTTTGCGACTTCCGCAAACCTGTTCCGCTACGCGCCCGGCGAAGGGCTGTTTTCGTCCTTCTGGGGTCCGCTGCTCGCCTTTCTGGAAGCCGCGCGGCTTTTCTCCACCACGGAGGGCGGGGGCGGACATGCGGTCCGCCGTGCGGACGGGGACAGGCGCTCGCGCACGGTCCTGCTGCCCGGAACGGATCGCGATCTTCTGACCGCCGAGCTTGAGGCCGCGTTTCGGGCTGAAGGTTTTGCCCCTGTTCGCGTCGCAGCGCCGTCCGCGGATCGCTCCCGCCCGGAGCATTCGGCGTATCCGGCCGCGGCATCCCCCACGTCGTCCTCATCTGAATCGGGGGAACCCTCCAAAACGTCCGCTTCGTCCGCGCCGTCTCTCCCGCTGGACGACATTTTGCGCAACGAGCGCCCCGCGCTCTTCCTTTCCGTCAATCTGCGGGGACTTGATCCGGAAGGCAGGCGGTTCCGGCTCCTGCGGGCCTGCGGGGTTCCGGTGGCCATATGGTGCGTGGACAACCCCTGGCACCTGCTTTCCTCCCTGCGTCTGCCCTGGTGGAAAGAGGCCGCGCTGTTCGTGACGGACGCAAGCTTTGTCGCGCCCTTGC
This sequence comes from uncultured Bilophila sp., assembly GCA_910585945.1. Classification (GTDB taxonomy): domain Bacteria; phylum Desulfobacterota; class Desulfovibrionia; order Desulfovibrionales; family Desulfovibrionaceae; genus Bilophila. Next base: position 15,585 of record CAJUHZ010000042.1, read on the forward strand.
GGGATCACGGCGCGTCGTTTGTCCGGCATTTGCCCCTTGGCGCGTGGGAACCGGCGACGCCCGGCCGAAGCGCGCCGGCGTCCCTGAAGCCTGTCGTTTTTGTGGGGCGTTCCGCCTTTCCGGATCGGGATCGTTTTTTCGCCGGTTCCCGGCTCCCCTCGCCGCTGTGGGAGCAGGCGCTTTCCCGGCTGGATTCGCCCGATCCGGCCGCGCTCCCGCATGTGCACTGGTGGGAACGCGCGCTGGACGTGGATCGCTGCTGGCCGGGGAGCGCTGTCCGCGCCGCCGGTCTTGGCGCGGAACAGGGGGCGGCGTTGCGCCGCGCCCTGTGGCTGCGGGCCGCCCTGCCTCTGGGCCTGACGGTGTTCGGAGACCAGGGCTGGAAGCCCCTGCTCCCGGAGGGCAGTGATCTGCGTCCGCCCCTCGACTACTACAACGGCCTGTTCGACGTGTACGCCCACGCGCGCTACAGCCTCAACGTCACCAGCCTGCTCCTGCCCGCCGGGCTGACCCAGCGCCATTTCGACGTGTGGATGGCGGGCGGTTTTCTGCTCAGCGACGCCACGCCCGGCCTGGAGATATTTCCCGACGAACTGGCGCGCCCCATCCGCGCAACACACCCGGCCCGGCTTTGCGTCCAGGTGGAACGTCTGGAAAAAGACCCTCTGCTCAGGCCGCATCTTGCGGAGGCGTGGCGCGCCTGCTTGCGTCAGCAACACAGCTACGGCGCGCGTGTGCGGAGTCTGCTGGCCGCTCTCAGCGTGGCGTGAACGCGGCCTGCCGCCGCAAGGGGGCGAACGTCTCCAGCAGGGCGTCCACTTCGGCGGAGAATTCGCGGCGGAAGCGCGCTTCGTTGAAGGTTGCGGCGTGCGCCGCGATCCGTTCGGGGCGGAACGACGCCTCGCGCTGTTCAAAGGCGTCAAGCGCGGCGCACAGCGCCTCCGGCGTCTGTTCGTTGAAAAACAGTCCGCTTTCGCCCTCGCGCACGGTCTCCAGCGCGCCACCCCGGGCGTAGGCGATCACCGGCCGGCCCGCGGCCATGGCTTCCACAGGAGTGATGCCGAAGTCTTCCTCCCCCGGAAAAAGCAGGGCGCGGCACGAGGCAAGCAGCCCCGGCACATCCGCATCCGGCACGCGATCCGCAAAGGAGATCAGTTCGGAACCTTCGGCCAGGGCGCGCAGGCGCGGCAGTTCCGTCCCCGCGCCGGCCACCACCAGTTTGCGCCCGCTCCGCAGGCAGGCCGTGACGGCAAGATCGGCGCGCTTGTACGCCACCAGTTGCCCGAAGCACAAATAGGGCTTGTCCGCCCCGCCCGGGCCTGTCGGGGCAAAGCGTTCCACTGCCGCCGGGGGATGAACCACATGCGCCTCGCGCCCCCACCAGCGCGCCACGCGCCGCGCCACCGCGCGTGAATTGGCAAGGATGCGATCCGGACGCGCCGCGGAGGCCGCGTCCCACAGGCGCAGGTAGTGAAAGCAGGGGCGCATGAAAAAACGTGTCGCAAGCCCGGCTTCTTTCAGATAATCCTGATAAAAATCCCACAGGTAGCGCATGGGCGTGTGGCAGTAGCAGATGTGCGGCGCGTCCGCGCGGCAGAGCACGCCCTTGGCCGGGCCGGACTCGCTGGAAATGATCAGATCGTACCCGCGCAGGTCAAGCTGCTCCAGAGCCAGGGGCATGAGCGGCAGGTAGAACTTGTAATGCCGGACGCTCCCCGGCAGGCGCTGGATAAAGGTCGTGCGGATGGTCTTTTCCCGCAACAGCGGCGAAAGCCGCGCGCGATCCACGCAGTGCGTGTAGATGTCGGCCTGCGGGTACAGACGGCAGAGAGCTTCCAGAACCTTCTCGCCGCCCCTCATGCCTACAAGCCAGTAATGAACCAGTGCGACGCGCATATCTTTCTCCAGATCATTTCATACATCCACCTTTGACGGCGTCTCTCCGCTTTGTCGCAGCGCGGCTTCATATTCCGGCAACACTTCCTGCACGGGCCCGGTTGCGCGTATCCGGCCTTTATCCATCCAGACAAGGGCGTCGCAGCCCTGGACGGTGGAGAGACGGTGGGCGATGACCAGGATGGTGACCCTGGCGCGCAGGTTGAGGATGGTTTCGTGAACGATCTTTTCGTTTTTGAGGTCCAGCGCGCTTGTCGCTTCATCAAAGATGAGGAGATCCGGTTCGCTGTACAGGGCGCGGGCAATGGCCACCCGCTGGGCCTGCCCGCCGGAAAGGCGCGTTCCCCTGTCGCCCAGTACGGTGTCGATGCCCTGCTCCAGATCATCCACAAAGTCCAGGGCGGCCATACGGCAGCATTTCAGAACCTGCTCACGGTCAATTTCTTCGCCCCAGCGGGACAGGGCGACGTTTTCCGCAAGCGTGGCGTCAAGAATATAGGGCGCCTGGGGCACATAGCCGATGCGCCCCATCCACGAGCGCACGTTGCTCCGCTTCAGCTCGATATCGTCCACAAGAACCCGCCCGGAGTCCGCCGGGACCAGCCCGGTGAGCAGGTTGATCAGCGTGCTTTTGCCCGCGCCGGACAGGCCGATCAGGCCGATGGTCTCTCCCTTGCGGATGGTCATGGACACATGCCGCACGCCGATCCCGGTTCCGGGGTACTGAAAGGAGAGGTCGTCAAGCACAATGGATCGGGCAAAGGGCAGGGGGGCCGGCTGCTCGTCAAGCGGCAGCAGGACGGGGGCCAGGGATTTTTCCAGGGCTGTCAGTTCCACGGTCTTGCGCAGGTACGGCAGGGAGTTCCGCGCGGAGATGATCGTCTCCACCAGACGGTTGGCGATGGGCAGGCCACGCCAGGCCGCCGCGGCCATGAAGCCCATGACGCCGGAGATGCGGGCCATGCCGGCATCCTGCACATACATGAGGAAGACCATCATGACCAGCAGCGCCGCGAAACCGAGAATTTCCAGCAGGGCCACGGGAAGTCGGGCAAAGACCAGCTGACGCGACCTGGCCCGGATTGTCTCGTTCAGACCCTCCGAGAGCGAGGCGAAGAGCACGTTTTCCCGCCGGGAGAGGCGCATTTCCTTGAGGCCGTGCAGGGCCATGTGGTTGATTTTGGCGATCTGGTAATCGGCCTGGTACACGGCCTTCGAGCAGCGATCCTGCATGGCGCGGCATGTTTTGACGATAATGCTTCCGCCAATGCCGAGGATGGCTATCAGGAGGAGCGAAGGAAGGGGGGATACGCTGATCAGCCCGACAAGAAGCATAACCAGGGCCAGAATGCTTGCCCCACCTTGCAGAACCAGGTTCAGAGCGGCTGCGAGATAGATTGCCGCGCTCAGGCCGAAGTTCAGATCCGCTACGCCGTTCCTGTTGATCCACAGGTAGGGGGCCCGCTGGTAAAAGCGGAAAAGATGCTTGCGCGCCGCCGCGCCTACCGATTCCGCAAAGCGCGCCTGCTGCCCGAGTTGCAGGAGAGCGAGCGCGTTCTTGCCGGCAACGGTGCAGACGAGCAGCGCCAGAAGCGCCAGACCCAGCAGGCGGGGATCCTGATCAAAGGCAAGGCCGTATTCTTCCCGCAGAAAGAGAAAGGGGGCCTTGTTCAGCACGGCTTCGACGGAACTGAACGTGGCGGCCAGCAGCGCCACAACCCCGGCGGTGAGCAGCTCGCTCAGGGCCGACAGCACGGCCAGCGCCAGCAGGGCGACAAAGCGTTTTTTTTCCCCTGGCGGCACGATCGGCAACAACGCGCGGAGCGCGCGCGTCAGCGACGTTTGATCCTGCTTGTCCACGATGCGTCCTCCCCGAAAAAAGCGCCCATGAACCTGATATCAGACTTGCGCTCATGTCTCAATCCGCCTGAAGCAGGGGGAGCGGGGCGGTTTGAAATCCTGGAGGCGTCTCGCCCCCAAACCCTTTGGCAGGGAAAGATCCCCTTGCGTCCCCGGCAGTCAGCCGGCACATGCGGCGCCTGGGGGCGTCATGCCCCCGGCGAAATCCGAAAGAAATCTGAAGCTATTCGACAGGGAAGTGGGCGCGGCGCAGGGCGGGGGGCCTGGGTTTCTGCTCCGCTTCGCAGATTTGGGCCAGCCGTTCGGCGGAATCGGCGTAATGGGCCCGCACGGCTTCTTCGATGGTCCGCGGCCGGCGCGAGAGCATGGCCTGGTAGATGCTGTTGTGCCGCTGAAAAAGTTCCTCCGTCGTGTACAGCGTGCGCCAGTGCTGGAACATGAGGTACTTGGAGATCACCCGGCAGGAGCTGCGGGCGATGGTGACGAGCAGCGGGTTGCTGGAGCGCGCGAGGATCGTTTCGTGGAAGGCTGTGCCAAGCTCCGCATGATCTTCAACGGACGTGCCGGAAACCACCCCCTGCTTCATGCGCTCAAGCAGAGCGCCCAGTTCTTCCCACGGGCCTTCGGGCAGGCTCGCGGCCGCGTCCGCGGCGGCGGCTCCTTCAAGGATGCCGCACAGTTCGTACCGGTGGCGGATGCTGTCGCCCGTGAGCAGGGCCACGCATTTGCCGCGCTTGGGGTGAGACATCAGCAAGCCTTCCGTTTCAAGCTGGTAAAGCGCTTCGCGGACGGGCGCGCGGCTGATGCCGCACTCTTCGGCTATGCTGGCCTCGCTGATCCGATCTCCCCGACGCAGTTTGCCGTTACGGATGCGCTGCCGGATAAGATTGATGACCTGTTCGCTGTATGTCGGCTTGTTGAGTTGCTGCATTGTTCACCATAGGGCGTTGATATATAACCGGTTCCAAATAGCCTGTCCCCCCGCGTCGCGTCAAGGACTCCCCGGGGCCGCAGGCGGTTTCGCAAATCTTCCGTGAAATGACTTCCATACGCCTACCTTCGGGATCTGTCGCTCAGGAGGTCTCCGGCTATGGCCCCGACAAGCCGCAGGGCCTCGGGCCGGATAGCGGCGATGACGCCGCGCTCGCCGGCATTGATGTACAGCGTCGCGCAATCAAGGAGGGAAGCCTGAACGAATACGGGGAGGGGCGAGCGCAACCCGAACGGACAAATGCCGCCCGGCCTGTACCCGGTCAGTCGTTCCGCGTCTTCAGGCGAACTCGGCTGGAGGTGCGGCTCCCCGGAGAGCCGCTGGAGCTTGTGCAGGGATACGCGCCTGTCGCCGTGCATGAGCGCCATGACGGCGTGCCCGCCCTGTCCGTCATCAAACACAAGGCTTTTCACGATCTCGTGCTCGGACAGTCCGAGCTGGAGGGCGGCGTCCCGCGTGCCTCCCCGCGGGACAAAAGCATAGTCCAGACGCCGCACGTTCTCCCCTGCCGCTTTCAGAATACGCAGGGCTGGAGCCTCTCCCCTCATGTTCATTTTTTCCTCCGGATTCATGGCGCCTGCCCGTGCCGTCCACCCCTGACGCCAGACGCGGATACCCGACATCCGATTTTTTGTCGACTTATTTTTGTCGACTATGTATAGTTGACTAACACGGGGGTCCGGGGTAGATTGCCCGCAATGGCACAATCAATCTGACGACAAAGGAGAACCACATGGCTACAGTTACAGCGAAATACCTCGGCGATCTGCGTGTTGAATGCACCCACGTCGCAAGCGGGACCAAATTGGTGAGCGACGCCCCTGTGGATAACAACGGCAAGGGCGAAGCCTTTTCACCCACCGACCTGTGCGTCACCGCTCTCGCGTCCTGCGCCATGACGATCATCGGCATTTACGGCAAGACGCATGACGTGGACGTTACCGGCACGGAAATCGAAGTCGTCAAGACCATGAGCGCCAACCCGCGCCGTATCGGCAAGATTGAAGTGACCTTCATCATGCCTGACCGCCCCTACACCGACAAGCAGAAAATCATGATCGAGCGCGCGGCCCACACCTGCCCGGTTCACCTGAGCCTGCACCCCGACGTTGAGCAGGTGTTCACCTTCAAGTGGGCGAAATAGCGTCACAGGGGCGGCCCTCGTTGCAACGCCGTCCGCAAAAGCTTTCTGGGACCGGCAAGGGCGAACATCGGGCGAAGCTGTCTTGAACATGCAGTCAATGTTGGCCCTGCAACGTCGCCGGACGTGCAAACGGCTTTGCAGCAGGCGGATTCAGGAAGGCTGAGCCCGGGGTTGCCCCGCCTGCCGCACGGCTGTTCCAGGCAAGAAACACGCCGCAAGAAACACGCCAGCATCAAAAAAGGACAGGAACATGAAGACCATTATTTCCACTTCCAAGGCTCCCGCCGCCATCGGCCCCTATTCGCAGGCTGTCCGCAAGGGCGATACCCTGTATCTTTCCGGCCAGATCGGCATGGTTCCGGCTACCGGGGAGCTTGTTTCCGCCGATGTGAAGGAGCAGACCGGCCAGGCCCTCGCCAACATGAAGGCTGTTCTTGCGGAAGCCGGGGCCTCTCCCGCCGATGTGGTCAAGGTGACGGTATTCATTGTGGATATGGCCGATTTTCAGGCGGTGAACAGCGTGTACAGTGAAACATTCGGCTCCGATGCGCCGGCCCGCTCCTGCGTTGCCGTCGCCGCGCTGCCCAAGGGCGCGCGTGTGGAAGTCGAAGCCATTGCCGTCCTCTAGAAGTCATTTCACAATTCGCATGAAATGGCTTCCAACGCCGGACGAGAGTCTGGCGCGGCGCGAAAAG
>CAJUHZ010000043.1 GCA_910585945.1 uncultured Bilophila sp.
AACCTGACAGGGATCACTAACTTATCCTTGGTATCGTGAAGGGGGGACGGTCAATCTGATCCGCCTGTATGACAAGGCGGATCTCTCCACCGTATTGCACGAGACAGGGCATTTCTTCCTGCTGGAAATGGAGCAGGATATTCGGGCCGGCATTGCCGACGCCTCCACAATCAAAGATCTGGCCGCAATCCGCCGCTGGCTCGGCGCACAGGGCGACGCTCCGCTCACCCGCGCCCAGCACGAAGCCTTTGCCCGCGGCTTTGAACGCTACCTGCGAGAAGGCAAGGCCCCCTCACGGGAACTGGAATCGATCTTCGCCCGCTTCCGGCAATGGCTCGTCCATCTCTACCGCAAGGCCACAAGCCTTGATGTGGAACTCAACGACGATGTGCGGGCCGTGTTCAACAGAATGTTGGCGGCGGACGCCGTTTCCAAAACAACATCCCTGCCGCGACAGCGTTCCGCCGCATCCGCATCGGGCACTGTATCCGCCCCCGCCCCGCATTCTGCCCCGCGCCTCCGGGAAGGTCTGACCCGCAAGCCGGACAGCGCCACGGCAAGGGTGGTGAGCCTGCCCGAACACGCCGTGCCGGAATTTGCCGGCATGAAGGAATTTGCCGCCTGGCTGAAAGACATGCTTGCGGAGGGGGGAGATATTGAAATCGCCTCCACAGGTCAGACAGCCCGTTTCACCAGAACCAATGTGGGCGCTTCGGTCAAGCGTTCCCGCTCCAGCGAACACCGGAACGCCTATGCCGGCTTGCGGGAAATGGTGAGAAACGCCGAATACGATCACTATGAACCAGCGGATGAAAGACACCCGAACAGCGGCGGCCAGGATGTGTACTACTCGGCCCTGCGTATGGGTGACAGGCTGTATTCGGTCAAGCTCAAGCTGGATGTGGTGACGGAAAGCGTAAGAAAAGCACGGGAAGGTCACGGAGAAACAGAGATTGAAGATATCCATTACAAAGATCATAAACTATCGGAAATAGAAATAGCGCCTGCCCTGTACCGTGATGCAGCTGTTAAGCCTTTCACGCAGCCAGCAAACGCTATTTCGGAAGTCAGTTTAGGTATTCTGCGCGGTTCTGTCAAGCCCTCCGGCATTGACGGGCAAACGCTCTTCCAGCCCGCCGCCCCCGGCCCCACCCCAGCGGGCTCCCCCACCCGGGTTGAGCGACTGAAGGAGATGGAGCGGCCGGACAGGCAGCGGATGCCGGCGCGGCAGGCTGTGTTTCGGACGGAAGAGAAAAATGCTGTGGGCGTGCCTCTGTCCCGGGTAACCAGAATAGAGGGAATCGTTACCCGGGAAGAGTTGGACGCGGCGCTGTCCGCTCTGGCCGGACAGGATTTGCCCAACCTGATTGAGGGCGTCACGGCACAGGTCAACAGAAAACAGCGCGGGAAGCTGGCAAGCTCGGCAGCTCGTGATAAATCGGAAAATAATGGATTTCTTCCGGACGAACATAACAGCGTTGCCGCGCAAATAGCCAATGCCTGGAAATGGGCGGCGGAAGCCAGACGTACCGGAGATGAAAAACACAATATGCCGGATGTCGGCATACGGCGATATGTCTCCGCTCTGGAACTGAACGGCAGGGATGCTTTCGCCTGGCTTACCGTAAAAGAAACGCCCACGGGCCTGCGGATTTATTCCGTGGAACTCATGGACGAAAAAAAGCTCCGCGGTACGTTAGGTAACGGAGATGCCGAAGCAACTACGACTACCCCCTCTGGACGGAGCTTTGAAGAAACCATATCCCGGCTGAATATCGTTGTCAACGAGCAGCGGCAAACGCGTTTTTAGCCCGTCTCCGGCGGCATTTCTCCTGCGCGGCCCTGCCGGATGGCGTGGTCAGAAATGGAGAAAACGCGCCTGACCTCTACGCCCGTCTGCTGCTGGCCTGGGCGCAACGCCGTGAGGTCCGCTCGGGGGTGCCGGTGGCCGAGAGCCTGCGGCGGTTCAGGGTGCGCGCCGGCGGCGATTGGACGCGGGGCAGACCGGAAAACGGAGCGGAGGGCTTTTTCCAGCCTCTCAACGAGGGAGTGGATCTGGAACGTGAAATTCCGATCACAAGCATCGAACGATCCGCACCGCACCGATCGCTCAAGGAAATCCGCTCATATATTCAGAGCAATGTTGCGGGAACAATTCTTGAACGCTTCAAGTCCGGCGTGCTCAACAAGGACACGGGCTTTGTCATCACAATGTCCAAGTCCGATCTGGGCGAGCATTTAAAGAGTGATGCTGCTTCTGTGAATATTAGAGATCAGTTTGAAGCAGTTTGCGCACTGCCGGAGCTGATGGAGCGGGCGCTTCTGGTTGAAAGCCATCCGGACTCGCACCAGCGGCCGGGAGTGAAGTGTGTCCATCGGTTCTACGCGCCGTTGAAAATTGCTGATGCCATGTATACCGTCAAACTGACTGTGAACGAGTTCATTGACGGCCATCTTTCTGTGGACTTTCCCTCATCGCTCAAGCTTTATCACCATAGACTGGAAAAGAAGATGCCCTCTGTGGACATGCCGGGATTCCCCTTGAATGGGGTAACCACCGGCCAAACAGAGGGCACCTTCAACATTTCTTTACGCCAGCTTCTCGAAGATGTCAAGGACAGCGACGACAAGGTATTTTTTGTTACAGACGAGTCCCTGCGCCAGAAAGACCCCGGGCGGCTTCGGCAAAATGGCGACGAGTTTTTCCAGGCGTCCATCAGCGATCTTGCTGATCCCAGTATTGAATGGAAGAATAAATTTAGTGAAATACCTGCAAAACCTCTTTCTATTCCGCTTCAGAAATCTTCTCTCAAAGAAGCATATGAGCAGGCGCGGGAGGCATATAGCAAAAAATCATTTGAAATCGCCAATGGCACCATGATTCGCGTGAGTACAGACGGATTAAAAGAAACAACAAGCAAACATGCTCCAAAAGAACATATTGCGATTCTTGGCACACTCCCTGAGGTATTAAAAAATACATATATCTTTAGAAAAGAAAAAAGCACAGATAAAACAGGCAGAACCATGCATGGCATTGCCGCTGTGGTTATTGACGGCGAACCCATGCTTGTACGCAGCACCTTTAAGCAGGCATTGGAAAAAGGTACGCCTTTTTGGAAGTATTATGGTTCCCGGATCATGAAGGCGGCAAGAAAAGAAGGCACGCCAGTCGCTCAGGTCCTGCAGGAGTCGGCTGACTCCAAACCTATCCTCCACGTGCCTTCTTTAGGCAATACCCTATATGACTGGATTCAGGCTGTCAATGATAGCGGCAAGAGATTTCCCGAAGACAGAACACTAGTGTCTACTTGCAAAAGTAGACGCTCAAAACCCGTAAGGGTTTTTGCAATTAGACACTAGAAGGCGTAACGCAGGTTCACGCCAGCCTTGAAGTTGTTCTTGTCGGTGTTGGACGCCACCGCATTGCCCCAGACATTGTCGTCAAGGTCGAGACGGAGGTAGCCGAGTTCCACAAACAGCGCGAGATCGTCGTAGAGGTTGCACTGGGTGTCAAAGTTGACTTCCCAGGCCGAATCCTTGGTCGTGAGGTACACGGCATTGGTCAGGCCGTTGTTGCTGCCCGGAGCCTCAAGCTGGGCGTAGGGCGTGGCGTACCTGGCCATTTTCTTGTCATTGGTGCCGCGGTAATAGCCCACGCGCAAGGTATGCTGGAGATCTTCCACAAAGGTGATGTCTTTCAACTGGCCGACAATCCCCCATGTGCCCACGGCGCTGTCGCCGATCATCGTGTCCGTGCCGATGCCGTATGCGCCGGCGAAACCATAGGATGTGGGGGTGAACTCGCCGTCAATGACCGGCATCCGTTCGGAACCGTTGAAGGGATCGTCGTCGTCGCCCGATCCGTACCAGAAGATGAGGCCGGGGGTCAGCGCGTCGAGCTTGTACTCGGCCAGAACCGACGCGATCCAGCCGCGCCGTTTCAGATCCAGGCTATGGGCCACCGGCTGTTCGCCACGCCGCAGGAACGTCACGGGGTCGCGGGTTGTTCCCATGTCGACCCCGCCGTAGTTGGCGTCAAAGGCGAGGCGGAAAGGATTCCAGAACGTGAATTCGCCGGTGACGCCGGCCCACCAGGCGTTGCCGTTGCGCTTGTCGGAGCCGCCGAAGGATCGTCCCGCCCCCACAGGCGTCATGCCGCTGGCCAGCACGTCGATTTCATCACCGAAGTGCGCGCCGCTCAGAGCGTTGCGGCCGATGCGCGCATACGCGCCCCAGGGCGTGATCTTGACGCCTTCAAAGGTCAACGGCAGGGTCAGGCCCATGAGATCAAAGGCGTCGGCGCGGTTGTTCCTGTCGCGGCTGACAAGGGAAGCGCCGTTGTCGTTTTCAAGACGGTTCCAGAACAGCGTCGCGCCGACCATTTCATCGAAGGTGTAGGAAAGAACAATGCCCGCGCCGTCGTGGTTGAGTACCTGCGAGCCGGCCACAAAGCTGGGCAGCACCAGGGGTTGAAGCCCCATGCGCACCTTCAGTTCCGTTTCGGGCACAACCCAGTCGATGTAGGAATAGCGCACTTCCACAACGGTTCCGTCAGTGCCGAGCGACGCGCCCTGGCTGGCGCGGCCCCAGTTCTGATCCCCGATTTCAAAGAAGAGAACGCCTCTCAGACTTTCCGAGGCGATGATGTCCACCTGTGTCCGCAGACGTTGCCGGGCCTTGAAGAAGTCTTCACTGCTGTTGTTTTCCAGAAAACTGGAGTTGGACCACTCAAAGTTGAAGTCCCACAAGCCCTTGACGGCGATATCCGCCGCCCGAACCGCGCTTGACGCCCCGAGCGTCAGCCCGGCGGCCAAAAAGAGAGTGATGATGCGTTTCATGGTATTCTTCCTTCCTGATACGCTTCCCGGAGCAGACTGACTTTGGGATTTTTCAGTCTCAAAGTGTGAAGACACGCTCGCTTCGGCGCTTGAGCGCGCATACATTGCGCTTGCGCCTCGCGGCGGCCGGCCTGCTCGCACAGTCGGCAGGGCATTTTCACCGTGAAAATGTTCCTGCCCCCGAGGCAACGGCAAACCGTCCCTCCCCGGGCCATGTCGGCGGAACCATTCCGTCGGCCCAGTCGCCTGCCGCAAGCATTGGCAAAAATCTGCGACGGCGTCTGTGAGAATGTGCGCCGGGTGTTATTTCAGAAAGAGAAAACTTTTGACAACATATCAAAATAGCTTGCAAATGGCGGCGTTGATATTTTTTTGGGGCCGCACATTTGGAGAAACTGTAGCGAATAGGCAGGATGAGGCAGGGTCTTGTTGACACTACGAGAAATGTTGTTCTCCGCCAAGGAAAGAGACTTTTTGTGGAAGGAGTGTACTCTTAGAGCAATTTTTCATAAAAAATTGCTCTGGCGGACGCGTACAAGCGGACGCCCGCGCCGTAATGAGCTTGAAAACCGCGTTTTTCAAGCGAAATGAAGGCAGCGAAGCGTTTGAATTTTGAAAAAATTCAAACGCAAAATGCTCTAAAGAGTGTAGTCACGAGATTTTCTAAAAATTGAGAGTGTGGCATAGTGTCCTTGTCATCAATAGGGAGGAAGTATGCCACAAGCGGCGCATAGAAGGCATGACATTACCGATAAGGTATGGGAAAAACTTGAACCACTCCTCCCGGGGCGGGCCGGGAGTTGGGGCGGTATCGCTCAGGATAATCGTAGATTTATAAATGCGGTCTTTTGGATTATGCGTACTGGTGCGCCGTGGCGGGACTTGCCTCCAGACTTTGGCGGATGGAGTAATACGCATCGGCGCTTCATTCGGTGGCGGGATAAGGGGGTATGGGAGCGATTGCTTGAGGTTCTGATTGACGAGCCGGATTTTGAGTGGCTCATGATAGATGCAAGTCACTGCAAGGTTCACCCACATGCCGTGGGAGCGAAGGGAGGCAATCAGGATATGAGTCGGACAAAAGGGGGCTCAACTCAAAATTGCATTTGGCCGTGGATTCGCATGGTATGCCGCTCCGGGCTATTATTACACAAGGCACAACAGCGGATTGCAAGCAGGCAGTCGCGTTGATTGACGGTTTTTGTGCCCAGTATCTTTTGGCGGATCGGGGTTATGATACCGATGAAATACTTGATCAGGCTCTGGAACGGGGAATGACGCCTGTCATCCCTCCTCGGAAGAAGCGAAAAAAGCTGCGCAAGTATGATAAAGAGATCTATAAAGCTCGACATCTGATAGAAAATGCTTTTCGCCATTTGAAAGAATGGCGAGGAATTGCGACGAGATATGCTAAAAATACGCTATCATTTCTTGCGGCTATTCATATCAGGTGTCTTTTCCTTTGGGCTTCAATCTCGTGACTACACTCTTTAGAGCATTGCCTCAATGAAATTGGGCAATGCTCTAACGCGACTTTGCCTGCAAAGGCGCGCGCGAGAATATCTCAAGGGAACCTGCTTCGCCGTTAAGAGACATTCTCATGCGTAATATGCTATAGAAGATGCCTTCAAATCCGTTTTGGGACGGATTTGAAGAAGGTCATTCGCCAAAAAGCGTGGTTTTTGGCTCATTCTCACCGCTTTTTTCGGCGTGCCGGATTGAAAATCCGGCGTCAGAAGCTTTTTGAAGACAGCTTCTGACGGTACTCAACCGGAATAAAAAGTCTTTTTGACGCAGGCGGAGGGCAAAAGAGCCGTAGTGTCAACAGCCCTTAGCGTTGCAGCCAGGCTTTGCGCTCGGCCTCGGGAAAGCGTTCGATCGCATAACGGAGCGTGGTCCGGGCCAGATCATGCACATGGTGTTCCAGAAAGGTTTCAAGCGCCGCCTTGTCCTTTTTCCCCACTTCGCGCAGCATCCAGCCGAGAGCCTTGTGCATCAGATCGTGCGGATGCCGGATCAGACGGCGCGTCAGGTCCAGAATATCCGTAAAATCGCCTGCCTTGATCAGGGGCAACGTCGCCACAACGGCGATGCGCTGCCGCCACAGGATGGGGCTGTCCGCCAGTCGACGCAGAACGGCGCGATCCCGCCGGAGGAGCCATTCGCCAAGCATCCCCGCCGAGATATCCACCAGATCCCAGTTGTTGACGCGATCCGCACGCCGCAGGTAAAGATCAATGATTTCACCCCGCTGCGTCTCATCCCCTTTCTTGAAACGCAGGGTCATGATCACCAGGGCGCAGGCGCGAACCTCATGCACCGGGTCTTCCAGCAGGCGTTCCACTTCCGGCAGGGGCAGGGCGACGGCCGCCGCCGCGACAGCCCGCATCCGGGGCGCGCCAATCCCCCAGAACACGTCGCCTTCGGCATACTCGCCCGGCCCGGTCTTGAAAAAACGGCTCATGTCCCGGGCTTTCTCCGGGGCCGCCTCTCCGGCCAGAAGCTCACGCGCCTCTTTGGCCGTCAGAACGCGGGGGCGCTGTTTTTGCATGGGCTTCCCATCCTTGACTGCAAATGCCTTCACATGTGCCTGTCGGAAACGTCGGAATCGACGCAGACCTGCCGCTTTCTTGACCTCTTCCGGGAAAGACGGTAGACGAAAAATTCATCATTCTGAAGAAATATCCTGCTCTGAACCTGACACTGCGCCACGATGCTCTTATGTTGTGTACAACAAAGCCGCTACAGGGGCAATACAGCAACCCGCCGGCGACGCCCTCGCGTATTCGCGCCGTTTCGCGAAGTCTGTTGTGTGTGTTCTGGTTGTTCGCAGCCATGACCCCGCCCTGGGTTCAGGCTGCCGGGGGTTCCCCGATCTCCGTGCGACAAGGTTCCGCCGGCCCGGCGGGAGAGGCCGAAGACAATGTTGTGTGGGGCGAGATGCCGGCCGGGGCGCGCCCCGTGTATATCGGCATCCACGGCGGGACTGTTCCTGTCAGTTTGCTCACCGCAGGGGACGGCTCCCCCATGATCGCGCAGGTTGGTTTGACAGGAACGGATTTTTTGCACTTCATGCGCCAGGGCGCTTCGGCAAACAGCGCCGCCCGGGCGGAGGATGCGGAGGATGAGGACGACGCGGCGCCCGCCACACCGGACGATGCCGGGCGGGAGGGAGAAAAGACGCCCAATGCCGCCGAGGCGGGAGACAACAGACCGGGAGAAAAGCATCCCGAAAAGGCGCGGCACGACGCGCTTGCCGCAGGAGACGGCGCCACGCTGTTCCTTGCCGGGCGTGCCGGCGATGACGTCCCAGTCATTTACGCCACGGGAAAAGCCTTTGAACGCATGAGCCTTGTCCCGGACAACTGGGCGCCCTTCGGCCTGACCGAAAAGCCTCTGTCTGTGGAAGGCGAAGTAAAAATCCTGACTCTGCCCAAGCGTCTTCCCCGCCGCGGCCGGAGCGCGCCGCGCCGCTGACGGACCGGGTCCGAGGCGGAGGTCGCATCAGGGCGCTGCCGCAACAGGCCGGCATTCCACCAACGCTTGCCGTGCAACCGCCGGATGAAAACCAGGCGCACGGCGGGCGCGTTCACGAAAACTGGCTCCAAAGACAGGAGTTTCATCATGCTCACCTCCGTCGCCTTTGATACGCTGGATTATTTTGACAAGCTCATGGCCGCGGGCGTGCCGGATGCACAGGCCAGGGTTCAGGCCGAATTTTTACGGGATCAGGTCGAACAGCAGACTGGAGAAATCCGGCGCGCCATTGAAAAATACGACGAATCCCGCCGGGCGGAACTGGCCACAAAGGGAGACGTGCAGGATGTTCGCCTGGAGATAGAAAAGGTCCGCTCGGAAACAGAAAAAGTCCGCGCCGAAACAGAGAAGATCCGTCTCGAAATCAGGGAGACGGAAGCCAGACTCACTACGAATATTGAACAGACCCGGGCCGACCTCAGCGTCGAGATCCAAAAAGTCCGTGGCGGCCTCAGTGTCGAAATCGAACAGGCTCGCGCCGAAACAGAGAAGATCCGTCTCGAAATCAGGGAGACGGAAGCCAGACTCACTACGAATATTGAACAGACCCGGGCCGACCTCAGCGTCGAGATCCAAAAAGTCCGTGGCGGCCTCAGTGTCGAAATCGAACAGGCTCGCGCCGAAACAGAGAAGATCCGTCTCGAAATCAGGGAGACGGAAGCCAGGCTCACTACGAACATTGAACAAACCCGCGCCGACCTCAACGTCGAAATCCAAAAAGTCCGCGCCGAAACAGAGAAGATCCGTCTCGAAGTCAAAGAGACGGAAGCCAGACTCACTACGAATATCGAACAGGTTCGTGCCGAAACAGAGAAGATCCGTCTTGAGATCAAAGAGACGGAAGCCAGACTCAGGACAGATATGGAGAAGGTGAAGTATGCTCTGCTCAAGTGGCAGATCGGCGGCTGGCTGGCTCTTGCCGCCATCATGGCCAAGGGGTTTGGCTGGATAGGATTTTAAATCGTTGCGTGCCCGAAGAGGCTGCAAGGCAAACATTGCCCCTGCTGTATGTTCAATGCAGCTTTGGCAATGTTTGCCTTGCGTTTTGCCGTCCGGAAAATATCGTTTCGCGGACGGCGTTTCAATGGGGGGCTACCCCCAAATGGCATCAGTCGCGGCGGGGCCGGCGTTCGTGCCGCCGTTCTCCATCGCCGCGCGGGGCGCGGGGCGGGCGGGCGGTGTCTTCGGGCTTCCATTCGATGCCCTGTTCTTCGAGGAGCACGGCCTTGCGGCTGGCGCGGATGCGATCCCCGTTGATTTCCACCACCTTGACCAGCATGTCTTCGCCAAGCCGGGCGACGTCCGAAACCTGAGCCACGCGGCCGACGTCAAGCTGGGAGACATGCACCAGCGCCTCGACATTGGGCATGACTTCGACGATCGCCCCGATTTCGAGGATCTTCTTGACCTTGCCGCGGTAATTCTTGCCGAGGTCAGGCCGCTGATCGTAGTACTGCACCAGTTCCTTGGCCTGTTCCATCGCTTCCGCCGTGGGAGCGAAGATGGAAATGCGGCCGCTGTCGTCAATATCCACGGAAGCGCCCGTGGCGGACGTGATAGCCTTGATGTTCTTGCCGCCGGGGCCGATGATCATGCGGATCACGTCCGGATTGACGAAGACTTCCGCATGTTGCGGGGCAAAGCGGGAGAGTTCGCCGCGCGGGGCGGCCAGAGCCTTGGCCATTTCACCCAGCACATGCAGGCGCGCCTCCCTGGCCTGACGCATGGCCGTGCGCATGATTTCCGTGGTGAGGCCGGCGATCTTGATGTCCATCTGCACGGCGGTCACGCCGTCAGCCGTGCCGGCGATCTTGAAGTCCATATCGCCAAGCGCGTCTTCATCCCCCAGAATGTCGGTAAGGACGATGAATTTTTCGCCTTCCTTGATCAATCCCATGGCCACGCCGGCGACCGGCGCGCTGATGGGCACGCCCGCATCCATGAGCGAGAGGCAACCCCCGCACACGGCGGCCATTGAGGAAGATCCGTTCGACTCCAGGGTTTCGGCCACCACCCGCAGGGTGAAGGGGAAGGATTCGATGGAGGGCAGGACAGGCTTGAGCGCCTTTTCCGCCAGCGCGCCGTGACCGATCTCGCGGCGCGAGACGCGCACGGGCTTCACTTCGCCCACGGAGAAGGGCGGGAAGTTGTAATGCAGCATGAAATTCTTGGTCACGTCGCCGGTGAGCGAATCCATGCGCTGGTTGTCGGCCGCGCCGCCAAGCGTGGTCACGCAGAGGGACTGCGTTTCGCCGCGCGTGAACAGCGCGGAGCCGTGCGTGCGGGGCAGAACGCCCGGTTCAATGGCGATGGGGCGCACGGTTTTGGTGTCGCGCCCGTCAATGCGCGTGCCTTCCTCAAGGATGCGACGACGCACGACGTTCTTTTCCAGCCGGGCGAGCATGTCGCCCACCACGCCGGACAGGGCCGGGTTCTCCGCATGGGCCGGGTCTTCGCGCAACGCGGCCAGCACCCGGTCTTTCACGGCCTTGCGGGCGTCCTTGCGGGCCAGCTTGGCCGGCACGCGCATGGCTTCGGCCAGCCCGGCCTCGGTTGCGAGCGTTTCCACCCGGGCCAGCAGCGCGGCGTCTTCTTCCTGCGGGGTGAAGGGCATTTTCGGCTTGCCCGCCAGCTCGCGCAAACGAACCTGGGCGGCGACAAGGGGCTGAATTTCCCGACGGCCCCATTCCAGCGCGTCGATGATCACATCTTCGGGCACGAATTTGGCCTCGCCCTCCACCATCACCAGGGCGTCGGCGGACGCGGCGAAAACGATGCTCAGATCGCTCGCTTCCCGTTCCGCGACAGTGGGGTTCAGCACAAACTCGCCGTTGATCCGGCCGATGCGACCGCCCGCAACCGCGCCCTCGAACGGAAGAGGCGAAAGCATGACCGCAGCGGACGCCCCGGTAACGGCCAGAACGTCGGCGTCGTTTTCGCCGTCCGAGGAAATGACGCTGGCGAGCACCTGCACGTCCTCCGGCAGGCCCTTGGGAAAGAGCGGACGGATGGGTCTGTCGATCAGCCGGGAAACCAGGGTTTCATGCTCGGAGGGACGGCCGATTTCCCGGCGGAAAAAGCTGCCCGGAATGCGCCCGGCGGCGTACATGCGCTCACCGTATTCCACCGTAAGCGGGAAAAAGCCCTTGTCGCTCTCCAGCGGCTGGGAACAGACGGTAACGAGCACCACAGTGCCGCCGCACCGCACGGTGACGGAACCGTGCGCCTGTGTGGCCACCCGGCCCGTTTCGATGAGGATGTCGCGGCCGCCCACGGTGGCGGTGACGCTGACGGGATCGTTTCTGAAACTCATGTGTCTTCCTTGTTGCGTGAAGGAGACTCCGCGCCCGGGATCGAGAACCGACGCGGGGCGGGGGGGAAGCCCTTGCGTTCGGGTCGATCCCGGGCGCGGACCCTCCTTCCTGGCGGTTGAGGTGAATGGCAAGGGGGGCGTCGCCCCCCCTCCGTTACGGCTACTTGCGCAGACCGAGCTTTTCGATCAAAGCGCGGTAACGCTGAATGTCCTTGCTCTTCAGGTAGTTGAGGAGCTTGCGGCGCTGGCCGACAAGCTTGAGCAGGCCCTGGCGGGAGTGGAAGTCCTTCTTGTGCACCTTGAAATGCCCGGTCAGCCCTTCGATGCGGGCGGTGAGCAGGGCGATCTGCACTTCCGGAGATCCGGTGTCGCCTTCATGTTTGGCGTGAGCGTCAATGACGGCCTTTTTCTGGACGGTGTCCATAACCACAGCAGTATCCTCCACAGGTTTGGCGGGCCGAGGTCAGCCCTGGTTGCTCCATAACCCCCGCAGCACTGTCCAGACCGGGCCGGCCGGGCTTTCGCCGGCGCTGGCCAGAGCCAGCGGCGCGCCGTCGGGCGCGAGCAGCACGGCCTTGTCCGCCACGGCGTCGCCGGGCAACGGCAAGCGGCGCAGGGCGCCGCCGTTCATCACCGCGGCGGCCTCGCGCCCGGTCAGCGTCAGCGCCGGCCAGTGCGGCAAGGCCGCAGTGACGGGCAGAACCCGTTCGGGCAGGCGATCCGGTTCATCCAGAATCGCCTCCAGCGGCGTCGCCCTGTCCAGGCCAAAGGGGTGGCTGTACTCCCGGATCAGTTCGGTAAGCACGGCTCCGCACCCGAGTCGCATCCCCAAGCTGTGGGCCAGGGAGCGTATGTAGGTGCCTGAGCCGCAAACGACCCGGAAGGTCACGTCCGGAAGCGCCATACGCAGCACTTCCGCGCGTGCAATGTCGATAGTCTTCGTTTTCTCCGGAACGGTTTCGCCGGCGCGCGCCAGCCGGTACAGGGGCCGGCCCTCGTGCTTGGCCGCGGAATACGGCGGCACGCGCTGCTCCGATCGCCCGACCCAGCCGGACACCAGCGCGACGACGGCATCTTCCGTGACGTCTTCCCAGGGGGATTCAGCCACGACTTCACCTTCCGCGTCCCAAGTGTCGGTGCTCTGCCCCAGACGGAGCGTGCCCCTGTACACCTTCACGCCCCCGGCCATCAGGTGGCCGGAAATTTTCGTCGCGTGACCAAGGAGGATCAAAAGGACGCCGGTCGCCATGGGATCGAGCGTGCCGGCATGGCCGATCTTCCGCTGTCCCAGCCGCTTGAGGCGGTTGGCGCACTGGGCCGATGAAAGGCCGCGTGGCTTGTCCACAACCAGAAGACCGTGCTGTTGTTCCATGAGTGGCGGCACTATAGACCTTCCTCCTTCTTTCGTCCAGCGAATATTTCCGGGGGCGGCGGGGCAGAATGTCGGGGGATTCTCGCCCCGCCCCTCGACAACAGACGGGCAAAAAGTGCCGCACGCCGAATACTTCACAACACAACCTATTGATATAAAAACTGAATATTTTTCAGGAATGTTTTTTGTATGGGCGGAGAGCAGGTTCGATCCTCCCGATCGACCGTTGCCGCAAGCAAGGAGACGCTCATGTCGGTGCTCAACACCAGAATGCTGTCCACGCTCATCGCCCGCAATCTCGACAGAAACTACGGCCGTCTGGGCGTGTCCACAAACCGCATGTCCAGCGGCCTGCGCATCAACAGCGCCGCGGACGACACCGCCAACATCAGCGTCCGGGAACTGCTCCGGTCCAACGTGGCCGTCCTCAATCAGGGCATCCGCAACGCCAATGACGCCGTTTCCCTGGTGCAGACGGCGGACGGCGCGTTTGCCGTCATCGACGAGAAGCTCGTCCGCATGAAGGAACTGGCCGAACAGGCGGCAACAGGAACCTACACCTCAATGCAGCGCCTGATGATCGACAGCGAGTTTCAGTCCATCGCCGCCGAAATCAACCGCATCGCCAACGCTACCGACTTCAATGGAATCAAGCTGCTCGACGGCACGCTGTCCGGCGCGCTTGTGGACATGGAGACCGGCCTCGCCACGCAAGTCGGGGACAATGCCGGGGGCGAACTCAAGCTGCATTACGGGATCGGCAACAATCCTTCCGAAGACTACTTTCACCTTGAGATCCCAGCCGCCACCACCGAAGGTCTGGGGCTGAACAAGGAAGACGGCACGCCGATTTCCATTCAGACCCAGGACGACGCCGGCAACGCTCTGGATATGATCAGCCAGGCGATCAGCACCAAGGACAATATCCGGGCGCATCTCGGAGCGGTGCAGAACCGCATGGAACACACCATCGACCACAACCTCCGCGTGTCGGAAGAATACCTCGGCGCGGAAGTGAAACTTTCGGACATTGACGTGTCGGAAGAGATGACCCGCTTTGCCAGCAATCAGATCGTCACGCAGATCGCCACGTCCATTCTCGCCCAGGCCAACGTGCTCCCGCAAAAGGCGCTTGAGCTTCTGCGATAGGGGCAACTCAGCAACACGCCGTGTCTCATCCAGGATTGGACGGACACAGTACGGCAGACCACTTTCTCCATGTGCCGTATGCAGGCAAAGGACTTGACGACTTGTAAGATATATATTACAATTGTCTCATGAACACTTTGCTGAAGACAATGCTTTTTGACAACTGGCTGGCCTCATTGCGCGACGGCAAAGCAAAAATCAAAATTGTGCGTAGAATTGAGCGGGCGAGACAGGGCAACTTTGGGGACCACAAGAATGTCGGCGGCCCGATTTGGGAAATGCGCGTCGACTACGGCCCCGGATACCGCCTGTATTACGCGCAAAAGGGGAGCGTCGTTTATGTGCTCCTGTGCGGCGGGGGCAAGTCTTCACAACAGTCGGATATCAGGTGCGCCACCGAAATATGGAGGCAAATCAATGGATAGCGAACTGACGAAAGTGTCTGGATTTGACGCTGCGGATTACCTGCAAACCGATGACGACGCGCGCGAATACCTTGAAGAAGTCATCAGCGAAAATGACCCTCAAGCCTTTTTGCAGGCGCTCAATACCGTCGCCCGAGCAAGAGGCATGACGAAACTGGCTCAGGATACCGGCATCCCGAGGGAAAGCCTGTATCAATCCCTTTCGGAAAAGGGCAATCCGGGCTTCCATACGCTGTGGAAGGTTGCGGCCGCTCTTGGCTGTACACTTGTCATGAGAAAAAAGGCGACTGCATAGAAGTCATTTCATAATTCGCATGAAATGGCTTCCAACGCCAGACGAGAGTCTGGCGCGGCGCGAAAAGCGCCGTGAATGAGCCAAAAACCACAAGAAAAGCAAAACGCTTGCTGTTGTTATTCCTCAGCAAAACGCCGTCCGCGAAACGCCAGGTCTTGCGGACGGCGTTTTTTCGGGGGAGCAGTGGAGTACTACTCTATCCCCTTGAAGGTGTTGCACTGGTTCGGATCGCCCGAATCAAAGCCGCGTTTGAACCAGGTGTACCGCTGGCGTGAAGTGCCGTGCGTGAAGCTGTCGGGCACGACGCGCCCCGTGCTCTGCTTTTGCAATCTGTCGTCGCCAATGGCCGCGGCCGTGCGGAGGGCTTCCTCCAGATCGCCGCTTTCAAGAATGCCCTCCCGCTCCATGTTGTGCCCCCATACCCCGGCAAAGCAGTCCGCCTGCAATTCCAGCATGACGGAAAGGCGATTCGCTTCCGCGCGTGACGCGCCGTTCTGGCGCTGCCGCACCTCCTGGGCGATGCCGAGCAGGTGTTGCACATGGTGCCCCACTTCATGGGCAAGGACGTACCCCAAGGCGAAGTCGCCCCCGCCCCCGAGCCGGCTTTCCATATCCCGATAAAAGGAAAGATCGATGTACACGTTCTGGTCGGCGGGGCAGTAAAACGGCCCCATTGCGGACTGGCCGTAGCCGCATGCCGTTTCCGTCACTCCCGAATAGAGCACCAGAGTCGGCGCGGGGTAGGTTTTGCCCGAGCGGCGGAACACGTTCTCCCAGGTGTCCTCGGTGGTTTTGAGCGCCACAGCCGTGAAGCGCGCCAGTTCCTGATCCTGCTCCGAGGGCGTGGCCGGAGCGCTCACAGGCGCGCCGATATTCCCGCCGGTCAGAAGCGGCGTCAGGTCAATGCCGTAGAAGCCGGCGACAATAACAACGAGCAGCAGAAGCGCGCCGCCCTTGCCCCGGACAGGGAGGCCGCGCAGGCCCCCGGAACTCCTCCCCCGGCGGTCTTCGACATTGCTGCTTTCTCCGCGATCCTGCCAGCGCATGGTCACCTCACACAGGTAAGGGAGCTTCCGCCGCTGTTTCGACAAAGGCGAAACGCTCCACGTCAAACAGCCCGCGCGCGGTGATCTTGAGGGATGGGATCACCGGCAGGGCCATGAAGCTCAAGGTCATGAACGGCTCCACTTCCGCCGGAATAGCCAGATCGGCGTGGGCGGCGGCGATCATGCGGCCAAGCGTCCGCCCCGTTTCGGCGGGCGGCGCGGTGGTGAGCAGCCCGGCCACAGGCAGGGGAAGCCGCCCCGTGATCGTACCCCCACACACCATGACAATGCCGCCGTCCATCTCCGCCAGGGCGCGGACGGCCAGCAGCATGTCCGCATCATTATCGCCGGCCGTGACCACATTGTGCGAATCGTGCGCAATGGACGTGGCCACCGCTCCGCCCCGGATGCCGTACCCCGAGAGCAGGCCGACGCCGAGGCGGCCCGTGGCCCTGTGCCGTTCGATCACCGCGATCTTGCACAAACCCGGATTGTCCGCGCAATGAAAAAATCCGTCCCCGTCGGTAACCACACTGCGGATTTCATGCCGCGTCACAAGGGAGCGCGGCTCAATGCCGATGACCCGCGCCGCGCCTGCGGGAATGCGCAAGGCAAAGGCGTCGTCCGCAAGCGGGGCCATGCGCATCCCGCCGTCGAAGCGGCCGCTTCCCTCCGTGCGGGCTGGTGGCGTGTCGCGGAGCGGAACAAGCACGCGCCCGTCTTCGGCCACAAGGCGGCCGGCCGCGTACACCCGGCGCGGCCTGAAATCGTGAAGATCGTCCACCAGCACAAAGTCGGCGTCCCGCCCCGGAGCCACCGCGCCCTTGCGTCGCAGGCCGAAACATTCGGCGGCGTTGAGCGTGCCCATTGTCACGGCCTGGACCGGATCAACGCCGAGGCGCACGGCCTGGCGCAAATGATTGTCGATATGGCCGTCGCGCAGAATATCCTCGGGGTGGCGGTCATCGCAGCAGAAGGCGCAGCGCCGGAACGCGGCCGGCCCCAGGGCGGGCAGCAGCTTCGCCAGATCCCGCGCGGCCGAGCCTTCGCGCAGCAGGGCGTACGCGCCGCGTTGCAGGTTCTGCTCCAGTTCTTCCGGCGTGGCGATCTCGTGATTGTTGCTGACGCCGGTGACGAAATAGGCGTCGAGATCCCGCCCGAGAACGCCGGGCGCGTGCCCGTCCACCGCCTTGTTGCGGCGCAGCCCCAGAAGGATTTTGGTCAGCATGTCGGGATCGCCGGCGATCACGCCGGGGAAGTTCATCACTTCGCCAATGCCCGAAACGCGGGGATCGTCGATGAAGGCTTCCAGCGCGGCGGCGTCCAGAACAGCGCCCGCGTCCTCGAAAGGCGCGGCCGGCACGCAGGAAGGCAGGGCGATGCGGATATCAAGCGGCAGATCGCGTCCGCTTTCCAGCATGTAGCGGATGCCGTCCGCGCCAAAGACGTTGGCGATTTCGTGCGGATCGGCAATGACGGTTGTCGTGCCGCAGGGCAGGACCAGTTCGGCAAAGCGGGCGGGGCTGGCCATGCTGGATTCGATGTGGATGTGCGCGTCAATAAGCCCGGGCAGCAGATACGCCCCGCCGGCGTCCAGCGTTTCCCGCGCGGGAATATGGCTGAAACCGAGAAACCTGCCCCGGCCGACGCTCACCGGGCTTTCGCGCACCGTACCGGTGAACACGTCCACAACCTTCGCGTTGACAATGAGCAGATCCGCGGGTTCGCGCCCCGCGGCCATGTCCACAAGGCGTTTCAGTTCCGTCACGTCGTCGTTCATGCGTCCTCCCGGGCGGATTCCAGCAGGGCGCGGGCAAAGTCCGCGCCGTCAAAGGGACGCAGATCCTCCATTTTTTCGCCAAGGCCGACAAAACTGATCGGAATGCCGTAGCGCATGGCAATGGCCAGGGCCACCCCGCCCTTGGCCGTGCCGTCCAGCTTGGTGAGGATGATTTCATCCACGCCCGCCGCCTCCTTGAAGAGCTTGACCTGTTGCAGGGCGTTCTGACCGGTTGTCGCGTCCACGATCAGCACGGATCGATGCGGCGCGCCCGGATGCTTCTTGCCGAGAACGTCGCGAATTTTTTTCAGTTCGTCCATGAGATTGCTTTTGGTGTGCAGGCGGCCGGCCGTGTCGACAAAAAGGATGTCGACGTCTTCCCTGACGGCGCGATCCATGGCTTCCCAGGCCACGGCCGCCGGGTCCGCGCCCTCCCCCTTGGCATGGAAGCCGGAACCGGTGCGCTCCGCCCAGATGCCCAACTGCTCCACGGCCGCCGCGCGGAAGGTGTCGGCCGCGGCCAGAAGCACGCGCTTGCCCTGCATTCTGGCGCGGTAGGCCAGCTTGGCTATGGTGGTGGTCTTGCCCACGCCGTTGACGCCGATGAGCAGAACCACTTCGGGCCGGTTCACAGCCACGATGCGCCGCGTGGATCGGAAGATCTCTTCCACTTCCGCGGCCAGCAGGGGACGCAGATCCTCGGGCGTGGCCGCGCCCGCCTTCAGCGCCGCGCTCTTGAGCCGCTTGCGCAACATGACGGCCGCTTCCACTCCCATATCCGAAAGGATGAAGAGTTCCTCCAGCTCATCCCAAAATTCGTCCGACAATTCCGAATGCCCGGCAAACAGGGCGTTGAGCCCCTTGCCGAAGTGCTCGCGCGTGCGGGTCAGCCCCTGATGCAGCTTGAGAAAAAGCCGGTTGCGCTCATCCTCCTCGTCTTCCAGATCCAGGGCCAGAGCCAGGCGGTATTGGAGTTCGGACCGGAAGTCGTCCAGATCCCGGTACTCCATGCGCTCCGCCCAGGCCGCGAAATCACTGGTGAATGTTTGCGCCTCGTCCTCGGGCGCGCCAAGGGCCGTGAGCAGAAAGCGGACGCGCTCCCACAGCGGTTCGCCGGCCTCGTTCACGCCGGCAAGCGCGAGCGACAGCCAGACCGAAAGCCGCGGCTCCGCTTCGCGCAGGGCCACGGTGAGCCGCGCCTGCCAGTCCGCCGCCTCGCCGGCGGGTTCGGCCGCGCCGGAAAGTTTGGGGGCGCTTTCCTGAACCGGAACCGAAGCCGGAGCGGCGGAAGGGGCCGGACGCTCCGCCTTTTCCGACGACAGGAGTTTCTTGAGCGACGAAAAAAATCCCATGCTGACCTCGCTATGCGTATGGATACTCTCTTGCGTACTTGGGCCAAGGCGTCAAGAGGCCAGAGGGGGCCGGCATGAGAGCCGGAGCAACGGAACCGGGCTTTTCACAGGTTCAGCCTCCATAACCGCGCACGAGGAGGCATGACCCCGGGGTGCGGCCCGAAGGCATTGAGTTAGCGGGCAAAACCTTCGCTCCGTCTTGACGCGAAAAGCGAGTCGCGCTACGCTCTTTATCAAGAGGCATTCCTGTTTCAATCAACCTCAGAAGGGGGGAGTCCCATGCCGGCGTCATTGTATTTTTTCATTGCCCTGGCCGGGTTGCTGGCAGGCTATTTTGTCTACGGAACCTTTGTGGAAAAGGTGTTCGGCGCGGATCCGAAACGCGCCACCCCGGTCTGCCGCATGGCCGACGGCGTTGACTTTGTGGAAATGAAGCCGTGGAAAGTCTTTCTCATCCAGTTGCTGAACATTGCGGGCCTTGGCCCGGTCTTCGGCCCCATTCTCGGCGCGCTGTACGGCCCGACAGCCCTGTTGTGGGTGGTTTTCGGGAGCATCTTCGCCGGCGCGGTGCATGATTATTTTTCCGGAATGCTTTCCATCCGCTACAACGGCGCGTCCATTCCCGAAGCCGTGGGCTACAATCTCGGCAACACGATTCGCCAGATCATGCGGGTGTTCTCCGTTGTGCTGCTGGTGCTTGTCGGCGTGGTCTTCGTGGCCGGCCCGGCCGGACTGCTCGCCAATCTGACCGGCGTTGACGCCATGGTGTTTGTGGCCATCATTTTTGCGTACTATTTCATCGCCACCGTCCTGCCCGTGGACAAGATCATCGGCACCGTCTACCCGTTCTTCGCCGTGCTGCTCGTGTTCATGGCCGTGGGTCTGGTGAGTATGCTGTTCATCAAGGGTTACGATTTCTATCCCGCGGCCCAGTGGGTGAACCAGCACCCCGCCGGCCTGCCCATTTTCCCGATGGTCTTCATCACCATCGCCTGCGGCGCTGTGTCCGGCTTCCACGCCACGCAGTCGCCCATGATGGCCCGCTGCATCGCCAATGAAAAATACGGCCGCCCGGTCTTCTACGGCGCGATGATCGCCGAAGGCGTCATCGGCCTCATCTGGGTGACGCTCGGCATGAGCTTCTTCCCCGATCCGGCCGCGCTGGCCGCGGTGCTCGGCCCCAAGGGCAACGCCGCTCTCGTGGTCAACAACATTTCCGTGAGCCTGCTCGGCGGCTTTGGCGGCGCGCTCGCCATCCTCGGGGTGGTGGTTCTGCCGGTCACTTCGGGCGACACGGCCTTCCGCTCCGCCCGTCTGACCATTGCCGACATTTTCGGCTACGATCAGCGGCCGAACCGCAACCGCCTTTCCATCGCCGTTCCGCTCTTCGTCATCGGCGTGGCCCTGAACTTCATTCCCTTCGGGATCCTGTGGCGCTACTTCGGCTGGGCCAACCAGACCCTGGCCGCCATTGTGCTGTGGACGGGCGCGGCGTACCTGCTGCACCGGGGCCGCTTCCACTGGGTCGCCACCCTGCCGGCCATGTTCATGACGGCGGTGAGCGTCAGCTACATCTGCTTCGAAAAGAGCATGGGCTTCGGCATGCCGTACCAGATGGCCAACATCGTCGCCGTGGTCATCACCGTCATCTGCGCCGCGGCCCTGCTGACCAAGGGGCGCAACCGTCTGGCTTCCGAGCCGGCGGACAGTTGACGCGAACCTTTCCTGCCCCGTGTCCCGCCGCAACCGGCGGCGGGACCGGCCGTGCGGTCCGCCTGAACGCTTCGGATGGGCCGCTTTGCATCTGCACGAGACGGGAATCGAATGGAGCCGCTCTCAAGCAAGCCCCATTCCGGACGCTGCATTCAAAACTCGCAGGTTTTGTTGCGCCGCATGGCGCTTCATGTGCAGGCTATAACTGATAAAATAATCAAGGCCGGAATGAGTTGCTGCAGATTTTCTGCTCCCTTCTATTGTTGCTGAACCACACATTCCATAGCCTTGCACCAGACTCATTCCTCACTTTATCTACAAGCATACGCTGTCAGATGCGGGTCAGTTCCGTGTTGATTGCTCTCTGCCGCGCCGCGTAGTCCACATACACGGCCGCTGTTTCAGCCGCCCATCGTCGTTTGCTCAGCGTTCCCGAGCCGGTTGATACAGCGCGCCGTGTTCGATTCTGGATGGCTTGACTGAACCGCGCAGAACGCCTAGGCTGATTTTTGAAATGGCGTCTGCTGGCTGCGTGGCAACTCCACTTGTGGACAGGCCACGGTACAGGGCAGGCGCTATTTCTATTTCGGATAGTTTATGATCCTTGTACCTTGCATTTTCGATCTGTTCTTCACTATATTCTAATCGCCGGTTCTTCTCATTATCCGTCACCACATCCAGCTTGAGTTTGACCGAATACAGTCTGTCGCCCATACGCAGAGCCGAGTAGAAGCTATCTCACAATTGATCTTAAAAAGATAATAGAAATTGCCATATAAAT
>CAJUHZ010000044.1 GCA_910585945.1 uncultured Bilophila sp.
CCCGTTTTGGAAGCACCATATATTCATATCCTTATTTTTGCAATTAGGCACTAGCTTGGGTATAAGCAGCAGGGGAAGTTTGGCGTCAGACAGAGAAGGCATACCCCCCACCAAAAATGTGACCTGCGCTGTATCACGCCAGACTGACACGGTTCCTGCGTGCCGTCCGCGCATGTGGCGGTAATCCCGTTCGGCGGCAGGGCCGATTTACACGGCGCGGCGAACCTGCTATGCCGAAACCGCGTTTTTCCACAGTCGTTATACGCACAACCGGGAGAGCCTCATATGGAGACCGCGCGAAGAATGTCGGGGATCAAACCGTCCGCCACCCTTGCCATGAACGCCAAAACACTTGAATTGCGGGCACGCGGTGTGGCCGTGACCAGTCTTGCCGTGGGCGAGCCGGATTTCCCCACGCCGGCCCATATCCGGGAAGCGGCATGTGCAGCCATTGCCGAGGGCTTTACCCGCTATACCGCCGTGGCCGGCATTCCCGAACTGCGCGAGGCGGTGGCCGGTTATTACCGTCGCTGTTACGGCGTTACGGCCGATCCGGCCTGCGTCATCATCGAAAACGGCGGCAAGCAGGCGCTGTACAATCTTTTCCTTGCGCTGCTCAACCCCGGTGACGAAGTGCTTGTGCCCTCACCCTACTGGGTGAGCTATCCGGACATGGTCCGTCTGGCCGAAGGCGTGCCCGTGCCGGTGGCCGCGCCGGCCAGCCGCGGCTTCAAGGTTTCCCCCGCCGATCTCGAGGCGGCGAGAACGTCGAAAACCCGCGTCCTGGTGTTCAATTCTCCGTCCAATCCCACCGGCGCGTGCTACTCCCGCCCCGAGAGCGACGCGATCATGCAATGGGCGCTGGATCACGGGATCTTTGTCATTGCCGATGAAATCTACGATCAGCTTGTTTACCCGCCGGCACAGCCGGCATCCGTCTCCATCTGGTGGGAGAAATACCCCGAGCGTTTCGCCATCGCCAACGGGCTTTCCAAAAGTTTCGCCATGACGGGCTGGCGGGTGGGGCATACCCTGGCGCACCCCGATCTGATCAAGGCGATTTCGCAGGTACAGGGGCAAACCACCGCCAATGTCTGTTCCATAGCCCAAAAGGCGGCGGCCGCCGCTCTGGCAGGCTCGTATGATTGCGTGGCCGAAATGCGCGCCGCGTTTCAGCGCCGTCGCGACATGGCCCATGCGGAAATCGCCTCCTGGCCGGGCGTCGTCTGCCCCAGACCGGATGGGGCCTTTTATCTCTTTGCCGACATTTCCGCGCTGCTCACGCCCGATCTTCCGGATGCGGGAGCGCTCTGCGCTTTCCTGCTGGAAAAGGCCCGTGTGGCGATCATGCCTGGCGACGCCTTTGGCGCGCCGGGGTGCGTGCGGCTTTCCTATGCCGTGTCGGATGAAGCGCTCATGGACGCGCTGGGGCGCATTCGCTCTGCGTTGTTCGGCTGATATCTGGCGGGATCGCTGTATTGGCGCTGTGGGGCGCTCCCCACACCCCGCCGGAGGAGAGGAAATGATGCGCTGCTGTCTTCATCCGTAAGGTTCAAAGATTCACCTAACGGCTGAAGCTTCCCCCGGCCCTCTCGGTTGCGCTGGCCACTGGGGGGGCGGGGGAATCTTCCCTCTCGTAGAATCATGCGTGCACGGCTACCCTCCGGCCCCAAGCGTCGGCACGGTGGAAAAAGGAGGGCGCCGCCATGCGGAGACGTGTTTTCGTCCTGCTTGTCGCTGTGGTTTGTC
Source organism: uncultured Bilophila sp. (assembly GCA_910585945.1). Classification (GTDB taxonomy): domain Bacteria; phylum Desulfobacterota; class Desulfovibrionia; order Desulfovibrionales; family Desulfovibrionaceae; genus Bilophila. The sequence goes on from CAJUHZ010000044.1 coordinate 1,750, forward strand.
CTCTTGCTGGCGTCTGACGCCATGTGAGAGTTGACCCGGCCCATCGTAAGTGGGCCGGGTCGTAAAATGGAGTCCCGTTAAGGTAGCCGTGCACGGGGGCGCAAACCGCGTCGTGCCAGCCCCGGTTTCTGTTCCCGGCAGGAACCGGGATTCACTTTCAAGAGAACTCCTCAATGTGATTCTGGCAAGATCCCTTGTGCCGTCATGCCCACGCAGGCTGTAACTCGTTCTGCGGCAGGTCCGATGCATGGCGGCGAAGCTGCGTTCCTCCTTACAACAGGAACAGCGACAGGGAAGGAATAAACGCGATGGAAAACCACACTGTCAGTAATGCCGCCAGATAAAACGGAACATGGCGGAGCAGCCGGTTGTAGGGCAGCCCTGTCACGGTGCTGACCACAAAGAGGTTCAGGCCAAACGGCGGCGTGATGAAGCCTATGGCCGTGCCCACAAGCAGGACCATGGCGAACTGAATGGGGTTGATGCCGGCCGCGGCCGCCACGGGCGCGAGAATGGGCGCGAAAATCGTCACCACCGGCACGCTTTCCAGAACCATCCCGGCCAGGAAAATGATCAGCATGGAACACAGCAGGACGCCGGTGTACCCCATGCCGCCGAAAAGATCGTTCATGATCGTGGATATGCCCAGAGAAGAAAGCACCTGCTGCATGGCCATGGAGACCGCCACAAGCGGGGCCACCATTCCGACCATCTTCCCGGAACTGAACAGAATTTCCGGAAGATTGCGCAGATGCAGCTCGCGCGTGACCAGCAGTCCGGCGAAAAAGCAGAAGCCGACGCAGATTGCGGCGGATTCCGTGGGCGAAAAGGCTCCGCTGGAAATACCGAACATGATCACGAAAATGGCGATGAACCCAAGGTACGCCTGAGCGCCCGCCCGGACAGCCTTCACCGGGCTGAAGGGAACCAGTTTGCCCCACTTGTTGCGCCATGCCGTGACAAAACACACAAGCATCATGCCCAGAATCATGAGCACGCCCGGCGCAACACCCGCGGTGAAGAGATCGTTGATCGAAAGATTGGTCAGAAAGCCGTAGGTGATGAACAGAATGGACGGCGGGATGATGATCCCCACCGTGCCGCCGGAAGCGATGGTCACGGCGGAAAATTCCGGATCGTACCCGTCGTCCTTCATCTGGGGATGCATGATGGCCCCGATGGTGGCGGCGGTGGCCGCGTTCGAGCCGGATATGGCGGCAAAGGCCCCGCACGCCCCCAGCGTCGCCATGCCGAAACCGCCGCGCATCCAGCCGAGGCAGGCATGGGCAAAGGCCGTCAGCTTGCGGGCAATGCCCGCCGCGTTGATCAGATCGCCCGTCAGGATGAACAGGGGCATGGCAAGCAGGGCAAAGGCGTTCAATCCTTCAAACAGCGTCACGCCGAAATTGGCCAGGGGCATGTCGATGACAAGGCTTATCCCCACCGACCACAAACCGAGGACGACAAGAACAGGCGAGCCTATGAGAAACAGGAGCACGCACACCAGGCTGATAAGAGCAATCATGACGTTTCTCCTCCATTGGGCGGAAGCGTGCCCCGCATTTCGGCCAGAAAAATCCGGGTGTCCTCAACAAGGTTTTGCGAGACGCGGAAGAAAATCAGCGCCCAGCCCACCGGGGTTACGGCGATGAAATACCAGGTCATGATTTCCGTCCCGAGGACCATGGAAAAATTGTCCCTGTTGATCTGCACCTGCTCCGTGGTCACATACATGACGATGACGGCCAGGGTAACCCATGCCGCATAATCGACGACTGCACAGAGGTAGCGCATCCTTGGCCCCATAGCCGAGCGCAGGGCTTCAAAACGCAGATGCGTTCTGACCTTGACGTTGTAGGAAGCGCCAATCCACGCCAGGATGAGAAAGAGATAGATTGGAATCTGTGTGCTCCACGGCGCCTGTATATGGAAGAAAAAGCGTTTGATGACTTCCACAAAGATAATGGCCGCCATCATGAAATAGGCGCTGATGATGATTGCCTTTTCGATGTTGTCATCCAGAAATCTGAGTATTCGTTTCAACAGCAGCATAGTTCCCCCGTTGTTTCTTCCCTGCTCGCCCCCGGCCGTGCGCCGGGGGGAGCGTGCCGCGCCTATTCCTTCCACCAGCGGCGGGGTTCAACCGTGTCGGCCCGCATATCCGCGGGAATTTCATGCGCGATGTTGTATATCTCGGTATACACGTCGATGCCGCCGGCCATTTTGTTGAGGCGTTCGCGCCAGACGGCCCAGGGGTCGGGGTTGGTTTTGGGGGAGGCCATTTCTTCGCACTTTTTCTTTTCCTCGGGGCTGAAGAAGGAGACCCGCACCCCGCCCTTGTCAAACTCCGTGCCGGCCACGGGCGGCATCGTCGCCCCGGTGAAATTCGCCATTGTGGACTCGTTCAGTCCCTGAATGTACGACTGCGTGTAGTAGGCGGATTCCATGACCATGTCCTGCATGGCCGGATCGAGCTTGTCGAAGACCTTGGCCGACATGGCGGTGTGCATGGTCCCGGGGAAAAACTCCAGCCCGACCATCTGGGAGGTTACCGAAACCATGTTGGCCATGGGAATGGCGTTGGCGATGCTTTCCTGACCGTCGATCAGGCCCTGCCGCAGGGCGTCGTAGGTTTCTTCCCACGCTACAGGAACCGGGTTCAGGCCGAGCAGCTTCATGGTGATGATGCCAAGCTGCGTGCCGGTAGAGCGGTTTTTGGTCCCCTGGAGCTGTTCAATGGAGGTGATCAGCGGCTTGTCCTTGAATTTCAACCCCATGAACAGGTTGCGCATTTCCACGCCGGAAAAGAGGAAGTGAATCCCGTGGCGCTGGCGCAACGGCTCCCTGAGCAGCTTGTTGCTGCGCGGATCATAAAGAAAGTAGTATATCGACGCGCGGCTGGGGAACATGTAGGCGAAATCGAGAACATTGTAGTACGGCGCGGCCCCCGAAGCGTTCTGGGTGGCGGAACCGAAAATGTCGATGATGCCTTGCTGGCACTTGGAAACCCCGTTCACTTCCGTGGAGATCTGATTCGCGCCGATGTATTCGATGCGCATGGCCCCGTCGGACCGTTCTTCGAGGTCCCGGCAGAAATCCAGAAAGCCGATCCGGTTCATGAGCAGCCCGCGAGGGTCCTTGTCCGCCCCGCCAAACTTCAGCGTGTACTTGGCCGGGGTCTTGTAGCGTTTTTCATACACGCTGTTGGCTGCCTGGGCCAGACGGGGCGCTGTGATGACGCCAGCCATTCCCGCCGCGGCCAGGACCGTGGAGGTCACACCGAACATACTGGAAATTTTGAGAAAATCTCGTCTTGAAACCTGCAGGCGCTGTCTGATGTTCTGCTTTTCGGATACTGGATTGTTTTGCATGAGATGCTCCTGGTGAAAAAATCGCACAAGCATTATGCCTGGCGGTAAACCTCCCGTCCGCCCACAATGGTGGCCACGACGGGAATATCCTTTATTTCATCGGCCGGAACGGCCAGCGGGTTGCGTTCGAGAATGACGAAGTCGGCGTACTTGCCCGGAGCGAGCGATCCCTTGACGTGTTCCTCCCCGCTCAGAAAGGCCGCATCAATGGTGACGGCCCTGAGCGCGGCATGGACGCTGACGGCCTGATGCCGCCCGCGCGTCGCACCCGAGCGCGAGGTGCGCGTGACCGCGATCTGAACCTGCAACAGCGGATCCACCGGCAGGATTGGGCTGTCGGTATGCAGGTTGAAACGCAGTCCAAGCTGTTCCGCGTCAGCCAGCGGGCAAAAATCGTTCACCCGCTCTTCGCCCACTTCCCGCGCGTGGATCTCGTCCCAAAAGTACAGCGGAGCAGTGAAGAAACAGGGATAAACGCCGGCCCGGACCATGTGCGCAAGCTGGTTTCTTGTGGCATATTGGGCATGGATGATCAGATGCCGCGCGTCTGGCCGGGGCATGATGCGCTGGACCTTTTCGTACGCCAGCAGCACGGTTTCGATGCCCGCATCGCCGTTGGCGTGAACGGCGATCTGCCATCCTCTCCGGTGCATGGGCAGAATCAGTTCCGCCAGTTCTTCCGGCGTGTACAGGTATTCGCCCCGGAAATCCGTTTCCCCTTCCCGCACATGCGCGTAGGGCTGGCTGAAGTAGCCGGTATGCGCCCGGGGATCGCCGTCGGCCCACAGCTTGGCCGCGCCCAGAGTGACCATGCCGCAGCCTGACAAGTCGCTCCCGGCCCTGGTGACGGGATAGGGGGCAAGCTTTTCAAGACTGTTGGCCCGGACGAACAGCACCGTGCGCAAGGGCAGGGAACCTTCCCGCGCGCATTGGAGAAAGAAGTCCGTGACGGCGTACCCCATTTCCGCATCCATGGGAGAAAACGCCGGCCCGCCCTGCGCCGTGGTGATTCCGGCGGCGGCGTACACCCGGCTTTCCGCCAGCAGGGCTTCCTTCATGTCGGCCGTAGTGCGCGGCGGCACAAGGCGTCGGACCAGCGTCTGGGCGGGGATGCCCTCCAGCACGCCGTCAGGTTCGCCCGAGGGATCGTGCCCGATGAGCCCGCCGGGCGGGTTGGGCGTGTCCCGCGTGATCCCGGCAAGCCGCAGGGCCGTTGAGTTGGCATAGCCGGTATGACCGGTGACATGGCGCATGAAGAGCGGAACGTCCGGGCAGGCTTCATCCAGTTCGCGCACTGTGGGCTGTCGCTTGTTGTTCACAAACTGCTCGTCAAAGCCGTACCCGATGACCCATTCGCCGGGGCGGCAGGTCCGCGCCCTGGCCGCAAGGCGATCCTTGAGTTCTTCCAGATCCTGCACGGCCGCGTCCACGCCGAACAGCCGGTTCATGCCGCCGGCGGGGAAATGGCTGTGCCCGTCGATGAAGCCGGGCAGCAATGTCGCTCCGGCCAAATCCCGCAGCTTTGCCTTGCCCAGTACTGCCTGCACGTCGGGGAGCGCGCCGGCGCAGACGATTGTTCCGTCCCTCACCCCTATGGCCTCGGCAAAGGGGACATGCGCATCCATGGTAAGGATGGTTCCATTGGTGAAAATAGAGGCGGACATGCTGGTCTCCTTGTTGTCCGACAAACTTGTGAAAGTATAAACAAATACCGTGCCGTTTTTTGATAAGTTTTATTTATCAATAGATTATAATGGAAGATGCGGCTTGATCGCGCGTTTTGCTCCGGGGTGTTTTCCATAATGCAAACAGGGCGGGGCGGTTTGTGCCCCAAAAACGTCCTCACGGCTTGACGGTCGGAGCAAATGTGCAAACAGCCTGCCGTTACCGGAGTATAATAGCCAAAGATTCTTGAATATAGTTGCTATCGGCATGTTCCTTGATGTGCCCCTCCCAAAACGGAGAGGAAGCCATGCCGATCATCGATTTCCGCTACAGGCCGTCCACAAGGGAAAGCCTGGACAGCTTCATCAATCATCCTGTGTACAGCGAGTACATGAAGGTCACGCCGTTCGCCTCAAAGCAGGCAAGGTCGCTGGAGGATTGCGTCGAGGAACTGCACAGACTGGATATCGTAAAGGCCGTCTACACCGGGCGGGACTGCTCCGGAAACTACGCGTTCCCGGATTCAAACAATCTTGTACTCGACTGTATGCGGAAGCATCCCGATCTGTTCATCGGTTTTTATGGCTTTGATCCGCACAGGAAGATGGATGCCCTGCGCGGCTTCCGCACGGCGGTGACTCGTGACGGCATGCGCGGAGCCTCCATTGAACCGTGCATGGCCGGCCTGCGTGCGGATCACGCCCGGTACTATCCCCTGTACGCCGCCTGCTGCGAAATGGACGTGCCCGTCATCGTCACTGCCGGGCTTGCGCCGCACATGCCGACCATTTCTCTTGATCCCATGGACCCCCGCTACATCGACAATGTCGCGCGCGATTTCCCCGAATTGCGCATTCTCATCAGTCATGGCGGCTACCCCTGGATCATCGAAGCCATGGCCGTGGCCCAGCGCAACCGGAACGTCTATCTCGATTTTTCCACCTGCCTCGGCAAACCTCTGGCGAATGTTCTCATTGAAGCCGCCGGATCAAGCCTCTCCGACAAGGTGGTGTTTGCCAGCGCCAATCCGTTCGTTGACGTGTCCCGCGCGGTGGAGGCCTTCGCCGGCCTGCCTTTCGCGCCCGATATACGGGAAAGAATAGCGTATTCCAACGGATGCGCCTTTCTCGGGCTGTAACTTTACATTTTTGTTTTTCTTACCTCTTCATTCAAGGAGTCTGACATGTCGTGCTGCTGTGAAGCCTCATCCTGGTCCGGGCAGGAACAGGCCATTCTCAACCGTATTTCCGGCGTCAAGGATCCCAACGAGATCAAGCATCCCCGCATGTACAGGATGATCAGCGTCTTTGATGGAAAAAAGCCGTACATTGACGTCGAGCGCGCCAAACTGTTCACGGAATCCATGATGCGGAGCGAAGGCGAGCCGCTTGTCCTTCGCTGGGCAAGAGCCTTGAAGCACATGGGCGAAACCATGAGCATCCTGATCGACGACGATCAGCTCATTGTGGGGCGTCTGGGGCATCAGGGTTCGCGCTACGGCATCCTGTACCCGGAGCTTGACGGGGATTACCAGGCCGCGGCGCTCAAGGAGCTTCCCCTCGACGCGGCCGCACCGTTCGAGGTGACCGAGCAAGACGCCAAAGTGGTTGAAGATCTCATCACTCCCTACTGGAAGGACAAGACTTTTCATCAGGATCTGAACAAGCGTCTGCCCGAGGCGTCGCACCGTCTGGCCTATGCGGACGAAGGCGGCTACCAGTCCCGCTACATCTGTTGCGAAACGGCATCCAACCGTTCCAGTCTGCAATGGTGCCTTGATTACGAGCGCCTGTTCAAGCTGGGCTACAAGGGCATCAGACAGGAGGCGCTGGACAGGATCGCCGCGCTGGACCCCGACGATCCGATCGATCAGTGCGAAAAGCGTCCCTACCTTGAAGCCATGGCGCTCTTGAGCGAGGGCATCGTCGCCTGGGCGCGCCGCTATGCCGCCAGGGCGCGCGAACTGGCGGAGAAGGAGACCAATCCGCGGAGAAAGCAGGAGCTTTTGCTTGTGGCGTCCAATTGTTCCCATGTGCCGGAAAATCCGCCGCGCACCTTCCATGAGGCGCTTCAGGCCCACTGGTTCACGCAGGCGTTCGCGCGGCTGGAACAGAAAATCAGTTCCAACCCCACCAACGGACGCATGGATCAACTGCTGTGGCCCTATTACGAAAAGGACGTGCGCGAAGGCCGGCTGGACGAAGACAGGGCGGTGGAACTGCTCCAGTGCATGTGGGTCAACATGGCCCAATGCGTGGATCTGGCCATCACTCCGTACAACAAGGCCACGCATGAGGGCTATTCCCACTGGGAAGCCGTGACCATCGGCGGCCAGACCAGGGACGGCCGCGACGCCACCAACGATCTTACCTACGTTGTGCTGCGCTCCAAGCGCGAATGCCCGCTGCACTATCCCGATCTGGCCGCCCGCATTCATTCACGCAGTCCGGAACGCTACCTGTATGAAGTGGCTGAAACCATCAAGCAGGGTGCCGGCTTCCCCAAACTGCTGAACGACGAGGAGATCATCCCCCTTCATCTGGCCAAGGGCGCGCCCCTTGCCGACGCCTACGACTACGCGGCTTCCGGCTGCGCCGAAATCCGGATGCCTCGCGTGGACACCTACACCAGCGGGCACGCCCAGTTCAGCCTTGGCGCGGCTGTCGAACTCACCCTGTACAACGGCAGGATGAAAAAATTCGGGGATGAACTGCTGACCCTTGAAACCGGCAACGTCCTTGACTTCGACACCTGGGACAAGTTCTGGGACGCCTATGTGAAGCAGCAGATGTACATCATCCGTCATGCCTTTCTCCAGCAATACCACATCATCAAGACGCGGGCGGCGCACTTCGCCACGCCGGTTTCGGATTCGCTCCATGTGCTCGCCATGCGCGACTGCGTGGATCTGCACCAGGATCACCAGTACGAGGGCGGCCTGAACCTCGGCTATTTTGAATGCCTCGGCTACAGCACCGCCATCGACTCTCTCGCCGCCATCAAAAAGGTGGTGTACGAGGATCGCCTCCTGACCATGCAGGAAGTTCTGGACGCTCTGGCTTGCGACTTTGCCGGCAGGGAAGACGTGCGGGCCATTCTGGCCAATGCGCCCAAATACGGCAACGATGATCCCTACGCGGACGCCATCGGCCTTGAAATCGATCGCCTTGCCCAGGAATTCAGCGCCAGGTACGCGGCGAAGCTCGGCATCCGTTGCGATTTCCGCATGGTTCCCTTCACCTCGCATGTGCCTTTCGGCCGCGTCGTTTCCGCCACGCCCAACGGACGCAAGGCGTGGACGCCGCTTTCCGACGGCTCTTCCGCCTCGCACGGGGCGGACATCAACGGCCCGACAGCCGTGCTGCGCTCCAACTACAACACCAAGAATTACAACATGAGCCAGCGCGCCGCCCGCCTGCTCAACGTCAAGTTCTCCCCCAAATGTCTGGAAGGCGCGGCCGGCACGCGCAAGCTTGTGGATTTCATCCGCGTGTTCTGCGACTTGCGCCTGTGGCACATCCAGTTCAACGTCATCAACCGCGAAACCCTGGTTCAGGCCCAGAAACAGCCTGAACTGTACAAGGGACTCATTGTCCGCATTGCCGGCTACAGCGCGTACTTTACGGAGCTGTCCAGAGATCTCCAGAACGACCTGATCGCCAGAACCGCGCATGAAACGGTGTAGGGGAAGAGGTCATTGACATGCAGCCCGGGCACTGGATTTCAGCGTCCGGGCTTTTTTTCGCCGCGTCGCGGCAAAACGCATTCAGCATCTTGTTCAGGAGTCTTGCATGAGCGCCGCCGGCACTATCTTCAATATCCAGAAATTTTCCATTCATGACGGCCCCGGCATACGCACCCTGGTCTTTTTCAAGGGCTGCCCCCTGCGTTGCCTCTGGTGCTGCAACCCCGAATCACAGCGTCCCGAACCCGAACCCGGCTACCATCCGGAAAAATGCTTCGGCTGCGGACGCTGCGTGGCCCGGTGCTCCAGAGGCGTTCTCGCCCTGAAGGAAGACCGCACGCTGAACATCAGCCGCGGCGTCTGCAAGGGCGAATGCCCGGACTGCGCCAAAGTCTGCCCGGACAAGGCGCTGGCCTGGTACGGCAAACCATACACTGTGGCCGAAGTCATGCATGTGGTGGAGCAGGACGCGCTTTTTTACACCCGCTCCGGGGGCGGTCTTTCGGTCAGCGGCGGCGAGCCGCTCATGCAGCCCGCCTTTCTGCTGGAACTGCTTGAGGAAGCCCGACGCAGACGGATCAACACCGCCCTGGAAAGCTGCGCCTGCGTGCCGGAGGCCACGTTTCTTTCCGTCATGCCCCATGTGGACTACCTGATGGTCGATATCAAGCATATGGATGACGAAACGCACAAACGGCTCACCGGCGCATCGAACCGGCTCATTCTTTCCAATATCCGGGCCGTGCGCCGCGCCTTCCCGGATCTTCCGCTGACCATCCGCACGCCTGTCGTGCCCGGCTGCAACGACACGGAGGAGAATGTGAAGGCAACCGCCGGGTTCGCGCGTTCCCTCGGCGCGGAATACGAGCTTTTGCCCTACCACAGGATGGGCAAATCAAAGTACGATTCCCTCGGCAGGGAATACCCTCTGGGAGACGCGGCGCTTGCGGACGAGCGATTTGCAGCATTGCAAAAAGAGGCGAAGCGTATATGCTGAAGCAAACAGCCGATCTGCCTGCCGCCCCCTGTGCCTTGCCTTACGGGATTGCGCGTGAAAAACCGTGGCGCTCGGCAAGGCGACCGGAACAAATCACCCGAAGGGAGACTCATGAAATGATCCCGGATGCTGGAAGGTCCGCCCGCGCAAGCATCCGCTACACGCGGCCGGAACGGCTCGTGCGCATGATCCGCTGCATTGAAGAGTCCCGGCCGTATCTGAATGTGGAGCGCGCCCTGTACTTCACCGAATCCATGCAGCGCACCAGGGGCATGAGCCTGCCCCTGCGCTGGGCGCGGGCGACAGTGCACATCCTTGAGCACATCCACATCGAGATCCTGCCGGAGGATCTGATCGTCGGCAAGTTCGCCGCCGGGCGGTACGGCATTTTCTACCCCGAACTTGAGGGGATGCTGCTGGAGGCGGACAAGGACTTCGCTCCCGAACGCTTTTTCGTTTCCGCAAACGATCTGGAACTGGTCAAACAGAGGATACTTCCCTTCTGGAAAGGAAAAACCTATCAGGAAGCCTTTTACGCCCGCCTTCCGGACGACTTGAAAAACCTGTTGTACATTGACGGGGTTCCGTCCCACCCCGCCTTTATCGTGCAGGAAAGCGCCACCGTGCGGCACTCCCTGCAATGGGTTCCCGATTACGACAAGGCCATCCGGCGCGGCTTTGGGGGCATCGCCGCGGAAGCCGCGGAAAGGCTGGCCGCGGCGGAAGACGGGGAACAGCGGGATTTCTATACCGCGGTCATCGAACTTTGCCAGGGGATCAGGGCCTTTGCCGCACGCTTCTCCCGCCTTGCCGCAAGCCTTGCCGGGAACGAAGGCGACGAGGAACGCCGCGCCGAGCTTCTGGCCATTGCGGAACGCTGCCGCCGCATTCCGTGGGAGCCGGCCGCCTCGTTTGTCGACGCGGTGCAGGCGCAGTGGTTCGTTCAGCTCGTGTCCCGCCTTGAGGCCGAATGCGGCGGCAGCATCAGCAACGGGCGCATGGATCAATACCTGTATCCGTTGTACAGAAAAGATATTGATGCCGGCATCCTGACCCGGCAGAAAGCCCGCGAGCACCTTGACGAACTGTGGTGCAACATCGCTCAGGTGGTGCGCCTGAAGCCTTCCCCGACCGGAACGAAAATCTACGAAGACAACGCGCACTGGGAGTTTACGACCATCGGCGGCCAGCTTCGCGACGGCGGGGACGCCACCAATGAGCTTTCGTTTCTCATCCTGCGTTCGGCGGCGGAATTTCCGCTGGATTACCCGTATCTCGGCGTGCGCGTGCACAAAAACATGCCGGATGATTTTCTGGGAGAAATCTGTTCCGTCACCCGGCAAAACGGGGCAAGCCCGGTGCTGCTCAACGACGAGACCATCATCGTCCGCCAGAGGAACAACGGAGCGACGCCCGAAGAGGCGCTGGACTATTGCGGGAGCGGCTTTTCGGAAGTGCGGCTCATCAACAGGGATACCTACCTGCCCGGCTCGTGCTGGCTGAATCTCCCCGCCGTGCTGGAAATGGCGCTGACGGACGGGTATTGCTCGGCCAATCCGGCGCACCGGGCCGGCGTGCGCACGGGAGGGGCGGAAAAACTGCGCGACTTTGCCGGCTTCATGCGCGCCTTTGACAGACAGCTCGGGCACCTTCTCGACAAGGCGTTCCAGATCCAGTCCCTGCTTGAAGCGCTTCACCCCGATCACATCGCCTTTCCGCTGCATTCATGCCTGCACGATCTGTGCATGGCCAGCGGCGCGGATCTGGGAAGGGGGGCGATTCCGGGCGGCCGCAGCATCGGCGGCTATGTCGGCATCATCGGCTTTGCTACTGTCGTTGATTCCCTTGCGGCCGTCAACACGCTGGTTTACAGGGAAAAAAGGCTTTCGCTCCGGCAGCTTGCGCAGGCCGTGGCCGAAAACTTCGACGGCCATGAAGATCTTCGCCAGCTTTGCCTGAACTGCCCCAAATACGGCGAGCGCGTCGCCTGGGTGGACGATATCGGCAGACATATCGACAGGGCGCTGCTGGAACGCGCCCATGCCGAAACAAACAGGTACGGCGGCAGGGCGGAAATTTTCTATGTGCCGGTCACGGCCTACATCGCGATGGGGCGGGTTTCGGGCGCTTCGCCCGACGGGCGCTTTGCCGGAGAAAAATTTTCCTTCGGCGTGACGCCCTCGCGGATGCTCAGCCGGTACGGCCCCACGGTGGCCCTGGCCTCGGAGGCGGCGACGCACAATCCCGAACTGCAATCCCTCGGCGCGCGAGTCATGCTCTCCTCGCTGCTCCCCGGGCAGATATGCGGAAACGTCGGCCGGGAAACCCTGATGCAGGTCATCCGCACCTGGTGCGAGCACGATCACTGGTTTGTGCAATTTCGGATTCTGACGGCGTCGGAAGTGACGACATTGCAGAATTCTCCCGCCGCCTACGCCGATCTTTCGGCCAATGTGCCGGGAATCAATGCGCAGGGGTACGCATTCCCTTCGGCGGCCTTTGCCTGCAAATGCCCCATGCAGGGCGCCGGTTCGCCCGGGCGGGACTGAACACATGGCGAAACACCATCCCCACGACGCGAAAATCCCCCTGTCATCGCTCGCCTTTCTCTCGCACGAAAGCGTGGCGGCCCTGACGGAAGCTCTTTCCGAGGGCGTCATGCTCGTCGATACGGACGGCATTGTCTATCACGTCAACCAGGCCGCGCAGGCCCTGCACATGGGGGGCGACATCCCCCGCCGGGGCGTGCCTCTGGCCAACGCCAGCCCGCACGACTGGATCGAGACCAAAAAGGTTCTGACCACAGGCATTTCCCAGATATGCGCCGTGCTCCGCCTGCCCCAGGCGTCCGTCATCGTCAACCGGATGCCCGTCATGCGCGGCGGCAGGATCGCGGGAGCGGTGACGGTGATGCAGGACATCAACAACCTGAACGCGATTCTCGGTGAATGTTCCGAATACCGGAAGCTTTCCCAGGAATTCGACATCGTCGTCAACCAGTTTGAGGGTGCCTTTCTGTCCCTGGACGGCCGGGGCGTCATCCGCAACGTCAATTCCGCCTACGAGAAGCTTATCTCGCTGGGCCGGCAGGGCGTCATAGGGCGTCATATCGAAGAGATACAGCGTTCTCCGCGGGCGCTGGTCACGCTCTTCAACAAGGCCGCGGCAGCGCAGACGCAAACGACGTTGCCTGTTCCGCTCCCCAGGGGGCAGAGCGTGCAGGGGCACGCCACGCCCTCGCTGGATTCGGAGGGCAGGCTTTTTCGCGTTCTGCTGCACCTGAAGCAGATCCCGCTCGCGCCGGACGCCGCTCCCCCCAGAGTTCCCCCGGCGGCTGAAAAGGCCGGCCTCCCTTCGGTGGAGCTGCAACGGCTCTGCAATGCCTCGGGGTTCACCGTTCGCAGCGCGCCCATGAACCATGTCGTGCAACAGGCGCTGAAGGCCGGCAAGACAGCTTCCTGCGTGCTGATCCAGGGGGAATCCGGGGTGGGCAAGACCATGCTGGCTTCCTTCATCCACAACAACAGCGGCAGGAGCAGCCAGCCCTTTGTGGCGATCAATTGCGGGGCCATCCCCGAACATCTTATCGAAAGCGAACTCTTCGGCTACGAAAAGGGCGCTTTCACCGGCGCAAACGCCCACGGCAAGATGGGGCTTATCGAAACGGCGGACAAGGGCACGCTCTTTCTGGATGAAATAGGGGAGTTGCAATACAGCCTGCAATCCAAACTGCTGGAGCTGTTTGAAAAAAAGTCTTTCATCCGGGTGGGGGGAACCAGAAGGACGGCGGTGGATATCCGCATTCTGGCCGCCACCAACAAGAATCTTGCCGAAGAAGCGGAAAACGGCAGGTTCCGCCGCGATCTTTTCTACCGGCTGAACGTCATCCCCATCGCCATTCCGCCCCTGCGCGAACGTCCCGAAGACGTTCAGGCCATGCTGGAACAACTGGCGGCCCGCTACAACGCGCAAAACAATGCCGACAAGAAGCTTTCCCCCGAACTGCGGGCCTGGCTTCTCCGTTATCCCTTCAGGGGAAACGTGCGCGAGCTGGTCAACATCATGGAATGGCTTCTGGTCATGAGCGAAGGGAACGTGCTGACGCTTGCGGATCTGCCGACGCGCCTGCGGCAGGAATACCAGCTTGGCGATCCGGAACACGCTGGAGATCCGGAGCATACGCTGCCGGACAGCGGGGATGCGTCCTTCTCCGAGGCTTCGGCCGTCCCTGCCGAAGGGGCGGGCGACGCGGACGATCTCTCGCGCGAGCTTCTGCAACAGGGGCTCTCGCTCAAGGAAGCCGTGGCCGACTTTGAAAGACGCTATCTGCAACAGGCCATGCAGCGTCACAGTTCCATCGCTTCGGTTTCCGAAGCGCTTGACGTCCATTTTTCCACATTGTGGCGCAAGCTTGTCAAATACAATCTTGTGCAGAGCCGTTCCGTGCCGGAAAAAGACAGCCCCGGAGAATGAAACCGTGACCGATCCCATCATGTGCACCGTCAGCGGAATACAGCATTTTTCTCCCTGTCCGGGGTATGGATTGCGCACCATGATCTTTCTGTGCGGCTGCCCGTTGCGTTGCCCGTGGTGCTGCAACCCCGAATCGCGCGTCAACAGTCCGATGCTGGCGTGCAATGCGGAAAAATGCATCGGGCCGCAGATCTGCCGGCATTGCATGGATGCCTGCCAGCGTTTGGCCGTCTACATCAATCGCAACCATATCGGCATTGCGCGGGATATCTGCAACGCCTGTGGAGAGTGCGCCCGCCGTTGTCCTTCCGGAGCGCTGTTCATGAGCGGGCGGAAGATGTCCCTGCCGGAAATCATGGACAACATCCTGAAGGACAGGGATTTTATCATCAATGGCGGCGGAGTGACCCTGAGCGGCGGGGAACCCATGATGCACCCGCTGGAAATTGGCGCGCTACTTCGGCTCACCCATGCGGAAGGACTCCACAACGCCGTTGAAACCTGCGGCTTTTTCGATCTGGACGCGCCCGAAACCATTGCGGCCCTCAGGGAAACGGATCTGCTCTTTTTTGATGTGAAACATGGCGATTCCCAAATGCATCGCGCCGTCACCGGGGTGGACAACAGCCGCATCCTCTCGAACCTGCGCCGCATCCATGCCGAGTTTCCCCATCTGGAAGTGATCAGCCGCACGCTCGTTGTTCCCGGCTTCAACGATAGCGTTGCAGCGATGCGGGACATCGCCCGCATTGTGAAGAGAAACGGCTCAAGCTTCCATGTGCTGGAAGCGTATTCCCCGATTTGCCAGGACAAATACATCCAGTTGGGATTGCCGTTCGAGACGTCCGCGCGGGTTCCTTCCGCGGAGGAGATGCAAGCCTTCATGGATGTTTTTCAGGAAGAGGGCGTGACTGTCGAAATCCACTAGGGCCTGTTCACACTATGCTGAGTTTTTCCAATGAGTGAAGCGGGTTGGAAGGGAAATTCAGCCTCGCCCCAAAAGAGGATAACCATTTGTAAAAATTATGTTTATTCTCTGTTTGTGTGAACAGGCCCTAGAGCATTTTCTCCTTGAAAATGCTCTGCCGGCTGCGTGAGCAGGCGGCCGCCGCGAAGGCATAAGCGCAATTTATTTGCGCTGTTACATGCCGTAGCGAGCGTGCTTTCCAGCTTTGACTTTATGAAAAGTCAAAGCGAATCTGTTCTAGGAAAAATTTTTGTTTTATTTCCTGGTGTTAAGGTGAAATTTCACCTGTTCTGTTTTCAACGGCACGGGGAAGGAGCCGCCCCGGCGCTCTTTGAAAACAGACGTGAAGAAGATCCTGCCATAAGGTCCTGCCATGACGTGCGAGGATAGCTGCCTGCCCGGTTCGGACAAGCCGGAGCACACACGGCCAAGGCATTTTGACAGAGGCCGTGAAACCGCTTATCTCTGGATACGGACAGCAAGGAGACACGCTATGCCTGAAATGGTTTTCAACTCCCTGAACTATGCCAAGAGGCTGGAACAGGCCGGATTCACCCGTGAGCAGGCCGAAGTGCAAGCGAATATCATGACGGAGATCGTGGACGAAAAGATCGCCACCAAGCAGGACTTGAGAGAGCTTGAACTGCGGCTTAAATACGATCTGACTCTCAGAATGGGCGCGATGATCGCTGCCGGAGTAGCCTTTCTTGCGGCGCTCATGACATTCCTCAAGTAAAATCCTCCCCCTTCGCAACCTGCCACGGGCGACTCAATAAGTCGCTTTTCTCCATACACAAAAGGATCTGCGTAACGGCAGATCCTTTTGTGCGGCCAGACTCGGACCAGCGGTTTTGGGCTGGAAACGCCGGGCGTTTCAGACAGTAACATTAACTTTCGTGCCAATGCCTTGCGCGGCCAGACCGGCGTCCCGGCTCATCATGGCCTGCATTTCGGCCCCTTTCTGGAGCGAGCCGGTTATGAGATTGGCCGCCATGTCCGCCTCAAAATTCAGGGCTTTTTTGGTCATGGCAATGTTGAATGCGGCTTGCACGGTTTGTACGTCTTGCACGTCTTCCATGACATTCTCCTTTTGAGCGCATCCTGCGCACTTTGAATTCATATATTCGGACGTGTCAGGAAAAACATTAGGGTAATTTTAAAATTTTGAGCGCGCGCCGGGCTTGCGCCCGTGGACAGTCCGTTGTCCGCCGGCGGGCATCCTGGCTGACAACGCCGGAGAGGCGGCCCGCTCCCGGAAATCGTCCGGCGGTTCGCGAAAATCCATCTGTTTTTATGCTTCCATTTGCGAAGGAGGTATGCCGGATGTTCTCTGCATATCAGATGCAAAGAGTTTGCAAAAATGCAAACAGGCCATCCAAGATATTGTTATATCTGTATATATATTTTGGTCTGAATTCTGCAATTCCCCCGGAAACATTCTTTCTCGGGGGTTTTTCATGTTGCAACTGCGTTTCGCGCCTCAACTCCATTCTTTCGATGCCTGCAAGGATGTTGCGGAGTACTTCCGCATCGGACAGGATGACGTCATTCTGAGCAACAGGTATATTTACGAACCGTTTTTCGGCGGCTTGAACCTTCCGGCCCGGCTGGTCTTTCAGGAAGATTTTGGCGAGGGCGAACCCACGGACAGCATGGTTGACGCCATACTGGCGGCCCTCGGGGGGACCGGGGCGCGCCGCATCTTCGCTATCGGCGGCGGCAGCGTCATAGATATCGCCAAGGTTCTCGCCGTCGCGCCGGAAGGCGCTTCCGTGGACGACTTGTACGCGGACATGGCCTCGCTTGAGGCCCGGCGCGAGCTGATCATCCTCCCCACGACCTGTGGGACGGGCAGTGAGGTGACCAACATCTCGATCCTCAACCGCACCCGTCTCGGAACCAAGATGGGGCTGGTTTCGGAAAGCATGTACGCCGCGCACGCGGCGCTTGTTCCCGAACTGCTGAGCAGGCTTCCCTATCAGGTGTTTGCCGCAAGTTCGCTGGACGCGCTGGTGCACGCGGCGGAATCTCTGCTTTCTCCAAACGCGACGGACTTCACGCGCCTGCTCAGCCGCGAGGCCATTGTCCTCATCCTCAACGGGTACCTGAAAATGCGGGATGAAGGTTTGCAGGCCCGCCTTCCCCTGCTGAAAGATTTTCTCCTTGCCAGCACTCTTGCCGGGCTTGCCTTCGGCACTGCCGGATGCGCGGCCGTGCATGCCCTGAGCTATCCTCTGGGCGGAACCTTCCATGTGCCGCACGGCGAATCCAACTACGCGCTGTTCACGCAGGTGCTGAAAAGCTACCGGAGCATTCGCGTCGAGGGGAGTCTGGCCGGATTGCTTGAACTTTTGTCCCGGATTCTTGGCTGCTCTCCTGAAAGGGCGCTGGACGAACTCGAAACGCTTCTGGCCGTGATCCTGCCGCTGAAACCATTGCGGGAATACGGCATGACGGAGCAGCATGTTCCCGAGTTCGCGCGCAACGTCCTCGCCACGCAGCAGCGCCTTTTGAAGAACAACTTCACGCCGCTTTCCGAAGAGGAGATTGCGGCCATTTACCGGGCAAGGTTGTAGAAGTCATTTCTGCTCCCCATGAAATGAGTTGCAGTCGGAGTGGGGCGCCGCCCCCTGCCCCGCCGGGGGCATGATGCCCCCGGACCCCTCGATGCCTGTATGACTAACCCCGGTTCAGCGCCTGATCGAGATCGGCCAGAATGTCGTCGATATGTTCAATGCCGATGGACAGGCGGACGAGTTCCGGCCGCAGGCCCGCGGCCTGTTGCTGGGCGTCGGTAAGCTGGCCGTGCGAGGTGCTGCCCGGATGCAGGGCCAGGCTCTTGGCGTCGCCCACGTTGGCCAGGTGGGAGAAGAGTTCCAGCCCCTCGATGAACGCCTGACCCGCCGCCTTGCCGCCCTTGACCCCGAAGACGACCATGCCGCCGAAGCCGTTGCGAAGCAGGCGCGAGGCCACGGCATGGCCGGGATCGTCGGGCAGGCCGGGGTAGCGCACCCAGTCCACGCGGGGATGCCTTGAGAGGAATTCGGCCACGGCCAGCGCGTTGGAGCAGTGCCGTTCCATGCGGAGGGGGAGCGTTTCCAGCCCTTGCAGGAACATCCAGGCGTTGTCCGGGCTGAGGCAGGCCCCGAGGTTGCGGAGGGGCACGGTGCGCATCCGGGTGATGTAGGGCGGGAGGCCCTTGAGATCCCGTCCCCAGCACAGGCCGTGGTAGCTTTCATCCGGCCTGGCGTAGAGATCGAAGCGTTCGTCCGTCCAGTCGAAGCGCCCTCCGTCCACCACAATGCCGCCGATGGCGACGCCGTGCCCCCCGAGCCACTTGGTGAGCGAATGCACCACGATATCCGCGCCGTGCTCCAGCGGGCGGAGGAGCCAGGGCGTAGCGAAGGTGGAATCCACAATGAGCGGCACCCCCGCCCTGTGCGCGATCCCGGCGATCGCGTCGATATCCGCCACATCCAAGGAAGGATTGCCGATGGCCTCCACATAGATGGCGCGGGTTTTGGGCGTGACGGCCGCCTCCATGCCCTTCAGAT
The DNA here is from genome assembly GCA_910585945.1 of uncultured Bilophila sp. Classification (GTDB taxonomy): domain Bacteria; phylum Desulfobacterota; class Desulfovibrionia; order Desulfovibrionales; family Desulfovibrionaceae; genus Bilophila. The sequence continues at coordinate 20,462 of CAJUHZ010000044.1, forward strand.
CCGTCACCTGGACAAAGCTGGTGGTGATGCCGAACTGGGGCAGGATGGCGTCGAACATGGTGAAGGTGCCGCCGTACAGGTTGTTGGCGGCCACAATTTCGTCACCCTGCCGGGCCAGATTGATGATGGCCGAAAATACGGCCGACGTGCCCGAGGCCGAAGCCAGCGCGCCCACGCCGCCTTCCAGCAGGTTGACCCGCTCTTCCAGCACGGCCTGGGTCGGGTTGCCAAGGCGGGTGTAGATATTGCCCGGCTCTTCAAGATTGAACAATCGCGCGGCGTGTTCCGCGCTTTTGAACATGTACGACGCGGTGCGGTGCAGCGGCGTCCCGCGCGAAAGGGTGACCGGATCGGGCGCTTGCCCGCCGTGCACGGCGAGTGTTTCAAAACGGGCTTTCATGCTGGCCTCCTGAGGGCATGGTTCGTACCGTGTTCCATTCTCGCATGATTGCGAGAACTGTTGTGTGGAAGTCATTTCATAATTCGCATGAAATGGCTTCCAACGCCGGACGAGAGTCTGGC
>CAJUHZ010000045.1 GCA_910585945.1 uncultured Bilophila sp.
GAGTGCAACCTTGCCAAGGTTGAAGTCGCGGGTTCAAATCCCGTCTCCCGCTCCAAAACGCCTTTTCTGATATCCCGCGCCGGCGGGATTTTTGTTTATTGTCTCCAGCCTCTTCTGGTGAAGAACCTCTTTCTCGTGGAGCATTGTGATGGGTACTTCTTCGGCAATGTCCAGTGTGGACAGCATCCGCCCCGATTCTCTTGCGGATCAACAGCAAGAAGCGCAGAAAGCCGACAACGAATGGCTGGCCACAAAACGCAACTTCTTTGAGACTTCCTTCTGTCCAATCTGCGGAACGTCGGCGCAATCCATAACATCATACCATCTTGAAAATGGACTCTATTACAACAGATGCACAACATGCGCCACGCTTTTTCTCGGGGAAAGACCAAATGCTCCAACATACAAAGAATTTTATGAAATATCGGCAGGCATGAAATTATTTGCGACTTATATCTTTCCTCAATCCTATACCGCAAGGCTTGATAAAATATATCGTCCACGGTTAGCCCGGATGCTTGACTATTTCAACCAGGCGCGCGCGCGCGCGAGAGAGAGAGAGAGAGAGAGAGAGAGAGAGAGAGAGAGAGACGCCTTTCTGGAAATCGGCGCGGGATCGGGAGTCTTTGCAAAACTTGTCAAAGAGTCGAAACAATTTTCCCGCTGCATTGTTGTTGAACCCTCTCCCTGCCTGGCGGAATCTTGTCGCGAAAATGGACTTGACGTCATTGAGAAGCCGATCGAAGAAATTGATGATGAAACTGTCTTTTCTGATGTCTCCCTTGTTGGCTGTTTTGAACTTCTTGAACATCTGATCAACCCGGTAGCGTTTGTCAAAAAAATGTATTCACTCCTGCCGCGTGGCGGAATATTGTGCCTCACAACACCTAATGGCCTTGGATTTGACATATTGGAATTAAAAGAAAAGTCAACAACGCTTGGACTTACGCATATAAATCTGTTCAACCCCAAGTCATTGGCGCTTATGCTCGAGAATATTGGCTTTACCATTCTTGACATTGCAACACCAGGGATTCTTGATGTCGATCTTGTCTATCGACACTATGCAAAAGAGAGCGATTCTTCACAAGAGTCTTGGTTAAAGCATTTTTTGCTAACAGGAAGTGATGAAATGAAACAGAATTTTCAGAACTTTCTTGCCTCATCCAACCAATCAAGCCATATGTGGGCGGTTTGCCAGAAATAGGCTCTTTTGTCATGTATGACTTTATCCATTGAGGTTACTGTCGGGAGCTTATTCGTAAAATACTTTTTATTAACTGGAGTTGATGAGAGACTATATGTTTACCAATACAACAATCCTTATTACCGGCGGCACAGGGTCTTTCGGCAAAAAATGCGTGGAGATGATCCTTCAGTCCTGCAAGCCCAAACGGCTCATCATTTTTTCCCGCGACGAACTCAAGCAATTTGAGATGGCGCAACGGTTTTCGCCGGAAAAACATCCCTGTCTGCGTTACTTTATCGGCGATGTGCGCGACAGGGAACGTCTCTACCGCGCCTTTCGCGGGGTGGACTATGTGATCCACGCCGCCGCGCTCAAGCAGGTGCCCGCGGCCGAGTACAATCCCACCGAATGCATCCGCACCAACATTTCCGGAGCGGAAAACATCGTCAACGCCGCGGCTGACTGCGGCGTAAAAAAGGTCGTCGCCCTCTCGACGGACAAGGCCGTGGCCCCGGTCAATCTGTACGGCGCGACAAAACTTTGCTCGGACAAGCTCTTTGTCGCCGCCAACGCGTTCACGGCCTGCGAAACGGTGTACTCCGTGGTACGCTATGGCAACGTCATGGGCAGCCGCGGAAGCGTTATTCCCTTCTTCATCAGGCAGCGTGAGGAAGGGGGGCCGCTAACCATCACGGACATGCGCATGACCCGTTTCTGGATCACCCTGGATCAGGCCGTGCGCATGGTGCTCCGCTCCTTCGAGATCGCGGGAGGGGGCGAAGTGCTGGTGCCCAAGATTCCCAGCATGAAGATCACGGATCTGGCCGAGGCCATCGCCCCTGGAACGCCCACGGTGGAAGTGGGCATCCGCCCCGGCGAAAAGCTGCACGAGACCATGATCACCGCCGAGGATTCGCGCCACACCATTGACATTGGCGACTATTACGTCATCAAGCCGGAGACCTATCCTTATAAAGGGCCTCAGGGGCAGCCCGTGGCGGAAGGCTTCAGCTACAATTCCGGGGACAATGATCAGTGGCTCACCGTGCCGGCGCTGCGCGCGACGCTGCGTGAGCAGGGTTTCGACGTCAGGTAGGCGGGGACCATGCACAAGCAAGATGCATTCCTGCCCTACGGGCGGCAGAGCATTGACGAGGAAGACATTCGGGCCGTCGTGGACGTGTTGCGATCCGACTGGCTGACCACAGGCCCGGCCGTGGATCGTTTTGAGGCGGATGTCTGCGCGTATGTCGGCGCGGCGCACGGCGTCGCCATGAGCAGCGGCACGGCCGCCCTGCACGCCGCCATGTTTGCTTTGGGCATCGGCAAGGGCGATGAGGTCATCGTCACGCCCATGACCTTTGCCGCTTCGGCCAACTGCATTCTGTACCAGGGCGGCATGCCTGTCTTCGCGGATGTGGAAGCGGACACGCTGCTGCTGGACCCGGCAGCCGTGGAAGTGGCCGTGACCCCGCACACGCGGGCGATCATCGCTGTGGACTATGCCGGCCAGCCCTGCGACTGGGACGCCCTGCGCGCCATTGCCGACAAGCATCACCTGGCCCTGGTGGCGGACAGTTGCCACGCCCTCGGCGCATCCTATAAGGGACGCAAGGCAGGCACGCTGGCCGATATCAGCGTCTTCAGCTTTCATCCCGTCAAACACATCACCACCGGCGAGGGCGGCATGGCCGTCACGCAGGATGCGGCCCTGGCGCAACGCATGCGCGCCTTTCGCGGGCATGGGATCACGACGACAGCCAGCCAGCGCGAGAAGTCCGGAGCCTGGTTCTACGAGATGACCGATCTGGGCTACAATTACCGCATCACGGATTTCCAGTGCGCGCTCGGCAGTTCCCAGATCAAAAAGCTGGACGGCTGGATCGACAAGCGCAACCGGCTGGCGCACGCCTACGATGCGGCCCTTGCCGGGCAGGACGCCATCCGCCCCCTCACGCGCCGCGAGGAGGTCCGCCATGCCTATCATCTCTATGTGGCGCGCACTCCGGACAGGGACGCCCTGTTCCAACGTCTGCGCGCGAACGGCATCGGCGTCAATGTCCACTATGTGCCCGTACACCTGCATCCGTTCTATCAGGGTCTTGGCTACAAAAAAGGGTTGTGCCCCGTGGCTGAGGCCGCCTACGGGCAGATCCTGACCCTGCCCCTCTGGCCGGGGATGGAAAAAAACGATGTGGAGCGCGTGATCACTGTACTTCAGGCGGAAGAGCGGGGGAAAGAATGAAAAAAGCGCTTATCACCGGCATCACCGGACAGGACGGCGCCTATCTGGCTGAATTCCTGCTCAACAAGGGATATGAAGTGCACGGCATAAAGCGCCGTTCGTCGCTTTTCAACACCGACCGCATTGATCATCTCTACCAGGGACCGCATCAGCAGGGCCGCAAATTCGTGCTGCATTATGGGGATCTCTCCGATGCCGGCAGCCTGATCCGGATCATGCAGGAAGTGCAGCCCGATGAGGTCTACAACCTGGCGGCGCAGAGCCATGTGCAGGTTTCTTTTGAATCGCCCGAGTATACGGCCAATGTGGACGCATTGGGAACCCTGCGCCTGCTCGAAGCTATCCGGATGCTTGGACTTGGGGCAAAAACCCGCTTCTACCAGGCTTCCACTTCCGAACTGTTCGGCAAAGTGCAGGAGACGCCCCAAACGGAAAAGACGCCTTTTTATCCCCGTTCGCCCTATGCCTGTGCCAAGCTGTACTCCTACTGGATCACGGTAAACTATCGCGAAGCCTACGGCATGTATGCCTGCAACGGCATTCTTTTCAATCATGAATCGCCCGTGCGCGGCGAGACCTTCGTGACGCGCAAGATCACCCGTGCGCTGGCCCGCATTCTGCAAGGATTGTCTCCCTGCCTGTATCTCGGCAACATGAACGCCAAACGGGACTGGGGGCATGCCCGCGATTATGTGGAAATGCAGTGGCTCATGCTCCAGCAGGAACAGCCGGACGACTTTGTCATCGCCACGGGCCGCCAGTTCTCGGTTCGGGATTTCGTCAACATCACGGCGGCCGAGTTGGGGTTGACGCTGCAATGGCAGGGTGACGGGCTGAACGAAACCGCCACGGTGATCGGGATTGACGCGGACAAGGCCGCCCTTGCCGCCCAGGGCAAGAATATGCGCATTCGGGTGAAGGAAGGAGACGTTATCGTGCGTGTGGACCCACGCTACTTCCGCCCCACCGAAGTGGAAACATTGCTTGGCGATCCCGCCAAGGCGCAGGCCAGACTGGGCTGGAAGCCCCGAGTCACCTTTGAAGAAATGGTGAAAGAGATGACTCGCCATGATCTGGAACTCGCCCTGCGTGACGCCGCAGTGGAAGATGCCGGCTTCACCAGCTTCAAGCATGAGGAATAACGAAACAGTTTGCCGAATTGGCAGAATCGGGGCGCTGTTACGGCAGCAGCGTCGCCTCCCTGCCTGCTGAGGACAGCATGTTGCAGAAGAACGGAAAATTTTTTGTGGCCGGGCACCGCGGCCTGGCAGGCAGCGCCATTTGCCGTGCCCTGAGGCGTGCGGGATATGAAAACCTGTGCGTCCGCAGCCATGCGGAGCTGGATCTGATCGACCAGCAGGCCGTGCGCCATTTTTTCGCCACGGAAAAGCCGGACTATGTCGTGCTGGCGGCCGCCAGAGTGGGCGGCATCCATGCCAATGCAACATACCCGGCCCAGTTCATCTACGAAAACCTTCAGATCCAGAACAACGTCATTCACAGCGCCTGGCAAAACGGCGTGCAAAAATTCCTTTTTCTGGGGTCCTCCTGCATCTATCCCAAACTTTGCCCACAGCCCATCAAGGAAGAATACCTGCTCGACGGAGCGCTGGAACCCACCAACGACGCCTATGCCCTGGCCAAGATTGCCGGCATCCGGATGTGCCAGGCCTACCGGCAGCAATACGGTTTCGACGCTATCAGCGCCATGCCTACCAACCTTTACGGCACAGGGGACAACTATCACCCGGAAAACAGCCATGTGATCCCCGCCCTGATCCGCCGTTTTCATGAAGCGAAGGAGAGCGGCCAGCCACAGGTGAGCATCTGGGGCACCGGCACGCCGCAACGGGAATTCCTGCACGCGGACGATATGGCTGAAGCCTGCGTTTTTCTGCTCGAAAACTATTCGGACTTTCTTCACGTCAACGTGGGCAGCCAGCAGGCAATGACCATCCGGGAGCTTGCCGGGCTGGTGGCGCGCGTGGTGGGGTATGCGGGAGAAATCCTTGCCGATCCCTCCAGGCCCGACGGCACGCCGTGCAAGATCATGGATTCCGGCCGCCTTTTCAACATGGGTTGGCAGCCGCGCATTGGTCTGGAAGAGGGTCTGCGCGCCGCCTACGCCGATTTTCAAATCCGACAGACGACAACAAAAGCGTAACATCTCGCTGACCTCCCCCCGCCCCGTCAATGCTCCGCGAAGCAGGCGCTGAAGCTTGACAGCGCCGGCAGGGCTTGGATAGCGTCCTTAATTAAAGTGGGCATCCGAGGCAAGCCGATAAACGAGAAGGAAAGGCGTATGCTGCTTTTTGACACTGGCAAAAAACTGGAACAGGCGTTTACCAGGGAACAGTTCGATGCCCTGGTGGACGTGCTGGAAAAGCGCGACGGCTCTCTTGCCACCTCGCAGGAATTGACTGCGGTCAAAACCGAACTCAAGGCCGATATCGCCGAACTCAGGCAAGAAACCGCTGAAAAGCTGACTGCGATCAAAACCGAACTTAAAGCGGATATCGCTGAAATTGATGCGCGGCTCCGCGAAACCGAATTGCGCCTGCAAAAGGAAATTGTACAAATCCGCTCGGAAATGCAGAAAGTCAAATACGATATGCTCAAGTGGCAGCTTGGCGTCGGCCTGGCCATTATTGCCGTCGTAGCCAAGGGTTTCGGTTGGATCGGCTTCTGATGTGCCGCTATAAACTCGGATTCGGTTGCCCGACAATCTTTCACAGCCAACAGAGCGCAAAAAAGGAGCCGCACATGCGCGTATTGACGGAACAGGAAATGTTCTGGATGGAAAACTTTGGAGACGAATATATTGAGCGGAATCCGGTAACCCTCGCCGCCCGCCGGGAAAAGGGCTTGTGGACGCAGATCCTGTCCCGCATTGAAGAAACTCCGCGAAGCGTCCTTGAATTCGGATGCAATATCGGCATCAATCTGGTGGCCTTGGCCCGCTTGCTCCCCAAAGCCCGCTTGTGCGGGTTGGAAATCAACAAGCAGGCTGCGACGCAGGCCGAACGCAATCTTGCCTTCCTAGAGAGAGAGAGAGAGAGAGAGAGAGAGAGAGAGAGAGAGAGATTGGCATATTGCGGCAGTCCCTCTTTGACAGTGAAGAATCAGGATACGACTTTGTCTTTACTTGCGGCGTCCTTATCCATCTGAATCCGGACATGCTCCCGTTGGCATATCAAAAAATTTACAATGCCTCTTCGCGTTATATCTGTCTGGCTGAATATTATAACCCAACCCCTGTAAGCATTCCTTACAGGGGGCATGAAGAACGATTGTACAAACGGGATTTTGCCGGAGAATTTCTTGACGCCTTCACCGATGTGCGCCTGATTGATTATGGCTTTATCTGGCGGCGTGACCCTCTTTATCCGGAGGACGATACCACATGGTTTCTTATGGAGAAACGGAGCTGATGTCTGACGAGTGCATAGCCATCATCACAGCCCGCGGCGGCTCCACCCGTGTGCCGCGTAAAAATGTGCGGCCATTTTGCGGCCGCCCCATGGTAGCTTGGCCCACCCGGGCCGCCTGCGTGTCCGGCCTTTTCAGCCGCGTCATCATTTCCACCGACAATGAGGAAATCGCTGCGGCCGCCATGCAGGAAGGCGCGGAGCGCCCCTATGTACGTCCGCCGGAACTGGCGGACGCGCACAGCACCACGACACAGGTTCTGCGACATGATCTCGCGGAAATCAAAAGCCAGACAGGCCGTCTACCGGCATTTTGCTGCTGTCTTTATGGCACATCGGCCATGGTGACTCCCAAAATACTCACGCAAGCCCTGGATATGTTGCGGCGTCCCGACATTGAGCTGGTTATGGCGGTCATCCGCTACGGGCATCCCATCGAACGGGCGCTGCAATTCGACGCTACCGGCAAGCTGCGCTATCGTCAGCCGGAATTTGTGCCTGTGCGCACGCAGGATATCGCGCCTTCCTATCATGATGCGGGTTTATTGTATTTCTTCAATGTCCGCGCGTTCATGGAGGGGGACGGCACATTTTTGCCCCTGACCAAAACAGCTATTGAGGTATCTGCTCGCGAGATCGTGGATATCGACACCGAGGAGGACTGGGATATGGCGGAAACGCTGGCAAAGCAAAAAGGCCTGGCGTGAGCGCCCACCTCCTCATCCGTGCCGACGCCACGCCCCGCATGGGCACAGGGCATGTCATGCGTTGCCTTGCCCTGGCTCAGGCGGCACAGGATCTCGGCATGGATGTTCGCTTTCTCGCGCGCGTCGAGGTACCTTGGGTACAGGAACGGCTACGGGCGGAGCGAATGCCGCTTGCGGAGTTGGACGACGCCGTGCCGCGGGAAGAATCTCCGGACGTGCTGTTGAACCACTTGGCGCGAACAAATTGCGCGCCGTCCGACACATGGGTAGTGCTGGACGGCTATCATTTTACGTTCGCGTGCCAACGGGCCGTGCAGGGGGCGGGCTACCGCCTGCTGGTCATTGACGACTACGCCCATTTGCCTGAATACTCCGCCGATCTCCTGCTGAACCAGAATCCGGGCGCGGAAGATCTTCCCTATATGGGGAAAATCGGGCAAAAACTGCTGGGGCCAAAGTTTGCCCTTTTGCGCCGGGAATTTCGCGAAGCCCGGGCGCGAGAGGCTCACGTCGCCAGTCTTCTCTCACCCGGCAACATTTCAGAGCAAACGTGCAGGGAGCAGCCCTGCCGCAACATTCTGATGACGCTTGGCGGCGGGGATTTCATCGAATATCTTGAGGCTGTCGCACGAGAGATGAACATCCCGGCCATGAACGATTGCACTGTCCGGGTTGTTCAGGGCGCGATGAACGCGGAGCGCATCCGGCTGGCCTTCGCGAACTGCCCGGCACGGTTGGATATCCTGCCCCGCGTGCACGACATGCCCGCCCTGCTGCTCGACACGGATCTCTGTATCACGGCAGGCGGAAGCACCTGCTGGGAACTGTGCTGCCTCGGCGTGCCCTTCCTGACTGTGGAAGTGGCGGAGAATCAGCATAAAGTCATTGACTGGCTGCTGCGCTGCCGGCTCACACACATGTTTTCTCGGGAGTCGCTCAAGTTTTACCTCGCTCATCCCCTCATCCGTACGCAAAAGGCGCAGGTAGGACAGAATCTGGTAAACGGAAACGGTGCGGAGCGCGTGATAAGTTCCTTACTGACCGCAAACTCTGAAGGGAGAAAATCATGCGGGTCTTGCTAACGGGAACAAGCGGTTTTTTGGGAAAAGAAGTTGCGCAGCTTTTGGAGAAACAGGGCGCTGAGCTATACCATCTGACGCGTCGATCTCTGGACTTAGTCAATGAAATCGTCTGGGATTTCACATCGCCATTACCGCCTTTGCCAAGGGTCGACGCATTTATCCATATGGCGGCTACAGTCGATTTTTCTGATGTCACCAGCAAGCCTCTTCTTGACAACGCGGTGCCGATACTTCACCTCGCGCACTGGCTAGCGCAAAATAATATTCGACTGTATTATACATCAACAGCTTCAATCCATGGGCAAGCCACGCATTGGGGGCTATCAGCACCTCTCTCCCCAAGTTCCCCATATATTGTATCCAAACTGATCGGCGAAAGAATTTTTACCAGTGTCCGGCCACAAGCCACGATATTCAGACTGGGCGGCATATATGGGATTCATGGGCCGAGACATTTGGGACTCAACCGAGCCATAGATGATGCCATTTTTTCCGGCATACCTCCCGTCCTCTATGGAAGCGGGCGCGCCCTTCGAAATTATATCTGTGTAAAAGATGCTGCTTCCTGGATATCTGCAGAAGTCATCAACCCAACATGTCAACACAATCAAGCAAATATTCTGTATCTTGGTGGCAACGAAATTCTTTCTATTCGAAAATATTTACAAACAATTATCGATGTATTCCTTCCTAGAGAGGTAATACAAGAATATACTGGCTGTGAATCTCAAGATATTATTATTGATTCTAGTAAATCACCTATAATCGGGCAAACATTTAAAGAATACCTTAAAGGTATTAAGGATAATAAAGCATGAAAACAACATTAAAAAAAACAAAATATGGATTTTATCAGTATTTTCCGTTGCCTAATCAAGAAATTCTTACGGCATACTATACCAATAAGTATTATCAAAATGGTTTGGGAAGCTATGAAACAACATATGATGATGCGGAACTTAAATGGAGGCAAAGGCGCGCCATATTGACGATATTACCAATGCTTGCGTTTGAGAGAGAGAGAGAGAGAGAGAGAGAGAGAGAGAGAGAGAATTTCAAACATATCGGGCAATTCTTGGACGTTGGCTGTGGTGAAGGTTGGCTGATGGAATTTATGCATCAGCAAGGTTGGGAAGTTATGGGAATTGATTTTAGTAGAGAAGGAATTTCCCACTGGAATCCAGACATGACGCCATTTTTTCTGCAAGGCAATATTTATAAGCTCTTGGATGATATCAATGCAACACATAAACACTATAATATAATTCATTTGGGAAATGTCATTGAACACGTCCTTGAACCAGAGAATCTTCTTTTAAAAATAAAAAAAATATTATCTTCAGATGGTATATTGATTATTGTTGCCCCAAATGATTTTTCACAACTACAGAATCATCTTTTATTAAATAATTATGTTGATGAAAAATATTTTTTAGCATATCCAGATCATCTTTCTTATTTTAATAAAGAATCAATGAGTATGTTTCTTACTGAGTTAGGATATAATATAATTGAAATTATAAGTGATTTCCCTATTGAATTTAACCTGCTCACAGAGTCTACAAACTATGTAAAAAATAAAAATATAGGAAAAAGTGTGCATAGACAACGTATAAAATTTGAAAATATGTTCTTTGAACAAGATCCACAAATTCTTATTGATATCTATAGAGCTTTAGGGAAAAATGGGCTTGGAAGGAATCTTATTTATTATTGTACGAAATAATACCACATTGTAAGTAAATGAAAATATGTTTATTCTCAGATATACATGGAAACAGATATGCTTTTACCGTGGCACTCCCACAAATTAAAAAAATATGTGCAGATATAAATATTTTTCTTGGTGACATATGTGGCTACTATTTTGAGCCAATAACAATCTGGAGAGATCTACTTTCCTTACCAAATCTTATTGCCATCTTGGGAAATCATGATAATTTTTTTTTAGAATGCATAAAAAACAACTCTGTGCCGGAATCATATACCCAAAAATATGGGCCGGCACTAAAATTTTTGATACAGAATAATAGTGCAGAGCAAAAAGAATTTCTACAGTGGATACGTCAACTAAAACCACACTACACAGATCCTGACGGTCTTTTCAGTTGCTATCACGGTGGACCTGCAAGCGCCTCCTCGGAATATTTATATCCTGATTCTCCATTACCTAAAACAAAAGAAAGATATATTTTTACAGGTCATACACATTATCCTATGCTAAGAACAAATGGAGAAACTATATTTTGTAATCCTGGATCGATAGGACAACCTCGGCAAGGAGGAAATCCTACATTTGCAACTTTAGAAATCGACGGTTCCCATTATGAATGGGAGTTGCATCAGTTTTCCTACGATAAAGCTTCACTACTGTCTTCATTGGCTGCTCATATTAATCTCCCTCCCTATTTGAGCAATATTCTACAGAGGTAATGATGGATCTGCCCAAAATTCTCGTAACTGCTGCATGTGGAGATCTTGGTTCCAGTACAATTCGCTCTCTTGCATCCGAAGGATACCGGATTATCGGAACAGACATCAAATCTCTTTGCCCCGTAGAAGAGTATATGGAGTGCATGGAAATTGTTCCCCGTGCTACTGATGATGATTATGGGGATTGTCTCCTGTCTATTTGCAAAAAATATAATATAAATGTTATTGTGCCGTGTTCTGAAGTAGAAATTAGAGCATTATCTAAAACTAGATACAAATTTAGTAAAAAATCAATCCATTTACTTATCAACAAACAAAAAATTCTTGATACATTCTTTGATAAATATACAACAATTTTGTATCTTTCGTCATTAGGTATTACAATACCTAAAACAATATTACTTTCTGAGTATACATCAAATTTTAACCTTCCAGCCATAGTCAAACCTAGAAACGGAAGCGGAGGTGGTGGTATCCAGAAAGTGGATGACGCTGAATTTGTCTTCTATCTCAAGCGGCGTTATGGATCTACAATGATTATACAGGAAGCAATAGGATGTCCTGAAGAAGAGTATACTACAGGTATCTATTCTGATGGGATAAAAACTTCTTCAATTACATTTCAACGTATTCTTGCCCAAGGTGGATATTCACAAGAGGTTAAACTTATACATGATATCAATATTGATACACTTGCTACCCATATTGCCCATTCCATAAATCTTATTGGGAGCATAAACCTTCAAACCCGCAAAGTTGGTGACGCCTATCTCCCCTTTGAAATTAATCCGCGGATATCAAGCACTGTCATGTTCAGAAGTCGTGCGGGATTTAAGGATGTGCATTGGTGGATCCGTCACATCTTGTATGGTGATACATATACATTTATTCCTCCCGCTAAATTCACAGGTATTCGCTACTTATCCGAAAAAGTATTTCTAATGCCATAAGAAGTCGAATCATGAAACAATTTTCGCGCATACTTGCTGTGGCCGCGCACCCCGACGATGAAATGCTCGGCTGCGGCGGCACATTGGCGCGCCTTTGCGCCGCCGGATCGCACGTCTCCATCCTCCTGCTTGGCGAAGGCCCCACCGCGCGGGAAGGAAGCCCAACAGCGCATCCAGCCGCGTCGGCAGACGCCGCCGGGGCGGCCCGTTCGGAAGCCGCGGCGTCAGCCAGAAACGCGGCCGCCACCCTGGAGATTGCGGACGTGCGCCTTGCCGCCCTGCCGGACAACCGCTTTGACGCCGTGCCCCTGCTGGACATTGTGCAGCTCGTGGAGGCCGTCAAGCGCGACGCGCGCCCGGATCTGATCCTGACGCATCACGCCGGCGACCTCAACATGGATCACGCCATCACACACCGCGCCGTCATGACGGCCTTTCGCCCATTGCCCGGAGAACCCAAAACCGTTATTCTGGGCTTTGAAGTGCCTTCAAGCACGGAGTACACCTCACCGAGCCTTGCAGCGCCCTTCCAGCCAGTAGTATATGTGGATATCAGCGACTATCTGGACGCCAAGCAGCGGGCGCTCGCCGCGTACGCCTCTGAAATGCGCCCCTGGCCGCATCCGCGCAGTCATGAGGGCGTGGAACATCTGGCGCGTCTCAGAGGGTGCCAGTGCGGGTTGACGGCGGCGGAAGCCTTTGCCTTGTGTCGGGGAGTTTTTTGATGCGGCAAAGCCATATGATCCTCGCCTCGCGCCCGTGGTACGACGGCATGGCCGAAAGACTTGAGGAGTCCACCGGCGACGTTTTTTATCGCATCGCCACGCCCGCGGAACTGGAGACGACAGATCTTGATGCTATCCAGCCGCGTTATGTGTTTGTCCCGCACTGGTCCTGGATATTGCCCGAATCCATATGGGGACGCTTTGAGACCATCATTTTTCATATGTCGGATCTTCCGTTTGGACGCGGCGGAAGCCCGCTGCAAAATCTGATCGTGCGCGGTTTCGCAGAAACGCAGGTCACCGCACTGCGTTGCGTGGCGGAACTGGATGCCGGACCGGTCTATCTCAAGCGCCCCCTCTCCCTGCTGGGGACGGCGGAAGAAATTTTCTTGCGGGCTGCCGTGCAGGTGGAGGGCATGATTCGCGCCATTCTCCGGGATTCTCCCGTCCCCTCTCCCCAGAATGGCGTTCCCTCAGTGTTCAAACGGCGCGCCCCAAAGGACGGCAATATGGCGGAGCTTACCACACTGGCGGCCGCTTACGATCACATCCGGATGCTGGACGCCGAGGGCTACCCGCCCGCCTTTCTTGAGGCCGGCCCCTTTCGTCTGGAATTCAAGCGGGCGGCGTTGCGCCATGACAGAATCGAGGCCGACGTCTCCATCACCCTTGCCAGCGGCTGCTTGCAAAAATAGAAATCATTTTATAATCCCATGAAATGCTTGTGACGCCACACGGCAGTCCGGTGCGGCGCGAAAAGCGCCATGAGCGAGCGAAAAAACACGCTTTTTCGCGAACGATCCTGCAAAGACGCTTGCAATCAGACACCAGGAGAGACTCCAATGCCCAACGCCGCCCCGGTCACGCCCCCGTCCGCCCCATCCTCGCAAGGAGTCTTTGTCATTGCCGAGCTTTCGGCCAACCACAACGGCAGTATTGAGCGCGCGGAACAGATAGTGCGCGCCGCGGCCGACGCGGGCGCAGATGCCGTCAAGCTCCAGACCTACACCGCCGACACCATGACTATCCCCTGCGACAACGAATATTTCCGCATCAAGGGGACGCTCTGGGAAGGCCGCACGCTCCATGACCTCTATCAGGAAGCCCACACCCCCTGGGAATGGACCCCACGCCTGATGGCGCTCGCCAAAGATTTGGGGATGGACTGCTTTTCCACCCCGTTTGACGCCACTGCCGTGGATTTTCTGGAAGATTGCAATGTTTCGCGGTACAAGGTCGCGAGTTTCGAGCTGGTGGATACGCCCTTGCTCAAAAAAATTGCGGCAACGGGCAAGCCCGTTATCCTGTCTACGGGTATGGCGACGCTGGCGGAAATCGACGAGGCTGTGCGCGCCTTGCGCGAGAACGGCGCGGGGGAACTGACGCTGCTCAAATGCACCAGCGCCTACCCGGCCCCAGCGGAAGAAGCGAACTTGCGCACCATTCCGCACCTGGCGCACGCCTTCGGCTGCAAGGCCGGCCTCTCTGACCATACAATGGGCAGCGCCGTGGCCGTGGCGGCGGTAGCTCTCGGCGCGGCAATGGTGGAAAAACACTTCACCCTCGCCCGCGCCGATGGCGGCCCGGACGGCTCGTTCAGCATGGAGCCGGCCGAATTCAAACAGATGGTGCAGGATATCCGCACAGCCGAAAAGGCGCTCGGCGCCGTATGCTATGATTTGACAGACAAACAGAAAGAAAGCAAAGTATTTCGTCGCTCGCTCTTTGTCGTCCGGGATATCAGAGCCGGGGAACCGTTCACGCCGGAAAATGTTCGCAGCATCCGGCCTGGATACGGACTGCCGCCCAGATGCCTTCCCATAGTTCTCGGACGCGTCGCCGCCTATGATATCGCATACGGAACGCCGCTGGGGTGGAAGGGGATGGGTAGGTAAGGTCAATATGAAGGGCTTCTGGGTGTTCCCATATTTGCCTTTGAACCTCTCCTAGCAATAGGATTTAGGTTTCCACTGATCCTGCAAACAAATCGGAAAATCTTTTTTGCCGTGGGGAGAATCAACGTGCATTCCGTTATCCCATCTTAAAAAATTATAGCTTCTAAAAATTCAAAGAATAGCTCATAATTATAACGCTAACATATGGAGGATAGAATGAAGATAAAAAGTTTTTTCATTAAACTTTTAAAAAGAATCTTGTTGCCTATTATTCAAATTAACCTTTTGAAAAAAATTTTGTTACCCATCGTTCGAATAATTTTCGTACATCATATAAATTCAGGAAAAGAACTAATTTGGAAAAATTTTTTTGTAAGACTTACGGTAAAACTGATTAGTCAGAAATATTATGAGGATATCAAAATTATAGGTGATATAAAGTCATCAAGTGTTAATTTATCTAAAACCAGTCGTCAAAAATCACAAAGTTGGATTGGTAGTTTTGAAGATGCTTTAATCTACTCAACTAACGCGATGTTTTCATATTTTAATAAGGCATCATGTAATGAAATGATTATGCACATACCGAGTTCTGTCAAAAATATACTTGATGCTGGTGCGGGAACAGGAGCTTTATCTCTTCAGTGTGCAAGGAAAGGTTTTTTTGTGGATGCAGTTGATATTAGTAGCCAACAATTAGCTGTCTTAAATTTCCTTAAAGGAAGGTTACCCATTACTACATACCAATGCAATCTTTTTGAAATTGAAAAAATAGGAAAAATATATGACTTAGTCATTTCACGATGGGTTGTCAGTCATTTTAATGAACAACTTCAGCTTTTGCGCTCTTTTGTAAAAGTAGTAAAAAAGGGAGGTTATATTATCTACGATATGGATAACCAAGAAAATATTGATTATGCTTTTTCAATTGCTCCTTTTGATACTCTTACAACTGGCTATTCACGTAGTATTAATCATAGGGACTATTATAAAGCAAGTTCACAAATAGAACTAGAACAATTAGCGGGGGGGGGGGGTGTAAGTTAATTGCTAGGATACCTGCTTTGTTTTTGTTAAACAACAATATTTTTGCTGCATGTCTACAAAATTCTTATGAAGACTATAGAAAAAATATTTTTGAATATACAAAAAATAAATCTGTTGCAAATTTTATGTCATATTTCTCAACAAATGTAGTTAGTAAACTACCTCCTGAATTAACTTTTCGGTCAATCATTATCATGCAAAAGAAATAGAATTTGGATTACACGATGCCCATGTAAAGTATGATCCGGTTTCTATTTCAAATCTATAGTGAAATATGCTGGTTCAACCGGAAAATTTAGGAGAAAAATTCTCTTTTCCTGTGATATCAACCGGACAGCCAACGGGCATGCTGGCCGCCTGTTGTAACTTAACATGAACATTTTCAGCGATAGGATTGAGCTAACTCCTTGTTGAAATCTTCATATTCTCTTGCGAAGGGAAATAATGCCAATACTTCAAGATACGAACAATTGTAACAGCATAGAGCAATTTGATTATAAGGGCTTTTCTTGCAAACAACTTGAAGACCTTTGCAATCCGCAGAATGGCAACCATGGTCGCGCACCATGGATGTTTTGGACTGCAGAACTTTATTCTTCTGGCAAATACATGCGGGATTATGCTCACTTGCCGTCTTTTTTACCACTCAATTGCTACACAGATCATGGACCAGGGGTGTATTCAAGGTCCATTCCACCACACGAATTAGACAATAATGCTCCTGTACAATTTTATCAATCTCCTATTAAAGTACGCAGATTTAAAAAAGTTTCATCAAAACCCTGTTATTGTAGATTATCACCTCTCGTATGGTGCAGAAAAAAAAATAAAATTGAACAGATTGCCAATCCCTGTGGAACTTTAGCGTTTGCAGCACACTCAACACCTAGTATTGATATTACTACACCATATGAAGAATATATTTATGAGCTTAGACAGCTAGATATACGTTTTTATCCTATTTGTATCTGTATGCATATGCATGACATTCATAAAGGATATCATAAAATTTTTCTTGATAATGGTTTTCCTGTATACACGGCAGGTGATACCTCAGATATACGTTTTGGTGTACGTTTTTATAATATACTAAAAAATTTTCAGTATAGCACATCACCCGTAATTGGCTCATACACCTACTATTCTGTAGAAATGGGTATTCCTTTCTTTTTATTTGGCCGAGCGCCAGAGTTTATAAACAAATATGATAGAAACTTATCATATGGTAAATATGAATTTACTTCTGATAGTTTATATAAAGCTCATGTAGTATTATTTAATACACCTGTCTCCTCTGTTACTACAAAACAAAAAAAGTTTATAGAATTACATCTCGGTTTACATCACTGCTTATCACGTAAGAAAATGTTTATTGTACTCATAGGTACACTATTCAAATTCTCTTTCTTTCAGTTTGCTACAAAAAATATTGGCAATAAACTTAAAAGATTCATAAAACAATGTATGAGACTGAGGTAAAAGAAACATGCATATTGATAGACTAATCAAAAATAATATTGATCAGATATCAACTAATTATTCTACCACACAACCTATTAGGAAGCATAGAACAATTAAGTATTTGATACATAAATTTTTTCAACTTTTTGGTATTGTATTACTTAAGGAAACATCATTAAAAAAAATTAATACGTTACTGTATAGTATTGAATATAATACAGCGTTTGCACGATATTTTATACTTGAAAGAGAGCAGATAGATCAAGTTTATTCCATAGTCACAGATGATGCCTCTAGGTTGAGTCTTGATAGATATTTGAAATATAGATTTGCATTGCCTCTACTTTATGATATTAAAAATTATAATTCATATACTTTAAATACAGATTATTTACTCGAAATATATAAGAGAGAGAGAGAGAGAGAGAGAGAGAATTCCCTCTTTACAAGGCGCTGATAAAACAATTATTGATATTGTTATATCACAAACATTTCTTGCCAAACAGTATATGTTTGATGAAAAATCACTCGTGACTTGTGGAGATACGATCTTGGATTGTGGATGTTTTTTAGGAGAGACAGCAATATACTTTGCTGAATTATTATCTGGTAAAGGAAAGGTATACTCTTTTGAACCAGATACAGACTATTTTAAAAATGCGAATGAAAATATTAAAAAGAATGGATATGATAACATAATCGAAGTTATCAATGTTACTGTAAGCAATAGTAACAATGAAAAATCATATACCCCATGTTATAAAGAAAAAGCTAGTGATAACACTCCATCAGTAACAATTGATGAATTTTGTTTAAAGAATAATATCAGTGTTGACATAATAAAAATGGATATTGAAGGTGCAGAGCATGATGCTTTAATGGGTGCAAAATATATTATTCAAAGGGATCAACCCATTCTCATGATAAGTGCCTATCATAAACCAGATGATATATTCACTCTTCCAAGATTTATTAATGATCTTGATTGTGGATATAGCATTTATTTTAGAGATCGAGCTGATTTTATTCTTTTTGCAATACCACCTACGCGTAAGGAGAGGATAAATTGAAATATTCTATTCTTATCCCAACATATAATCCTGGAAAATACATTGATGGTTGTTTGCAATCTATTATTAGTCAATCATATTCTGATGTTGAAATTATAATAAGTGATGACTCCTCTACGGATGGGACTAGAGAATATCTTTCGACTGTGAACGATCCACGAGTCTCTGTAATTTATCCTCCTGAAAGCATGAGTATGAGTGAACATTGGAATTGGTTGCTCTCCCGTGCTCATGGAGAATGGATTATTTTTGTAGGGCAGGATGATGGCTTGCAGGCCTACTTCTTTGAACTGGCCGATTTTTTGGTGCAAGAAGCCCAGCAGAAAAACTTGCGAGCCATAGCCTCTGAACGCGCATACTATTTCTGGCCAGGTTGTCAGGAAGTATATGGTGACACCGGGATAAACGCCTTCGCCATGCCCAAAATTGAAACAAGATCAACTCTCATAGGTGCTCTAAAAGCGCTTTCAAGTCTCATTGATTATCATGCACTTCCTCAAATGTATACTACTTCGCTTTTTCACCGTTCACTCATTGAAGAAGCGCAAAAGCTACAAGAAGGGAAATTAATAATTACACATCCCCAAGATGCAAACTTGGCAGCAATAGTCTGTATTCTTGAAAAAGAATATTTATTCTCGTATACTCCACTTGGATGGGTAGGAACATCTCCAAAAAGTGCAGGTTTGGCTATATCCCATAATTCTTCTCCAGAGCTTCGAGCAATATATTTAGATAAGATCCAAAAAAGTAAGCTTTTATGCCATCCCTTAGCAGGAGATTTTCGCCTGGCATCAGGCCCACTTTATTTTTGGGGTGCCTTGTTACAAGGCCGTACTTTATACAAATATCGTACTTTTAATTATGCAACATCTCCTTTTATCAAATATATTGTAATATCTACAGTTTTGAATGATATATCAACAAAACGAAACGATCCTGAAATTATTAATCTTTGGAAAGAATTGGTAAAAATAAATAACTGCAATACTTTTATTCTCAAAATAACAAGCACCTTTATCCGTTTTCTTATTTATACACATTCTCGTGTCCAGCAAATAATGCGTAATTTTTTTATACAAAAAGGAAAAGCATATCTTCTTATGAAGAATATAAATACATGCGGTAGTATAAGACAGGAATCAGTGCTCTTTAAAGAACAGCTTCTTTCTCATTTGAATATGCGTCCTTTGGGTATACTTGGAAAAGCCTTTGGTAGTAGTCAAAATGTATAAAATAGCCCCCATTGTTGTCTTTGCCTTCAATCGTCCCACCCATTTGCGCCGCACTCTGGCTGCCCTTGCCGCCAATGAACTGGCTTCCGAAAGTGACGTGACCATCTATTGCGACGGTCCTCGAAATCTGGAAGAGCAGCGCTTGACCGCCGCCACGCGCACAGTCGCTCGGGAGGCCACAGGATTCCGCACCTGCCGGCTGGTAGAACGGGAAAGAAATCTGGGCCTTGCAGAGAGCATTATCCGGGGGGTATCTGAATCGCTGGTAAAGAACGACAGCATCATTGTGCTTGAAGACGACCTGATCACGTCGCCTTTCTTTTTGCGCTATATGAACGAAGGGTTGGACGTCTACGCCGATGATTCCCGTGTGGCAAGCATTCACGGCTGGTGTTTTCCCCATTCTGTTCCCAATCCTCCCGCAACATTTTTTTTACGCGGTGCGGATTGCTGGGGCTGGGGAACCTGGAAACGCGCCTGGCGCCATTTTGAGCCGAATGCCGCCCTTCTGTTGCGACAATTGCGCGAGCATGAACTTGAAGATGTCTTCAACTGCAATGGCGCCTACGACTATACAAGTATGCTCAAAGCCGTTCAGGACAACAAAATAAGCTCCTGGGCCGTGCGCTGGCGCGCCAGCGCTTTTTTGCATGATCTCTATACATTGTATCCTGGGCATTCTCTAATTCAGAATATAGGAATGGATGGTTCCGGCACGCATTGTGGTGCGACAGAAAAACTTGGTGTGTCCCTGGCGCCTGCCCCCGTCCACGTCATGCGACAAGCTGTTCAGGAAAATACCGCCATGCGGCAAGCAGAGATGGACTTCCTTGCCAGCCTGGGCCAACGTGTAATGCCGTGGAGCCGCCTGCCGTTTCTGTCGAACCGCGCGCAGTGTAAAAAGCTGTGCAAGGACTTCCTCCCCCCCGTCGTCTGGCGGGCCGCCAAAAAGCTCCGGGGGAAGCAGGACAGCGCCCCCGGCATCGTGTGGCAAGGCGACTATCCCGACTGGCAGAGCGCCGTTGCGGCCTCCACAGGATACGATCAGGACGCCATAT
>CAJUHZ010000046.1 GCA_910585945.1 uncultured Bilophila sp.
GATTTATATGGCAATTTCTATTATCTTTTTAAGATCAATTGTGAGATAGCTTCTAATCGGGCGCGGTTTATTGAGGGGAAGCATTTCTTCCTGCTTTCCGGCAATGATTTGAGAGAGTTCAAGAACTGCGTAGAAAATTTCTACTCAGTTCAAATCGGCAAACGCACCGCTTCTTTCACCCTCTGGACAGACCGAGGTGCGGCACGTCATGCCAAGTCACTGAACACAGACAGCGCTTGGGATATGTATGAGCTTCTGGAAGAAACTTTCTTCCGTGTGGGCCGCCCCGAACCTGTCAAGTCCACCCCAGCCCCAGCCCCCTGCTCCAAGCGCACGGACCCGGAGCGCAAGGCACTCACGGCCATAATCAACACCTGGGTCGGGCTTGCGCCCATCCACTACGCTTCCGCCCGCGCGCAGGTGAACGCGCATTTCGGCGTTGCCTCCGTGGACGCGCTCACCGTCGCGCAGGTGAAAGAGGCCATTCAGTATGTGCAGGGCAAGATCGACGCTCTGCCGCCTGCTCCGGCGCTTCCCCCGGCGGCCCTGCCTGAAGCGGAGCGGCCGCCGCTGTACCGCGACGGGATGTTTCACCTGCCGCGCATCAATCCGCAACATGTTCCCGGACCACGGGAAGCCGCTCTGCACGAGTTGTGGGGTAACTGGTGGAAGCTGGAAGAAAACGCCAGAACCGCCTTTGACGCCATGCTGCACGAACTGGCCGACTGCCGGGGGGATCTTTTCACGCACGCCATGTCCGACATGGGGCGCAATGCGGAGACCTTTTTCAACCCGGACGCCATGACCGAGGGTTTCCTCTGCCCGTACCACGCGGCTGAAACGGCTTTCCGGCAGGCGCTCCACCTTGCGCGGGTCCATCTCAAAATGGCGCTCAACGCCGCCGTCATGCTGCATCGCTGAGGCGTCCCGAATGGACACCCGGCGAAAAAGCGATTATCTCTGGGGTGAGGTTGTGATGAAGAAAGATCATGATGAGTCCTGGTTGCATTACTTTGCACGTTTGCTTCAGGACTTGGTCCGTAACGAAACGGATGCAAAATATTGGGCCAATGTATTTGCGATGACAGCGGCCGCGTGTTTGGCTGTCGCGTTCATTGAAGCAAGCAGCCTTGCCTTTTATGTAGGGCTTGTCTGTAGCCTCTATGGCTTGAAATTCAATCGAAGGGGAGGCGGAAAATGATAAATACCCTCTTGTTCTATGGTGGTTGGGCTGTGATGCTGGCCATCTTCGGTTATCTCGCCTTTGGCAAGCCTCGCAGGCAAGACTGACGGGGGTTCCCTCGGTTGTGGCATTGACCACGAAATGAGGGCGGCATGAACGAACGAGACAAGGAAACACTCAAGCTGATCGCAAACATCTGCGGCAATATTGCGGCCGTAGCTGTGGGCATTGCCCTGTTTGAACGCAATCCGGCAGGAATGGCTGTGGCGATCGTTTTTGGCGTCATGGCCTTGGCGACGATAAGGAGCTTGCGATGACATATGTGCTGATATTCATTTTTGGCGCGGCGCTTTTTGCCTATGGGCGTCATATTGCGCGCAGGCAAGACTGACGGGGTTCCCCCGGTTGCGGCATTGACCACGAAATGAAGGATGCCGGGCAAATCCGGCATCCGTTTTTTTCGCTTCACAACTTCGGCATTACCGGCCAGGGGGTTTCCTCCCCGCCGCCGTCCCAGGGCGCGCCATCCTGGGCGGGGAGGTCACGCAAGGCCGTGCGGTAGGCGGTCACGGCGGCCCGCTGTGTGTCCGTCAGGGGGTAATCGGACGTCATCAGATAGTCCGTGGCGGCAATGCGGGCGTCACGTTCGGCCCGGAGGCGTTCAAAGCGGGCCGGCTCGCTGTTGTATTCGTCGAGCTTGCGTTGCGCTTCCGCCTGTTCTTCTGCCGTCCGCCTCGCTTTTTCCTGTGCGTGCAGCGTCACATACGGCTGCACCACACTTGCGAAATCCTCTTCGCCAAGCGGGCGATTGGCCGGCATGACGCCATTTTGAGGCTTGTATTCAATGTGCCCGGCAGTCTCGGCCCATTGCAGGGCGTGCATGTCAGGCTCATGCGGGAAAGGAAAAACGAGTCCTTCGCCATTGACGCTGATGAAGTTGTCGTCGGGCACGACTGTTACGCGCATTTGTACTCCTTGTTTTGCAATGCCTGTCTGTTCACAGCAGCTTGACGAGAGTCGCCACAATGGCGACGGACGCCGCCAGCATGGCGCCAAGCTTGAGGGTCATCCTCAATTCAAGCTTCTGCATCTCGCTTTCCATCTTTCGTATTTCATTTCTCAGACGTTCTTCAAGCTGGATGAGGTCAGCCTTGGTGGCAAGGCGTTCCTCAATGACTTCGCGCATGGCGTTTGCCTGCACCTTGGCCTGTTCTTCCGTAAACCCGGCGGCCTTCAGCTTCTCGAAGTAGCCGAGGCTGTCAAAGGTCATGGTGGTCATACGGCCCCTCCTTAAATCCTTCACGGCGGAATCTCAGCTATGCAGCAAAGCCATGATTGCAAGAATGATGGCTGTCTGGGAAACGGCTATGCCCGCAACCCACTTGATGAGCCGGTGTTCCAGTTCCATGAGATCACCCCTGGTGGCAAGCTCTCGAGCGGCAACCATTGATCGGCTTCTCATTTCACAAAGGTGATCAAAGCCGCCAGCACGGCAACCGCCGCCGCCAGCATGGCGCCAAAGCGTATGGTCATACGGTATTCAAGCTCCCGCAAGTCCTGCTTGGTAGCCATTTTGTCAATGGATGCCATGCTGGCCTCCCTGTCTGTTTTTCCCAGGATAACCACTCCCTGCCCGGTTGTCGATCCATCCCGGATCTTGCTGGCCTTACAGTGGGAGCGACGACGCTGACCGTCGCGCAGCTGGCGAGTCATATGCACTATATGACTCCTACTGGAACAAATCGTCATTTCGACGGCGGGACTGGGCCATACGGCAATAACGGTAATAATTCAGGGTATACACAATATACCGGGTCAAGTGCTTCCCACACCCACTCCTTGTCCGGCTCTACCGCCACAGGTTCAAACATCCCTCCCTTCTACTCTTTGGCATTTGTCGTGTACGCTGGGGAACCGGCATAGCATCAAGCCGCTTCGCCAACATATACGACGAAAGCAAGGGAATAGAATGGTGGGATATTGGAACCCGAGGCCGTAGTTCCGGAAAGCGCGTGAGTGTGTGCTGTTGAACTACCTGCTGCGTAGGAAGAGTAGTTACGGTAAGAATAGTTACACGATCCTCCATCCCGACCCGTATTGCCTCCGCTGGAGTTACAAATATAAACTGGCGTCGTATGCGAATGACTCGGCATCTGCGCGACGGTCAGCGTCGTCGCTCCCACTGTAAGGCCAGCAAGATCGATCTCCGTTGAACCGCCGATTGTGCCAGCGGGGCGCGTATCGGAGGCTCCGAGGATCATGCGGTCCCGCAGATCCGGCACTGTGCCGCCGAAGCCGTCACTGCCGCCGTCGCACAGGATGTAGGCTTCGTCCGCCTCTTCTTCTCCCCAGAAGATCGCCCGTCGGCCGTCGCTCCCCCCGAAGGTCACGTTGCAGTACGGCACGATGCCGCCCCGGCGCAGGCCCGCGCCGCCCACAGCGCCGCCGTTCGGCCCGCCGTTGAAAACCTTGCTCCAGTAGCCGCCTTTCGCCTCCGCATCCGTCACCGGGTCAACCGGGCCCACAAAGCCGCCGCCTTCCGTGTTGGGCACGTCCGGGCCGGAAGGCATGAGCGCGACGTATTCGCTGCCGTCGCTGCCGAGCACGTGCGCGCCCGTCAGGTAGTCGAGGCCGGGGAAAGCGCCGTTCGCGCCCTGCCAGGGGTAGACGTTCCCGGATTGCGCAAAGAACAGATGCTGGCTCAGGGCGTGGAAAATGCCCTGAAAGTCCAGCCCGTAGGGCGGCTTGCCGCCCGCCTGCTTGTTGATGCGCGTCACCGGCGGGAAGCCCACGGCCCACGAGGCGGCGGCCGATCCGGGCGTGGTGTTGTTGTCCGGGATCTCGCGGCGCTCGCCGTTTTGCGCGAACGGCATGGGAAGAATGACAGGAATGCCTGGGATCATGTTCAGTTCTCCGTGTAGTGTGTGGCCCAAAAGGGGGCGCTGTCAAAGGGTTCGTAGTCGGCCTCGGCAAAGCCGAAGGCGGGCAGGGGAATTTCCGCCCAGTTCCAGCCCACGCCCGCGCCGCGCGCGAGCAGGCCGTAATTGCGCAGGATGGTGCGCTGATACGGGAGCAGCGGGAACCAGATATACAGTTCAATCGCCATATGACCCCAATCATGAATGACAATATCCTGCCCTGGAAACAGGAGACTGATCAAGCGGTTGATTGTTGCGGCGTCGGCTGTCGCAAGGTTCGCCATCGCTTTCCACAGGATCAGTTCGCGGAAGGCGTCGTCACTCAGCATGTACCGATCCGTGACGCCAGTGCCCATCCAGAAGGGGGAGACGTCAAACGGATCGTAGTCGGCTTCTTCAAAACCGAACCAGTCTTTCGCCGACTCCACATCAACGCTTCTTCCAATGCCGACAATCCGCCCCCAGATATCCAGACCAATGCCCTGTGCTGTGGCGATATCAAAAATGGAGTGATAAAACAAATCGATGTCAGCCTCTGGAACAATGCCGACACGGTACGACTCAACAAGCGCCCTGATGGTCGGGCTTGCCGAATACTGGCTTTGCAGCGTCTCGCCGGGGAGGAGCATTCAGTTCTCCACGATGGTAATGATGATATCGTTTTTGTCGAGCACGGGGAACTCGTCCGCGCCCACGCTGATGACTTCCTTCCAGTCTCCCGTGCCGTCCGCAACAGGCGCGGCAAGCTGGATGCTCAGGAGATTCTGCACGCCGGCCGCAATCACCGAACTGTAGAAGCGCGAGGCGTATACATCCTGCGCCATGCCGACACGCAATTCGGCGCGGGTTCCGGTTCCGTTGAATTCGTCCAGCACAGCCGTCCGCACACGTTCCTCAATGTCTTGCGGCGTGGAAGGCGTGAGGCGAATGGTCACCTTTACGCCAAAGGCCAGAGGCGCGGGACGTTCGATGCGGTAGGCATAAATAGGCTTCCCCGGGAGCGTCACATCCTGATACTTCACTTCGGTATTGCCTGCCGTGCCGCAACCGGCGTCCTTCTTGCGGTAGATTGTTTCGGCAATGTCCGCATCCTGCCCGCCTTCGATGGCGATCCAGACGCTGTGGCCGGGGATGGTCACGCCCCACTGTTCGGCCGGCGTGTCCCCCACATTCTCCAGCACGATGACCGCCAGCACTTCGGGGATATCGGCAAGCGCGCCGTACAGCGCGGCGACGGAGCCGCGCGCGTTGGCGGCCACGCTGGCGTAGCGCCGGGTCTCGAACTCAAGCTGGCTTTCCTGATCGCGCCCCGGCACGGCCGCTGTCGGGTTGGTGACGGTATCCCAGCCGGGCGTCACGGTGACGATTTCCGTCAGCGTGTCGGCCGGCGCGGCGACAGGACCGGGAGTGCCGGCCTGAAAGCGCGCCCGCACTGTGCCGCCTGTGGGGATGGTCACTGTTTCCACGCATGACCATTCCAGACCGTCCGCGCTGGATTTGATGCGGCTGCCCTGCGCGATGACCGTGCCGGCAAGGCCGGTGCACAGACAGAGGGCTTCGGAGGTTTGCGCCACCTTGCGCGTCAGGAAGTAGATTTTCCCCAGCGCGTCCTGCCAGATGCCCTCGGCGGTGAGCGGGTTGAACTGGTTGGCGAGGAAGAGCACCTCGTTGTCCTTGTCGACAATCGCGGCGGTCTGGCTGTCGATGAGCTGACCGGCCGGGGTTTCCGGCTCGGTGTTCAGTTCGGGCAGGCCGTCGCGCGCGAAAGCCTGTTTCCAGTCGCGCCGCACGGCCTCGCGCACGGTTTCCACTTCATCGGGGTACAAGCCGGTTGCGAGGTCAAAGTGCAACATCCGCCGTGTCTCCTTCCGTGGTTGTGAGCCGGATGTTCCCGGTCAGAACACGGTCTTCCAGCCCGAGGTTTTCCACCCGCGCCGCGGCCACGCCTTCCACGCCGCGCGCCGCCTGCCCGATGCGGGAGCGCACAACGCTCTCCTGCGGCAGAAAGCCCAGATCGACAATGAAATGCGGGATGCCCCGCTCCGGGTCATACCAGGCGTCATTGGTGAACAGGCGCACGGCGTTGGCGACGTTTTGCGCGATGGCGTAGGGACCGACGGACGTGGCGATGTTGCCCCCGGAGTCGAGCGTCAGATCCCACTCGTTCAGGTCCAGGGTGAGGGTATGGCCGATGGGCATGGGGTCACCTTCCTTGTCAGGCGCGCTTTGACAAGCCGCCCGAACGTGCGTAGTTGAAGCCATACAGGAGGCTGTCATGACCAGCATTACCTTTGATAGCCTCGGCTACGTCAAGAAACTTGAAGCCGCCGGCTTCACCCGCCAGCAGGCCGAAGCTCAGGCCGACGCCCTGCGCGAGCAGACGGAGGCGCAGGCCGCCGCCCTGCAAAAGGCGCTGGACAGATACGATGAGGCCAGCCGCAAGGATCTTGCCACCAGGGGCGATCTTCAGGACGTGCGCACGGAACTCAAGCAGGATATTCAGGACGTGCGCCTTGAAATGAAGTCCATGGAAATGCGGCTGCTCAAATGGCAGATCGGGCTTGCCGCCGCCATTGGCTCCTTCATGCTTGCCGGTTTCGGAACGCTTGCCGCCGTTATGGCCAAGGGCTTCGGCTGGCTTGGCTTCTAGACGCTGTTTCATGGCTTTTTCCCTGCCCCGCTTCTGCGGGGCTTTTTGTCTGCCCTGGCGGGACTCATTTTCCCACATAACACACAAAGGCCAGCGCATAGAACGGGGGGAGATTGGATTCCGCCCCAGTGTGGCCGGCCCATCCGTGCGTGTGGCCTTTTGAGCCTCCAACGGCCGTTGTGTGCTGACTCGAATAGCCGATTTTGTTTGCTGACTGCGGATCGGCCTGATAGTATCCGTTACTCGCGTTGTAATCGATCATCCGGTAGCCGTGCGCATGTGCCGGAATTTGCTCACGGGTCAGCGTCGTTTCACCGATTGACAGCCCGGTCAGGAAGATTGCGGCCGTGCCGCCAGTCGCGCCAGCGGGACGCGTATCAGATACTCCGAGGATCATGCGGTCTCGCAGGTCTGGCAGAGTGCCGCCAAAGCCGTCGCTGCCGCCGTCGCACAGGATGTAGGCCTCGTCGGCTTCGGTCTCGCCCCAGAAGATCGCACGCCTGCCGTCAGATCCGCCGAACGTCACGTTGTGATACGCATCAACACTGCCCCGCTTGATGCCAGCGCCAGCCGGGCCACCATCCCCCGAGAATTTCGCAGTGAGTTCTCCTGTAAGATAACTGAAAAAAAGCCCGGTGTAGTTGATTGTGCTCGGTACGCTGGCATACCCGCCAGCCGCGATTGTATCGCCCTTCCTGACCGGAAAGACGCCAGTCGCCAATACACGCCCACCCGTGCCTGCTCCCAGCATCTTCCATGTAGAGGGTTGTTGTATAGCGCCATTAAGCAGTATTCCCGTAGAGATGTATCCTGCCGTTACATTGACTCCAGTTCGTTGCATCAATGAAGTCGCGACGATAATCCCGTCACGAGGCATCGTGAACGTCTTGCCGTCGGAGTTCAACGGAACAATCGTTCCAATTGATGCATTCGGAAATCTGCTGGCAATATCGGATAACGGAAGCGGTATCCATTTATTTGATACAGTGCCAAGTTTTGAACTGTCAGACCCGAGGTAGGCGCGCCCCCAATGCACCTCTTCTTCTATCTGCACGCTGGTCGGCAGTACGACACCTCCGCCCCCGCCTCCGCCGCCTCCCCCGCCGGTCCCGCCCGCCGCGACAATCGCCCGGTAGACCTGTTGTTCAATCTCCGTCGTCAGGTTTTCGGGTGTGGCGTCCTGCACCGCCTTCACGGCGCGGTACACGTCGGCCTCAAGCTCTGTGGTCAGAGAATCCGGAAGAGGAATTTTTGTGACGTTCATTGGGGGCCTCCTGTGGAACCGCTGCCCGGCTGCACGCCGGTGTGGGTGTGTCCTGTCTGGCTGATGCCGCCGGCCACCTGATCGCCGGTGCTCGTGAGGCTGCCGGCAAGGCTGACCGTGCCGGTCATGCTGATGGCGTCGCCCTTTTCGCCGGTGGCGGTCAGGTTACCGGTGATGGTGGTCTGCGGCGCGTCCAGGGTGATGCTCTCTCCGGCGGAGATGGTCACGCTCCTGTCCGTCTCGATGGTGCAGCCCTCGGGCGCGTGGATGATGATGGTTTTGTCCTGTTTGATCTCGATCCAGACTTCCGGGGCCCTGTTGCTCACGCTGGCGACGAGCATCCCGTCCGCCTGGTCAAAGCAGCGCATGGAGCCGGGCCGCTGCGGCTCGGCCGTGCCCACGCCCACAGTGGACGAATCCGCCTTGCAGAAGGAGACCACGCCGATGTCGCCCGGCACGGGGTCGATGACCAGCGCCGCAATGCCGGCCTGCACGCGGTAATGGGGCATCCGGGGGATGATGGTCATGGGCAGGGCGTTGCCCTGGCCGTCTGTCTGCGCCACCAGCGGCGTGGCGCTCACTTCCCCGGCCGGAGCGGCGGGACCGCCTGACGTGCAGCTGTCCACCCGCACGAGGGCCGAGGTGTTGATCATCTCCCGGATCTTGCGCTCGATGATGAACTCCAGCTGATTGAAGGGCGTGGCGGCCGTAAAGGCGTCACGCAGGCCACGGTTTTCGGTATCGCTCATAGCTTCCCCTCTTGACTTGTTTGCCGGGTTTGTGGCCTTCCTCCGAAAAAAACGGAGGGATCCCCATGATGGATCTGAAAACCTTTGTCGAAGAAACACTGTGCCAGATTGCCGAGGGCATCCAGGGGGCGCAAAAACGGCTTGAAGGCACCGGGGCAATCATTAATCCGTATTACGTAGTCAGAAGCAATGGTAAGGAACGTCTTGTTGACCCGGCTCAAGGCTTTGAACAAAAAGATTTGCAAACCGTTTCGTTTGACATCGCTCTCAGCGCAACCAAAGGCGGCAAAGCTGGCGGAGGGTTCGCCGTGACGGTGCTTGCGGCAAATCTGAATGCGGGCGCTCACAAGGAAAGCTCCGATTCTAGCGTTTCTCGGGTTCGGTTTGAGGTGACCGTTGATCTTCCTCATCAAAACACTGGAGCGCGGTGAAATGTACGGTTGGTTCACTTGGCTCATAGCCATAGCAAATGTGGAACTCCACCGGCTCCCCCTTGGGAACCAATCCCTTGAGCTGAAACAGAACGTCCTTTACAAGCTGGTTTGTTCTTTGAACGAACATCGCATTCCTCCTTTCAACTTGACATTTTCCCCGATTTATGGCGTTGTCGCCACACGGAGCCTCAGAAACTCCTTAGGACGGTCGCCATTCCGTTTGTCAATGGCTTTTTTCATGCTCTGAGACGTGGTATTCTTGCCGCGTTCGATATTGGCATGGAGTTGGGTAGCGGTAACGCCCCAGCCGTTCCTAAGCGGTTCTGAGCTCCATGCCTTTCCTTTTGGGCAATGCAAAAGGAATCAGAAAATTTAGGAGTTTCTTATGTGTCAACTCTCCCCTGTCGAGTTTCACGGCGACACCATTTTCTGCATCGACTACCAGAATCAACCCTACACGCCCATGCGTCCTATCGTGGAAAACATGGGCCTTGTCTGGGCTGCTCAGAGCGTAAAGCTCAACGCCAACAAAGAAAGATGGGGTGTTTCGATGATCGAAACACCTTCCGCTGGTGGAGAACAAAAAATGCTCTCCATGCCCGTGCGCAAGCTCCCCGCATGGCTGAACAGCATCAACCCCAAGAAGGTACGTCCCGAACTCCGGCCCAAGATTGAGCTTTACCAGGCCGAGAGTGACGACGCTCTGTGGAACTACTGGATGAACGGCAGGGCCGAGCGCTCCGCTGAACCTGTCGAAAATCCCGACAAGTTGCCCACCCCGGACTCTCCCCTCACCCCCGACCAGCAATGCACGTTGCAGGCGCTGGTCAAGGCGCGGGTGGAATCCATACCCAAGGCCGAGCGCCCCAAAGGACTGTACCCGCAGATCTGGAGTCGCTTCAACAACCATTTCCGCATCGCCCGCTACTGCCAGTTGCCGCAATCCCGCCTGAGCGAGGCGATTGCGTATCTGGCGCAAATGGACCTTGCTCCGGCCCTCCCGGGCGCCCGGCTCCCGGCGAATCAGGACAAAGTGCTCTTCCCGGACGAGATGCCCATGCCGGCCGATATCGACAAGCGCCGGGCCCGCATCTGCCGGGAACTGTACGAGTTGCAGGAGAAATTCGGTTGCCTAGTTGATGACATCCGCATCTGCCTCAACCCCGGCGGCAGGCTGCTCCGACTCCCGCCCGAGTTGGACAACGCGTATGAAACCCTCGCCGCGCTCAACCGCGTCGCTACCGGCGGGGCATACACCGTCCGGCAGGCTATCCTCTCCGCATATCACATCGGAAAGGGACTGAAGTTCGTGTAGATCGCCCAGACGCATCCATTCCCTGTCTCTGGCTCCGCTCCGGCGGGGCCTTTCCTTTACGGCACGAATCTTGACAAATTTCTGTACAGAAACGAGAGTGTCGAAAAAGGGACATGCCATGAACACCATTTCATACACCGAAGCCCGGCAAAATCTGGCGGCGACAATGGACAGCGTGGTGAGCAGTCGCGACATTGTGATCATCACCCGCCAGAAGGCGGAGCCGGTGGTCATGATGAGCCTGGAAGACTTCAACAGCATGAGGGAAACAGCATACCTGCTCGGCAATCCGGCCAACGCGGAGCATCTGCGCAAGGGCATTGCCGATATTGACGCCGGCCGGACAACGCGGGTCACGCTGGACGATCTGGACAGGCTGTGAATATCGAGCTTTCGGATCAGGCGCGGGAGGACATCGCCCACTGGAACCGCGTTGACCCTGCCCGCACGGCAAAAATCAGGCGTCTGCTCGCGAGCGTCATGGAAACGCCGTACAGCGGCCTCGGCAAGCCGGAACCGTTGAAGCACAGTCTTTCCGGCTACTGGTCTCGCCGCATCGACATGGAACATCGCCTTGTCTACAGGGTGGAGGGGGAAACGCTGCATGTCGTCTCCTGCCGCTATCATTACCGCTGAAAGGTTCACAGCTTCCCCCCTGCTCCACTCATGGAGGGGTAAAAGGTGGTCATGCGGCTTTCCCACGGGCCCCCTTTGGGATCAAAGGCCGCGAGATCGTGCGTGAGCTTGATGATCCGCCATGTTCCCGAGGCCCTGGGCACGATGCTTTCCACCTTCACCAGCCCGCCCAGACGGAAGGCCGGATTGTAGAGCGCCTTGAGTTCGATGCCCTCGTTCGACAGCGTGGGGTAGCCGAGCAGTCCCGTGTTTTTGGTCAGCAACACAGCGTTGCCCCGGCCGCCGCCGGCCTTTGCCCCCGCTCCGCCAGCCGGACTCAGGATCATGGAGTCGTCATCAATGATGAGTTCCGCGCCGATCTGCCGGGCCGCCGCGCGCGCCTGCGCCACGGGCGAGCCGCTGAACACCGCGTTGCGCAAGGACGTGGTCACCCCGTCGTTCTGAAAGCTCAGCCCCAGCTTCTTCGCCTGCATGGCGATGAAGTCGGCCGCGGGCTGCGCGCCCTTGATCGCGGACGGCCCCTGCGGAGTGAGCGCACCGAACCAGCCGGTCATGGCTTCCATGGTGAACGACACATCCGGCGCGGCGTTGAAGTCGGCCGACGCCTGGGTGATCTCGCCGGAAAAGGCGAGGGACAGCCCGGTCTCCTCGTCTCCGGCGTAGATCTGCACGGCGTTGCGCGCGGTGAAGAGCGGGCGAAAGGCGAGCGTGGACAGTTTTTCCATGTCCTCATAGCGGAGGCCGCGCGCCTCGATGGTCGCCTTGCAGAAGTCGGGCGGCCCGGTCTTTTCGATGCGCGCCCTGAGCGGCACGCCGGTGATGACCCTGGTGTTGCCGCCGCCGGCGAACTCCCCGGCGCGGAGCGTGACCCGCGCTTCCAGCCGCTTGAGCGTGAAGGAACCGTTTTCATTCGCCATTGAGCGCCGCCTCGAATTCGGCTGTTTTCAGGGCTTCCACTTCGTCCGGAGCCAGCCAGAGCAGACGCCAGCGCGTTCCCAGATCGCGCCACTGCGGGGCGGCCTGCCGGTTGGGCTGTGAACGTTCGTCAATAAAATAGAGCTGGCCGGCAAAGGCGTCTGTCGCCCCTTGCAGGATGCGTTCCCCGGCCTGACAGATCGCGCCCCGCCGGACAGTCGCGCCGCCCACGGCCAGATCCAGATAGAGCCGCGCCCCGCGCTGGTAGAGAGCGATCGTGCAGTCCTGATCGCCAAGCACGACGAGAAATTCCTGATTGGGCGTCGCTTCCAGAGGCAGTTCCAGCATCAGTGACCTCCCAGCCAGCCGCGCGCCCAGTCGCCTATGCCGGCCGCGGCGGACGTTTCCTCCCGCGCCTGCACCTTGCCGCGCTGTCGCCGGGGAGCCAGCCTGACATTCGTGTATTGCGCCGTGACCTGCCTGATGCCGACAAGGGAAAGCTCCACCCACAGCGCGCCGAGGCCGTCTTCCCTGTGCTGACGGTAGTTGAAGCCTTCCAGATTCAGATCCCGGTATTCGGCCGTGGGCGTGACCAGGCTGACGAGTTCGGTCCCGGCCTGCAAGGCGTTGAGGGTGTCGAGCGCGGTTTGCAGCGTGGCGTCGTCGCCCTGAATGCCGAGGGAAACGGTCACCTCCAGCGGGGTTTCCACCTTGTTGTAGGTGGCGAAGCTCCCCTCTTCCACCTGCGACGAGACCACCAGGCTTTCGTTGCGCAGGTCGAAGCCAAGGAAGGAGGTGAAGGTCACGGCCGGCACGCCCGAGGCGTTGTTCAGCGTCCAGAGAGCGGAGGATCGTTGCGGAAGGGCGCTCATTGCAACACCCCTTGGTCGGCGGCCACCCACCCCATGCTGGCAAGGTGTTGGTCGATGCTGCCGCGCATGTCTCGGGCAATGCCGTCGGCGTCCGTGGCCTGCGTGATGATGTTGAGATTCCCAATTTGGGTGTCATTGCGCACGTTGGCAGTCCGGCCGCCCGCGCCGGACGCGACGCCGGCGGCCATGAGTTGTTCGGCCGTGGCGCCGGAGGGGGAAATCATGTAAGCGTCGCCGGGCGCGACGTAGGGGTTCTTTTCGGTCTCGCCGCCGAAAATGCCCTTGATCGTGCCCCACGATTCCGACACCCCTTTGAACTTGTCGCTGAACCAGTTGAAAAGCTCTTTCCACTTGTTCCGGATCCAGTCCGCGGCCTTGCCAAAGACGGCCTTGATCTCGTCCCAGTGCTCGATGATTTCGGGAAGGAGCGCCCCCAGAAGCGCCGCAATGAGCAGGATGATCATGCCAATGGGATTTGCGGCCACCGCCACGCCCAGCGCCCTGACGGCCACGGTCACGCCCGTGATCAGCCCCTTGATCACCCCCCACGCCTTGAACGCGGCCGCGACAGCGCCGACGCCGGCCGCCGCGCCCAGCAGATTCGGGATATACGGTTTGATGGCCCGGAAACCGTCGAGCACCGCTTCCCAGACGCGCCGGAGTTTGGCGAGGATCTCCTCCCCCGTGCCGAACTGGGACCACAACCCGGCGAACTCCGACTTGCCGCCCCGGATGTAGGTCACCAGATCGTCGATGACGATGGCGAGCAGCAGGATGCCACCGATGATCCACGTCAGGGGATTTTTGAGCATGGCGAGGGCCAGCTTGCCGAAGGCCGGCACAAGCACGGCCGTGATGGTTCCGGCGAGCACGGTCACGAAGCGGATGATGTTCGGTTCGTTGCGGCGCACCCAGTCGGCCACGGAATGCAGCAGGCGGATGCCGCCCCGAATGGCCGGGGACAGGGCGCGCATGATGGTGGTCGACAGCCCGGCCATTGCGAAATTGAAGTCCAGCAGGGCCAGCTTGCCCTTGCGGTACAGCTCCACGTCCTCGCGGGTGATGCGGGAGAGGAGTTCGCGCTTTTTCCGCCATTCCTCCATCTGCGAGGTGTAGCGGCCGGTCATCTGCGCCACCTGCGAGACGTCGCTCATGTAGCCGCCCACGATCGCGCCGGCGGAGAGCGCCCCGGCCAGCGGCGCGGCGAAGCGCGCGGCCATGCCGGCCAGAAAGCCGCCCCACTTGCGGCCGAGGGTCTGCATCTCGCCGCCGGCCTGCCGGGCGTTGTCGACAACCTGCCGGGTCGTGTCGGCAACGTCCTTCATCCCCTGTTTGCCCTTGCGCCCGGCTTCCTCCAGCCTTTGCCCCGCCTCCTGCGCCGCCTGCCCCGTCTGGTTCATGGCCTGCGCGGCCTCGCCGCCAGCGTCCGCCACTTCCTGGAAGGCTTCATTGATGCCCTCGACGAAGCCCTGAAGAAACTCGGCGGCCTGCGGCATGCTCTGTTGCAGCGCGGCCAGAACCTGATTCAACCCCTGCCGCAGTTGCGTCGGGTCCAGCCCGAGGCGAATGACCAGCGAATCGACTTCCACAGCTTACCGCTCCTTGTGCGCCGCCCGGGAGCCGACGTGTTCGTTGTGCGCGCGCACCTGAATGATTTCGGCCATGTTCAGGGCATCCTCGTAGCTGTAGTATTCTTCCAGTTCCCGCAGGGTGGCGAGCCGCTCCCCGATGATCAGTCCCGCGAGCGCACCGATATTGACCGGCTGGACGAGGCCGGGGGCGGCGTCTCTCCGTCTGCCGAGCCGGACGGCCCGGCGACGGCGAAAAAAGCGAAGTTCAGGGCCAGCGCCTCCTTGCGGAGCGTGAAGAGCGTGCGCACGTCCTCAATCACGCCGTCCGCCGTGGCAGGGGTGAGGGGGGAAACGCCGCCCGCCGGCGTGCAGCAGGCCAGCAGTTCGTCCAGAAGCGGTTTTGCCTTCTCGTAGTCCACGCGCCCCAGCGCGGCGAGCAGGTCCGCGCCGCGCCCTTTGCCAAATACCCGGCTGGCGGTTTGCAGCACGCTGCCGGCGTCCAGACCTTCTTCCGGCATCTTTTCCAGCAGGCCAGAGGCCACGCCCGCGCCGGCGAGCAGCAGCCCGGCCCGGACAATCCAGCTTTCAAGCCGGGTGGCGGGCATCTCCCGGATGGTGAACTGCAACTCACGGCCGCGATCGGTGACAATGACTGTTTTTTCCTTGCGCATCTTCTTCTCCCGGTCAGTTGTTGGAAACGGACATGTCCGCGAAATCAAACTTCCAGCTTGTCGGGTCGAGTACCTTCTTGCCCGCCGGAACCGGCGTGCCCGACTTGAGCACCCCGGCGGACCAGATGATCGTCTTGCCGATGCTCGGAATGGCGGCCACCAGCCCGCACTGGTAAAAGCCGCGTTTCTGCTCGCACGCCCGGTACAGTTGCGCGAGCGCTTCGTAACTGGGGGAAGATGCCTCGAGCATGATGGTCACCGACTTGATGCTCGGAACCCAGCCAGCCACAAGGTAGCCGTCAACCCCCATCCGGTCCTCGGCAATGGTGAGTTCGTCCTGACTGAAGCTCTGATCCGTCGCGAACTGTTCAAGACGAATGCCCGCCGGAAAGAGTTGGTCCACGGTCAAAACCAGCGTCGCGTTGGCGCTGGTGATGTCGCCTACTCGATTCATGATTCTGCTCCTTTATTTCGGCTTTTTCCGATGTGCTTTTGAACTGTTTTCAAAGGCTGTAATCCATTGGCAGTTTTCAGGACCATAATCCCCATTGGGATCAATCCGGTCTATGGTCAAACCCGCCTGGTATCCATTCGCCAATGCCCACGCCTTGAAAACCGCATAATCATGCGCCCATTCCTCGCACACCTTGATGCCTTTGCCTCCGTAGTATTTCCACGCATCAACGTGAGGATCCATGCAGCGCCGACGCATGGTACACCATACCCCGTAAAGGCGTTGACGCCGTCTGTAGGTCGCATCTCCATGTTTCAGCTTGGCATTTGTGGCATTTTCAAGTCCTAGACATCCACATGATCTGGTTTCTCCGGAAACAAGTTTGGCTGAACATGTATGCGTCATATTGCCACACTTACACTGGCATAACCACTTTGCCACACCACGTTTTGCGCCTTCCTCTTCCGTCAATCTCCTGATGACCGTCAAATAGCCGAAAACCCTCCCAGTTAAATCTTTCAATTTGGGGGAAGGTTTGCCAGCACAACGTGTGCGGATGCGCGTCGCTGCTTTTTCGCGGGCCAAGCAGCCACACGATTGCGTCATGCCATACCGCAAAATATCACCTCGCACATTTGCCTTATTTCCGCATTCACACTGGCATTCCCACATGGGGAGACCTTTTTGATTGTTTTCCACACGCCGAATAACCGTAAGCCTACCGAAAATCTGACCGGCCAAGTCGATAAGTCTTTTGCTTGGCTTGCCCCTGTTCTTTTCAGCCGTTTTCAAAACGCCATCAGCATGAGCGCAGCCACAGGATTTTGTATTGCCACTTTTTAAATCCGTGGCTCTGACGATTGCCGTATTTCCACACTCGCATTGGCATTTCCAGGCGACGCGGCCTCCCAAGTTTTCGGCTTCGGCAATCACTGTCAATTTCCCAAATTTTCCACCAACCAAATTTTGTTTTTTCATGCGCTTACCCCAATTATAGAAGTAAGCGCAATTTACTATACAAGGGCGGTGCTTGCAATGGTTAATTTGTGGACGCTTCCACCATAACAGTACCAACAGCTCGCTTCCGGGCTGTCCCGCTGCTGGCGCACGGCCGGGGCGGGATCGCTGACCTGAATGACGTAGCCGTCGGTGAAGAGTTCCCCGGAGATGTCGCGTCCGGCCTCCCTTGCAAGCTGTGCCTTTTGCTGCTCGGTGAGGGTAACGCCGGTGTCGATGACGCCGGAGTACAGGGCGCGGTTGACCGGATCCTGCATCCAGGCGCGGATCAGGGTGTAGCCTTCCTCGTTGTACGGCACGCGGGGCGTCTGCTCGAAGCCGGCCATGCAGGCCACTTGCAGGGCGTTGTTCAGCCAGATCGCGTTCAGGTAGGTGTCGATCCAGTCCCAGGTCCCGAACATGCCGCCCGGATACATGAAGATGAACTGATCGTTGCGGGTGGCGTAATCGCCCATGAAGTTCATGCCCTGCGCCTTCAGGTTTGTGGCGTCGCTGCCGGTGACCACGTTGGCGGGCAGGCCGTCCTGCGACTTGAAGGCAAAGGTGATCGTGCCGTTGCGGCGGTTCCAGTCGATGCTCGCGGCCGTGCCCATGATCAGGGCGGCGTAGGCCAGATCGTTCCACACGCCGCATGTCGCGCCCACGTTGGCCTCTTTCAGGGCGGCGGCGATGGTGGCCGTGTTGTTCGGCTGGAGCAGCTTCGGGTCGTTGTCCCAGTAGATGTAGAGGTAGGCCACGCCCTTGCCGGACGCCCATTGCGCGAGGGCGAGCGCGTCCGCCTCCGTGGGCTGCTCCACTGTGGTGAAGCAGACGAAATTCTCCGTCAGGTCAAGGATGGCCTCCATGTTGGCGCTGTGGCTCATGGCGTCCAGACCCGGCGAAAGCACGGCCCCGGCCTGCTCCGTGAGCTTGAGCAGGGAGGCGAAATCCGTGCCGGATGCCGGAGCCTGCGCGTAACTGACGGTCGACTCCGCGCCGGTGGTGGGGCTGGCGATCTGCCAGGCTTTGGTCAGGCTGGACCAGGTGACGGTCAGTCCGTGGGCCGGAGAGGGGGGAATGGCGTCCGCGCCGGCGGAGATGGTCGCGCCGCGTGCCTGCGTGAGCGCCAGCAGAGCGGAGAGATCCGGGGGTTCGCGCCGTTCGGGGATGGCGGCCGTGCCGGGGGTGATGGTCGCGCCCGTGGCTTCGGTCAACGCCAGGAGACCGGAGGTATCCGTGCCGGATGCCGGAGCCTGCGCAAAGCTGATGGAAACGGCGCTCCCCACTGCATCGGCAGTGAACGACAGGCGGTGCGCGGAGGGATCTCCTTCGGTCTCGCTGGTGACGGTCAGCCCGCTGTCTTCAGGCAGGGCGGCCGTCAGCACGGAGGCCACAGCCTCAATATCCGACGCCGAACGGAAATCAAGGCCGCTCAGCGTCAGATCCGTTCCGTTCACCGCAAGGATAAGACCGCCATCCTCCACGGCGCTCAGACCGGACAGATCGATGGGACCGCTCTTCAGCACGGCGGCGGTTCCCGGCACGGCGGGGATTGTCGTCTGGTTTGGGGATGAGGCGAACCCGATGTTCGTCAGCGCGCCCGTTTCGGCTGTGGTCAGCACAAGGCCGGTTGCGCTGGCCGAAACAGTGACGCCCTCGATTTTGCCCTCCAGCGCGGTCGCCAGTTCCGCAAGCGTGGCGACGGAAGCCAGATCAAGGCCCGTGATGTTCTGTTCCTCTCCGTTCACGACAATATCGAACGCGCCGTCCGTCACAGCGGTCAGCCCGGCGAAAGTGATCGCGCCGCCGGTGAGAACTGCTGCCCGCGCCGGAGCGCCGGAACTGGCATCGACGGCAAGAGCCGCTTGCAGAATCCGCGCCGCGTCGCTGTAGCTCGTGGCCGCGGCGAAGGAGAGGTTTTCCGCCGTCAGGGGCTCGCCGTTGACGGTGAGGGAAAGGCCGCCGGTTCCGGCTGTCCTGAGCTGGTCGAGCGTGCCGGTCCACGGGCCGCCGCGAAGCCAGCCGGGGCGCGCTTCGGCCACGCGGCTTGCCACATACAGGGCGCGCGGCTTTTTGAACGAATTGTTGTAGCCCAGGAAGTAGACCTGCGCCGCCCGGTATTCGGGCGATTCCATCCCGAAATAGTCGCCCACGCTCTCGGCGTCCGGAAAGGGCAGGACAAGCTGCGACGCCGGGATCAGCGGCGATTCGGTCAGCAAAAGGCCGTTGAATTCAAGATCCGTGCCGCCGGGCTTCAGCAGGCGCGGATTGACCTGGACGATTTGTGAGGCGGGAATGCTCATTTCAGACTCCCTTGCGCTGGACGGGGTGATGCACGTCCACATTTTCAAGATAGAGGTTTACGCTCCGGAAGGACGGCAACGGGATATCCGCGTCGATCCAGGCCGAAAGATGCAGCGTGACGGAGTAGCGGACTTTCCACTGATCCAGATCGTCGGCAAACGGCAGGGAGCGCGGATCGTCGGCGTACAGCCCCGCAAGGCCATACGGCCGGAAGAAGCGGACAGCCGCGGCGTCGCGGCCCAGCATGACGAGTTGCGCGGCCTGGTGCCCCACGCGCGCCTCATCCAGCCCGCAGAAATCCACCTGCACGTCGTACAGGACCAGCATCCGCACACGCTCAATCAGGGCGTCGTCGCCGGAATTGCGCCATTCATGAACGTTGGTTCCCCGGCGTGGCGCGTTGATCAGGGTCAGAACCACATACTCCGAGGCATCGGGCAGGGCGGCGCGGTTCTGCCAGCCGCGCACGATGTGCTCCGGCAACGGCGAAATGTGCGCCTGCAAAAAGTCATACACGGCCCCGAGAACGTCAGGCATCGGCACTTCCTCCCTCCGCGTCGGACGCGCTCAAATCCGGTCCCCTCACCTGCTGGGTGATGCCCACGCAGACCCAGCCGGAGGCGGTGAAATCCTCAATCATGGCGGTTATGAGCCACCATGTTCCGTCCGGCCGTTGCAGCATGTCGCCGTTGCGGGCCAGCGGGCGCACGATGCCCTGCGGCGACAGGGCCGGATTGGGTGCGTAGAGGTACGCCTTGCGGTCGATGCGGGTTGCGCTGACCTGTTCGGCGTGGGCCAGCTCGTTCTGACCGAGGCTCTGGATCTGCGCGCTCACGGTCCGCGCCGGGCCGTACCGCGGGGTGATGCGGCCGCGCGCGTTCGTCTGCCCCACGGACTGGCGCAGGATGACGACTTCATCCGGGTGCAGGGCGGTGACGGCCGAACGGACAAGAGCGTGCAGATTGATCATTTCGGCACCTGATGCGTGATGGATTTGAGCAGCGCGCCGGTGTCAACCAGCGTTCCGGCGCGTCCCGCTTCCGTCCGGTTCTTGCGGCGGATTGTGGAAGGCGCGTTGGCCGGGGCCATGTTGCTCATGATGGTGGCCTCGATGTTCTCGGCCATGCGCTTTCCGGTCTTTTCCAGCGCCTCGTCCGGCGACAGGCCGTTCTTGAGCAGCGCGCCCACGCCGCGGATCCAGTTTTCCCTTTCCCGCTCAAGTGTCTTGCGCATGAAGGGGCGAGGGGGAACGCGCGACGTGCCG
>CAJUHZ010000047.1 GCA_910585945.1 uncultured Bilophila sp.
GGCGAATGATCTTCATAATTCAGCCCAAAGGCTGAATTATGAAATGAGTTCTAGACATGTGCGGATTTCTCCGGTCGCGGCATATTCATCAGACAAGGAGTCGGCTGAAAAACCCGTGGTACGCTGTGCGGAACCCGCATTGCCGGAATCAAGGTACATTCCGACAATGGCCCCTTCTTACAGGAGAACCGCACATGACCCGTCACTATTCCTCTACTTGTTCCGCAGCTTCTTCCTCTACGCAGACTGACGTTTCCGGCAGGCATACGCC
The DNA here is from genome assembly GCA_910585945.1 of uncultured Bilophila sp. Classification (GTDB taxonomy): domain Bacteria; phylum Desulfobacterota; class Desulfovibrionia; order Desulfovibrionales; family Desulfovibrionaceae; genus Bilophila. The sequence continues at coordinate 272 of CAJUHZ010000047.1, forward strand.
TGATTCCGTAAAACTCGATGCCTTTGTCTCAAGCATCTATCTGCCGCACGTCAAACTCCGCAAACGAAGCTGGCGCGTGGATGAGCGCATTGCGCGGCAACATCTGTCCCCGACATTCGGTGGCAGGCGGCTTGCCGACATCCAACGCCACGAAGTGGAAAACTGGCTGTACAGGCTGTCATCCGGCGGACTGGCTCCGGCTACCTGCAACCGCATTCTGGCGGTCTTCAAGACCATCTGTTCTCTGGCGGAAACGCGCGGCATTCTGGCTCCCGGGCAATCACCGTGCGCGGGCGTCTCGCCTTTCAAAATCCACACGCAGCGGGAACGGTATCTCACGCGGGACGAAGCGCAACGGCTCATGCGGGCGCTGGAAAAAAGCGACCGGCCGGAAGCCTTTGCCATCCGCCTGCTTCTGCTGACCGGTGCGCGCAAGAGCGAAATCCTCAAGGCCCGCTGGGAAAACGTCCGTCCGGATCAGCGGCTGCTCACCGTGCCGCTGTCCAAATCCGGCAGGCCGCGCCATATTCTCCTGTCCGAAGAGGCCATAAAAGTTCTTCGCGCCCTGCCCCGCAGCCCCGGTAATCCGTGGCTGTTCCCCGGCCATGCGCCGGGAAAGCCGCTCAGTGACCTCTATAACTTCTGGAACAAGCTCCGGCGGGAATTGGGGCTTGCCGATGTGCGCATCCACGACCTGCGGCACACTTTCGCCTCTTTTCTCGTGAATGCCGGGCATTCGCTGTATGAGGCGCAAAAGATGCTGGGGCACGGGGATCCCCGAACCACCATGCGCTACGCCCATCTGGGGCAGGCCTCCCTGCTGGCGGCCGCTGAAACCGTGAGCGGCTTTTTCACGGCGTCGGGCAGAGACGGCGAGAAAAACGTGTTCTTTCCTCCGTCAGGCGGAATGCCTTTCGCACATGGACGATCCCGTCCCTGCGAAGGGTAGGCCTGGCACGGAATAGCTGTCTTAAAGAAACAGAGATATGGACGGAAAAGGAGGAATGCGAACGTCCGCAAACAACAGAGGCTAAACCCGGATTTTCCGGGACATCTTTGGACGTACATGAACAGCTCTTCGACAGACACACTGTCAATGAGCCGTTGAAATATCTATAAGAAACAGTCGGTTTTGGCAAGATCTCATCAGAAATAAAAGTCCTCCGGAAATTTCATGCTTTACTGGAAAGCTTATTATTTCATTATATTATATCCTGTTTTTCAATTTTTTCTCCCCTAAAAATCGACAGTGTGTCTGTCAGTCTCGGCTTGAAGTGTCGAATTTTGCCGCCCCTCGTAAGGAAAGACGAGGGAGTTTTGGGGATATGGGGAGATACGGTTTCATGGTTGTGGAACGGCGGGAGATTTTGCGGGAAGTCACCTTTGCGGCATCCGTGCTGCAACAGGAAGCCCGTGCCCTGACGCTTATGGCGGCCGGGCTGAGTTCCGCGTTTTACGACGCCGTAAGCTGTCTGTATGGCATAAGCGGCAGGATTGCCGTGACGGGCATGGGCAAGAGTGGTCATGTGGCCCGCAAGGTGGCCGCCACGCTGGCATCCACGGGTTCCCCGGCCTATTTCATCCATCCCGGAGAAGCCAGCCACGGTGATCTGGGGATGCTGGCCACGGGAGACGCGGTTCTGGCCTTTTCCAATTCCGGCAATACGACTGAACTTTCGGACATTGTGCTGTACGCCGCGCGAAGAAACATTCCCCTGACAGGCGTGACGCGCAATGCGGACAGCCTGCTGGGCAAACACGCCACGCACATCCTGCTGTTGCCGCCCGTGCCGGAGGCCGACCCGCTGGACTGCGCGCCCACCACATCCACCACATTGCAAATGGCCCTGGGCGACGCGCTGGCCCTGACGCTGATGCGCCGTCGCGGCTGTTCCCCGGAAGAGTTTCACCGCTGGCATCCGGGCGGCTCGCTTGGCCGCAAGCTGCTGACGGTCAGGGAAATCATGCACACGGGCGAGGACATGCCCCTGCTTCCGGCTTCCGCGCGGATGCCGGACGTGCTGATGCTGATGACGGGCAAGGGCTTCGGCGTGGCGGGCATTCTCGAAAAGAACCGCCTTGCGGGCATCATTACCGATGGCGATTTGCGTCGTCACATGGGGCCCGCGCTCATGGACAAAAAAGCCAAACAGGTGATGCACGCCGATCCCGTTGTGGTCAACGAGGACACGCTGGCCGTGGCCGCCCTGCGGCTGATGCAGGAAAACAAAATCACGTCGCTGTTTGTCATCAGGGAAGGCAAGCCGGTCGGCATTCTCAATGTCCACGACTGTCTGCGCGCGGGGGTGGAATAATGAAGTCGCAAAATTTCACCGTTCTTCCGATCCTCTGTGCAGTCGTTTTCCTGCTGTCCGGCTGCGCGGCGCGTGAATCCGTTTCTCCGGCAACGTGCGTTCTGGAGACGGCTCCCGCCGCGTTGCCCTTCAACGAACAGGTGGCCGCGCTGCCGGAAGGCTCCAGCCAATACTTTGCCGAGAGTCCCTTTGGTCCGGCCAGCATTGAGTCGGGGCCGTTCTATCTTTCCGGTCTGGGCAACGAATGCCGTTCCGCCCGCGTCACGCGCGGAAGCATGAGCCACAGATTCGCGCTCTGCAAGGAGCAAAACGGCGCATGGCGTTTCATCCCCACAGTTTTTGAGAGCATTCCGCGATGAACGCCGCCGTTCCGGTTTCCTCGGTTTCTTCCGCCCTGACCGTGCAGGGCCGGGTCATTGCCGCTCTTATCCTGCGGGAAGTGCATACGCTGTACGGCAATACCAGGCTTGGCTATCTCTGGGCCGTTATCCAGACGGCGTTCAATATTGCGGTATTCTGGCTGTTGCGTGAATTTCTCGGCGCGCACGCGCCCCACGGCATGGGGATGGCGGTTTTTCTGCTCTGCGGTTTTGTTCCCTGGTATATGTTCAGCGACGCCATTTCCCGCTGCATGAAGGCGGTCAGCGCCAATCAGGCGTTGCTGACCTTTCCGCAGGTGACGGAACTGGATCTGATGTTCGCAAGGCTCGTTGTGGTCTGGGGAACGCAGCTTGTCTGCGCCACGATCATCCTTTCCATTGCCGCCGCCCTGGGCCAGCCGGTGGAATTGCGCCAGCCCGGCTCACTTGTGGCCACCCTGTTCCTTGCGCCTTTGCTGGGTCTGGGCATGGGGCTTGTCTTCGCCTCTCTGGCCCGCCTATGGCCCACGCTGGAACGGCTTGTTCCCATTGTGATGCGCTTTCTGTTCTTTGCGTCCGGGGTGTTTTTTCAGGTTTCCGAACTGCCCGCCCGTTTTTCCGCGCCCCTGCTGCTGAATCCCGTGGCCCAGCTCATTGAATGGCAACGCTACGGCTTTTCCGCGTCCTCCGCGTCCCCTCTGTACAGCACAGGCTATGTGGCCGCGTGGTGTCTGATTTCCCTCTGCCTTGGCCTGTTGCTGGAACGCCATGTACGCGGGAGGGAAGTCAAATGATCGAACTTTCCCGCATCAACAAATCCTACCGTCTGTCGCGGGGAAAGCGCAAGGATGTCCTGCATGACGTCAGCATCACCTTCCGGCCCGGCGTGAACATGGGGATTCTGGGGCTGAACGGTCAGGGCAAGTCCACGCTCATCCGGATCATCAGCGGCGCGGAACGCCCGGACAGCGGAACGGTTACGCGCAAGGGGCGGGTATCCTGGCCCATCGGCTTTGCCGGCGGCTTTAACGGCAGCCTGACCGGACGGGAAAACCTGCGCTTCACCAGCCGCATTTACGGCGCGGACATCAGGGAAGTGACGGAATTTGTGGAGGACTTTACGGAACTCGGCCCCTACATGGACATGCCCGTAAAAACCTATTCCGCGGGCATGCGGGCCAGGCTGGCCTTTGGTTTGAGCATGTCCATCGGGTTTGACTTCTATCTTGTTGATGAAGCCTGGTCCGTGGGGGACGCCTCTTTCCGGGCCAGGGCGGAAAAACTCTTTGAGGCCCGCAAGGCGCAGGCAACGCTGGTTGTGGTATCGCACAGCGTGGCCACCATCCGCAAGAACTGCGACAGCGCGGCGGTGCTGCACAATGGCATACTGACCGTGTACGACAAATTGAATGACGCCCTGCGCGCCTACACGGGGATTTGCCATGCCGGATAGCAGGACAAACATCCCCGCCACGCAGACGCCCGGAGTCGGGGCATCCGTGCCCAAACAGGCTCCGGACGCAAAGCCTTCTTCCGCCGCCGCGCCGCAGAATACCCAAAAGCGGTTCGCGCCTCCGGTCATTCCCGATCTGGCGCTGACAGCGCATCCCGTGGTCACGACGCTGGGCAAAATCAACTCCCGCCTTTCCCCGGCCATAAAAATGCTGCTGCTTGTGGCGCTGCTGCCGTCCTTCCTGTCTTTGTTGTACTTCAGCCTGTGGGCGTCGCCCATGTACATCGCCGAAGCCCGTTTCGCCGTGCGCGGCGCGGAAGCCGGCGGCGTGGCCAACGGCCTCGCAGCCCTGCTGATGCCCGCCGCCACGGCGGTGGGAGTGGATGCCAACATCGTGGCCGAATACATCCAGTCCCCGGACATCATGGAGGCCATTGACGGAGAAATGGGCATTTTCCGCCATTTCTCCAGCCGCGAGCACGACAGCATCAGCCGTCTGGCCGCCGACGCCACGCGGGATGAGCGCCTTTCCTTCTGGCAATGGGCGGTGAAGCCCTCCTTTGACCCGGAAACCGGCATCATCGCCCTCTCCGTCAAGGCCTATGACCCGACCACGGCCCAAAAACTGGCCGAGGCCGTTCTCGCCAAAAGCGAGGAGCTGGTCAACGCCATGAGCCGCCGGGCGCAGGACGACGCCATCGCTCTGGCGCGGGCCGAGGTCAAGACGGCGGAAGATCGGGTGAAAGCCGCGCAGGAAGCCATGCGGGAATTCCGCAACAGAAGCGGCATGCTGGACCCGGCCAGCACGGCGGGCGGCTTGCTGGGCATTGTCAGTCAACTGGAAAGCGAGGCCGTGAAAATCCGCGCGGAAATCGCGGAAGCCGCCACCTACATGAGCAGGGACGCCCCGGCCCTGGTGGGCCTGCGCGCCCGTCTGGAAGCGGTGGAAACACAGCTTGCCTCGGAAAAGCCGCGGCTGGCCGGGGAGGCGGCCCGCGCGGACAGCCTGACCGCCTTTGCCGGAGAATACGAAGCCTTGCAGACCGAAAGCGAGTTTGCCCGCCAGCAGCTCGTCTCGGCCATGACCTCGCTGGAAACATCCCGCGTGAAGGCGGAAGCCAAGTCCCGCTATGTGGTGGCCTTTCAGGTTCCGGCTCTGCCCGACGAATCCCTGTATCCCCGCCCCTTTCTGTTTGCGGCCTGTGTCCTTGTGGGCGCGCTGGTGCTGGCGGGACTCTGTTCCCTGATTGTCGCCGCCGTGCGCGAACACGCGGGGTTTTAGGATATGGAAGGAAGAAACTTGATATATCGGGGCGCTGCCCCGTACCCCGCCGGGGGAGATAATCTCCCCCGGACCCCCATGATTGGAGTAGCCCCCTATATGGGGGTGCAGGGGAATCATTCCCCGCTTTGCTCTCTGTTTCCCTATGCCGCTTCGCGGCTAAGGGAAATGCCCGGCAAAAGCCGGGCACCCATTCGGGCAGGTACCGGTGGGGTCCGGGGAGGCAGCGCCTCCCCGGAAATGCTGGCAACTGATCTGAAAAAAATATTTCTTCTGCCACTTCTGTTGTTGGCTCTGGCAACTCCGGCTCACGCGGCGGAGGATGCGCGTCAGCCCGGCTCCGCCTACGGCGGCAGTCTGGGCAAATCGGGCAATCCCAGCCCCGGCGGCAGCGGCGGCATTCAGGGCACGCCCGCGACCCGGCCCCCGGCCTATCCGCCGGGCGGCTATCAGCGGGAAGCCATCTTTCAGCAGGCCATGTACGGACAGGAAGCCTCCCGGCAGCGGGAAGAGCGTCAGCCCATGCCGGGCCTGCCCGCCTGGGCGCTGGATACCTACCGCCCGGACATGACGCGGGGGCTGGAACCCTTTGGCGCGAACCTCTTTCGGGGCAATTTCGCGGGAACCTACGGCAGCGGCATGAATGACGAGTACGTCATTCTGCCGGGCGACAGAATCACCGTGCGCGTCTGGGGCGCGCGCAGCTACGACGATGTGCTCTTTGTGGACCAGCAGGGCAACATCTTTCTGCCGGAAGTGGGGCCGGTACGGGTGGCCGGGCTGACGCAGGCCGCGCTTTCCGGTTCGGTGCGGGCAAAACTGGCCTCGGTCTTTCCGGAGAACGTCAATATCTATGTGAATCTGCAAAGCGCCCAGCCCGTGGCCGTCTATGTGGCCGGGAACGTGCCCAATCCCGGACGTTACGCGGGCGGGCCGCAGGATTCCGTCATGTCCTATCTGGACCGGGCCGGAGGCATCCTGCCGGAACAGGGCAGTTACCGGAACATCAAAATATTGCGCGGCAAGCGAACCATCGGCCGGGTGGACCTCTATGCCTACATGCTGCGTGGGGAATTGCCGCGCATCCGCCTGAAAGACGGGGACACCATTCTGGTGGAGCCCTTCGGCATCTCCGTGGCCGCTTACGGCATGCTGCGGCAGGCGGCCCGTTATGAGTTCAGGGGCGCGGCCAGCGGCGGGGAACTGCTGACCTACGCCCTGCCCATGAACGGCGTCTCCCATGTCAGCGTGGGCGGCATGCGCAACGGCGAGCCGTTCAACGTGTATGTGACCCTGGATGATTTTCGCAATCTGCCTCTTGAGGACGGGGATCGTGTGGAATTTGTGGCCGACACGCGGGGCAAGACCATCATGGTGGCCGCGTCCGGGGCCATTCACGGCGCGTCGCGCTTTCCCGTGCTCAAACAGACAAAACTGAAGACCCTGCTGGAATATGTGGCCGTGGAGCCGGAACTTGCGGACATCAAATCCATCTACATCCGCCGCAGGAGTGTGGCCGCCGAACAGAAGGTCATTCTCGCGGATGCGTTGCGCCGTCTGGAGCAGAGCGCATTGACCGCCACATCTTCATCTGTGGATGAAGCCAGTATTCGGGTCAAGGAAGCCGAGCTGATCCAGAATTTCGTGCAGCGGGCCTCGCAACTGGAGCCGGACGGCGTGCTGGTGGTCTCCCGCGAGGGCAAAATTTCCGACGTGCTGCTGGAGGAAGGCGACGAAATCATCATTCCCCGGAAAACAGACGTGGTGCACGTTTCCGGCGAAGTGCTCATCCCCACCGCCGTCACCTGGGAAAAGGGCCTTTCCCTGAAAGGCTATCTCAGCGGAGCGGGCGGCCTCTCCGATCGGGCGGATGCGGGCAATATCCTGATTGTGGGCCTCAACGGGGAAGTTGCCCGCGCCAGGGGGCAGGCCATCAAACCCGGCGACCGCATTCTGGTCATGCCCCGGTTTGATTCCAAGAATCTGCAACTGGTCAAGGACGTGACCCAGGTGCTGTACCAGATGGCCGTGGCCGTCAAGGTGGCTGTGGGGCTGTAGGGGGTATCATGGGATTTTGTTTTGACTTTCAGGGCAGGGTCTTCGGGCCGGTGGACAATGGCGCGCCCCTGTTCTGCATTGCCGGGCCGTGCGCGCTGGAGAGCCGCGCCCACGCGCTGGAAGTGTCCGCCGCGCTCAAAGAAATCTTCGCGGCGGCGGGCGTGCCTTTTATCTACAAGTCCAGTTTCGACAAGGCCAACCGCTCTTCCGGGGCGTCGTTTCGCGGCGTGGGCATGGCCGAGGCTGTGCTGGGGCAGGTGGACAAGCGGGCGGCGCTGTGCGGCATCATGGAGCGTTGCGGCGTTGTGGCCGAGGAAGTCGCCTTTATCGGAGACGACATCCCGGACATGGAGGTCTTTGACCTCTGCGGGCTGTCCGTGACTGTGGCGGATGCGCCGGAGTATGTGAAGGCCAGGGCCGATCTCGTGCTGAAATGCGGGGGAGGACAGGGGGCGTTCAGGGAAATGGTGGACAGGATTTTGGAGAAGAAAGCTGGGGTTGGGGTGTTGCCGGAAAAGGAGGCGTCATGACTCCTTTCCCGACATGGACGAACCTTGCGACTTCTCCGCCACGTTTTGTGCATGGCTTTATGAAAAGTTATCTCAGCGGCGCGGTGGTCTGTCCGACCGGGCGGATCCGGGCAATATCTTGATTGTGGATCTCAACAATGTGCAATTACACTATCCTTACTACTATTGACTTGAGCAGAAGGTCGATTCAGCTCCTCAAAAGGGTAATAAATTTTTGCAAATTAACAGATTATTATGAAATTCCTGTCATTATAGGGCATGCAGATAGAAATAAGATACAGGATAATATCCTCAAATATATCTGTAAATATTTTAAATATACCAAACTTATTTCTATACAATATTCACAAAAAGATATTTGTAATTCAAAATTAAGAAATACAGGATATAGATATATAAAATCAAAATATATGATAATATGTGATATTGATATATATCCAGATATAGATATTTTTGAATATATGTATAATCAATGTAAAACTGATTATATATCAATGATTCCATGTATATATTTATCCTATATTGGAACACAAAAAATCATAAAAAATAAAAATATTTCTGAATTAATTAAAGATTGGCTAGAATGGAACCTTCATTATATTACTCATATTGCTGTTCCATCATCATTTATATGTATACATACAGATACTTATAAAAAAGTAGGATATTTTGATGAATCATATATTGGACATGGATATGAAGATTTCGATTTTATATTTAGACTTGCGTTATATTTAAAAAAAATACAGATAACGCCAAATATATTTATTGATAAACCATATATTTCACCTGTTTTTGCTCAAGGTTTTAGAGGTGAACTTGCAAAATTATGCATTGACAATCTAATAAGAAAAAAAATAGCCATTCATCTATTTCATAAAAAAAACAAGGATAGATACTATAAATATAGAAAATATAATAGTAATATTTTTATTTCTAAAATGAAACTGTTATACGGTGATAAAAATACCTGTATAAAAGAAACACGCTATCCTTTAATAAATACATTCTTTGAATCAATTGAAAAAAATAAAGAAGATCCTTCAGATTTTTCAATTCTGTTTAAAAATATATCAAATAAAGAAATTATAAATAAAAATAAATAATGGGGTATGGATATGAAAATATTAGTTACGGGTGGTTCAGGTTTTCTTGGAAGCCATATTGCGGATGAATTAACCAAAAGAGGACATGATGTAACTATATTTGATACTCATATATCAAAATACTTACAGAAAACACAGTCTATCATTATTGGAAATATTCTAGACAAGAATAGTCTGAAATCTGCTATCCAAGGTAAAGATATTGTCTATCATTTTGCTGGAATTGCGGGTATTGAAGATTGTAAAAACAATCCAGAACTTGCTGTAAAGGTAAATATAGATGGAACTATGAATGTCCTTGAAGAATGTGTGTCTAATTCCGTAAAAAGGATAATGTTTGCTAGTTCAGTATATGTATTTAGCAAATATGGATATATATATAAAACAACAAAACTTGCATGTGAGAATCTTATACGAGATTATAATTCAATATATGGAATTTCATATACAAATATCCGTTTTGGCTCTTTATACGGAAGAAGAGCTGATGATAGGAATTCAATATACAGAATAATAAAAAGTGCTGTTGAAAATGGAACTATTGAATATCATGGAACCGGTGAAGAATATCGAGAATATATTCATGTGGTTGATGCTGCAGGAATAGCTGCGGACATGATTGAAGATAGCTATGCAAACAAAGATATTATAATTACTGGACAGGAAAGATTTAAATATAGAGACCTCTTGAGTATGATAAATGAAATGTTGGGCAATAAAATTAGAATAATATATAAAAACAGAACAGATGACAGCCATTATACATTAACTCCATATAATTTTAATGCTAATATAGGAACTAAAATTATGAACAATGCTTTTATTGATTTAGGTCAAGGATTACTTGACTGTATAATTGATATCTCTTCAAAAGAATCGAGGTAAATTAAATGAATGGTAAATATATTACAGCACTTGTTCCCATGAAAGGCGTTTCTGAACGCGTAAAAAATAAAAACTTACGTAATTTTTGTGGTAGACCTTTAATGTGTATAATATTAAATATATTAAGTGATATTGATTTTATAAATAAAATAGTTGTGAACACTGACAGTGAAAAAATAAAAAATATTGCATTACAATATAAAAAAGTTATAATACATGATAGGCCAGAAAGTATATGTGGAAATCATGTTCCTATGAACAGTATTATTGAATATGATATTTCCAAATTGAATAGTGAATATTTTCTTCAAACACATACTACAAATCCATTACTATCAAAAAAATCTATATGTGCTGCTTTCAATAGATATTTTGATAATTTGGATAATTTTGACAGCTTGCTTAGCGTAACAGAATGCAAACAACGCTATTATGATGTAAATTATAATCCAATAAATCATAATCCCAAAGTATTATTGAACACACAAGATTTGATTCCAATATACGAAGAAAATAGTTGCTTTTATTTTTTCTCAAAAAAATCGTTTAATATAAATAAAAATCGTATTGGGTTACATCCTCAATTTTATATTCTTCCTCAGAGCGAGTCATATGATATAGATACTGAAGAAGATTTTCTAATTGCCGAAAAAATTTTTTTTGAAAGAAATAAGAAATGGAGATAAAAATGCCAAAAATTTCAATTATCGTACCTGCATATAATGAAGAATTATTTTTAGAACAAACAATCAAGAGCTTGAAAGCACAAACATTTAAAAATTTTGAATGTATAGTTGTTGATGATTGTTCAACGGATCAGACAAGAAGCATAGCTACTAGAAGTTTTGGCGGAGACAGCCGTTTTCGGCTTATTGCAAACAAGGTAAATTCTAAATTACCGGCTACACGCAATATTGGATTACTTCACTCTAGCGGTGACTATATTTTATTTTTAGATGGAGATGATGTCATTAGTGAAACATGCTTGGAAGAAAGATATAATGTTGCAATACATAATGATTTTAAATTTGTAGCTGGAAGTTGGAGTAAACATACTTCAATTCCAGAAGATTATAATATTATTCCTAAAAGCAAATCAGTATCCAATTCAATAATGACATTTCAATCATCTTTGGGAGACACTCCTTTTGTTGTTCATTCTCCTTTGATAAAAAGAGAAATTGTAATAGCACTTGGTGGATTTGATGAAAATTTTTCTATGGGTGCCGAAGATTATCATTTCTGGATAAAAGTTTTGAGACATGGATTTATTTTTATACCAACTCATACACTTAATGCTTTTTATAGACAAAAATCAAAATCTATGGTGCGATCTGTAGCTAGCGATCATTTAGAAGTAGCATTAGAAATTTTCAAATATTGCAATACAGAAATTAAAGATGATGATTTTTATTCCGCTGCGTACTTAAAAATGATAAAACCAGCATATGAATATGCTTTAGAAGAAAAAAATTTTAATAGAATATTACAATTTGTTGGCATGCAAATCGCCGCTGATAATGACGTTAAAACAGATATGGAATTGATTTCAGAAAAACTTCCTGATTTTTATACAGGATTTCCAATGCATTTATCATCTTATGATCTTTTATATAGTGGCATATTGAGATCTAAACCACTACTAAAGCATGGTTTATGTAATAAAATTGGTGGATATGAAAAAATATGTACTGATTTTATCAGTAAAATTACATCAATGACTTCTGAAAAAACAGTAAATAGAGAAAGTGAAAAAAATTTTAAGGTATATTCTCCAGTATGGCAGAAAAATATAGATATACTTTTTATTCCTCATAAAGATTATCATGTTAAGACAGTTGAAGCAATATATCCTATACTTTGTGAACATGGCATATATTGTGCCGTTGCGGATTGTTCCGCTCTTTATGGGGATGAGGGCGTTCGTTCGGCCCTTGAGTGTACGGATATTCCCAGGGTGAGTATCGCTGTAGCTGCTTTTGGCGACTATGCGCCAAAAGCGATTGTTGTTTTTAATGATTGGGATCCAACTGTCACTCGTCCTGCCATATTGGCCGCACAGCAAGCTGGAATTCTTGATATCGCTATTGTTGAAGGTATTCAAGATTACAATGATTGCGATACAGGCAGAATCAGAAATCCATATAAGACAGCTCATAATATTATTTTGCCTTGTGAATTTGATAAAAAATATTTTTTCAATTCTAAGAGTAATATTTTTGTAGGAGGTATTCCTAGAATTGTTGAGCTTTGGAAAAAACGTATTGAGTATCCCTATAATCCTGAATCACCAATCGTCATTAATGCAAATTTTACCTATAATGTTCTTACAGATAAGCGAGATGAATGGGTACACTCTGCAGTTGAAGCCTGCAAAAAGCTGGGAATAGAATATGTTATTTCAAAACATCCAGCAGAAAGAGGAGATTTTTCAGCATATAATGTTACTAATAAGACTATGTATGACGCTATTTGGAATGGATCGCTGTTTATTTCAAGGTTTGGATCTGGTATTATTGAAGCTATAGCTATGGACAGACCTGTCGTTTATTATAATCCGCACAACGAACAAGTAGATAAATTTAAGGATCCTAAAGGAGCTTACTATATAGTAAATACTCAGGACGAGTTGATGAAATCAATTTTGGATACCTATGCAAACCGTGAAAATATTAAGAAAAATTGGTCTGGATTTTTGACGCTACATGCAGGTTTTAATGCTGAAAATCCTGATTCTGCCGTTCAAGGTGTTGCGAATGCCCTTATTGAAATGCTTCACTGTTTCAGTGTTCCTGATGAAATACAGCGCAAAAATTTTGGGAAATTTTTTCAGCAGCATTTTCAGCAAACAGATAATATGCTTTTTCGTAATATTGTTTCCTCCCCCATCTCCTCTACTTCTCCAATTAAGTCCCCCATTTTTGCAAAAAATAAAAAAACAAATTCGATATGGCGGAAAACTCGCAAGTTATTCAGAAATCCATATCAATTTTTTGTTGATACTAAAGGGATATGGCACTATTTAAAATATATTTTTATATTTTTTGATAAAAAATCAAGATAATGAAATATACTATAGCCAACAATGCATGTTGTTTTTCCAAAAATATTTGGGGAATTAACTTTCTCCTGGAAATATTACCGGAACAGGGGCGCCTCGTCCTCGGCTGGGGCCACAAGCCCACAGCGGACAAGGCCCGCCGCTATGCCGCTCAACACAACCTCCCGTACATCGCTCTGGAGGACGGCTTTCTGCGTTCCCTAGACCTGGGCTGCAAGGGAGCGCAGCCGCTCTCGCTGGTGGTGGATCATACGGGCATCTACTATGACGCCGGGGAACCGTCCGATCTGGAAAACCTGCTCAATGCTTCCGGCTGGGAAACGCCGGAGCTGATGGCGTCCGCCCGGCGCGCCATGCGGGGCATTATCCGCTATAACCTGAGCAAGTACAACCACGCTCCCGACACGCCGGAGTGGATATGGGGAGACGTACCGGCTCCCCGTGTGCTGGTTCTCGATCAGACCGTGGGAGACGCCAGCGTCACGCTCGGCGGCGCGAGCGAAGCTGCGTTCCGCACCATGCTGGAAGCGGCCCTGGCCGCATATCCGCTTGCCCATGTCCGGGTAAAAACGCATCCGGATGTCATTGCCGGGAAAAAACGCGGCTATCTGGCCGACTACGCCGCAAGTCGCGGCGTCAGGATCATTGCCACGGACTGCGCGCCGCTCTCCCTGCTGGCCGGGGCGGATGTGGTGTATACCGTCACCTCGCAAATGGGATTTGAAGCTCTCATGCTCGGCAAGGAAGTGCATTGCTTCGGCATGCCGTTCTATGCCGGATGGGGGCTGACCAGAGACCGGCAAACCTGCTCACGCCGGTTAAAAAAACGGAGCCTTGAGGAAGTCTTTGCCGCCGCCTATCTGTGCTATGCCCGCTATGTGAACCCCATACGGGGCAAGCGATGCGACATCCACGATACCATCAGCCTCCTTGCGGAACAACGCAGGCAAAACGAGCGCAACCGCGCTTTTCATGCCTGCGTGGGCTTTCGCTGGTGGAAGCGGCCTTACGCAAAAGCCTATCTGCACTCCACCGGCGGCGAGGTGGAGTTCTTTCAGGACAGGAAACGAGCCGTTCTTTCAGCCTGGGCCAAAGGCGGCGAAATTGTGGTATGGTCATCCAACGTGGATGAAGCGCTGCAAAGGGAGTGTGACGACACGGGCGTGACACTGGCGCGTATGGAGGACGGCTTCATCCGTTCCGTGGGCCTGGGATCGGATTTCAACTGGCCCTATTCGCTGGTGGTGGACAGAAAGGGCATTTATTACGATCCCTCCCGGCCCAGCGAACTGGAAGATATTTGCAACGCCATGCCGGAACATCCCGACCATACCGCGCTGCTGGATCGTGCCGCCGCCCTGCGCGCCCTGATTCTGGACAAGGGGCTGACCAAATACAATACGGGCTTCCGGGCCGCTCTGCCGCCAAAATTCCCGAAAGGGAAAACCCTCGTGCTCGTGCCGGGGCAGGTGGAGGATGACGCCTCCGTGCGCTGCGGCGGCTTCGGCATGGGCAATCCGGATGTATTGCGCGCCGCGCGGGAAGCCAGACCGGACGCCTTCATCATCTACAAGCCGCATCCTGATGTGGAAAGCGGAAACCGACAGGGCGCGATTCCCGATGCGGACGTTCTGCGCCACGCGGATGTCATACTGCGCGACTTCCCCATGGGCCGACTTCTGCCGCTGGTTCATGAGGTGCATACCCTGACTTCCCAGACCGGCTTTGAAGCATTGCTGCGCGGGGTCAGAGTGTTCACTTACGGCGGGCCGTTTTATGCCGGATGGGGGCTGACGGAAGACAGGCAGACCTTTCCCCGCCGCAAGGCTCGTCTGACTCTGGATGAACTGGTAGCCGCAGCCTTGCTGCTCTATCCCTCCTGTTACGACTGGCAGACAGGGAACTTTTGCCGGGCCGAGGATGCCTGCCGCCGTCTGCTCCAGCCGGACGGCCAGATGCGGGGGCGTGTCTGGGCGCGGCTTGCCACTGTCGCGCGAGGCTTCCTGCGGAGGATGGGACGATGAACACCCATCTCTTTCTTCAGGGGCCGCACGGTCCCTTTTTTCGGCGGCTGGGGCGGGCGCTGGCCCGGCAGGGGGATAGGGTCGTCCGCGTCAACTGCTGCGGCGGCGACGTGATGGACTGGCCCCGGCCTCACACCCGTCTGTTTCGGAAAAAGGCCGCGATCTGGGGCGCATGGATCGCCCGGCTCATGGATGAAAAACAGGTGACGGATCTGCATGTTTTCGGAGACTGGCGGCCCCTGCACCGGGAAGCCGTTCTGCTGGCCAGAGTCCGGGGCATCCGGGTCTGGGCCTATGAAGAAGGCTATCTGCGCCCGGACTATATCACCATGGAACAGGGCGGTGTAAACGGCCTTTCCTCCCTGCCGGACACCAGAGAAGGCATGGCGGAACTGGCCGCCCGCTGTCCGGACGCTCCGGAACCCCGGAAACTCGGCAATCCCCAAACCGTCAAGACATGGCGGGCTATTGCCCATTATGCGGGAACCATCTTTCTCTGGCCGCTGTTCCGGCATTTCCAGACCCATCGTCCGCAAAGCGCCAGCCGTGAGGTCTGGGGCTGGTTTCTGCGTGTGCTGAGCCGTTCCGCACGAAGAAAGCGTTCCGCTCAGGCTCTTCGCGCCGCGTACCGCTCCCGTGCGCCGTATTTTCTTTTTCCCCTCCAGCTTGACGCCGATTCCCAGGTGCGCCGCTATTCGCCCTACAGCGGCATGAAGGAGGCCATTGCCTGCGTGTTGACCTCGTTTGCGCAATGCGCCTCCGTGGATGCCCATATCATCATCCGCAATCATCCGCTGGATAACGGCCTGATCGACTATGCGGGCTTCATTGCCTCATTTGCCGCGGCCTGCGGCATCAGTGACCGCGTACACTTCATCGAGGGCGGCAAGGCGCACCAGATGATGGACAAAAGCCTTGGCGTGGTGGTGCTGAACTCCACCATGGGGATTTCCGCCCTGCGCCAGGGCAAGCCGGTCTATTGCGTAGGAACGTCCATCTACGCCATGCCCGGTCTGGCGGCAAACAGCGCGGAAATGCCGCTGGACGCCTTCTGGAATGCACCATGCGGACCGGAAGAGAACGCTCTGGCGGACTTTGAACGGGTTCTCAAGGCTCATGCCCTGGTCAACGGAAATTTCTATACCCGGGAGGGCATCAGCACGGCCATTGAAGGGATTCTGCAAAGGCTGGGCGGTTGTCGAGCTGCTTGGTGACAGAACAGAAATTCAGAGTATGGAGTATGAATGAAGCCTGTGCTCACAGTGTCCAGCTTGCCGTGATGCATCAGTTCCTCGTCAGAAACCCAAAAAGCCACGAAGGCGTCGCCAGAATCCTTTTGCGGGAGGCTCTTCAACAATCATCCGCGCTCTCAGCTCACCCTGTATTTTCTGATGGGCTTTGTGCCATGCTGTATGGCACTCATGGCACAAAAGAATAAGATTGTCTTTGGAGTCGTCGCCTCCATCTGACAGAGGAATCGCATGATGTTTTTCGAGGCAGGATCCTGATGCCTCAACTTCGCCCTGTGTCCGGCGGCAAATAGCGCACATGGGAGAATTGAGGCTGCGGACCTGAAGCTTCGTGCTGGTACGACGCTGCTTTTTTTGTGCATTGGCAGCTTTTTCCGCAGGGCAAATCGGCGTACCGCAATCGGCACAGGCCCATAATGCCTCACCAATACTATCGCAGGAACGCTGCAATACCGGATTTCCACGCGCATGGCAGACGGGGCACGATAATATGCCAGATTTTTTATACAGACTGTGATCCAGCTTTTTTGAAAACCAAAGCATGAATTGCAGACGTTCCCGCGACCAGCGCCGTACTTGTCCAGCCATCTCCGTCGGTTGCCATTTTGTCGGAGAAAAATGCCACTGCGCGGGCAGGCGACAGCCCTGTTGCACACAGACCGGACGCATGACAAGAGTTCCGTTTTTCTCTGGAACAGGCAACAGTCGGGTAGGTTTATCACAGTGAGGACAGCGCGGCGACTGGGCCGAAAGCTTTTTCCATTTGTCGATCGCGGGAACGATTTCAACCCGCCATCGTTTGACAAGCCTGGCTGCTTGAGCATTGTCCGGCTGACAGGAATACATATCCTGAGGAAAACATTTTCCGGAACATGTAATACCCCAGAGGACAATTCCCGTGCGCTTCTCCAGTACGGGAGCAAGGCGTACCGGCTTGCCGCAAAGCGGGCAGGAGGCGAGCTCCACCCGGTATTTTTCCAATACGGACCGCATGCTTATCTCTGAACCCAGGATTCACATCTGAGGCCGTCAATGCGTTCAAATTCACGCAGATTATGGGTGATCAGGGTACAATTTTTTGCCAGTGCCACTGCGGCTATCAGCATGTCCATACCCCCGACAGGTGTTCCCCTCTTTTCCAGCATGGCCCGAATATTGCCGTAAATTTGGGCCGCCGTCATATCAAAAGATACAATTTCCAGAGGAAGCAATAATGCCTCCAAGGCTCTGGCATTCCTCTCCCGTGAGGCGCTTTTTTCCACGCCATAGTACAACTCAGCCACGGATACAGAGGTGATACCGATTTCACCGGGAGCGTATGCGGCAAAGCGTTCACGCACTTCCGGCGGATTGTTCTTGATAAGATAGATGCAGATATTCGTGTCCAATAAAGCGGTTATCATAAACTGTCACGTTCCTGTATCTGCGGTTGACGCCTGTCTGCCATAAAATCAGGAGAGAATTGCTCCAATGCGTTGAAAAGCGTGTCCCAGGGCGCATCAGGAGGAAACAGCACCACAGCATTGCCGACCTTTTTGATAGCCACCCTGTCGCACGCGAAACGGAATTGCCGGGGCAGTCGAACTGCCTGGCTTTGACCGTTTTGAAAAATCTTGGCGGTTTCCATGTTTGTCTCCTTGGTATATATTTTATATATATACTTTCTCGTGTATCGTCAATGGTTCTATCGTAACCGGAAGGCTGGACGTGTCCACCTTTCGCGTGTTTCGTGATGTATCCGCTCCCGTTCCATTTCCTCGGCCTCTCGATTGAAATTCTGAATCTGCTCCAGAGTTGGCTGGAATGAAGCGTAGTAGTTCAGACTTGATCTGACATTCGCTCCGTTTTGATGTCTCCTCTTGTCC
>CAJUHZ010000048.1 GCA_910585945.1 uncultured Bilophila sp.
CTCGTATGCCGACTCCCTGTCGTACGGCTGGTCATACCGCCCCGCCAAAACGGAAGAACGCAGGATATGGCCGCGCTCATCAGGCGTCAACGGCCCTACCCGGCCTTCCGGCGGGAGGACAAGCGCCCGCTGCACGACAGCAGGCGCGCCGGCGGCATCCAGAAAGGAAACCAGCGCCTCGCCCACGCCAAGCTCCATAATGGCCCGTTCCACATCCAGATCGGGATTGGGGCGGAACGCCCGGGCAGCCGCGCGCACGGACTTCTGCTCCGTCGGCGTGAAGGCGCGCAGGGCGTGCTGCACCCGATTGCCGAGCTGGGCAAGAACGCTCTCCGGAATGTCCGTGGGGCGTTGCGTCACAAAAAACACGCTCACCCCGCGCGAACGGATCAGGCGCACCACCTGCTCGATTTTTTCCAGCAGCGCCTTCGGCATGTTCCTGAACAGCATGTGGGCTTCATCAAAGAACAGGGCGAGACGCGGGCGCGGGACGTCGCCCACTTCCGGCAGACGCTCGTACAGTTCGGAAAGCAGCCAGAGCAGCAGCGTGGCGTACACGTCCGGCGCGCGCATGAGCCGATCGGCGGCGAGGATGTTGATCACGCCCCTGCCGGAGACGTCGGTGCGGAGCAAATCGCTCATGTCCAGGGCCGGTTCGCCGAAAAAGGCGGCCGCGCCCTGCTCTTCCAGACGCAGCAGGGCGCGCTGCACCGCGCCCACGCTGGCGGGCGCGATGTTGCCGTAGCGCCGGCCGAACTCCGCGCGGTTCTCGCCCACATACGCCAGCATCTGGCGAAGATCCTTCATGTCGAGCAGAAGCAGGCCGGATTCGTCCGCAATGCGGAAGGTCAGGCTCACAAGCCCGCTCTGCACTTCATTAAGTCCGAGCAGACGCGACAGCAGCAGAGGACCCATTTCGCTTGCCGTGGCGCGCAGGGGGTGCCCGCCCGCGGCAAACACATCCCAGAAGCAGACCGGAAAGCCCCTGTTCGCGTACCCTCTTTCGGCAAGATGCAGGGCGGCGACGCGCTCCGCCACCTTGCCGGAAGGGAGGCCGGGCATGGCAACCCCGGACAGATCGCCCTTGATATCCGTCACAAAGACGGGCGTTCCCAGGGCGCTGAAGCCCTCGGCCAGAGTTTGCAGGGTGACGGTTTTGCCGCTCCCCGTCGCGCCGGTGATGAGACCGTGACGATTGGCCATGTGCGGCAGGAGCGTCACATCCTCCTGCCCTGTGTGGGCGACAAGCAGCCTGCCTTGAGCGTCAAGCATCGGATCCTCCCGCGCGGTTTTGCTTCCCGAATGGAGAGATAGTTACCCAAGACGCTGCTCGCGCGCAACAGGAGGGGGTCAGGCCCCCGGTTGACCACTGCCCGGCCGGCGGCGTAGGGTCAGCTCCCAGCAAAACGCCGTCCGCGAGGTCGCCATGCGTCTTCCCTTCATCAAGTATTCTCCGAGCGGCAACACAACCGTCCTTGTTCGTCTTGACGCCGTGGAATGTTCCGCCCCGGAGAGATCCTCCGCCCGACAGCGTTTCGTCCGGGCGCGATCCCTTGCCCCTGCCGAACGGGCCGCGGCGGCCGCCGAAATCATTGCTCCGGATCATCTCGGGGCGGAACAGGCGGGCTTTGTTCGCCTGGATGGCCCCCTGCCCCGGCTGGACATGATGGGCGGGGAATTCTGCGTCAACGCCACGCGGGCGCTGGCCGCCCTGCTTCTGGATGAAGGCGGACTCCAGCCGGAGTCGCGCCCGGAACCCGCCGAAGAAGCTGCACGCGGCGGCGCGCCCGCCCGGGACGACGGGGGTGACTGGTTGATCGGGCAGGTCAGCGTTTCGGGAGCGGACGCGCCCCTGACGGTGCGTGCCCGATGGGTTGGGGAACCGGCGAACGGGCGAGCCGAAACCGCCGTGCGGCTGGACCGGCCCTCCCCGACATGTCTTGAACGGCCCGGTCCCGGTCTGCGCCTTGTGCGCCTGCCGGGCATCACGCATCTTGTGCTTGATGCGGATCGTCATCCCCTGCCGCCCGACGGACGCGCGGACGACTGCTTCGCCCGCTACAATCTGCTTGAGGAAGAAGCCGCCGGCTGCATCTGGTTGCGCCGCGCGGACGAAACGTCCAGCGCGCCCCAGACTGTCGAAGTTGATTCGGACGGCATGAAAGAAGCCCGGGAAGCGCGCTGGCTGCTCACGCCCTTTGTCCGGGTGCGCGACACCGGCACTGTCTGTGCGGAAAGCGCGTGCGGTTCCGGATCGCTTGCCGCGGCGCTCGTCATCGCCGCCCGTGAAGACGCCCCCTTGCACACATACGCCTTTATCCAGCCCGGCGGCGAGACCATTGACGTGCGCCTTGACGCCGACGCCGCATGGATCAGCGGCATGGTTCGGCTTGTCGCCAAAGGTGAAGTCTTTATCGACTGTCTGACGGAATGACGCGCATGATCGCGCGCTGAAGCAGCCCCCAAAGATTGCTTCGACGAACGCGTGGTTTCGGCTCGCTCACGGCGGCTACCCCGCGTCAGGCTTGCGTCTGAGGCTGGCTCTCCGAAACATTTCATGTTGCGGAGCACTGGGACGTGCTCACACTACGGCTCTTGTCCTCTGCCTGGATCAAAAAGGCTTTTTATTCCGGTCAAGTGCCATAAAAGTGCATTCCCTTCACAAAAAGCCTTTTTTCCCTGGCGGAGAACAACATTTCTCGTAGCGTGAATCCGCTCTAGCCGGAAAATGGGATCACCTTGGCCTGCCGCGGCGCGCGTCGAACCGTGGAACCCTGGGCAAACTGGCTCAACGGGCTTTCATGCACGCTGTCGCAGACAGGGCAACGCCATTCGCCGTTCTGGGTGTCCAGACGGATCAGCGCGCCTTCACGGTTGTAGCACGAGGGGCAGAAAGGCCCCTGCCGGATGGACCCGGTGACGAGCCAGTAGCACGCGCCGTCGAATATCAGATTTTTGGCCAGGAAGAAGACATCCTCCAATTCCCGCACCTGAGTTTTGAGCAGGGAATTTTCATCGCACACGGCGATATAGCGCGCCTGCATCTCGGCAAGCAGATGCTGAGCCTCTTCATGCCGGCCTTCCAGGAAAAGCGTATTGATTTCCTTGAAATGGTAATATTCCAGCATGGGATTTTCATCGCTGTTCATGATCATGGCATTCTCCCTGCCTGTTTCATCGACTGATCGCTGAAAAAGTTTAGGGGCAGCCCTCATAAAAACGCCGGGCGCGAAAGGCCGGATTTTTCCGCCCGGCGAGTCGCCGGACGAAGCAACGGCCAAAGCGGCATTGGACATCCCGCACAGTCGTGTTCCGTCTTGCGACGATGCCAAGCGGAAAAATGATCCGGGGTCAGCGTCGTTTCGCCGCCCGGGCCGCCTCCGCCGCCTCCAGGGAGGCGTAGCCGTGGGCGCGGACGATGTTTTCCGCATTTTCCCGGGCCAGATTGCGGCCGGCGGCGGAACAGGCGCGGGTGAACGCGGCGTACAGGGCCAGAGTGCGGGCGGAATAGGTTTTAAGCTCCCCGCGCAGGTAGGTTTCAAATGAAGTGGCCCACGGCGTGTCCTCGGCGCTCGTGAGGGGCCGCCCGCCGGCGCGCACCGCCGGAAACGCCGCGTCCACCTCGCGCTCCCATGCCACATTGGCGGCGACGATGCTCTCCACGTCCGCCAGAGCCGCCGGCGAGAGGCGCGGGAGCATGTCTTCCATCTCCCTGAACGCTTCCGGGCTGGTCGAGGCCATCATGAAAGCGTATTTCTCCGCCAGCGGGTTGCGCCCCGCGGCGATCGCCTCCTTCAAGTCACCATGATAGCTTTCCAGCAGTTCCTCGGGCCAGACGGCGAACTGGCTGGCGCGCATGGCGCGAAAGGCGCGCGGATCATTCTGGCAGGAAGCCCTGCCGCCCTCGTTTTCCACCTGATCAAACAAAGACCATTCCAGATCGATGATAGCGTCAATGCGTTCCGTCATGTTCTCTCCTCCGGGGCTTCGCCCCAATCGTCCGGCCCGCCGGCGCGCGCCCGCGCAACCGCTTGCCCGACGCACAAGGCAAGCAGATTCCGCGCCGGGCGTCAAGCCGCGGCGCATGTCGGTCTTGAAGACTGCCAGCCAGGATGTGGGGCACTGCCCCACACCCCGCAGGGGACATGATGCCCCCTGTCCCCTCGGATGCCGGCCCGGCGCAAGGCGCCAGGCCGGCTATCGGGGGTGCAGGGGAATCATTCCCCTGCCAAGGGGTTTGGGGGCGAGCAGCCCCCAAATTTCAAACCGTCCCACCGGACGCATGTCGGGCCGGGGCGATACGGCCGCGCCGTTGACAGGGAATGGTGAACACTATACCTGAAAACACGCTGCGGAAGGTTCCCCGCTTGCGCGGCTTGTGGTTTCCTGCATCCGCCTTACCCATTGTTTTCCCTTGCCGGACGGGAAGGCGTCTTGCAGCAGGCGGGGCAACGAAGGCTGACCCGGGATCATCCATCATTAAAACGCCTGCCGCAAGGCCGCCTTTTTGTGCCCGGCGTTTGAACGAGGGCTGATCCTGGCGGGTTGGGGTTGACAATGATTCCAGAAGCTTTTCTGGGGCTGGACATCGGTTCCACCACTGTCAAACTGGCGCTCGTCACCGGCGAAGGGACGGTGCTTGAAGCGCGCTATCTCCGCCACGGCACAGCCGTGCGACGCACCCTGGCCACCCTGATTGCCGAAGTGGCGGCGGGGCATCCGAATCTCCGGGTGTACCCGGCCATGACGGGTTCGGCCGCCCTGGAGCTAGCCGGCCGCCTTCATCTGCCCTTTGTGCAGGAAGTCATGGCCGCAGCCAAGGCCATAGCCCTTGTCGCGCCGCATACCGACGTGGCCGTGGAGCTTGGCGGAGAGGACGCCAAGATCCTCTATTTCGATCAGGGCATGGAACTGCGCATGAACGAAGCCTGCGCCGGCGGCACGGGAGCGTTCATCGATCAGATGGCGACGCTGCTTGAAACGGACGCCGCCGGTCTGAACACCCTGGCTGCCGGCCACACCACCATTTACCCCATCGCGTCACGCTGCGGCGTGTTCGCCAAAACGGATATTGTTCCCCTGCTCAACGAGGGCGCGGCCCGCGCCGATCTGGCGGCCTCCGTCTTTCAGGCCGTGGTGGAGCAGACCATCGGCGGTCTCGCGTGCGGGCACCCCATTCGCGGCAATGTGGCCTTTCTGGGCGGGCCGCTGCACTTTCTGGACGAACTGCGGCGGCAGTTCATCGCCACCCTGGGTCTGCGCCCCGAAGAAGTTGTCGATCTGCCCAACGCGCAATACATGGTTGCTCTGGGCGCGGCCCTGTGCGCGGCGGACGACGCCGGCTCCGGCAGGGAAGGGGAAGAAGCCTTTCCCGTCCTGCCGCTGCACGAACTCTCCGCCCGCATGAATGAGGCGGCAGGCGAAACGCCGGCCCCGCCCTCGCCCCTGCCGCGTCTTTTTGCCGATGAGGCGGACTATCTCGCCTTCAGGCAACGCCATGAGCGGCAACGCGCGCCGCGCC
This sequence comes from uncultured Bilophila sp., assembly GCA_910585945.1. Taxonomy (GTDB): domain Bacteria; phylum Desulfobacterota; class Desulfovibrionia; order Desulfovibrionales; family Desulfovibrionaceae; genus Bilophila. Next base: position 5,522 of record CAJUHZ010000048.1, read on the forward strand.
GCGATCCGCGGTCGGCCTCGGGCAAGGCGTACCTCGGCATCGATCTCGGCTCCACCACGGTGAAAACCGCGCTCATTGATGAGGAAGGCGCCCTGCTCGCCTCCTGGTACGGGCGCAACCAGGGCGATCCGCTCAGCGGCCTTGTGCCCTGCCTTATCGAAATGCTCGACGCCCTGCCCCCCGGCCTTGTCCTGCACGCTTCGGCGGCCACGGGCTACGGCGCGCAACTGGCCGAAGCCGCGCTGGGGCTTGATTTTGTGGACGTGGAAACCGTGGCGCACCTGAAAGCGGCCTGCGCCCTCGTGCCGGACTGCTCCTACGTCATTGATATCGGCGGGCAGGACATGAAATGCCTCAAGGCCGACAACGGCGTCATCGCCGGCGTGACGCTGAATGAAGCCTGCTCGGCGGGCTGCGGGGCCTTTCTTGAAACCTTTGCCCGAAGTCTCGGGCTGGACATGGATCGCTTCGTGCGACTGGCCCTCTTCGCCGAACGTCCGGCGGATCTCGGATCGCGCTGCACGGTGTTCATGAACTCCAAGGTCAAGCAGGCGCAAAAGGAAGGGGCCGATATCGGGGATATCGCCGCCGGCCTGTGCTATTCCGTGGCGCGCAACGCCCTGTACAAGGTGCTTCGCCTGCGGGATCCGGCCGAACTTGGCGAGCGGGTTCTGGTGCAGGGCGGATCCTTTCTCAATGACGCCCTGCTCCGGGTCATGGAAAACCTGCTCGGGCACGAAATCTACCGCCCGGACATTGCCGGGCTGATGGGCGCGTACGGCGCGGCCCTGCTCGCCCGGCAACGCGCCGCCGAACGGGACGCGGCGAAAAAGGCGGACAGCCCCCCCAGCCAGACAACGGAACACGCCCCCGCCCCGCGCAACGACGAAAAGCCGCGTCTGACCGCGGACGCTCTGCGCGCCCTGCGCATGACCTCGCGAACCACACGCTGCAAGGGCTGCGGCAATCACTGCCTGCTCACGGTCAACGCCTTTTCCAACGGGCGGCGGCTCGTGTCGGGCAACCGCTGCGAACGCGGAGCCGGCGAGGACAAGGCTCCGGCAGGGAAGATGCCGCCCAACCTCTACGCCTGGAAGGAAAAACGCCTCTTCGACTACTCCCCCCTGCCGCTTGCCGAAGCGCCGCGCGGCAGGCTCGGCATCCCCCGCGTGCTCAATCTGTACGAGCACTACCCTTTCTGGTTCACCCTGTTCACCCGGCTCGGGTACAGGGTGGAAATTTCTCCGCCTTCGCGGCGCGACGTCTTCGCCCTCGGGCTGGCCTCGGTGCCGTCGCAGAGCGTCTGTTACCCGGCCAAGCTCGCGCACGGGCATGTGGTGGCGCTGATCAACAGCGGCGTCCGCACCATCTTTTTCCCCTGCGTGCCGCGCGAAACGCGCGAATCCGGCCGCGCGGCCGACTGCTACAATTGCCCCGTGGTCTGCGGCTACCCCCAGGTGGTGCGCCTGAACACCGACGAAGTGCGGGAAAAGGGCTGTTCCCTGCACACGCCCTTTGTCCAGCCCGCGCACGAGCGTTCCCTGATCCGCACGCTCTGTGAGGAATTCCACCTGCCCGTCGGGGAAATCCGCAAGGCCGTGCGCGCCGCCCGCGCCGAAATGGAACGGTACCGGGCCGAACTGCGGGCCGAAGGGGAACGCGCCCTGCGCTGGGTGGAGGAGGAAAACGGCCTCGGCATCGTGCTCGGCGGCCGTCCCTACCACGCCGATCCGGCCGTGCACCACGGCCTGCCCGATCTCATCGCCTCTCTCGGGGCCGCGGTGCTCAGCGAGGACAGCGTCGCCCACCTCGGCGCGCGGAACGGCAAGGAAGCCTCCCTGCGCGTGGTGGATCAATGGACATACCACTCACGGCTCTACCGCGCCGCCGCGCTTGTGCGCGATCATCCAAATCTTGAGCTTGTGCAGTTGACGTCCTTCGGCTGCGGCCTTGACGCGATCACGGCCGATCAGGTGTGCGAGCTGCTCATGCGCGCGGGCAAGCTGCACACGCTGATCAAGATCGACGAGGGCGCGACCCTCGGGGCGGCCCGCATCCGCATCCGCTCGCTCATGGCCGCCGTGCGCGAACGCCGGGCGGCCGCTCCCGCGCGGAATTCGCCCATGATCCCCGCAGGCCGCCAGTGGGAGCCTCCCAAAATACGCCCCCTGGAACAGCCGCTGGAAGAGCTTGTCCCTCCGTCGAAGCAGGAATCCTTTCCGGCGTTCACCAGGGCCATGCGCCGCACGCACACCATCCTTGCTCCGCAACTTGCGCCGCTGCACTTCGATCTGCTGGCGGCGGCCATGAACAGCGCGGGCTACAATGTGGAAGTCCTGCCCACGGTCAGCCGGCACAATATCGAAACAGGGCTGAGCCTTGTGCATAATGACGCCTGCTATCCCGCCCTGGTGGTCATCGGCCAGCTTATGGACGCGCTCGCCAGCGGGCGCTACGATCCGGCGCGCACGGCCCTGCTCCTGGCGCAAACCTGCGGGCCTTGCCGCGCGAGCAACTATCCCGCGCTGTTGCGCAAGGCGCTGGCCGGTTCCGGCTTTTCCCGCGTGCCGGTCCTCACCGTCAGCAGCGGATCGATCGAACGACAACCCGGCTTCAGCATTTCGGCAAGCCTGCTCCACCGCCTTGTGCTCGGCTGCCTGTACGGGGACATGCTCCAGCGCGTCTCCCTCTTCTGCCGCACCCACGAGCGCCATGCCGGCGACACCGACGACATGATGGAGCACTGGATGCAGCGGGCGAAATCCGCCGTCATGCGCGGGGACAGCGGCATCTTCAAGGATCACATGCCGCTTGTCGTGCGGGATTTCATGGCTATCCGCAAGGACTGCACGCCCCGGCCGCGCGTGGGGGTGGTGGGGGAAATTCTGCTCAAATACCACCCGGACGCCAACAATCAGGTGCTGGAAATCATCCGGGCGGAAGGCGGCGAACCCGTCCTGACGGACTTCACCGATTTTCTGCTCTACTGCCTGATGGATCAGCTTTTCGACTGGCGGCACCTGGGCGGCTGCATGGGCGCGGCCGTAGGCAACTGGCTTTTCATCCAGCGGATCGAGCACCTGCGCAACGCCATGCGCCACGCCGTCGCCTCCCATCCGGAAGGAAATCTGCTGCTCCCTGTTTCGCGCATTTCCGATCTGGGCGACCGCGTCAATGAAGTGATCTCCACCGGCAACACGGCAGGAGAGGGCTGGCTGCTCACGGCCGACATGCTTGAACTTGTGGATTGCGGAGCGACGAACGTGCTCTGCCTCCAGCCTTTCGGCTGCCTGCCCAACCACATCACGGGCAAGGGCGTGATCCGCGAATTGAAACGGGTACGCCCCCAGTCAAACATCATGGCCGTGGATTACGACCCCGGCGCGAGCCAGACGAACCAGATCAACCGCATCAAGCTGTTCATGTCCGTAGCGCGGGAGCAGGCCGCCCGCGCCGCGCAACGGCCCGGAACGCCGACAGCGAAGCCTGTGCCCGAACAGTTCGGGAACCGGCCCGGGGAAACGGGCGACGCCCCTGCTGGCCGTGGACGCACCCGGAGCGTCATCCGCTGGCCAACCGGCGAAAAACGGCAGGCGTGAGGCCGACAACAAATCATTGCCAGCCAGGCCGATAAAGAAGATGCTTTTTTTCGCCTTCCGGCATTTGCCAATCGTCCACGCCTGCCTTATCTTCTCGCGTATATTCTTCCGGCCTCCGGCCGGCGGAAAAGGGCCGGTTCGCCGGCCCTGAAACAGCAACGTCAGCATCGCGTCCCCCCGGCGGCCCGCCGGACGCGGGTCGTCCCCGGAGCAGGCATGATCGGTTTTCTTTTCCGCAAGGTTTTCGGTTCCAAAAACGATCGATATCTCAAACGCTTGCGTCCTCTTGTGGCGCACATCAACGCCCTGGAGCCGGAGATGGAGGTCCTCGCCGACGAGGATCTGCCCGCCCGCATCGCCGAATACCGCCGGCAGGTCCAGGAAGGCGAACGCGATCTCGACGCGCTCCTTCCCGAAGTCTTCGCCGTGGTTCGCGAAGCGAGCCGCCGCGTGCTCGGCATGAGGCATTACGACGTGCAGCTTGTGGGCGGCATGGCCCTGCACCACGGCAAGATAGCGGAAATGAAAACCGGCGAAGGCAAAACCCTTGTGGCTACCCTGGCCGTGGTGCTCAACGCCCTGGAAGGCCGGGGGGTGCATGTGGTCACGGTCAACGACTACCTCGCCCGGCGTGACGCCGAATGGATGGGCAGGCTCTACCACGCCCTGGGCCTGAGCACCGGGGTCATTGTGGCCGGGTTGACCGACGAGGAACGCAAGGCCGCCTACGCCGCCGACATCACCTACGGCACCAACAACGAATTCGGCTTCGACTACCTGCGCGACAACATGAAGTTCTACGCCGAACAACTCGTGCAGCGCGGGCATCGCTTCGCCATTGTGGACGAAGTGGACTCCATCCTCATCGACGAGGCGAGAACGCCCCTGATCATCTCCGGCGCTTCCGACGAAAGCACCGACGCCTACCGCGAAGTGGACGCCATTGTCCGCCAGCTTGAACGGGACAAGGACTTCACCGTGGACGAAAAGGCCCGCACCGCCATGCTCACCGACGAAGGCACGGCCCGTGTCGAAAGCCTGCTGAATGTGGACAACCTGTACGATCCGGTCCACATCACCCTCCAGCACCATGTGCTTCAATCGCTCAAGGCGCACAACGTCTTCAAGCGCGACGTCGATTATATCGTCAGGGACGACCAGGTGCTGATCGTCGACGAATTCACGGGGCGGCTCATGGTGGGCCGCCGTTTCAGCGACGGACTGCACCAGGCGCTGGAAGCCAAGGAAGGCGTGACCGTGGCGGCCGAAAACCAGACGCTCGCCAGCATCACCTTCCAGAACTATTTCCGCATGTACGACAAACTGTCGGGCATGACGGGCACGGCCGATACCGAAGCCGTTGAATTCGCCCAGATCTACAACCTCGAAGTTTCCACCATCCCGCCGAACCGCCCGATGATCCGCAAGGATTTTCCGGATGTCATCTACCGCACGCGGCGGGAAAAATTCGCGGCTATCGTCGAATCCATCAAGGAGCTGCACAAGTCCGGCCAGCCCGTGCTGGTGGGCACCATTTCCATCGAGACATCGGAACTTCTGTCCCGGATGCTGCTCAAGGAACGCGTGCCGCACAGCGTGCTCAACGCCAAGCACCATGCGCAGGAAGCCGAAATCGTGGCCCAGGCCGGCCAGGCGGGCAAGGTGACCATCGCCACCAACATGGCCGGGCGCGGCACGGACATTGTGCTCGGCGAAGGCGTGCGCGAGCTTGGCGGTCTGCACATCCTCGGCACGGAGCGCCACGAAAGCCGGCGCATCGACAACCAGTTGCGCGGCCGCTCCGGCCGTCAGGGCGATCCCGGCTCCTCGCGCTTCTATCTTTCGCTGGAAGATGACCTCATGCGCCTCTTCGGCTCGGATCGCCTCTCCGGCCTGATGCAGCGGCTCGGCATGGAAGAAGGCGAACCCATTGAAAACAAGATGGTTTCCCGCGCCATTGAAAGCGCGCAAAAACGGGTGGAAGGCCACCACTTTGAAATCCGCAAGACCCTGCTCGACTACGACAACGTGATGAACCAGCAGCGCACGGTCATCTATACCCTGCGCCGCGATCTCATGAAGGAGCCGGATCTCGATCCAATCCTTGATGAATACATGAACGACGTGCTTGATGAAATCTACGCCCCGGTCTCCGCGCCGGGCGCGGACGCCGGCGCCGAAACGCGCGAGCGCCTGAGCGAGGTCATGAACATCGGGCGCGTGCTCTCGCCCGAAGCCGAACTCCCCTCGCGGGAAGAAGCGGCGACGCTTGTACGATCCATTCTGGAAAACCTGAAGGCGGAGGCCGGCCCCGTGTACGGGGATCTGCTGCGCTACTTCCTGCTGGAAGAGCTTGACCGCGGCTGGAAAGACCACCTGCGGGCCATGGATTATCTCCGCGACGGCATCGGCTTGCGCGGCTACGGCCAGCGCGATCCAAAACTGGAATACAAGCGCGAGGGCTTTGAAATGTTCCAGGAACTCCTCAACCGCATTCGGGAAGGCGCGTTCCGCGCCCTCACCCGCCTGCATGTGGAGCAACAGCCGGCGGAAGAGAACTTCCAGCACAGGGAACCGGAGACAAAGCTCTCCTATTCCGCCGCGACTGATCTGGAAAACCTGCCCCCGGAACCGGCCCGGGCCGATCCCCGGCGCGTGGGCCGCAACGATCCCTGCCCCTGCGGGAGCGGGAAGAAATACAAAAAATGCTGTGGGGCAAACGCATAAAAATGGAGAACGCCATGCAGCCCTTGCGTCCACTCATGCGCGCCGCGCTTCTTGCCGCATGCGCCACTGTTTTCACCCAGAGCGTTCCGGCGGGAGCCGCCCCTGCCGCGCCCTCGTCCGTTCTGCTCTACCCTTCCGGCGGGCAGGTCGTGGTGGACTCCACCCTCACCCCCGAGAACGGCAGAATCACCTTTGATCTGCCCGCCTCCGCCCTGCTCGACACGCTGGCGATCACTGTCAACGGCGGGGCGGTGTCCGGCCTTGTGACCTCGCCGGCCCCGCCCCAGCCGGACAGCCCGACTGTCGCCATCATCCGCACCCGGCTGGAAGCGGCCAGACAGGTCGCGGCCACGCTGAACGGAGAACTTGCCGGCGTGAACGCCCGCATTCGCCTGTGGAGCGCCCCGCCAATCAAGGCCGACATAGGGGAACTGGAAAAAATCGACAGCCTGATCCCCGACAAACTCAGAACGCTGCATGAACAGGCCGCGGAACTGGCCCCGCGCCTGGAAGCCGCCAACCGTGAAATCGCCTGGCTGGAACGGGAACTGGCCGCGGCCGGCGGGGCTTCGGCCGCGTCGGAAAAGTCCGGCCGCGTCCCTGTCGTGCAGGACGGCGTGCGCGTTGTGGCCACCGTGCGCATGAACGGCGAAACGGCGAAGGAACCGCTTTCCGTGCGCTATTCCTATACGCTTTCGGACTGCGGCTGGTCCCCGGCCTACACGCTGGACGCCAGACCTGGGGAAAACCTGGTGCGCTTCTCCCAGGAGGCCGAGATCCGTCAGTCCAGCGGGCTGGACTGGACAGGCGTCACCCTGGCCCTGGCCACGGCCGATCTGGGCAATGGCCTGGATCCCGCGCCTCTCGGTGAGTGGCTGCTGCGCCGCGCGCCTGAAGCCGCCGCGCGTCCCCGTGGCCTCTACGCGAGCGCCCCCATGCAGGAAAACGCGGTGCTCATGAAGAGCGCGGCCGGGGCGGACACCGTCAGCCAGATGGAAACAGCCGCGGCCACGGTGTGGGATCTGGGGCGGCGGGACGTGCCGGCCGGAGTCACCACACGCCTGCCCCTGACGAACAGCGACTGGAAGGCCGAATTCGTGCGCGTGGCGCGCCCGGCCCGGCAGAAATCCGCCTACCTCATGGCCGACGTCACCCTGCCCGAACCCGCGGTCTTCCCCATTGGCGCGGCGCGCTATCTGGTGGAAGGCGTTTCCGTGGGCGGCGGCAACTTCACCCTGGCCGGAAGCACGGACAAGCTCTTCTTCGGCTCCGACCCGCGCGTCACCACCGAAATGAAACTCAACACGCGCCAAAGCGGCAAGGCCGGTTTTGTGGAAAAGCGTCAGACCCGCTCCTGGGACTGGACGATCACCGTGAGCAACCACCACACGACGCCGACGCTCGTGCGCGTGGAAGATCCGGAACCGCAATCCGGCGACAAGGCCATTGAAATAAAAACCACCGCCTCCCCCAAGCCGGAAACCACGAAAGATCACGTCAATGTCTGGGCATTGACCGTGCCGGCCGGCGGGAAAAGCGTCATCAACTATACTGTGGACGTCTCCGCCCCCAGCGACATGCGGCTTGTGGACGGGCGCTGAACACGGCGGCGGAGAAAACCGAAAAGACCGTCGGACGGTGCGAAATGCGCTGCCCGACGGTCTTGCGTTTGGGGGTGCAGGGGAATCATTCCCCTGCCTTGCCGATTCATGTCATACCGGCGCGTCTCCGATTCGCGACGCGCGTGGGAGACGCGCCGGACGCTGGACGTCTACGCCTTCCTGTACACCGTTTCCCCGCCCACAATGGTCTCGCTGACCACAATATCCTTCAATTCCACGGGCGGCACGTCAAGCGGATTTCGATCAAGGATGACCATATCCGCCAACTTGCCCGGCTCCAGCGATCCCACCCGGTCCTCAATGCGGTACATGCGCGCGCCGTTGATCGTCACGCCGCGCAGGGCTTCCATCACGCCGATCCGCTGATCCGGGCCGAGCACCTTGCCCGACGAGGTCAGCCGGTTGACCGCGGAAAAAACATCCATCAGCGGGCTGATGGGCGTCACGGGCGTGTCGTTGTGCAAGGCAAACTGGATGCCGCGATCAAGCGCCGCCTTGAGCGGGCTGATGTGGGCCGCCCGCTCCGGACCGGCCACCATGTCCCGGTGAATATCGCCCCAGAACCAGGTGTGCGTCACAAAATACGAAGGAATGAAGCCGCGTTCGGCAATAACCGGAACCTGATCCGGCCGGCAGAACTGGCAGTGGTTGAGCACATGCCGATGATCCGCGCGCGGGTTCGCGTCAAGCGCGGCCGAGTAGGCGTCCATGACATCCTGAATGGCCTGGTCGCCATTGGTGTGCGTGGCGATCTGCCAGCCCGCGTCGTGCAGCTTTTTCACCAGCGCGAACAACTCTTCCCGGCTCTTGAAGACGGGGAAGCCGCGAAAATCCGCCGGCTTTCCCGGAAGCTGCCTGAAATACGGCTTGGAGAACCAGGCGGTATAGCCCTGCGGGCTGCCGTCGGCAAAAAGCTTGGCCGCGCCGAGGATGACCAGCCCCTTTTTGTCGAGAACCGCGCCGGAACGCTTGTCCCCGTAGCTTTCGATCAGCTTGGCGTTGCGCCCGTTGGGCCAGATGACGACGCGGATTTTCAGATCCCCGTTCTCGCTCCCCTTGAGGAAAAACTCGTCCACGGTGGGGCTGCCGCCATTGTTGGCGGTGGTGATCCCGGCCGAAGCGTAGGTCATGCTGTCGTGAGCGATGGACTCCATCTGCTGTTCCGGCGTGATCGCCGGGAGGATGCGGTTGATCGGCATCTGCGCCGCCGGGCCTTCCAGCACGCCGTCCAGCCTGCCGTCAGGGCCTCGGCGGAATTTTGCCCCTTCCGGATCCGGCGTGCTTTCCTCAATGCCCGCCATCTTGAAAGCAAGCGAATTGCCCACCCCGAGGTGCCCGGAAACGTGACGGATAAAGATGGGATGCTTCACCGACACGGCGTCCAGATCCGCCATTGTCGGGTGGCGCTGCTCCTTCATGGCCAGATCGTTGTAATTGTAGCCGAGAATCCAGCCGCCTTCCGGAACCCTGGCCGCCCGCGCGCGCAAACTTTCCTGAAGCGTGGCGATATCCGTCACCTTGCCGAGCGGCGGCACATTGAGATTGACCATGTGCAATTCGCGGTACGCCCCGTTGGGGAAATGGCTGTGCCCGTCGATGAGACCGGGCAGCAAAACCTTTCCGCCAAGATCGACCACGCGCGCGTTTTTGCCGGCGGCGGCCAGCATGTCTACCCTGCTCCCCACGGCAAGGATCTTGCCATCGCGCACGACAAGCGCTTCAACAATATCATTGGCGGGGTTCATGGTGAAAATCGGTCCCCCCGTGTACACCGTCACAGGCGCTTCGGAGCCGGCAAGCAATGCTTGCGGAGCGGCGAGAACGGCCGTCGCGGCGGCCGCGCCCTTCAAAAATTCGCGTCGTTTCATAGTGACCTCCTTATGGTGGGGGGTGACTCGCGGCGGGCGCGCCACGAGCAAAACATTTTTCATGTACATTTTGGAATACTTGTCTTTCTATAACCCCCTCCAAAACATGACGTCAACAAAAAATACGAAAAAATGAGGTTCATGCCGCAAACTGCGCTCCAAACAGCGGCATCAGGGCAAGACAGATGGAGACCAAGTATCCGTATATACCTTGCTGATTGTTTTTCCCAGATATTTTTTTAAAAATTCAGGCTTGTCTCTACCAGAGAATGATGTATAAAACAGGAGTATCGTTACTCCACTATCATGTAATTTTTGTACAAGATGTATATTTTCATTGTTTTCAAAAAAATTTTTTGCATCCATAGTTACTATGGGAAATTTGAACTTTATGGCAGTTTCAAGATTATTCTTGTTCCATACGCAATAGGCTGGATATTTGATTCCTGACCTGAGAGCTTTTAAATAATCCTGTGGGCTGAAGACTTCAACAATCATCCTGTCAGGATATGGTATTTCTTTTAACAATAATTTATAATTTCTTATTTTGTCTGTTATTAAAATAAAATGTGGATTTGATTTCATCAATTCGGATATGCTATCACCTGTAAGTACAGTATATTTATCATTTATCTTTAACTTTTGAACTTCAGAGAGAGAGAGAGAGAGAGAGAGAGAATCATAATTACTATTCAGACCTGCAAGAGATTTGAAATGTTTCCAGTCATGCGCGCCAAGAAGATGTCCATCAGACGTTTCAATCATATCGAGTTCTATAAATCGGAATCCTCGTTGTAAAGAATCCAGAACAGCCTCAAGACTATTTGTATAGGTGAACTTCCCAACACCTCCTCCATGCGCAATGTAGGCGTCAGGCGACAGATAATCACTTGAAACATAAAACTTGCAAAAGTCTTCGCCTCTATCCGAAATTGCTGAAGCAATTCTATATTCCAGCATAAATTCCTTGTAATACCTGTTTAACTTTTTTACGCCAAAAAAAGAAACGAATAGAACCAAACAGCAAATGATCATCCACTTTTTCTTATTCATTTGTTTTCCTCTCATAAAATGTTGAATACAATGGCGACCAGCTTCCCAGAATCTTGTTGAATTCTTCAGGTCCATAGCGTTCAAGTAATGTAGATTGATTTGAAAAAAGACTTATACCCAAACCAAACTGATCGCTGTCCCATCTTGCGCCAGCCGCATGCAGCAATGTGGGGGCCATATCCAGGGCAGAAAAAGATTCATGTCGTTTCTTCTCTGATACAGGAGGCAGATCACCATGAAAAAGATTGAAAATGGTGCGTCCTTTAATTTGAGATAGAAATTCCGGATTACCCATAAAGAAATGGTCACCAGATACAATATAAATGATATCATCATCCCAGATTTTTTCTGAAAAATGGGCAAGATTTGCGTCAAGCTCAATAATGGCATCCCTGATATCATTATATTTCTTTCGATCAGCCGGGCAAAACCCGGCAGGGCTGTGTGTATCTATTGTTTCTACAAACAATACAAAGGGACTTCCTCTGTCTTTCAGTTTTTTATATTCTTCATGGGCACGCTCCAGAACAAAGGCATCAGTAAATCCCCAACCTGTTCCGCCATATTTCTCCAATGACCAGCCTTCCCTTGCAAAATGCGATTTATCCAGTATCCTGAAAGAGCCATGCCCTGAAAACAAAATATCCATTCCGGAATAGCGTTTGTCGCTGCCCATAACAAGGACAAGTTCGTATCCATTCTTTTTGAGGATATCAAATATACTCTCCGCACTCGGCAGAAAACCTTTTTTTGACATGTACTTGTTGCCGTCAATACCATGCGGCAATTTGAGAGGGAGACCAAAGAACCACCCTGTCAAAGATGCAATTGTCCATCCTGTGCCATATATATTTATCGTTGCATCATTATGTTCCGCCATTTCTTGAAATTTCTTCATATGCGGCATCAAGACTTGCTGAATCATTGGATCGTTAAAGGAATTTTCCATGGATTCAGCCATGATCAAGACTATACTCTTCTTGTTTTCAAAGTGTATTTCGTGGACAATGGGAACAGTATAAAGCTTTTTTATTTGATCTTCACCTAAAGAATCTTTATTTAACAATCTTTCAATCTCAACCGATATATACTCATATATATGAAATTTTTTATCTATAAAAACCGTTATTCCCAATAAATAAACCATAGCTATACTAAACAATATTTTTGATAAAGATTTGTTCTGTTTTTCAGGAATGTACTCCTTTATCAAACAAACAATAGACTGTAAAAATCTTTTTATAGAAAATACTGCCGCTCGCAAGATACCGATCACCTGTCTCTGATAGTGGACAAGAAAAATCCATATCAAACAAAGACAAAGAATAATCAAAAAATATCTTATACCTCTCTTTATATAATTGGAGTCAATCCCGTCAAATGGAGACTCCAGTACATGCCACAAAATCTGCTCAAAATAGATATTCCCAAATCTGGTTCCAAATGTTTTTGATATCCACAATGCCGTACCTGAAAGCACTATGGCTGTAATGCCGAATAGGCTTGTCAAGAGCTTCAATATATTCATATCATTACCTGTAAAAGAATAGTTTTTGGGTACAAAAAAAGCCATGCTCCACAGGGAGCACGGCCATGTTCATGTCGAACTATGATGATTCAAACGCTGCGCAAGAGTGCGCCGCGCCTATGTGCGGACAAATCCTGTCAGGGTAGGTAGGTAGGTAGGTAGGTAGGTAGGTAGGTAGGTAGGTAG
>CAJUHZ010000049.1 GCA_910585945.1 uncultured Bilophila sp.
AGAGAAGTCAAGGGATGCCAACTTAGAAATAATGCGCGAAACTTTTGCAATTAGATACTACGATGAGGCGCACCGTGTAACCAACAACGTCTCGGTGGCGGGCCAGCTTCAGGCCGACATGACCACAATGGCGCGGGAATCGCGCAAGTGGAACCTGTCCATCGGGCTGTACACGCAGTCCATTGACGACATTCCGAAAATCATCACTGACGAACTGGCGACCACAGTGGTCATCCTCGGTTCGGGCACGGAAAAAAGCATCGACAATCTGTCGGAACGCTTTGGGTTGAACGGAGCCTGCCGTCATGCGCTCTCGCGCCTGGGCAAGCCCGGCAGGGCCGGTTCCAATCTCATTGCCCTGTTCCGGACAGGTTCTGGCATGTCCCAGCTTGTCCTCAGTCTGACCATCGGCCCGCAATCCCTCTGGGCCTTTTCCACTACCACGGAAGACGTGGCTATCCGCAACAATCTCTATCAGCGCCTGGGGCCGTCCGAAACCCTGCGGCGGCTGGCCGCGCGGTTTCCGGGCGGCTCGGCCAAGGCGGAAGTGGAACGCCGCAGGCGCAACGTCGAAGACCAGAGCGACGCCGATGAGGAAGTCGTCAACGTCCTTCTGGAAATCGCCAACGAAGTAACGAGGGAACAATGAAAAAGCTCTTTCTTGCCCTGGCGCTTGTTCTGCTGCCGGTTTCGGCCTGGGCCGGAGGCTGTGGCTGCGGCTCCGTCAGAGCCATTGTCACGGCGGCGAAGTCCGAAACCATTCAGGCGGTCAACGCGCATACGGCGGCGGAAGCGCAGGCCATCCGCTCGGAAATCCTGCTGGCCGCGCAAAACATCATCGGCACGCTGAAGGCGGAATCCGCCACCATCGTGCGGGCTTTGGTCGCGCTCAAGGAAAGCAACGCCGCCGCTCTCAAGGGGCAGTCCGTGGCGGGCGAGGCCATGAAAACCGAGGATATGTACGGCAAGGCCGCGCAGCCCGCCGGGCTGTGCGGAAGCAGTTCCCTGGGCGCGGGCATCCAGCTCGGCGCTCAGGCCGGACAGGAAATCCACGCCGCCATGCGCGAAAAGCAGCTTGAACACGCCCATACGCCCAAAAAGCCGGTGGAATTTCTTCAGCGTGTGCTGGCGGAAGATCAGCCTTCCGAACAGGAAAGCCTGAACGCACTCTTTCCGCTGCGAAGCACACTCACGGAAGACCAGGTGGCGCAGGCGCATGAAGCCGTCAAGACGCTGGCCAATCCCCGCCCGCTGCCGGTGGTGACGGAGGAACAGAAGGACACGCCAGCCGGGCAGACCTACGCGGCGGCGCGGAAAATCCATGAGGAGCGAGTAGCGGCTGTCATGGAGTCGCTGAACAATCATGTTGTGTATCACGCGCCCACGCTGCCGGATGACGTGACGGCCTGGGCGGAAAACCAGTGGTCGGAAGCGGGCGGGAGCGGAACGCCGCCCGGCATTGTGGACGGCAAGCTCTCGGAAGCCGGGCTGTACAAGCTCCTCTCACAAATGAGGACCGGCAATCCGAACTGGTTCGCGCAAGTTGCTTCCGCGACGGATGCCGGACTCTTGCGGGAGCTGGTCATCATGCAGGCGTTCCAACTGGAACTGACGCGCAAGAATACGGACTTGCTGGACAGACTGACCGTCATTGCCTCGCTGGATTACCTCACGCGCATGGAAGGCACGACGGGCAAGGAAGTAGACGATCTTTACACGCGCATGGTCGGCGCGCAACAATAAGAGGACACAATGAATATTTTATTCGTCAAAAAGATCGGAATGAGTGCCCGTTCTTGTAAAGAAGCATTCTTTTTCTTCAATGGCATATACAAGAACCCAATCAAATTCTATATGCAATTCTCTATGATATTTCCATTTTCCTTTCAATTGATGGTCTTTGTATGCAGCGGGAAGTGGCCTTTCCCCCGTCAAAATTTTATTCATCGCTTCCTGCAATTTGGACATATCATAGCCGCGCCGCGCCATCTTTTTTATGTCGCGTCTAAAATTTGCTGTATAATTGGCAATGAGCATTTAAATTCCAAGTTGCCTGAAAAGATCATCAGCATTTTGGGCTCGGAAAAGACCTTCCCGGCGTTCAACTGCCTCCATAGCTTGCCTGGTTTCTTCATTAGGGATTTCCTCGCCGTACTCTTCTTGCAAAGCAGCTTCAGCATCAAAGGGCAGACGCTTGTCTCGTGCGATTTTTGCAACCATCAAACGAATTACTTCAGGAAGAGTGAATCCGGTATCATGAAGCGCCTTTTCAGCGCTGTCCCTGATGTCCTGTTCAATCTCTGTTCCAATATACGCGGTAGCAGGCATGATGGCCCTCCTTATTTATCCAAATTTATCCAATATCCCCTGATAGTCAAGACTGACTGGAGCGCATGTCATGGCCTCATCTGATCTGCCCGCTACTTCGGAAGTCCTGCTCCAGACTGACGCCAGCAAGCATATTCTGGACGCCTTTCTCGGCCAGGGCTGGGATACCTGGGGCGCGAATCTCGGCGGTTCGCAGGCGTCGGAACTGATGCTGGAGCTTTTCAGCGCCTTCAATCTGGTGGCGCTGGCTGTGGTGTCGGCGCTGTTCATCTGGATTCTGGCCGTTGCCGTGGCCGGAACGGCGCATGAAGGAACGCCCTTCGGCAAACGCTACAGCTCCCTGTGGATGCCGCTGCGTTTTGTGGGCGCAATGGGCGCTCTGGCTCCTGTCTTCAAGGGATTGTCGCTTTTTCAGGTGGCGATTCTGGCCTGTATCGGTTTCAGCATCAATCTCGGCAATTACGTCTGGGAGCTGGGCACGGATTACTTTGTGGAGCATGGCGGTCAGCTCACCGTGCAGGCTCCGGATCAGAACGTCACCCATTATGCTTCCATCAGCAACGGCGCTCTGGAATCGCTGACGCTGCAATACTACCTGAACGAGCGGCGCGGCCTGAACATCACGCCGGGCGGAGAATGGACGTACAGCGGCAACTGGTTCCGCTCCGGCGGAGAATACAGGTTCATTTTCAACGGCAATGCGGGAAGCATCACGGTTTCCTGCGTGGATGAAGGCGACGCCTTGTGCCGGGGCAAGGTCAACGCCGTGAGCGCGGCGGTTTCCGCGCTTTCGCCCCTGGCGCAGCAGCTTGCCGATCCCGACACGCCCGCATCCTCCATTGATCCCCGCGCCCTGTACGATGCGGCCACCACGGTCAACCAGACCATTCTGGCCGATGTGCAAAGCTACGCGCAACAGGGACAGCTCAAATCCAAACTCCAGGATTTCGAGGAAAACGCCGCGCAATACGGATGGTTCGCGGCAGGCTCGTCCTACTGGTCAATCTCATGGATAAACCAGGAAGTCCGCGAGGCCATGTATTCCGGCATTACCTACAGCCCGCACGAGTACACGGTATCGGAACTTCAGGCGCTGATGCACGGTCTGCGGGACTATGAAGCGGCCAAAGAGCGAGTAGCCAACTACATCAAGACCGCCTACGCCAGCCGGAGGGGCATTTCCGACACCACGGCCACGCCGTCCGTCACGGATGAAGGCCGGGCTTTCGACGAAATTTGCAACTGGCTGCGGGCCACGCTGAATCAGCTTGTGGCCGGAAATATCCTGCCCATAGCCATTGAAAAGCTCTCCAGTCAAGACCCGATCATGGCGGTGTCCAATGTGGGGGACTATCTCATCGGATCGGCCTGGGGTCTGGCCTCGGCGCTCGGCGTGGTGGATGTGGCGCACTCGATGGGCAAGGCGCTGCCCTTTGTGGGCAAGGCCGTTCCCAATCTGGACAAGTACATCAGTTTCGCCCTGTTCACGGTCTTTCTGCCGCTCCTGCTCTACGGGCTGGCGCTGGCCTACTATCTGCCCGCCATTCCCTTCATCCGCTGGATTTCCGCCCTGGTTGGCTGGATCATTCTGGTGGTGGAAGCCCTGATTGCTGCTCCGCTCTGGCTCTGTGCCCACGCCATGCCCGACGGCGAGGGAGCAGCCGGACAGCACGGCAAACGGGGGTACTTCCTCCTGCTCGGCATCCTTGTCCGTCCGCCGCTCATGGTCTGCGGCTTCTTCGCCGCCGTCATCCTGATGAACGTGGTGGGCCGGATGCTCGGCGCGGGCTTCGAGCTGTTTGTCGGCGGAACCATGCAGACAAAAGTCATCGGCATCACCGGCACGTTCTCCATGCTCGTCATCCTGGGCATTGTGGTCATCATGACGGCCAACAAATTTTTCAGCCTTATTCACTATCTGCCCGAACATGTCACCAACTGGATAGGCCAGCAGTTCCATGCCTTGGGCGAAAAGGAAGACCAGGCGGGCGTAAAAAACGTCTTTGTCGGCTCCACCAATGCGGTCAGCTCCGGGGCGCACGGCGCAAGAGAACTGCGCGGCGATCTGTCCCGCCAATGGAACAGGCCCGGCGCTGGCCTGACGGAAAAGAACTTCAGGAGCTGACATGGACAGTATCGTCATCAGTTGTTTTGATTTGACCGGCAACATGGTCATGCCCTGGGCGGAAGCGGGATACCCCTGCTACTGCGTCGATGTGCGGCATCCGTCCGGCGAGAGCCGTGAAGGCAACATTATCCGCGTGGGCGCGGACATGCGCGACTGGCTGCCGCCGTTCAGACCCATCACCTTTGCCGCCTTTTTCCCGCCCTGCACGGATGTGGCTGTTTCCGGCGCACGCTGGTTCAGGGACAAGGGACTTTTGGCGCTTTGCCGCGCCCTTGGTCTGTTCTATGCCTCCATCCGTCTCGCGGAATGGACGCGCGCGCCGTATCTCATCGAAAACCCCGTTTCCACTATTTCCACTTACTGGCGCAAGCCGGATTTCACCTTCAATCCCTGTGATTACGCGGGATATCCCGGCGGCGAAAACGATACCTACACCAAAAAGACCTGCCTCTGGACGGGCGGCGGCTTCGTCATGCCGCCGCCCAAACGGCTTGAGCCGGTACAGGGAAGCAGAATGCACCTGCTTCCGCCTTCACCTGAACGGGCGAACCTTCGCAGCGCCACGCCGATGGGCTTTGCCCGCGCGGTCTTTGAAGCAAACTGCCCCGACTGGAGGTCAGCATGAAAACGCCCGCTTCCCTGCAAACGATTCTGGATACGGCCAGTCTGTCCGGGCGGCATGTCGCCGGGCTTCGCGGAGACTTCCATTCTCGTATGGCCGCTTTCCGGCGGAACCGCGCGGCATCGGAACAGGCCGCGCTGGAAGAAGATTTTACCCTCGTTCTTGCGGCCTGGGGCATGGCTGACGCGGACATTCCCGGCGTCGTTTCGGCTCTGCGCCTGCGTCTGCTGGTGTTTCTCGCTCCGGCTCTGGCCTGCCTCCTCACGGCGGCATGGTCGCACAATCCGCTTTCCTTCCTGTCCCTGGCCTGCATCGCGCCGCCCTGTCTGCTCGGCATGGTCACAACGCTCTGGCGCATTTCCATTTTGCGAAACCGCCGCTTTACTCCGCTGTGCCGCTGGCTGTTGCGTTTCCGCAAACGTCCGTAGCGGGCGGGGTGTGTCTCTCCCAACCTTCTACCTTATATAGAGGAGCAATCATCGTGATCCCCAAAACTCTGCTGATGCTGTCCTGTCTGGCTCTTGCCGCCTGCGCGCAAAAAGCCGCGCCTCCGGTTCCGCCTTCCGTCGATTTCGTCTCGGCCACGCTTGGGCAGGCGGCGGAACAGGCGCACGGCGAACTCGCCATGCTCGCCCGGCTGCGCGGGCAGGGAATGCAACCCTTGCTGCCGCCCGCCGATCCCTCGCTGAGTTTGCCCGTTTCCCTTGCCTGGACTGGCGAAGCCTCCGGGGCGCTCAAGGCAATCTGCCTGCACGTCGGCTACCGTTACCGGGAAACCGGCGCTCCCTCGGCGCAGGCCATGCCCATTGTGGTGCATGGTCTGAACCGTCCGGCGCATGAACTGCTGGAAGACATTGCCTGGCAGATTCAGCCGCAGGCCGTGTTGCGCGTCGATGCCGTCAATCGGGTGCTGACGCTGGCAAAAACTTCTGGGCTGGAGGGACGGTCATGAAAGCTCCCGCCCTCCTCATTCCCAAAGAGCCGTTGCCTGATTTGCATGAGCCTCCCCTCCACATGGAAAGTTATCAGAAAGGCTTTCGGGACGGCTTTCAGGACGGCTTTGCCGCCGCCGACCTGTCCACACCCGGCGTCGTCCTCTGCGGAAGTGGCCTTCTGGCATTGCTGATTGCCTACATCGTGGTCATGCGCCATGCCTCGCGCGTGGTGACTATCCTTTGTCAGCGTTTTCAGGTTGACGTGACCAAAAAGTCCGCTTCGCAAAAACTGGCCGCGCTGATTCTGCCGTTTCTGCTCTGTGCCGGTCTGAGCGGTTGCGCCGGAAAACAGGGCGAAGTCGTCAATCCCGCGCCCGTGTCGCCGGAAGTTGTCAACGCTCCGGCTCCCGCCGACCGCGCCGACAAGGGAACGGAAAAATTTGTGCCTCATGACGCCGCGTACCGGGAAGACGGCGCGGAACAGTCCCTTGAGGTGTACCTTCCCGCCGATCCCGCATCCGGGCCGCGCAAGGGCGATCCCGCCGAACTGGCGGAACTGCTGGAAATGAAGGGAAGCGGCGGCAGGGAACAAAGCGCCGTCCAGCTCATGCGGCCCAAAGCCATCCGGGAAGCGGCGCGGCTGGTCACGTTCCAGACCTCCATGTCCTGGCGCTACGGTCAGCTTGTGGCGGAAACGGAACGCTACAGCGCCATCATGGATACGGCGTTCAACTTTGCGCCGCTCCTGCTCACGCAGGGGGAAGCCCTGATCCTGCCGCCGCAGATCGCGCGGGCGGGCGCGTCCATGCGTATCGAGGATGGGGATACGGCCACAGCCGCCAAAACAACCTATGAACTGCTGGAACCCGCGCGGTACATCGCGGTTGTGCCGAACTGGCGGGAATTTCTCATGGCCGATGACTTCCCCGCGCCGGAACAGCCCAATCCCGCCGTGTTGCCGAAAAACGCGGAGGAACGCGCCATCTGGCGGGCGGCGGTGCGCGAAGCATGGGCGCAAGGATTGGCTGGGGCCGACCAGCTCTATGCCGACAACGTATCCCGCATGGCGCGGAGCTATCGCGGCGTCATGCTCTATCACCTGCTTACCGCCCAACATCTTCTGAGCCGGGTCAACACGGCTTCCGCCGATTTGGGAACGCGAACCCAGGGCAACAAGCTGAACATCGGCCAGAAAGTGTACCGGATCACCGCGCCTTCCGCCTTTACCGTCGCGCCTCCCGCGCGAACGAAGGGAGGGAAGCGGCAATGAGCGGCAACGTGTATCCCGCTGAACCCCGCATCCGCTGGGACTATTTGCAAATCAATGAGTTACTGCTCTGGGCCACGCACAGTGGCATGTCCGATTTGTGTCTGCGTTCCGGCCTTCCGGCGTGGATGCGGCTCAACGGCGTATGGAGACAGGTCACGCAGCGTCCCATCACGACGGATGAACTGCTGGCTGCGCTGGAGCGTCTGACCAAAAACAACTCCGTGTCCGCGCTCATCAAGTCCGGCCAGTCGGATTACGACTTTGCTCACGAAATCGAGGAATCGCGCGGCGTGCGCCGTCGCTATCGCGGCAACGCCACGCCGGTGGCGGACGGGTATTCAACCGGGGCCAAAATCGTGTTTCGGGCCATTCCCTCCATGCCGCCCGCTCTGGAAGACCTGCATGTGGAGCAAGGCATTCTTGACCACGCCATGCCGTCCAACGGTCTGGTGCTGGTCACGGGCGTCATGGGGTCGGGCAAGTCCACGCTGCTGGCCGCCATTTTGCGGCGCATCATCGAAAGCGGCGGACGCCATGTCAGCACCTACGAGGCTCCCATCGAGTTTGACTTTGACGCCGTGCCCAAGCCCGGCGGGCCTGTCTCGCAAAGCACGATTCCCGAACACCTGAAGTCCTTCCTCACGGCCACGCGCAACAGTACGCGCACGGCCCCGGACGTGGTGCTGATTGGCGAAAGCCGCGATCCCGACACCCTGCGAGGCATGATGGAAAGCGCGGAAATCGGCGTGGCCGCGTACTCGACAGTACACACTCGCTCCGTGCCGGAAACGCTCTCCCGCATCATCAACGTCTTTCCGTTCGCGGAGCGGCTGCAAGTCACAGCCACACTGCTTTCCAGTCTGCGCCTGATCATCTCGCAACGCCTTTTGCCCCTGCCGGACGGGAGCGGGCGCGTTGCCCTGCGCGAGTATCTGGCCTTCACGCCGGAGATCCGGGAAATGCTGCTGGATACGCCGCTGGAACGGCTGATTCTGAAAACCGAGGATTTGCTGGCCGCCTCCGGCCAGCGGATGCAGGACGCCGCGCAAATCGCCTACAAGAACGGAAACATCGCCAGGGACAGCTATCTGGCGATTCTGGCCGAACGCAAGGGCAAGGAGGCGGTCAATGGCTGACATTCTCTGGCGCGACACCGCGCTCACGCCGAAAATCTTCATTCTGGACGCCCGCGCCGTCTTTCCCCTCGCCCTGTGGCTCTTCCATTGGGCCTGGTGGACGGCGGGGCTGGCGTTCACCGCCATCATCGCTCTCTATCTGGTGCAACGCACCGGCATGACCCCGCTTGCCTGCTTTCGCGCCATCCGCGTGGCCTGCATGGGACGGCGGCGGGAAACAAGAAACACGGAAAGCCAGTGGCGCAAACGCTGCCGCTGGTAAGCAAACGAGGTGACATTCCATGAATGACGCAACGCCAAACGCGCACGGTCTGTTCGACGCTCCCGTGCGCACCATCGAAAAGGAGCGCGTCACGCTCACCCAGGCGGACATCGAACGCCAGCTTGACGCGGGCGCGATCCTCATGAGCCGCGAGGAAGCCATTGCCGCCGGATTCCTCAATCCGCTGGAAGCCCCGGATGCCGTTCTTGTGGACATCGCGCGGGAGGACGCATGAGCCAGACCCCGCAAGAAAAGAAAAGCCGTTTTCAGGTCAGCCGCGAAGTGCAGGAAGAGTTCGTCAACGGCATTGCCGAAGCCATGCTCGCCCTGACTTCCAGAGTCGCCGGGAAGCCTCATGTGACCAACACTCCGACAGGGACGCCGTTCTGCCCGACCACCGGCAGGGAATACGGCGGCCCCAACATGCTGCGCCTCATGCTGGCAGGCATGGAAAAGGGCTACGCTGACGACCGCTGGCTGACCTTCAAACAGGTACAGCAATACCAGAGCGAGCATCCAAATCTGAAAGTAGGGGTCAAAAAGGGCGAACACGGCATCAAGCTCCTGCGGCCTGAAGAAATTTTCTTCACCATCGGGGAAGACGAACAATGGACATTCCATTCCCAGGATGAAGCAAGGGCCATTGAAGCGCAACGCAAGCAGGGCGCGAAGCTCCCGCCTGTCCAGCACAAGACGCTGTTTTATCCCTTCACCGTGTTCAACGCGGCGCAAATCTACGGCCTGCCCGCCAAGGAAAAAACGGCTCCGGCGCTCACGGAACAGGAGCGCAACGCCTTTCTGGAGAAATTCATCGCTGATTCCGGCATTGCCGTGGAACACCATGACGGCCCGACGGCATACGACCATGACGAAGATGTGCTGAAGATGCCGTTCCCGGACAGGTTCACCAGTTCGGACGCCTATTACGCCGCCAAGCTGCGCGGTTTCTATGAAGCGACGGGCCACAGCTCGCGGGAAAACCGTCAAACGGAACCGGAAACCCTCAAAAGTCGCGCCTTCGAGGAAATGCGGGCGGAACTGTTCTCCCTGCTGGCCGGGGCAAAATTCCATCTGCCCATGCCCGACAACAGCGCGTCCGCGCAAGTGGCCAACTGGAACCAGAAGTTTTCCGGCGGCGACGTTGCGGAACTGTTCAGGGCGGCGGCTGACGCGGCCAGAACGCTGACCTCCCTGCGTCAGTTCGAGGCCGGGGAAAAGCCGCGCGACTGGTGGTTCCCCAGGCCCGAAGCATGGGCGGAACTGGAAGCCATGCAGAAACAGCGGGATGCGGCTGTCGGCGTTTCCCCGACACTGGCGGCCTCGTCCGGGGCTGCGGCGCGGCACGATCCGACGCTGGCCGAATCCATCGCCGCCTTCGAGGCCGCTGGCGATCCCGTCGCCAGGGCACGCGCCATTCTCCAGAACCCCGATTTTCTGGACATGGCGCTCAGGCAAGACCCTCAGCAAGTCAGGGAGCTGGCTGAACTCTGCGATCAGGTGTCGCAGGCGCTGCACATGGAGCTTGACGAAAAACTCCGCTCCACACCGGGCGCTGTAGAAAATCCCCTTCCCCTGAATGAACAGAAAGCCGCCTCCGCGCGCCGTATGAGGATATGACATGAGACTGTTTATTGCCGAAAAACCCTCCCTTGGCCGGGCCATTGCCGCTGGCCTTGGCAATCAGAAAAAAGCCGAAGGCTGCATCTGTTGCGGCGACGATATTGTTACCTGGTGCTTCGGGCACATGCTGGAACTCGCGTGGCCACGCGATTACAAGCCCGAATACGCCCACTGGCGGCGCGAACACCTGCCCATCATTCCCGCTCAATGGAAATACAAGGTCAAAAAGGACGCCGCCGCGCAACTTGACATCATCGGCTCCCTACTGCGGCAAGCCGATTCCGTGGTCAACGCGGGCGATCCCGACCGCGAAGGCCAACTCCTCGTGGACGAAGTGCTGGAACACTTTCACTACACGGGGCAGGTGGAGCGCATCTGGCTGGCCTCGCTGGACGATCTCTCGGTCAAAAAGGCGCTGGCCAATCTCACGGACAACGCCCGCTACGCGCCCTTGCGCGACGCCGCCCGCGCCAGAAGCCGCGCCGACTGGCTGGCGGGCATCAACGCCACCCGCGCCCTGACCATCAAGGGCCGCGCGGACGGACGCTCGGATGTGCTTTCTCTGGGCCGCGTCCAGACGCCCACGCTGGCGCTGGTGGTCGCCCGCGATCTGGAAATTTCCCATTTCAAGCCTGTTGACTACTTCGTCCTCAAGGCTTCGCTCGTCCACAGCGCCGGAGACTTTGCCGCCGCTTTCGTTCCGTCCGAAGCTCAGGCCGGACTCGATTCCAGCGGACGCCTGACCGACGCCGCCGTGGCCGAAGCCCTGGTTGCGGCGCACAAAAACACGGACGGACTTGTAACGGAAGCCACACGGGAAGCCAAAACCAAGGCCGCGCCTTTGCCGCACAGTCTTTCCTCCCTGCAAAAAGCCGCGTCCTCAAAGCTCGGCATGTCGGCGCAACAGGTGCTGGATACCGCGCAAGCCCTGTACGAGAAAAAGCTGACCACCTACCCCCGCACCGATTGCCGCTATCTGCCGGAAGAACAGTTTGCGGATGCCGCCGCCGTGCTGGCCGCACTCTCCTCAGTTCCCGGTCTGGAGCGGGTGGCGGGAGCGGCGGACGCCTCCCTGAAAAGCGCCGCATGGAACACCAAAAAGGTGACGGCGCACCACGCCATTGCGCCCACAGGCGAAATTCCGCCGGAGTCGCTCCCTCAAAAGGAACGCGCTCTCTACCTCATGATCGCCACGGCCTTTTGTCTGCAATTCCATCCGACCATGCGCTACGAGGCGCAAAAAGTCGCTGTCACTCTTGCCGATACCCGCTGGGAAGCCACGGGACGGCACATTATTGATCCCGGCTGGACAGCCTTCAGCGGCCATGACGATGAAGACGACGATTCCGACGAACAGTCACTGCCCTCGCTGGAAAAGGGCGACGCTGTTCACTGCCGCGACGTGCAGACCCTGAAGAAAAAGACTTCGCCGCCTTCCCGCTTCACGGAAGGGACGCTCATCGAAGCGATGGCCAATGTCCATCGCTTTGTGTCCGATGCTGACGCCAAGACCGCGCTCAAGGACGCCAGGGGCATCGGAACCGAAGCCACCCGCGCCAAGGTGCTGGAGACGCTCAAGGAGCGCGGCTATCTCGCCACCGACAAGAAAGCTCTTGTCTCCACGCCGCTCGGCAGGGAAGTCATCGCCCTCACGCCGCCCGCGCTCAAAGACCCCATCACCACGGCGGAATGGGAATCCCGGCTGGAATCCATCGCTCAGGGCGCGGAATCTCTGGACGCCTTTCTGGCCGATCAGTGCCGGATTCTGCCGGACTTGCTTGCCCCCATCCTTGGCGACGGCACGCCCGCCTTTCCCTGTCCTTCCTGCGGCGCGGCCCTGACACGCCGAAAGCGCAAAAAGGACGGTGCATGGTTCTGGGGCTGCACCGCCTATCCCGACTGCACAAAGACGTATCCCGTCGCTTCGGACGGCACGCCCGATTTCAACGCAAAAGGCAAGAGGAAATAGGAAGGATGCAATCTGATGTGGGGGCGCTGCCCCCACGCCCCTGCAAGGGGCATGATGCCCCTTGACCCCCATTGCCGGAACACATGGCAAGCCATGTGTTCCGAAATGAGGGGGTTCGGGGGACATCATGTCCCCCGACGGGGTTTGGGGTGGAACCCCAAATAGAAAAAGGGAAATACCGACATGAAATACATTCTCATGGTTTTGCTGTGCATGGCGTTGGCCGCGCCGTGTTTCGCCGGTTCCTGCCAAGATATGCAAGAGGCCGTGGGCGGCGCGATTCAGGAGCGCAACGGGCGCGTATCGGAAACGCATGACGTACTCATGCCCGATCCGGAAACGGAACGCGATGCGCTTTCCGTCTGTCTCGGCTCCATCAACGGCATCGGGGACGCCTTTTCTCTCGGCGTATCACTGCCGAGTATGGATCAGATTGTCGCGGGCATCTGTAGTCAGGTGGATTCCTACATTCACCAGAAAATCAACGACGCGCACAACCAGGTGCTGAACACCGTCAACGGCCTCGGCGGCAACAATCCCTTCAAGGTGTACGGCACAAGCGGCGACTACATCCTCCATCTCAAGGGGAAGCTCAAATGAGGGCGGTCTGCATCCTCCTGCTTGCCCTTTGCCTGACGCCGCGCCTTGCCCTGAGCGCGCAACGCATGAAGGTCGCACTCCCACCCCTGCATCCCCTGACGGCTGACTGCGTTCTGGACGCCGCCCGCGTCAGTGGGATGCCCGTTGCCGCGCTCTTCGCCATTCTTGCCACGGAAGGCGGCAAAATGGGCGAAGCACTGAGCAACAAAAACGGGACGTGGGATTTAGGCCCCTTTCAGGTGAACACTGTTCATCTCAGGGAACTGGCCGCAATGGGCATCTCGCCCGACGCCGTGCTGTGTGATGGCCGCGTCAACGCCCATGCCGCCGCATGGCTGCTGCGCAAGGAATACAGGCGCACCGGCAATCTCTGGCAGGCTATCGGCGCGTACCATTCCCGGACGCCGCATCGCCGTGACGCCTATATCCGGCGCGTCAGGGCCAACCTGAACAAACTCCGGCAAGAGGGGCTGTCCATGCTGCCGTTGCAGAGCCAAAAGAAGCAACTCAGGGAGAAACGGCAATGAATCAGCCCGGCAACGACAGGGAAGACCAACGTATCTTCCTGTGGTTCGCATTCCTGATTATCGCGTTCTGCATTGTGCCGCTGCTGTACACGGCGCATCCCGATGTCGTGAACGGCCCGCTTCTGACTCTGGCGAAAGCGCAACTCAAGGCGTTCACGCCGTTTTTCGAGGAAGCGGAGAACGCTTTTGCACGAATCGCCGCCGCCGATCCGGCTTCCCTGTCCTGGGACACCATGCAAAAGGTGCTGCGCTACACCGGCTCATGGATTCACTGGCCCTTTCTTCTGCTACTTGCTCTGTTCGGCGTGGCCTCCATCTTCATGGGCCGCGTGGGCGGTCTTGTCCGGCGTTTCAACATGGAAAGCCTGCTGAAAAACAATGCGGAGTCCTTTCCCTGTCTGCGGCCCGTGGTGGGACGCGGCAAGTATCTGCTCTCGCGGGAATCCTACGATGCCGGGCCGTGGAAAGTCGCCCGAACGCCGGTGCAGTTTGCGCTGGAAAATGGTCTGTTGCTCAATGAAGCGGGCAAGGCGATCAAGCCGGAGCAGGCATTATTGAAAAACGGCATGGCCTCAATGTCGCGCCCTGCCTGGGGCAATGCGCGGCTGGATGAACAAAAGTCCCTTGCCGTGCTGAAAAAGCAGCTTGGCAAGCGATTCAAGGGGCATAAAAGTCTTTCTCCATGTCGGCGCGCTCTGGCTGCCGCCCTGCTGGCTTATGCCGGAGGCGACAAGAAAGCCTGCCTTGCGATTCTGGATGCGATCTCCACCTCGTATCAGGAGGAAAAGGGACAACCATCATGCCCGCTCCTGACATCACGCGGTTTTGTGAACAAGCTGAACTGGAAAAAACACAAGAAACGCCTTTCGGAAAACTGCCTCACGCGCCACAGCGCCTACGAACTGCCCTGGTTCATGGCGTTGCTGTACCGGGCGCGGCAAAAGGGCGTGCTCGCCACTTCGCAGTTTATCTGGCTCCGGCCGCTGGATCGTCCGCTCTGGTACGCCCTGAACCAATGCGGCGGACGCGTCGCCTGGGCCGAAGGCTTTGCGGCATGGGCGCACTATCAGGCGGAAGAAAAAGCCGGAAAGCCGCTGTCCGAGCCGCATGTGGCTCTCGCCGTGGCAAGTCTCAGGGAGGCCCTGGATGCTCAGGGCTGGCTGACCGAAATCTTTGTGCCGCCCATGCCGGAAACGGCTCCGACCGCCGCTGCCACCGAAACTTCGACTCTGGATACCGAGTTTTCTCCCGTGGAACAGCCGCCGGACGTGGTGCTGGCCGATGCGGAAGACAATCCCGAATACGACGCCAACGAAGATGAAAAGTTGGCTGATGAATACTTTTAGAGGTTACGCGTATGAACAGAACCATCAGAGGTCTGGAAGACCACGAAACGCAGGAACGAAAGCGCCTGCACCGCGATGTGCGCTCCCCCGCGCAACGTCTGGCGGATGCGCTCAAGACCGGGCAGGTGCAGACCAGCGGCATCTTTGCGGCGGGGGCGTGTCTGTTTCTCTTTCCGGCCTGTGCTACACCTTTATTTTGTCTTGGTCTGGCGCTCTTTCTTGCTCGTTGCGCCTGTGTGAACAACGAACGTCTGCCCTTTCGGATGCCTCTTGGCCTCTCAGGCACGGACAAGGGCGATCCGCTCCCCGGCAGAAACGGATTCGCAACGCCCGAAGGCGTCTTTTTCCTCGGCAACCGCCTCCAGGACAAGCAAGAACTCTGGCTGAAGGCCAAGGACATCCTGACGCACACGCTTCTGTTCGGCACAACCGGTTCCGGCAAGACGGAGACGCTGGTTTCCCTTTCCTACAACGCCCTGGCCACGGCCAGCGGGCTTTTCTACATCGACCCCAAGGCGTCGCCCAAGCTGGCGGTGCAGATATGGCAGATGGCCCGGTTCCTTGGTCGGGATGATGATTTTCGCGTGCTGAACTACGGCACGTCCGGCAAGGTCAAGGGCAAGTCCCCGCGCCGCCTTTCCAACACCAACAACCCGTTTACCTTCGGGAGCGCCGAGGCGCTGACGCAGCTTCTTGTTTCCCTCATGCCCGCTTCGGACGGGGCCAATTCCATCTTTGCCGACAAGGCGCAGGCCCTGATTTCCGGCGTCATGTACGCCCTGGTTGACCTGCGGGACAAGGGGCTGCTCAAGCTCTCCACCTCCATCATCCGCGATTCCCTGGCTCTGGAAAAATGTGTGGCTCTGGCCCTGCATCCTGAACTGGATCAGGAATCCCGCGCCTCCATTCAGGCGGCGCTTGCCACCTCCGGCTGGATTTCCGGGCGGGAAATGAAAGACCAGCCTGAATCCTTCGCGGAGCAGTTTGGCTACGCGCAATCCTACTTCGGCAAGGCGCTGTCCAGTCTGACGGATACCTACAGCCACATCTACGGCGCGGAAGATGGCGAAGTGGACTTCAGTGATGCCATCATGCAGCGAAGAATCCTTGTCATTCTTCTGCCCTCTCTGGAAAAAGCTCCCGCTGAACTCGCCAGCCTCGGCAAAATCAGCCTTTCCGCCATCCGCAACGCCTGCGCCGTTGGCCTTGGCGCGAGAATCGAAGGCGACGCGGAGGACGTTCTGGAAGCCCTGCCGACTGATGCCGTGGGCATCGGCCCGTATCTGTGCATTGTGGATGAATACGCGGCCATTGTCACGCCCGGCTTTGAAGTCGTGCTGACACAGGGACGCGGCCTCGGCATTGCCGCCATTGTGGCCTCTCAGGACTACGCCGGTATTCTGGAGGCTGACCAGAAAGGAGCGCAACAGATGGTGGCAAATACTTGTTTGAAAGTGTTCATGCGGATGCAGGATGCCGAAAAGACATGGGAATTGCTGCGCGGACAGGCGGGGCAAAGCACTGTCCTCAGAACAACAGGATTCAACGTCAATGAGCAGATCAGTTCCGACTACCGCGACGCCATGAACACCACCGTGGAACAGGAAGATCGCGTTGTCCTGCGCGATTTGCAGGAACAGATAGAGGGCGAAGCCCACTTTGTCTTTTCCGGCCAGATCGTCCGGGGCGATATGTTCTACGCCAATCCCTCACTCAAAAAGGCGCAACTGCGTGTGCCGCAGTTGCTGCAACTGGTGCAGGAGGACAAGAGCAATGACCTTGCCGCATAGCGCAAAGACGTCTGTTCCTTCCTACAGGAAAACCTTGTACGGAAGATTGAACTCTTCTCCGAGACGCTTGGCCATTTTTGTGGAAATCGGACGCTTGCCGCTTTCCATTTCGGAAATTGCGTTTTGGCTGACGCCGAGGCGGGCAGCCAGCTCCGTCTGCGTGAGGTCTTCCTTGCCGCGCAAACCGCGCAAGGCCATCGCCGGGCAACCGTCAGGAAAAACTTCATCGGCGCTGACGACCTCTTCTCCCTCTGAATTAACCCGGCGTACCTTGTGCCCGGCCAGAGAAAGAACTCCGCGAATGGCCTCGGCAACCTTTATGGTGTTTGCCGAAGGGACGGTAAGCTGGATCACACCGCGCCCTTCCTCATCGGAACGAAGCATCATTTCTGCCAACATAGAATTTCTCCGCTTATTTATAACGGCTGTAATCAACCTTTTCATGTGTACCGGCAAATTGAATTTCCAGTACGCGAACTACCCCATCAAGAACTTGCCAGACGACTACATAAGTTGGATGTCCCTTGTTCAAATGGCAGTGGTGATGACCGGATTTGCTGCCAGCAATTTTACCGTAGTGCGGCCAACCCGGGACAACCGGGCCTCTTTGCTCAAGGTCTTTGCGCAGCAAGTACAGTATGTCGGCAATGGCCGGAGGCAGCTTGGCTTTTTGCTTTTCAGGCTTGCGGCTGAAAACGACTGTCCACAGCTTCATGTCGTCAGCGTCTTTCATGCCACAACGCTAAATGAAAAATAGTATAATGTCAACAAAATATACTATTTTTGCTATTTTTATAACCATCTTCAGGAGATTACCATGAACGCACAACTCATGACCCCTCCCCTCAAAACAGGTCCATTGAAAAGTTAGTGTTCCTGGCATAGG
>CAJUHZ010000050.1 GCA_910585945.1 uncultured Bilophila sp.
GGAGTTCCCCTTTCCTGGCAAGGGCCTACTGTCAGATCAAGTCGAGACTACCTCACATAAATCATGATTACACACTGCTTGATGCTGGATTTCCAACCTTTTTGACGCTATAATTCGGTTATCGCCTCAGTCCATCCTTTGTGCCCTATCCTCTACGGAATCAACAATGAGTAATCCCTTTTTCGACCACCCGATTCTGAACTCCCCCTATACCCTGCCGGAGAAGCATTGGGAACTTGACGAAAGCGGGCAGCCCACGCAAAAAATTCTGGATTTTCGCCGCCCGGCCAGCTTCATCACTCCCATCCCCAAGCCCAAAAAACGTACAGCGCAACAGGGAACGCTCCTTGAGGACGCCACAGCCATGGCGCTGTCCACCAAGGAGCAGGAATATGAGCTGGCCACGCGCATCAACGAGTTACGCAGCACAATCACGGCATGGCGCAATCTGCCGGACACCAAAAGCTGGAAGGTCACGCCGGAAACGGCCCGTTTGCTGCAGCACTGGCGGCATCACGACTTCAGCGGCATTCGCCCTTTCTTCTGCCAACTGGAAGCGGTGGAAACCGCCATCTGGCTGACGGAGGTCGCTCCCAAAGACGGCAAGCGCGGAGAAAAATTTCTTGAATATCTGCAAAACGCCAATAACGATGCCAATCCCGGCCTGCCGCGTCTGGCCCTGAAACTCGCCACCGGTGCGGGCAAAACCACGGTCATGGCCATGCTCATTGCCTGGCAGACCATCAACGCCGTGCGGTATCCGAACAGCAAACGTTTTTCCCTCGGTTTTCTGGTGGTCACGCCCGGCATTACCATCCGGGATCGGCTCCGCGTTCTTCTGCCCACCGATGCGGAGAGCTACTACCAGTCGCGCGAACTGGTGCCACCAGATATGCTGCGCGACATCCAGCGAGCCAGAGTGGTCATCACCAATTACCACGCCTTCAAATTGCGCGAAAAAACCGAGCTTTCCGGCGCGGGCCGGGCACTTCTGACCGGCAGGCACGGTGATGCCCTTAATACTCTGGAACCGGTAGGGCAGATGCTGCAACGGGTTATGGGTGAACTGATGGGCATGAAAAACATCATTGTATTCAATGATGAAGCTCATCATTGCTATCAGGAGCGGCCCGAAAGCATCAAGGAAGAGATCACTGTTCGAGAAGGCGAGGAAAAGAAGGAGGCCAGCAGCGAGGCCAAGGCCAATAATGAAGCGGCACGGCTGTGGATCAACGGCCTCAAGACCGTGCAGAAAAAGCTGGAGATCAGCCGCATTTTTGACCTCTCCGCCACACCGTTCTTTTTACGCGGTTCAGGGTATGCCGAAGGAACGCTTTTCCCGTGGACTGTGTGCGACTTTTCGCTCATGGACGCCATTGAATGTGGTGTGGTCAAATTGCCGCGTGTGCCGGTGGCGGACAATATTCCCAGCGGCGAGATGCCGAAATTCCGTGATTTGTGGAAAAATATCCGCAAAGACATGCCCAGGGCGGGGCGCGGTAAAAACCAGACGCTGGATCCGCAAAAGCTCCCCACCCTACTGCAGAATGCGCTGGATGCCCTGTACGGACACTACAAGGACACCTATGCGGCATGGCAGACGGAACGTATGGATGTTGCCCCGTGTTTCATCATTGTGTGCAACAACACGGCAACCTCCAAGCTGATCTATGATTATGTATCCGGCTATGTGGATACAGCCGGGCAATTTCATAACGGGCGCTTTGAACTTTTCCGCAACTTTGACGAGAACGGCAACGCGCTCTCCCATAGCCGCACCTTGCTCATTGACAGCGAACAGCTTGAATCAGGCGAAAAACTGCCCGATGATTTCCGTAAAACCTATGCGGAAGCCATAGAACGCTTTCGGCGCGAAGCTCTGGAACGTGGCGGAGCTTTGGCCGATGACTTGCGCCGTGGCAAGGAAATAGACGACAGCGTTCTCCTCCGCGAAGTCATGAACACGGTGGGCAAACCCAATACCCTCGGCGGCGACATTCGTTGTGTGGTTTCCGTTTCCATGCTTACGGAAGGGTGGGACGCCAACACCGTCACCCATGTTCTGGGTGTGCGTGCCTTCGGAACCCAGCTCTTGTGTGAACAGGTCATCGGCCGAGCCTTGCGCCGTCAGAGTTATGATCTCAATGAAGAAAACCTGTTCAACACCGAATACGCCGATGTCATGGGCATCCCCTTCGACTTCACGGCCCAGGCGGTCAAAGTTCCGCCGGTCAAGCCGCGCCCGACAGTTCATGTCAAGGCCGTACGCCCGGAACGGGACAGGCTGGAAATAACCTTTCCCAGGGTGGTCGGCTACCGGGTCGAATTGCCCAGGGAGCATATCCGCGCTCAATTCACGGAGGATTCCCGCCTCACGCTCGATCCCGATCTGGTCGGCCCCACTGAAGCTCTCATGGCGGGCATTGTGGGTGAAACCACCACTGTCCGGGTAGAGGATCGCAAGGATATGCGCCCCTCCACCATCATTGCCCACCTGACCAGTCATTACCTGCGTACCAAACAGATGGATGATGACGGCAACCCCAGACTCTACCTGTTCGGACAAATCAAGAAAATTATCCAGCAATGGTTGCGAGAAGGCTATTTTGAGTGCCTGGGGGGGACCTACCCTGCCATGCTCCTTGACCGCCGTCTGGCGGATATGGCCTGCGAAAAAATCCATGCCGCCGTCAACCGCGCGGGCGTGCGGGATGCCGGTGAAAAACCGCCTGTGCTTGCCCTGCTTGACCCATACAATCCCACTGGCTCCACGCGCTATGTGAACTTCACCACCTCCAAAACTGACCGTTGGCAGACCTCCGCCGACAAATGCCATGTGAACTGGTGTATTCTGGACAGCGACTGGGAAGGGGCCTTCTGTTATGCGGCGGAGCAGAATCCGCGAGTTCTGGCCTATGCCAAAAATCATAACCTTGGTTTTGAAGTACCGTATTCCTGGCAGGGGCAGGAACACATGTACCGACCGGACTTCCTGCTGCTGGTGGATGACGGCCACGGCCCGGAGGATCCGCTGCATCTGGTGGTAGAAATCAAGGGCTGGCGCGATGAACAGGACAAGGCCAAAAAAGAGGCCATGGAGGTATTCTGGATTCCCGGCGTCAACAACCTCAAAAGCCTGGGGCGCTGGGCCTTTGCCGAATTGAAACGCGTCTACGCATTGGAAGGCGACATGGAAGTAAAAATCAGGGAGGCCTTCAACCTCATGCTGGACGCCGCGGCTTCCACAGAATAAAATAGTGAAACTCGGTATCCCTGAAGAAATTACCGTGCTATCTGCACGGATGATTTTTTATTTTCAGCAACTATTCCAAGCAGTTCACTGACTAACCCCGTTTCTCGCAATATGCCGCGCCATATTCCGAGGAAAGTAGCCAAAGGAAGGCAGGCCATCATGCCCCCCAAAAAGTCCAGCTCAAAAGATGTAGAAACGCTGACTCATGACGAAGCCAAGCGGTTGAACATTCCCACAGCCGAGCTTTCCACCGTGGCCCGCCCCAGGGATATCGCGCCTGTGACCGTGGCGTTTGCGCGACGTGATGCGGATCTTGATCCGCAGCTCATCTGGCGCGGCAAATACGGCCCAGACGGCATCACGGGGGAAAACGGAGAACTGCTGGTCAAGGCCGCCCCCCTCTACATTCAGGAAAAAGTTCACCCCAAGGCGCTTATTGACGATTTGCGGCGGGAGAGTGAGGCGCGGGCTCAGAAAAACGCTCCGCCCGCCCAAGAACAATTCAGCCTGTTCGCTGACTTTAACGGACTGCCCGAAGGCGTGGACAAGACGGAATTCTACCAGCACGAGCAGAACTGGGCCAACCGGCTGATCCTGGGCGACAGCTTGCAGGTCATGGCCGGGCTGGCCGAGCGCGAGGGCCTGCGCGGTCAGGTACAGTGCATCTATTTTGACCCACCTTACGGCATCAAATTCAACAGCAATTTCCAGTGGTCCACCACCAGCCGTGATGTGAAAGACAACAAGGCCGACCACATCACCCGCGAGCCGGAACAGGTCAAAGCCTTCCGTGACACCTGGAGAGACGGCATCCACAGCTACCTGAGCTATCTGCGGGACAGGTTTATTGTGGCGCGGGATTTATTGACGGAAAGCGGCAGCATCTTTGTGCAGATTGGCGATGAGAATGTGCATCGGGTGCGGGCGGTAATGGATGAGGTGTTTGGGGAAGAGAATTTTTGTGCAGAAATAATTTTCAAAAAATCAGCCAGAACGGCATCCACACTTCTCCCAAAAGAAAATGATTATATTTTATGGGCTGCTAAAAATAAAGATCATGTTAAATACAATCCTATTTTCATAGAAAAAAATATAGGAAATATAAAAAGTTATAAATATATTATTTCAGATGATACGTCGACGGTTCGTTATGCTACAAAACAGGAACTCGATAGACAAGTTTCATTACCAAGTGGTTTTAATTTATGTCAAATGAGTTTCGTTGTTTCAGGAGATCCAGGGAAACAGGAAGAGAGAGTTTATTCCTTTAGAAATATAAATTATGATTGTGGAGCACATCGGCATTACAAAACATCACACATTGGTCTTAATAGATTAGCTCATGCGCAAAGATTGTATGGTTTAGGAAACCAGTTAAATTATATCAGATATTTTAATGATTTTTCAATCGAAGAAATATCTACACGTTGGGAGGATACAGGTAGTGCCGGATACTCAAATGCTGATCCTAAAATATATGTTGTTCAAACGGACATAAATGTAATATTGCGCTGCATCCTCATGACCACTGACCCCGGCGATCTCGTCCTTGACCCTACCTGCGGTTCCGGTACCACCGCCTATGTGGCCGAGCAGTGGGGCCGCCGCTGGATCACCATCGACACCTCGCGCGTGGCCCTTGCCCTGGCCCGTTCCCGCATCATGGGCGCGCGTTACCCTTATTATCTGCTGGCTGATTCCCCCGACGGGCAAAAGAAAGAAGCGGAGCTGTCGCAGAAACCGGCCTCAGATCGACCCTCCTATGGGAACATCAGGCACGGTTTTGTCTATGAGCGCGTGCCGCACATCACCCTCAAATCCATTGCCAACAATGCGGAAATAGATGTCATCTGGGAAAAATGGCAGCAGAAGCTGGAGCCGCTGCGCGAAAAGCTCAACGCCGCTCTGGGCACGGCGTGGGAAGAATGGGAAATTCCCCGCGAAGCGGATGAGTCATGGCCGCAGGCAAGCGCCGGGATTCACGCCGCCTGGTGGGCAGCCCGTATCGCCCGACAAAAGGAAATCGATGCGTCCATCGCCGCCAAGGCGGACTTTGAGTTTTTGTACGACAAGCCCTATACGGACAACAAGAAAGTACGCGTGGCTGGCCCCTTTACCGTGGAAAGCCTTTCCCCGCATCGTATGCTGACCGTGGACGAAAATGATGATATTGTCGATCCGCTGGAGCGGGCGGTGCAGGACGGCGCGCAAGACTTTGCGTCCATGATTCTGGAGGAGCTGAAACGCTCCGGCGTTCAGCAGGCGCACAAAGAGGACAAAATCGTCTTCACCGCGCTCAAGGGCTGGCCAGGTGTGCGTTACATCAACGCCGAAGGCAGATACATGGAAGGCGAAAACGAACGCCGGGCCGCCATCTTCATCGGGCCGGAATTCGGCAGTGTCACCCGGCAGGATCTGGCCGCGGCAGCACGGGAAGCGGGCGAAGCAGGCTTTGAGCTGCTCATTTCCTGCGCCTTCAACTACGATGCCGCTTCCAGCGATCTGTCCAGCCTCGGCACGGTGCGCATCCTCAAGGCACGTATGAACGCCGACCTGCATATGTCCGCCGATCTCAAAAATACGGGCAAGGGCAACCTCTTCGTCATTTTTGGCGAGCCGGATATTGTCATTGAAGACACCCCCGACAACCAGATTCAGGTTACGGTCAGAGGCGTGGATGTCTTTGATCCGGCCACAGGCGAAGTGCGCAGCGATGATCCGGACACCATTGCCTGCTGGTTTATCGACACCGATTATAACGAAGAATCGTTCTTTGTGCGCCATGCCTACTTTCTTGGCGCGGGCGATCCCTACAAGTCTCTCAAGACCACTCTCAAGGCAGAAATTGACCGTGAAGCATGGGAAAGCCTGCATAGCGCCACATCCCGCCCCTTTGACCGTCCCAAATCCGGCAGAATCGCGGTCAAGGTCATCAACCACCTGGGCGACGAAGTGATGAAGGTGTACAGGGTGTAAATATATGTCTGATGGAATGAGTTTCCATTATCCTCCTGCCTTAATGAAGTTGCTCATTGATACTATTCATTACCTTAATAGATCAAAAAAAGATATATTTTCCTTTTTTCAAGGGGCAGGAATCCCATCAACAGTAATAAATCCTATTCTAAGTAAATGGATAGAAAATAAAAATATCCCAAAAAGAGAAATTGCAAGAGAAATTTTAACTTTAATAAATTTAAATAATGATATGTATCTTGCACAGAGAAGGGAAATAATAAAAAGGATTGTTGAATTTGACGATTTCTCTTTATGCTGGCCTGATGATCAGTTACAAGCAAGGGGAACTGTTGCTAAGATTAAAGATATTGTGAATGGGCGAGATACCTTAACTCGTCTGGCAAATGAAGTTGAAAAAGCACGTATTCAGCATATGAAAAAAAGAGAAGATGAAATTTTACAACAAAAGCTTAAAAATGATAATATCAATTTAAAAATGAATTATGTTCCCTATTTGCCGAGTCTAATCCCCAGAAAAGAGGAAAAGGGTTAGAAAAAGTTTTAAATGAACTATTTAATATATTCGGAATAGGAATTCGTAGTTCCTTTTCGATAAAAGGATCTGATGGAGAGGGAATCATTGAACAAATTGATGGTATTATTGAACTATATAACGATATCTACCTTGTCGAGATGAAATGGCTATCCGAGCCAGTTGGAAAACCGGAAATTTCAGAGCACTTAGTGCGTATTTTTTTTCGATCAGAAGCAAGGGCTATTATTATTTCCGCATCAGGATTTACAGGCCCCGCAATTTCAACATGCAAAGAAGCGCTTCAAAATAAGATTATTGTATTGTGTGGATTAGATGAAATAGTTCACCTACTTGAGGTTGGTGATGATCTTAGCGAGTTACTCAAGAAAAAGGTCAATGCAGCAGTTATAGACAAAAATCCTTATTTGAAATCATATTAGGGTTGACAATGGAATTCCGCATCGCCGACACCTTCACCGCTAGTTTGTGCAAGCTGACTGCCGATGAGCAGAAACTGGTCAAACAGACAGCTTTTGATGCACAGGTCAATCCGTCCAGTCCTGGGCTTCGTTTTCATAAGCTGGATCGCGGCAGGGACAAAAATTTCTGGTCCCTGTCTGTGGGTATGGATATCCGCATTATCGTACATCGTACGGCGCAAAGTTTGCTGTTCTGCTATGTGGATCATCACGACAAGGCCTACGCGTGGGCAGAAAAACGTAAACTGGAGGTGCATCCGCAAACCGGCGCGGCCCAAATTGTGGAAGTTCGGGAAGTGGTGCAAACCGTCACGCGGCCTGCGACTGAGCGCACAACAGTGCGTGCCCTGTTCGCGTCTGTTTCTGATGAACAGCTCTTGAGTTGTGGTATTCCCGCTGAATGGCTTCCCGCAGTGCGGGCGCTTGCTGATCAGGATGCTTTGTTGGAGCTGGCATCACATCTCCCGGCGGAAGCGGGAGAAGCCCTGCTGGATATGGCTTTGGGGCGGATACCTACTATTGGCTATGCCACCCTTACACCGACAACCCAGGATTTTTCTGTCGCTTTTCAGCACCCGGATTCCCAACGCCGTTTCCGCCTCATGGGCAGCGCGGAAGAACTGCAACGGGCCCTGGAATATCCATGGGATAAATGGCTTGTTTTCCTCCATCCCGATCAACGCACCCTGGTGGAAGGCAGCTTCAACGGGCCGATCAAGGTATGTGGCTCCGCAGGAACGGGAAAAACTGTTGTCGCCTTGCATCGAGCGGTACATTTGGCACGCACCAACCCGGATGCCCGAATTTTACTCACTACTTTAAGCGACCCTCTTGCCCATGCTTTACGCAACAAACTCAACTGTCTGCTGGCCCATGAGCCAAAGCTGGCCGAACGTGTTGATGTTCGGGCTCTGGCAGCGCAAGCACAACGCCTGTTCCGCCTGCGAGAACCGGATATTGCCAGAGGCGTTACACTTGCCACCAAGACGCACATTCTGGACATTCTACGGCAGGAAGTAGCAACTCTGCAACTTAAAGGATATACGGAACGTTTCCTGTACGCTGAATGGCATGAACTGGTGGATGCCCGTCAACTGACATCGTGGGAAGAATACCGCGTTACACCGCGCCTCGGCAGGAAAACTCGTCTTTCCGAACAGCGTCGCCAAGCCCTTTGGGCCGTATTTGAACGTGTGAACAACGCGTTGGCGGAACAACATC
Organism: uncultured Bilophila sp.; assembly: GCA_910585945.1. Classification (GTDB taxonomy): domain Bacteria; phylum Desulfobacterota; class Desulfovibrionia; order Desulfovibrionales; family Desulfovibrionaceae; genus Bilophila. Next base: position 8,447 of record CAJUHZ010000050.1, read on the forward strand.
TTTGCACGGAAGCAGCTCTCTATACCCGGCTGGCATTCCTGATGGCCGAAACGACAAATCCGCCCTTTGATTTTGTTGTTGTAGATGAAGCGCAGGATTTGAGCTATGCACAAATGCGCTTTGTAGCCGCGCTCGGCGCGCACAGGCCGGATGCCCTCTGCTTCTGTGGTGATCTTGGACAACGCATTTTCCAGTTGCCTTTCTCCTGGAAATCTTTGGGCGTGGACATTCGGGGGCGTTCCTTTACCCTGCGCGTCAACTATCGCACGTCACATCAGATACGCAGTCAGGCCGACAAACTCCTGGATGCGGAACTCACCGATGCCGATGGCAACGTGGAAAAACGGAGCAATCCCATTTCCGCCTTCAATGGCCCACAACCCGACATCCTCTCTTTTGCGTCAGAAGAAGAGGAAAACCAGGCTGTGGCGCGATGGCTTGCCGCACGCCGTGGCAACGGTGTGGCTGCACGGGAAATGGCAGTCTTTGTCCGCTCTGAGGCGGAAATTCCCCGCGCCGAAGCCGCGTTGCGCCAGGCAGAAATTCCCTATGTCATTCTTGACAGAGAGATGGATATTCCCAAGGACAGCGCCACTATTGCTGTCATGCACCTTGCCAAGGGGTTGGAGTTTTACGCCGTGGCCGTCATGGCCTGTGATGCCGATGTCATCCCCTCCCAACAACGAATAGAAGATATGGGCGATGATACGGATTTGGAAGACGTGTACAACACTGAACGTCAGCTTTTGTATGTGGCCTGTACGCGGGCGCGGGATCACCTGCTGATCTGTGGTGTGGAGCAGACATCGGAGTTTCTGGATGACCTATTAATTTAGGCAGCAGGCCACCAACATCAAAAAGGCAGTTCGATTTAAACTGGTGGGAATAGTGGTGGGAACAAATCCCTCTTACGAAAAAAGGCTTACGATTTTCACCGTAAGCCTTTAAATTTCTTGGTTGCGGGGGCAGGATTTGAACCTACGACCTTCGGGTTATGAGCCCTTTTTAGAGACGTTTGAAGGATTTTGACATGCATGGATTTTCTTTGATTCACATTTATTTACAATATGTTATGAAATTATTTTTTTTGACAGAGATTGAACAAAATGGTTAGGAATTGACGGTGTGGTTAGGAATAGGTTAGGACGAAATTGCAGGTCAGGAGTTCCTTCCCTGCCCGCGTCGTGATAATTTTTTCAGATTTGGGTATCCAGCATGGCCTCAAAATACAAGCGGTATCACCCGAAAAAATGGGCCGGAGTGTATGTGTATGAGCTGCGGGAGCTGCATAATGGTTCGCCGGACATGTGCTTTGTCATTAATTTCCGTTCCGGGCGTCGCCTCATCTGGGAAAAGGTAGGCAAAATCTCCGAGGGCTATGGGCCGGACGTGGCGGCGGAAATCCGCGCCGAGCGGATAAAGGCCATCAGGCATGGCGAGGAAGTCAAAACCGCCAGGGAAATCCGCCGCGAACAGGCTGAAAAGGACAAGCCCTTTACCGAAATCGCGGACGCCTATTTTGACATCAAGGGGCCGACCCTCAAAGGGCTGACCACGGATCGCAACCGTTACCTCAAGCATCTCAAACCATTGTTCGGCAAACGGAGCGTCTCGGAAATCACGCCCCAGATGGTGGAGGAACTTCGGAAGTCCCTGAGCGAACGCAAACCGGCCACGCTCTGGAATGTCCTTGAGCTTCTGCGGCGCATCATCAATTTCGGTCAGAAAACCAATCGTTGCCCCGCGCTGCGTTTCCAGATTGAAATGCCCGTCAAGGACAATGAAGTCATCGAGCACCTGACGCCGGAAGAAACCCGCGCATTTCTGGAGACAGCCCGCACATGGCCAGCCCGCGATGTGGGCAATATGCTCTTGCTGGCCTTTTTTACCGGTATGCGACGCGGGGAGATGTTCAAGCTGCAAGATGAGGACGTGGCCTTCGATCTCAAGCTCATCCGCCTGCGTGATCCCAAGGGCAGAAAAACCCTCTCCATCGGCATGAGTTCCCTGGTGGAAGAACTGTTACAAGAACAAATGGCATGGCGTGACGAACATTTTCCCGGCAGCCCCTATGTTTTCCCCGGCAAAAACGGCGAGATGCGCAAAGACTGCACAGCGGTTGACCGTTTCCGCAAGGCGGCGGGCCTGCCGCCCAAGTTCCGACCCTTCCACGGCTTGCGCCATCATTTCGCCGTCAGCCTCGCCAACAGTGGCAAATTCAGCATGGACATGATCTCGGAAATGCTGACGCACAAGAATGTGGATTTCACCAAAAAAAAGTATGCCCAATTCCTGCCGGAAACCTTGGCTGCTGCCAGCAACGCGGCGGCGGACATTCTGTCCGGCCGACGGTAGCTTTTGCGGCTGTTCCGATTACCGTATATTCTTGGTACAGGAAAAGGACATATTGTAAGGAGCCTGCATGGCATTCACACTTCAGACGCTCAGGGAACAGGCCGCCGCAGGCGAGGACAGCACACGCCAGTTCAAGTCCAGAATCGACAATGCGGATTCTCTGGCTGCGGAAATGGCCGCCTTCGCCAATGCCGACGGGGGCGTCATCTTTATCGGCGTGCAGGATGATGGAACCATCTCCGGCATGACATCCCAGGAAGTGCATGCGGCGAACCAGTTGATCAGCAACGCAGCCAGTCAGCATGTCCGCAGCCCGCTTGTGGTGCAGACGCAGAACATTCTTCTTGAAAATGGAAATGTGGTTATTGCCCTGACCGTTCCGGCGGGAATGGACAAACCCTATTTTGACAGAAAAGGCGTCATTTGGTTGAAAGCCGGGGCGGACAAGCGACGTATCAATTCAAAAGAGGAACTGCGCCGTCTTTTTCAATATACCAGTCAATTCCATGCCGATGAATTGCCCACAAAGGCGGGCATCGACAAACTGGACAAGCTGCTGCTTCGGGATTTTTTGAAAAAACGGTATGACAGTGATTTCCCGGATACCCACGCAGAACAACTGCGCCTGCTGCAAAATCTGAATCTTGCCGCTGACGATGGAAATCTCAACCTGGCCGGGGTGCTGCTTTTTGCCGAACAACCGGAACTGGTTTTTCCACAGTTCGTGGCAAAAGGCGTTCGCTTTCCGGGAATCGCCGTTCATGCCGATCGCTATGACGACACCGAGGATTTTGAAGGCCCGTTGAGCAGACTTTTCAAGGACGCCCTGGCTTTTGTCATGCGCAACCTGCACAAGGTACAGGGCAAGAATGGCGTCAATTCACCGGGCACGCCGGAAATACCGGAACAGGTCTTTGAGGAACTGCTGGTCAATGCCCTTGTACACAGGGATTATCTTGTCAGCGCGCCTATTCGCATTTTCATCTTTGATGACCGGGTGGAAATCATCAGCCCCGGCACACTGCCAAACAATCTGACCATTGCCAACATCAAGACCGGCAATTCCAATATCCGCAATCCCATCCTGATTTCCTACGCCGCCAAGGGACTTTTGCCCTACCACGGCATCGGCTCCGGCATTCTGCGTGCTCTTAAGGCATGGCCGAATGTTGACTTTGAAGACGATCGGGAGGGTTCGCTGTTCAAGGCCATTGTACGCAGAGCCCACCGGCCTGCAGAAAACACAGGGGAGCTTGCACCAGAACTTGCACCGGAGACACAAAATTTGCACCAGAAACAAGGGATTTCTGATGCAACTCTGCACGATATTGCACCGGAAATTGCACCAGAACTTTTTGCGCTCCTTGAGCGTATCGCCGCCAATCCGCGCATAACCACAGCTGAACTTGCCACTGTTCTGAACGTGAGCCGACGCACAATTCTTTACAGAACAACCATGCTCAAGGAAAAGGGCATCTTGCGCCGCATCGGTCCCAGCAAGGGCGGACAATGGGAGATTCTCCCATGAAATTTGTTCCCAACGGTTCGATTGTCAAATTTCTGCTGATTGCCGCTCTGGGCTGTGGTCTTGCCTTTCTTGTTGCATGGCTGACGACCATGTTTGCCGTGATTAAACTTACGCAAGGAATTTCACTTACAGGAGTATCGCTGATACTGCTCTGGTGCGTTGTCATAGGCGGGGCCGCCGTTTGGAGCATCTGCGCGTTGTGTGCGCTCTATATGGGAACATGGCGCAAACATCATGTGGACCACGCACTCCGTTTGAGTGAAGCCATGCTCATGCTACATGCTTCCACGAATCACGAACAGTTGGAAGCGATTCGTCATTATCGTATCCGGGTATTCAAGAGTCATGAAGAAATCCCGGCGGGAGGAAAACTCGGCGTTGATTGCCGTGAAGTTTCCAACTTTCTTTCCCCCATGCTCTTTGGTTTCAATAAGTTTTTCGCTCTCGGTTCGCCCGAATATTGCTGCGATGCCACACAGATTTCCGCAATTGTGGAAGAAAATCAGATGCGCTGGTGTGGTGAAAACAGTGTAGCTCCAAGCTGTGATGCCGCAAAATTCAACAGGGAAATTGAGGAGTTGAAAAATAAATACACGGAGATGAGGGACAACTATACCGGAGCATCTGGACGGGAAGGAAAATTAAAAATCGAACTCGGGCAGATTGAAGCACATATGCACATCCTGGTCACTTTGGCGAATAAGGCTACCAGAGAATTCACGCACCCACTCGCCAAGCATGAAATCACACGTCAATATAAGGAAATCGGCAAGACGCTGGGGGTTGAAAACGCTCCGGGCAATTACATAGAAATTTTTCGCAAGGCAATGCCGAAAGAGTATATCAACCACGGTGGAGCGCCTACCCAAAATCCCTGAAAGGCAAGAAACCTAACCTGCTTAGGTTCCCCCTCTTAAATTTTTTCAAATATAACACCATAAAATACCACGATAAAATCCTAACCTCCTCTTCTTAGACCTAAGAAGGGGAGGTTTTGTTTTGCTATTGCTAAGGCCCCTCCTGTTCAGGGTTTTTCCCAGGGCATAGGGTGTGTTCTCTCCAGATGCTTCTGGATGGATTCATACACTTCAGCCTGAATACAGGGAGATGCTGATGGCGACCAAGAAATTATCCCCACAGGAAGTTGCCGACATGTACGGCGTGAAGGCATGCACACTGGCCCGCTGGCGCTGTAAAAAAGTTGGCCCGCGCTACGCCAAGCTCGGCAGCCGCGTCATGTACGACATAGAAGACCTTGAAGATTGGTTTGCGTCACGTTGCGTACATACCAGAGATTCCGCCCCTCAACTGAGGAAAAGATGATGGAGGGCGACATTCTGCACAGTTTTGTCGAGTGTCTGCGTGCAGCGGGGCTGGAGGTCGAGGCCGTTCAGGCTGACGGCCTTCTGCACCGTTGCGGCACAACGGACAGGCCCCACCGCAAGGACGGCGCGTACAAGGCGTTTATGGATGCTCCGGCCTCCATCTGGTGGAAGAACTGGCGCACCGGCGATGAGGGAACGTGGACATACAAGCCAGAGAGGGAACTGACCACCGCCCAGCGCAAGGCTCTGCACGAGCGCCTTGCCGCCGCCAAAGCCGACACCAAGGCCGAACAGGAGCGCCGCTGGAAGGCCGCCGCAAAGCTGACCGCGAGCATCTGGAACCGTTCCCGAACCGCCGGGGACGACCATTCCTATCTGCAACGAAAGGAAGTCCCGGCCATCGGCTTGCGACAGACGGAGGACGGACGGCTTATTGTCCCGGTTCTGGATCAATCCGGCCGGATACAGAGCCTCCAATTCATCCTGCCGGACAAGCCCTCCGAGGGAACGGACAAGTTCTTTCTCAGGGGTGGCAAAACGTCCGGCGGCTTTTTCTCCATTCCTGCCAAAAACGGAACCAAGGACGGCCCGTTGCTCATTGCCGAAGGCTACGCCACAGGGACAAGCCTGCATCTGGCCACCGGATACGCCGTGCTGATTGCTTTCAACGCCGGAAATCTGGAAGCCGTGGCCCGCACAGCCCGTGCCCGGTATCCAGATCGGGAAATCCTTCTTTGCGCGGACAACGACTGCGAAACCCTCAAACCCGACGGCACGCCGTGGAATCCCGGCAAGGAAGCGGCTTCCAGAGCGGCGCAGGCCGTAGGTGGCAAGCTGGCCGTCTGCCCGGCCCATGAAGACAAGGCAACGGACTTCAACGATCTGCACCGGCTGCGTTCCCTTGAAACTGTCCGCGCCGTTGTGGAAGCTGCACGAAAACAGGATGCCGATTGCCCCATGCCGGAAGGTTTCTTTCTTGTGCCGGAAGGCAAACGCGCCGGACTATACAAGCTGGAAACCAAACCGGACGGCGAAATGAATGAGGTTCGCCTCGGCCCTCCGCTCGCTGTGAAAGGCATGACTCGCGACAGTGAGGGCAACGAATGGGGCCTCATGCTGGAATGGGCTGATCCGGACGGCAAGAAGCATACCTGGCCCATGCCCATTGAACTGCTCTTTCGGCAGGGCGCGGACTGGTACAGCGCCCTGGCTTCCGGCGGCTGGTTCGGCAATCCCTCCGCCAGAAAAAAGCTGGTGGATTTTCTGTCATCCGTTCGCCCCACTCGCCGTATCCGCTGTGTGCCCCGCACCGGCTGGGACAATGCCGCGTATATTCTGCCGGATACCGTTTACGGCAACACCTCCGGCGAAAACGTGGCGCTGCAATCCGCGCATCACGACGATCTGTATCGTACCGCCGGAAGCCTGGACGGCTGGAAGAAGATAGCCGCACTCTCCATCGGCAATTCCCGCCTGAGCTTTGCCCTGTGCGCGGCCTTCGCCGGGCCGTTGTTGCGTCTGGCCGGTCTGGAAGGCGGCGGCTTCAGCTTTGAGGGCGGTTCGTCATCGGGCAAGACCACCGCCTTGCAGATAGAGCAATTTGACTTTTATTTTATTTAGAAATTGTTTATACTACAGGGATGAAATTTGCATCTGAAGAAATCAGGACCAGGGCTGTTCATGCCTATCTTGAAGGAAAGGCAACAGCCAGGCAATTGGCAGATATTTTAGGTTACACCCCGGCTACCATCTGCAACTGGGTCAGAGCTTACCGTGAAAATCAGCGATTATCAGCCAAACCAAACGGGCATCGCCCAAGTTGTTTCTCCCATGAGGAAATTCGGGAGTTACAAGCCCTTCTTGATAAAAATGTTGATATAACTCTTCAGGAAATCAAAGAGCATTTTAATAAATCCTGTTGCCTGGCAGCCATCCACCGCCTGCTTGTTAAACTTGGCTACAAATATAAAAAAAACTCTCAAGGCCAGAGAACAAGGACGAGAAGATGTAAGAAAGAAACGTGAGCAATGGAAGCTGTTTCAGCAAAAAGCTTCATGCAACAAATTGATATTTATTGATGAAACCGGCGCCAAAACCAATATGACGAGATTATACGGCAGGGCCAGAAATGGCCGGCGCTGCCATGATCACGCTCCAGACGGACGTTGGGAAAGGACAAGCATACTTTCAGCAATCCGTGTGACGGGAGAAACTGCAGTGTTGTTTTTGATGGAGCGCTGGATGGGAAAATATACAATGCTTATATTGAAAAATTTCTTCTTCCAACGCTTAAAGCTGGCGATATGGTTATAATGGATAATTTGAATGTCCATAAATCAAAAACAGCCCAAAAATTGGTAACGGAAAAAGGTTGCGAGTATATCTTTCTACCTGAATACAGCCCGGATTTAAATCCCATTGAAAAGATGTGGAGCAAAGTAAAACAATTGCTTCGAAGCATGAAAGCAAGAACATGTGATGAACTGTACAAAGCCATTGGAAAAGCGTTGGGATGTATCACCCCAAAAGACGCAGAAGGATGGTTTAAATCCTGTGGATATATAAAAAATTAAAATCAAAATGATCTAG
>CAJUHZ010000051.1 GCA_910585945.1 uncultured Bilophila sp.
GCGCCAGGCCGGCATCCGGGGGGTCCGGGGGCATCATGCCCCCGGCGGGGCGTGGGGCAGCGCCCCACATGGCGGCTTCAGTACCCGAGCGCCCGAGGCAGCCAGCAGCTCGCCAGCGGGCAGAAGACCACCGCCGCGTAGGCCGCGGCCAGAGCAATGAGGAAGGGGCGCAACGTGCCGCACAGCGCGTTGAAATTCACCCCGGCGACGCTGGAACAGACAAAGAGACACATGCCTACCGGCGGCGTCACCAGCCCGATCGCCAGGCCGATGATCAGGATCATGGCGAAATGCAGCGGATCGATGCCGGCGCTCTGGGCAATGGGCATGAGCAGGGGCGCAAAGATGAGAATGGCCGGCGACGTGTCCAGAACCATGCCCACCACAAGCGTAACCAGCGCGATGATCCCCAGCATGACGTAACGGCTGGACGTGATGTCCGTCAGGCAGGAAGCGATGACCTCGGCAATGTGTTCCTTGCCGATGACCCATTGCAGGATCATGGACGCGCCGATAAGCAGATAGACCACGGCGGTGATCGTGGCTGTTTCCATCATGATCCCGGGGATATCCTTCCACGAAAGGTTGTGCTCGCGGAAGACCACCAGCAGCACGGCATAGATGATGGCTATGGCCCCTGCTTCCGTGGCGGTGCAGATGCCGCCCATGATCCCGCCGAGGATGATGCCAGGCATGGCCAGAGAGGGGAGCGCACTCCAGCAGACCCGCATGGCGTACCTGAAAGTGAGCGGCTGGGTCCTGCTTGTCGGAAAGTTGTGCCGCCGGCCAAGAATGAAGACCATTGCCGCCAGCGCCAGCGCAATGAGCGCGCCGGGGATGATGCCCGCGGCGAACAGGCTGGCCACGGACACGCCCGAAACCGTGCTGGCGTAGATGATGGCGATGAGACTTGGGGGGATGATCGGCCCCATGATCGCTGAGGAAGCGGTAAGCGCGGTGGCGAAAAGCCTGGGGTAGCCGTCCTTTTCCATGGTGGGAATGAGAATGGGGCCAATGGCCGCGGCGTCGGCCACGGCCGAACCGCTCACGCCGGCCAGCAGCATGTTGGCCAGAATATTCACATAGGCCAGCCCGCCGCGCACAGAACCGACAATAAGCTGGGCAAAGGCCACGATGCCGTCCGTGATTCTGGCCCGGCTCATGATGATGCCTGCCATGACGAAAAACGGAATGGCCATGAGCGGGAACTTGTAGATCCCCGAGATCATCATTTGCGGCAGAATACGCAGGAAATTGGGGTTGCCCAAATCAAACATGTAGTACAGACCGCCCATGCCCATAACAACGGCAAGCGGAACGCCGAGCACAAGAAGCGCAATGAGAATGGCAAGAGTCATGGGGCGTCTCCTTACAATTCCTTTCTTTCGGGAGTGATCGCGTCCGCAGGCAGAAGCGCCGTGCAGCAGCGTTGCACCAGCATAAGAAAGACCTCGAGAGCGGAAAGACCGCAACCCACCGCCATGGACATGTACAGCCAGTAAAAGCTGAGTCCGGTGGACGGGGCCTTGTACACGGCAAAAAAATTCGCGCCCTGAAAACTCTGTTTGGTGACGATGGAAAGAAAGAGGATGCTCATCAGGTAGGAAAAGACCGTGAAGACAAAGGCAAGTTTGGGAAATTTGTCGACAAGGATGGTGACGCCTATCTGCTGGCCGCGCTTGAAGGTGACGCGCAGACAGATAAACACCGTGGCCACGATCATGAACAGGGAGACTTCCTCTGTCCATGCCGGCGGATTGCTGAAGATGTAACGGGTGATGACGGAGTAACCCACAATGGCCACAAGGGAAACCAACAGTACGGTTACGGGAATCGAAACAAGAATATCAAGAAGGCGCGATATCCGGGCGCAGAAGGCTCGGCAGGCCAACGCCGCCTGGGTGGAAGAGTACGGGCTTGACATGGGCGTGTTTCCTTTGGCGGGTCCATTGTTGGAGGCGGGGATGCGCGCCGGGGGAACGGGGGGAGTCGCCCCCGGCGTGGCATGCCCCATTGTGGGGGGGAAAAGGTTATTTCTGATGGATCTTGAGAGCTGCCTCGGCCTCCGCGACGGCCGCGCGGATTTTTTCTATCCAGGCGGGATCTTCCAGAGTTCCCTTGAGCCAGTCCATGAACGGGGGGACCACCCGAGCCTTGATGCGTTCCTTTTCCTCGGGCGTGAAGTAGCTGACCTGCACGCCGAACTCCCTGGCGAGCTTTTCATAGCCCGCGGCCTCGTCAAGCTGGACAAGCACACGGCTCACCCACCTGGCGTTGTCCGCGGCTTCGGTGACCCAGTTTTTCTGCTCGGGCGTAAGGCCGTCGAACCAGGCGGCGTTGGTGATGATGATTGCGGGAGAGTACACATGCGCGTCACGCGTGATGTACCGGGAAAGACGCTCCAGCCCGCCGAGCAGAACGCCGTTGGCGTTGTTGTTCAGGCCGTCCACCACGCCGGTTTCGATGGACGTGTACACTTCGCCCCAGGCGATGGGCGTGGCCGTGGCGCCCATGAGTTCAAAGAACTTCATCTGGGCCGGCGATTCCACGGTCCGGATCTTCAGGCCCTTGAGGTCTTCCATCCTGTTGATGGGCCGCCGGGCATTGATGATGTGCCGAAAACCGGCGTTGGAGGCAAAGGCCAGCACGCGCACGCCGCTTTTCTTTTCCAGTTCCCTGCCAAGTTCCTTGCCGAACGGCCCGTCAAGGATGGTTTCCACCACCCGATCCGAAGCGAACAGGTACGGGATGTTCAGCACGTTCCAGTCACGCAGGATGCTGGAGGCCGGGCCTTCCGTGGTGATGGCGATCTCGTTGGTGCCGAGCATGGTCTGCTGGAAGACTTCAGCTTCGCCGCCAAGGGTTCCCACGGCCAGCTTGCAGGTCATCCGCCCGCCGGAAATCCGGGTCAGGTAGTCGGCAAAGACCATGAGCGTGGCTTTCTTGGTGTTCTTGTAGAAGTCCACGCCGGGATCGCCGGTGGCGATCTGCACGGTGACCGTTGAGGCCGCGCCCGCCGGACGCTGCATTCCGCCAAGAACCAGCGCGCCGGCTATGGCAAACACGCAAAGAACGGATGTGATACGCATGGTTCCTCCCGGGATTAACTCTTGTGCGCGAACGCCCAGCCGCCGTCGGACTGGCACATGGGCATGATCTCCATGTCGCAGATATCCATGTGCGCGGGCACGTTGACGGACCACCAGACGGCTTCGGCGATGTTTTCGGGCGTGAGCGGATCCATGTTTTCGTAGGCCGCTTCGGAAACGGCCAGATCGCCCTTGAAGCGCACGGCCAAAAATTCGGTGTGGAGATGACCGGGCTTGATGTTGGTCACGCGGACCGGCGTCCCCAGCAGGTCGGTGCGGAGCATCCGGCTGAAGTGGTTCACGAACGCCTTGGTGGCCCCGTACACGTTGCCGCACCTGAACGCCCGGCTTCCGGCCACGGAGCCGATGTTGACGATATGGCCGCGGCCGCGTTCGATCATGCCGGGCAGAACAACGCGGGTGCAGTAGAGCAGGCCGTTGATGTTGGTGGCGATCATTTCGTCCCAATCGTTCATGTCGCCGGTCTGGGCGGGATTTTGCCCGATGGAGCTTCCCGCGTTGTTCAAAAGGACGTCAATGTCCCTGAATTCGGCGGGCAGGCTGGCGAACATTTCGATCACGATCTCGCGCCGGGCGACGTCAAAGCACAGGCCGAGAAAATCCTTGCCCAGTTCCTCTTTCAGTTCGTCAAGGCGCGCCTGCCGCCGCCCGGTTCCGATGACTTTCCAGCCCTCACGGATGAAGCGGCGGGCGGTTTCCCGCCCCACGCCGGAGGTGACGCCGGTGATGCAGATGATTTTTCGGGACATGAACAAGCTCCTCAAGAGTTACACTGTTGCGCTTGCGCGATTGGAAAACGGGCCGCCAAACCTACAGAACCTTGAACGTGGCGGTAAAATTCTCGTTGCCGTACTTTTCGGCCGCGGCCTTGAACTGGTCGCGCGCCGCGGTCATGACGGGCACGGGCTGGCTGATTTTCTCCGCCATTTCCACGCCCAGCCGGATATCCTTGAAGGCCAGATTGACGGTGAACACCGGGTTCTCGAAGTTTTCGTCAAAGGTTCCGGACGCCGTGTTCATGAACTGGTAGGAGAACGCGCCGGAATCGGTGATGGAGGCAATGAAACAGTCCTTGGGAATGCCCATGCGCTTGGCGAGCTTGATGCCCTCGGAGCAGATGGCGTTGATGCTCATGCCCATGAGGTTGGCGATGAGCTTCATGGCTTCGCCGGCCTTCACGTCGCCCATGTAGGTGGGCTTGCCAATATGCTTCAGCAGGGAATCTTCAAACATGTCATAGATGGCCCTGTCGCCCCCGGCAAACAGCGGCACTTCTCCGGCGGCCGCCACCGCCGGCCCCTTGCCCATCGGGATGACCATGTAGTGCTTGCCGAGCTTGCGGGCTTCGGCTTCAAACGTCAGCACGCTGTCGATATCCAGCGTGGACAGATCGAAATGGGCCGCCCCCACAGGCAGGTTTTCAAGAACGCCGTCCGGGCCGAGCAGCACCGCCGCGGCGTCCTGCGGCATGGGCACGCAAGTGACGCTCACTTCCACCTGCCGGGCGAGATCCTTTACAGATGTGGCCGATGCAGCGCCCATATCCACAAACTTCCGCACCGTGGCGGCGTTGATATCGTATACGACAATATCAAATCCTTTCCTGATCAGGTTGACGCAGATCCCGGAACCCATCTTTCCAAGTCCGATAAAGCCGACTTTCATCATGAACTCCTTGTATGAAATGAAATAAAAACATTTTGCAGGCCGCGCACGTTATTTTTCCGCATCTTTCAGCAGGCGGTAGACGGAAATATAGTCTTCCTGTCCGTATCCGGCCTCCGATGCGGCCTTGTACCGATCGCGAAGCATGGTGAACGCGGGGCAGGAGACGCCTGCCTCTTCAGCCATTGCCACGCCGAACTTCATGTCCTTCCAGGCGTTATCCAGCGTGCCCCGCATGGGCAAAAACGCTTCGGCAAAGACCTTGCGCCCCGAATTCCCCATCTGGTAGGACCACGCGCCGGTGGATTCGGCCGCGGTCATGAACGCTTCTTCCGAAAGGCCCATCCGTCTTGCCAGACGCACGCCCTCCGTCAGCACAACATTGTTCGAGAGGCCAATGAGATTGGTGATCAGCTTGAACGCGCACGCCGCCCGCACGTCGCCCATGTAGAACGGCGTGCCGATATCCCGGAGCAGCGGCTCGTCGCGATCAAACACCTCTCTCGGGCCGCCGAAGAACAGGGGCGTTTCCCCGGCTTCGGCCGCTTCCGGCCCCTTGCCCATCGGGAGGTGCACATACACGACGCCCTGCCGCTCCGCCGCTTCCTGCAGGGCGAGCACGGAGGCGATGTCCCAGGTGCCGAGGTCGTAGAGCACGGAGCCCTTGTTCAGGACGGAATACAGCCCGTGCGCGCCCTCAACCATGCTCCGAAGCGCCGCGACGGAAGACAGGCAGACAAAGACCGCATCAACCCCTTCCGCTGCTTTCGCCGGCGTGCCGAAGGGAATGCCGCCCCACGCCGCAACCAGCGCCGTTTTTTCCGCGCTGCGGTTCCACACATGCAGGATGTGTTTTTTCTTCAGGAGATTGCGGCAGATGCCGCGCCCCATGCTTCCCAGCCCGAGAAAAGCGATCTTCATGGCGTGTCTCGTTACAACGTCCGCAAGATTCTGCTGGCCGCGGTTTCGATTTCGGACAGCATGTCGGCGCTGGTCATGGCGCCCCAGCACACGTCCGCCAGCTTGTTTTCCACCAGATCCGCCGCCTCATCCAGCGACATCCCGTGTTGGATGACCCCGGAAACGTCCACGTCGATATTGTCTCTGAGCGTCGCCGCCGTGGCGGGGTTGCCCGATATCTTGATGACGGGCGCAATGGGGTGGCCGGAGCAGTTGCCCTTGCCCGTGGAAAACACCACGGCATGACAGCCGCCGGCGACGATTGAGGTGAGGTTCTCCACGCCCGGAGCCGGAGCGTCCATGATAATGAAACCTTTTTTTGACGGACGCCGCCCCTGATCCAGCACTTCCACCAGGGGGCTTGTCCCGCCTTTCTTGATCGCGCCAAGGGCTTTTTCCTCAATGGTGGTCAGCCCGCCCGCGATGTTGTCGGGCGCGGGGTTGGCTCCCATGAGGTCAAGGTTGTGCTCGGCGGCGTAATCCAGCGTCCGCTGGATGATGTGACGGACGCGCGCGCCCACTTCCGGCGTGACGGCCCGGCGCGAGAGAATCTCTTCACCGCCCAGCAGCTCCAGGGTTTCGGACATGATCACGCTTCCGCCGCTCTGGATGACGCGGTCGGCCAGACGGCCGGTGACCGGGTTGGACACAATGCCGGAAGAGCCGTCCGAGCCGCCGCATTCCACGCCCAGGACGAATTCGCTCCAGGGCATGGGTTCGGGCCGCAGGCGCCCGGCATCCTGCAACATGCGAATGGCCGCGCTTGCGGCGCGGGCCGTCACTTCCACGGTGCCGCCGTCGCTTTCGATCGAAAAGCCCGCAACAGGCTGGCCGCTCCGGGCGATTTCGGCGGTGATGTACTCCGCGGTCCTGTCTTCCAGGGCGATCACGATAACCCCGTAGACATTCGGGTGCGTGGCCGTATTGATGGTGATAAGATCGTGCAGGGCGAGGTCTTCGTTCATTTCCCCGCGCCCGAAGCCGGGGCAGACAGGCACGCAGCCCTTGACCAGGGAACAGATGCGGCGAACCGTGGGGTTGGCGTTGTCCATGGTGGCCACCACGGCGATATGGTTGCGTATGCCGAAGCGGCCGTCCGGCCGGCGGTAGCCCGCTATCGAATGCAGCATTGTCGTTTCCTTATTTTACCGTATGCCGGCCGCTGATGACGTTGTGCACATGCACATGTTCGCCGGGCGCAATGTCGGCCGTGGCGATCCCTACAGGTTCTCCATACTTGAAAACCCGTTCTCCCCTGGCGATGGGCCGGATGGCCACCTTATGGGCAAAGGGAACGTCATCCCGCGCTGTAAGGCTGATGCCGTTCACGGCGACAGCGCTCCCCTTCGACAAACACGACGTCATGACAACGGCGATGTTGTCCCGGTCATCCATGATCACAAGTTCTTCCATAACGGCGCCATATCCTCTTGGACATTGCAGGGTTTCAGGTTTCCGGAATTCGTTCGACGCATCGCCGGCGCGCTTTGCCGGAATGCTTGCAGACGTGCAAGCCTCCGGAGGCGACGCCTGCATGATGCGGGCTTCTGCAAGAATGCTACCAAAGTGCCGGACCGGGGCAAAAGCCCCTTTCAAAAACGCGAGGAGCGCGGGGAGCGTCCTTGCGGAACAACGTTGCGCGGCGTCCGCGCTCCGGGAAATTGCCGGCTTCACGCGCCGCCATTTCATTTTGACATGGTATTTCAAAATGAATGAGTCACTATGCCAAAAAGGATGAAACGAGGAAGAGAACGGCCAAAGAACACCGCGCCCCGATCCGGAGGGCGGCCAAGCCAGGCGTTTGGTATAAAATCTGCAAAACCGGAGATGATTTTTTCTCGAAATAATGGAGACCTGTCATGCAAAGGGTTGAAAAGAAGCTTTTCGGCAGTGTGAACGGCAAGGAAATCCACCTGTTCCGGCTGACCAACGCCAACGGCATGGTTGCCGAAATCATGGAGTTCGGCGGCCGCATCAGGGCGCTGTGCCTTCCCGACGGCAAGGGCGGTCTGGACAACATGAGCGTGGGCCACGACAGCCTGGAACCCTACAGCGAGCGTTTCAACCCGTGGCTTGGCGCTCTGCTCGGCCGCACGGCCAGCCGCATCGCCGGCGCTCGGTTCACGCTGGACGGCAAAGTTCACAACCTTTCGGCCAGCGGCCCGGCGGGAAGCTCCATGCACGGCGGCTTTACCGGTTTTGACTGTCGCATCTGGTCCGGCGAGGCCGACAGCGATCCCTCGGGGGCCACCCTCAAACTCTCGTATCTCTCACCCGACGGGGAAGAAGGCTACCCCGGTTCCGTCAACGTGACCGTGACCTACCGCCTGGACGACGACAACCGTTTTCACATGAACTGGGCGGCCGCCACGGACGCGCCCACCATCATCGACATGTCGTCCCATGTATATCTGAACCTGAACGGGTTCAGGAAACGGGACATCATGAACGAATGCCTTCGGGTCAACGCCTCCCGTTATCTGGAAAAGGACGCCTCGGGCACGCCCACCGGCAATTTCATTCCTGTCGAAGGCTCGCCCTTTGACCTGCGCGCCCCGAAGCGTATGGAAACCCTCTCTCAGGGCGCGGTGTACAACCCGATCATGGCCCTGGACGGCGAGGCCGGCGTTCTGCGCGAAGTGGCTGAGGCAAGCATCCCCGAGCTGGGGCGCTCCTGCACCCTGTACAGCACGGCCCGCGCGCTTCAGGTGTACAACGCATGGAACATGGAGAGCTTCTATTCCTCAAGAAACCTGCAATCGCCGTTCGGGGCCGCTCCGGGTCTGGCTCTGGAGCCGCAGAACTACCCCAACGCGATCAATATTCCCTCCCTCCCGTCCCCCATTCTCCGGCCGGGAGAAACATACGACGCCCGGCAGTATTTCCAGTTCACCTGGTGAACGTCGGGCGGACAATCAGGCCGGCGCGAAACGCGCCGTGGATGCGTCCCAAAACCACGTTTTAGAGCAATGCTCTGACGCGACTTTGCCTGCAAGGACGCGAGAGAGATATTCTCATGCGTAATATGCCATAGGACGAATGATCCTCATGACCCGGCCCGGACTCCCTGAACGGATCATGAAATGAGTTGCAGCTCCCTCCTGTCCCGAGAGTTTTCACAAGCCGTGAAAGCTCTCGGGATTTTTTGCCTCCCCGCGCCGGAACCGGCGCTCAAGAAAACGCGCGGGCGGACCGCCGGGCGAAAAACAGGCGGCGGGCACCCCCCGCGCCTTTTCGCGGCTGTCGCTCCGGGGAGGTCCCGGGGAGGAGGTTCCGGGGAGGACACTCCGGCATTTTCATTGTGAAACCACTCTGAATAGTTTATAAATCATGAAATGAACTCCTCCGAACGCGGTTGATCCCTTGCGAATCCTCCAGGTGTCGTCATGCCAATCCATCCTTTTGTCTGCGCTGTTATTTCGGACAAACATGTAGCCGAGCAAATAAAACATGTTCAGAGCATGATTTCCGCGCCTGTCAGAATAGTCACTGTCGATACAAAACGCTGCATCGCCACCGTTCGGAATATCGTTGATGAAGGAGCAACCGTCATCATCAGCCGGGGAAGCGTGTGGCAGATTATAAAGAACGCCTTCCCCCTGATTCCGACGCTCCAGATTCCTCTTACATGCTGCGACGCCATACAGATTCTGGAAGAAGCGAAAAAATTCGCCCGCAACATAGGCATTGTCGGCTTTGACAACCACGTCGCCAAAATGCTGGCTGTCGCGCCATACCTTGGCGTTTCTCTCTCGCCATACCGCATATCCGAGCCAAACGATATCGAGCGGGGCTGTCTGGAGATAAAGAAACGCGGCCTCACGGTTCTTGTCGGCGGCGGCACAGCCGTCCAGCAGGCCCAAAAGCTCGGTCTGCACGGCGTGCTGCACACCTCCTCGGCGGACGGCATCCTTCAGGTCCTGAATGAGGCGGAACGCATCTTCAACGCCATCAATGAAGAACGCGCCAGGGACGCCCGCGTCCGCGCCATGCTGAACGCCCTCAAGGACAGCGTGATTTCGCTGAATGAAAAGGGAGAAATCAAGGAATACAATATCCCGGCGGAAAAAATGCTCTCCGGCCGCGGAACTTCCCCGCAGGGGATAGAGGACTTTCTGAACGAAACAGGCGTCACCGACGCCGTGAAGCGGCAACAGTTCTGGTCCGGCGAGAACAGACGCTACAGAAAAAAGGCGTACATCTGCAGCATCATTCCCGCATACAGTCAGGAACATTATTGCGGGGCCAATGTAGTCGTTCAGGATGTAGGCCACATTCAAAGTCTGGAACACAAAATCCGCCGGGATCTCTACGCCAGGGGGCATGTGGCGCGCTATTCGCTGGAAGACGTCATCGGCCGCTCGCGCGAAATGCGCAATCTGGTGGAGAAAGCCCGGCTGTACGCGGAAAGCTCGTCCTCCATCTTCATTTATGGAGAATCCGGCACGGGAAAGGAAGTCTTTGCCCAGGGCATTCACAGGGCCAGCTCGTTTCGCGATGGTCCCTTTGTGGGCATCAACTGCACGGCGCTGCCCGAAACATTGCTGGAAAGCGAACTGTTCGGCTATGCGGAAGGCGCGTTCACCGGAGCGAGAAAGGGCGGCAAGGCCGGGCTTTTTGAAATGGCGCACAACGGCACGCTGTTTCTTGACGAAATCGGTGAAATCCCCATGTCGGTACAGGCCAAACTGCTGCGCGTGCTGGAAGAGAAAAGCGTCATGCGCATCGGGGAGGAACGATACATTCCCGTCAATGTGCGCATCATCTGCGCCACCAACAAAGACCTGGCCGAACTGGTCCGCATGGGGAGCTTCCGTGAAGATCTGTTCTACAGGCTGAACGTCTTGCGTCTCAATCTGCCGCCGTTGCGGGAACATCCCGAAGATCTCGGTGAACTCATCAATGATCTGCTCGCCCGGCTGGCCGGCCAGAAGATGGTCCCCCAGCCGTTGCTCAGCGAACAGGCGCTCGCGGTTCTCGCAAGGTACAGCTTCCCCGGCAATGTGCGCGAACTGAGGAACATTGTGGAAAGGCTTGTGGTGCTCTCGCACGGCAAGGTGCTGGATGAGGCGGATATTTCGCGCATCGTTCAGATGAACGAAGCGCCGGCGCTCCCTGCCGCGCGCCCCTCCCGGCGGCCCGCCCCTCTCGCGGGGCGGATCACGACGCCGGCAGGATCCCTGCGCGACAGGGAGAGCGACATCATCCTCCAGGTGCTGGAAGAAACCGGCGGCAACAAATCCGAAACCGCAAGACGGCTCGGCATCTCCCCCTCCACCCTGTGGCGGAAGCTGAAGGCTGCCCGCAAGAAGGATGAAACCGCTCAGCCCGGAAAAGGAACATAGAAGTCGTTACGCCAGGTTGGCATAAACCCGCTGCCGAAGCACAGACAATGGCACGATTTCATTTTTTTATAAACGCAATCATTTTTGCCATGACATTGGCATGTTCCCTGCAACAGACCTCCTGCCCATTTTACCCGATCAGGAGGCTCTGATGCGTACACGCAGAACGCAAACAATGGACGGCAACACCGCTGCCGCCCTTATTTCGTATCCCTTTACCGAAGTCGCCGCCATCTTCCCCATCACCCCTTCTTCCCCCATGGCGGAGTTGACCGACTTGTGGTCCACGCAGGGCAAAAGGAATCTGTTCGGCTCTCCCGTGCGGGTGGTGGAAATGCAGTCCGAGGGCGGCGCGGCGGGCGCGCTGCACGGCGCGTTGCAGGGCGGCGCGCTTGCCGCGACGTACACGGCCTCGCAGGGGCTGCTGCTCATGATTCCCAACATGTACAAGATCGCCGGGGAACTGCTCCCCGCCGTCTTTCATGTGAGCGCCCGCTCGCTGGCTTCCAATTCATTGAGCATTTTCGGTGATCATCAGGACGTCATGGCTGTCCGGCAGACGGGTTTTGCGCTGCTCGCCTCCAGTTCCGTGCAGGATGTCATGTACCTGGGCGCGGTGGCGCACCTTGCCGCCATTGAGGCACGCCTGCCTTTCGTGCATTTCTTCGACGGCTTCCGCACCTCGCACGAAATCCAGAAAATCGAGGTGCTCGAAGAGGACGAACTGGCCGGTCTGCTGAACCGGGACGCCGTGCAGGCGTTCCGCAACAGGGCGCTGAACCCCGATCATCCGCAACTGCGCGGCATGACGCACAACCCCGACGTGTTTTTCCAGCTCCGGGAAGCGGGCAACCCCTTTGTCAACGCCCTGCCGGGCATCGTCCAGAAGTACATGGACAGGATCAACGCGCTCACGGGCAGCCGGTACCGGTTCTTCAACTACCACGGTCACCCCGAAGCCGAACGGGTGTTGGTCATCATGGGGTCCGGCGCGTCCGTGGCGGAAGAAACCGTGGACGAACTGCTGCGCCGCGGCGAGAAGGTGGGCATGGTCAACGTGCGGCTGTACCGTCCCTTTGTGCCGGAAAAATTGCGGGAGGTTCTGCCGGCCTCGGTCCGCCGCATCGCCGTGCTGGATCGCACCAGGGAGCCGGGGGCCGTGGACCCGCTGTGCCTTGACGTGCGCAACGCCTTTGCCGGACGCCCCGACGCGCCGGAAATCCACGCCGGCCGTTACGGGCTGGCTTCCAAGGATTTCACGCCCGCCCAGGCGCTGGCCGTTTTCGACAACCTGGCCGAAGCGTGCCCGCGCGACGGGTTCACCGTGGGCATTGTCGACGACGTGACCTGCACGTCCCTGCCCCTGAACGACTTTCATGTGCGCACCGACGGTCAGACGGCCTGCAAGTTCTGGGGCTTCGGCTCTGACGGCACAGTGGGCGCGAACAAGCAGGCCGTCAAAATCATCGGTGATCACACCGACATGTACGCGCAAGCCTACTTCGCGTACGATTCCCGCAAATCGGGCGGGGTGACTGTCTCGCACCTGCGCTTCGGCAAGCAGCCCATCCGCGCTTCCTACCTTGTTGAGCGGGCGGATTTCATCGCCTGCCATAACCAGTCCTATGTTGACAAGTACGATCTGCTCCGCGGCATCCGCGAGGGCGGGATCTTCCTGCTCAACTGCATGTGGAAGGACGAGGAACTGGAGACCCGTCTGCCCGCTTCCCTGCGGCGAACCCTCGCCCGCAAGCGCGTCCGCCTGTACACCATAGACGCCGTGAACATCGCCATGCGGCTGGGGCTGGGGGGGCGCATCAACATGATCATGCAGGCCGCCTTTTTCAGACTGACAGGCGTCATTCCCATACAGGACGCCGTGCGCTGGCTGGACGAATCCATCGCCAAAACCTACGCGAAAAACGGGCAGGCCGTGATCGACATGAACTGCCGGGCCGTGCGCGAAGGCATTGCGGAGGTGCGCGAGGTTGTCGTCCCAGCCGCCTGGCTCGACGCGCCGGACGAACCGCGCCGCGACGACAGCGCCCGGCCCGCTTTTGTACGGGAAGTCATCGACGTCATGAACCGGCAGGAGGGCGACGATCTGCCCGTGAGCGCCTTTGCCGGCATTGAGGACGGAACCTGGCCCGTTGGCGTCACCGCATATGAAAAACGAGGCGCGGGGCTGATGGTTCCGGTATGGGACGCCGACAAGTGCATCCAGTGCAACCGTTGCGCCTTTGCCTGCCCCCATGCCGCCATCCGGCCGCGTCTTCTGAATGAGCGGGAGGCGGCCGAAGCGCCGGACTTCATCGAACGCCGCCCCGCCCGGACCCGGAAGGGATTCGCGTTTCATATGGCCGTTTCAGTGCTGGATTGTACCGGCTGCGGGGTGTGCGTCAGCCAGTGCCCCGCCCGGGAAAAGGCGCTTGACATGCAACTGCTGGAATCCGTCCTGCCCGAAGGCGCGGCCAGATGGGACTATGCCGAAAAACACATCGCCTACAAGACCCCGGAACCGGGGAAGATCACTGTGGCCAACAGCCAGTACCTGCGGCCGCTCAACGAGTTTTCCGGAGCGTGCGCCGGCTGCGGCGAGACGCCCTATGCCAGGCTGGCGACGCAGTTGTTCGGTGACAGGATGATGATTTCCAACGCCGCGGGCTGTTCCACGGTATGGGCGGCGGGCGCGCCCTCCGTTTCCTACACCGTCAACGACAAGGGGCATGGCCCGGCCTGGGGCTTTTCGCTCTTTGAGGACAACGCGGAATACGGCTTCGGCATGCTGCTCGGCGTGAACCAGATCCGTTCGGGCATGGCCCGCACGGCGCAAGCTCTGCTGGAACAGGGCGGCCTGCCCGAGGGACTCGAAACGGCCATGCGGGCCTGGCTGGAAGGCAGGGATCGCGCCGAAGGCACGCGGGACAGGGCCGACACCCTCTCCCGGGCGCTGGACGCGGCGCTTGCGGACGCGGATCTTGCGGAACGCCACAGGGATCTCCTCGCCCTGCGCGCCCGGAGCGACTACTTCATCAAGCGCTCGCACTGGGTTTTCGGCGGCGACGGCTGGGCGTACGATATCGGCTACGGCGGCCTCGATCATGTGCTGGCCAGCGGGGAAGACATCAACGTGCTGGTGTTCGACACCGAGGTGTATTCCAACACGGGCGGGCAGTCCTCCAAGGCCACGCCGACAGGCGCGGTGGCGCAGTTCGCCGCCAATGGCAAAGCGAGCCGCAAGAAGGATCTCGGCCTCATGGCCATGAGCTACGGCAACGTGTATGTGGCGCAAATCGCGATGGGAGCCAGTCAGGAACAGACGCTCAGGGTCATGCTGGAAGCCGAATCCTACCCCGGCCCGTCGCTTGTCATCGCCTATTCGCCCTGCCTCAACCACGGCATCAAGGGCGGCCCCGCCCAGAGTCAGGAGCAGGCGAAACGCGCGGTGGAAGCCGGCTACTGGTCTCTCTACCACTACGACCCCCGACGGGCGGAACGCGGCGAGAACCCCTTTGTTCTTGATTCCGGAGAACCGCGGGCCGACTTCAAAACCTTCCTGCTTTCGGAAGTGCGCTACGCCGCATTGCAACGCCGCTTCCCGGAACGGGCGGAAGAGCTTTACGCCAGGGCTGATGCGGCCGCCGCGGCCCGGCGGGAAACATACGGACGGCTCGCCGGCAGGTAACGCTTTTCACCACGGAGCGACCCAGCAACTCCAAACACGTCCGGAGAAATGGAGAAGTCTGGTTAACCTGCCGTTCACCCGGTTGACCAGACTTCATGAAACTAGAACTCATTTCATAATTCAGCCTTTGGGCTGAATGATGAAGATCATTCGCCCAAAAACATGGTTTTTGGCTCATTCACGGCGCTTTTCGCGCCGCGCCAGAACTCTCGTCCGGCGTTGGAAGCCATTTCATGCGAATTATGAAATGGCTTCTATTCTATTACGACAGCTCGGACTCCGAAACATTCCATGCTACGGAGCACTATTGCATCTTCTCGTTGTCGCTTTTCCGAAGCTGATCAACGAACGCCTGCAAGGATTCCGCCTGATACGCGGAAAGGGTCAGCTTGCGCAGGGCAGCAGCATCCGAAAGACTCGCAATACGGGAACTCACTGACACGGGGAGCCTGCCGAAGCGAAATTCCAGAACATCCCGCAGGGCAAGGCCCAGGCCTCTGGCCTCTCCCCAGGCTTCTCCTTCCGTTCTTCCCCGGGCTTCGCCGATCAATATGCCCTGCCGGATGTATTCTTCCTTCCATTGCGCGGCGCGTTCTTCCAGCATGGCCTCTCCTCTGGCTTCTCCGATAAGAATACCCTGCCGGATGTATTCTTCCTTCCATTGCGCGGCGCGCTCTTCCAGCATGGCGTCAATCTCCTGCAAGTCATGAAATTCGGGAACGTCTGTCG
>CAJUHZ010000052.1 GCA_910585945.1 uncultured Bilophila sp.
GCGAACGGGCATTTTCCATAACGGCATCCTGTCTCGCACTGTGCCGGGAAAAAACCGGATGGTCAATCGTCGCACGACGCCTGCCGGGACATTCCCTACGATTGCCCTGATCGCCGGATCACCCGCCTTGCGTCAAGCCCGGCGGTCTCCCTCTCGGCTTCGGGCGCGGCGCGCCGATCTTTCTCCTTGCGGCGGGGCGGCCGGCTGAAAGCGTGTTCGGCGCAGTGGCCAAATTCGATCAGGCGGCGGTCCACCCGATCATAGAGCGAATCGGGCGAAAAACCGCCGTGCTTGAGCGGCCGGCCGACAGGAAGCCCGGTCAGCAGTTCCATCGCTTCGCTGATGTGCCGCACGGGATAGACGGCAAAACGCCCTGCGTCCACGGCATCAATGATCTTTTGCGGGAGCATGAGGTGATCGACATTATCCCTTGGGATGATCACGCCCTGTTCCCCGGTCAGGCCGCGCCGGGAACAGACATTGAAAAAGCCTTCTATCTTGCGCGACACGCCGCCCACGGCCATGATTTGCCCGGACTGGCTGACCGCTCCGGTAAACGCCAGAGAAAGCCGCAGGGGCACGCCCGAAATGGCGGAGAGCAGGGCGGCGAGTTCCGCGCCGGAGGCGGAATCCCCTTCCACGCCGGCGTAATTCTGCTCGAAACAGAGGCTTCCGGTGAGGACCAGCGGCTTGTTCCGGGCAAACTGATCCGCCAGATAGCTTTTCAGGATAAGAATGGCCTTGGTGTGGATCGGCCCACCGAGTTCGGCCTCGCGCTCAAGATCGATGATGCCGCCGTGCCCCACGCCCACCGTACAGGATATCTGGTGGGGCAGGCCAAACTCGAAATCCCCGTGCCAGGTGACCGAAAGCCCGTTGACCCGCCCCACGGCCGCGCCGGTGGTGTCCACCTGGATCAGTTCGCGGTCGTATTCCTCCATGTACAGTTCTTCCACCAGATTGGCGCGGTACACGCGATCGTCCAGCGCCTGCTGCACATGCTCGCCAAGCACGAGGGCGGCCCCACTCATGGCGGCCACGGCCGAGGCCTCGATCATCACGTCGCGCATCAGCGGAAACTTGAGGGAAAGCTTTTTCTGATCCTCGCTGACGCGCGAACTGAAGTCCACCAGCCCGGCCAGGGCTTCCCGGCTGAAGGGCAGAAGATCCGCCTCGTCGATGATGCCCGCCAGGCGGACGAGCCAGGCCCGGATATCGGCCGCGGTGCGCTCCACCGTGTCGGTCATGTGCGCCTTGATCTTGAACAGCTTGGGAAAACGATCGTCATGGGCCAGCAGGGAGTCGTACAGGTCATCCTCGCCCACCAGCACAACCTTGAGATCCAGCGGAACCGGCTCCGGCTCAATGCCCTTGGTGCGCACCGCTCCGTCGGAAGATCCCTCGCCGCCTTCCTCCAGCTTTGCCGCGCCCGCGCGCAAGGCGCGCAACAGCCCCTCCCAGGCCGCGGGATGCTGCAATACATCATCAAGATGCACCACAAGAAAACCGCCATTGGCCTTGTGCAGGGAACCAGCCTTGATCAGGGTGAAGTCCGTGACAAGCGCGCCCATTTCGGATTCGCGCTCGATGCAGCCGAGCAGATTGGCGGCGGTAGGGTGCTCCTCCACAATGAGCGGCGCGCCCTTGAGGCCGCTGTTGTCGACAAAAAGATTGATATCGTAGCGGTACGGGTCCGGATCGTGCGGGCCTTCGGCAAGAAGGCCGACGCCCGGATAACCGCCTGCCTGACCTGGCCCGGACTGCGGCTGGGCGTCGCGGGGCAGAAAGCTTTCCGGATTTTCCAGAATGTCGGCGCGCAGGCTGTCGAAATACGCCTTGAGCGCCTCGTTGTCCGGGCAGGCTCGCAGGCAGCGTTCCGCCGCGGGGGTCAGCACGGAGTCGAGCACGGCCGCCGCAACCTCGCGATCCAAAGTTTTTTCGTCGGCGCGGAACGCCTGCTCGGCATTGCTCAATTTGCGCACCATGCCGGACATGGCGCGGAGCAGGCCGTCGCCCTTTTGCTTCAGGCCGTCGCGCAGGGGCGCGTCCAGACGATCGTATTCCTCTTCGCTCAGGCGCTTGCCTTCCACCAGCGGGTAGAGGGTAAGGCTCCCGTGCTCGTCAAGGTCCAGATTGAAGCCTTGCCCGCCGGCAATGCGATCCATTTCCCGGATAAGCCGGGAGCGGGTGTTTTGAAAGCGATCCTGAATTTCCGAACGCTTCTTGACGTAGATTTCGTTTTCCAGCCGCGCCGGCAATTCCTTGCGGATATCGGCCAGGGCCTGCCCCAGGGCGGCGCGCAGCTTGCGCCCCTGACCGGCCGGCACGGCAAGCAGACGCGGCCGGTCAGGATCGTCAAAGTTGTTCACATACAGCAAATCCGGCGGCGTCGGGGATTTGCGCGCCCGCGGCGCGAGAAACTCACGCAACAGGTAGGTGCGCCCGAGATTGGGTTCCCCCGAAAGATAGACGTTGTAGCCGGCCGCCCTGATATGCAGGGCAAGCTCCAGCGCCTTGAGCGCGCGGGGCTGGGGCGCGATCCGGCGCTGACCAGTGCGGGGAATGGCGTCGCTCGTGTCCCACGGAATGCGATCCGCGGGCAACACGGCGCGCAGGCGCTGACTCGGCAGAGGGCGGATGGTAGTCATGAAATCCTGTTTCCGTAAGCGTTGTGCTGATGAAATGATCAATCCGCTTTATACGGCGTGCGGACGACAACGGCAAGATCGGGACAGCCCGTCCGGAAATCGCGTCCGGAGCGGAGCGCTCGGGGCAAATGACCTGAGGCGAACCCGTCTCCGGGGCCGGCGCGTCTTGCGCGGCCGCCCCGGATCGCGATCCTGAACGCCGCCCTGAACACGGCTATGAACGCGGATCTTGACGATCTTCTCCCGCATCTCCCCCCACATTCCCGCTGGCCCGGCCGGGCAGGAAGGACGCGGCAATCCCCAGCGCGAGCAGCCCCGCCACCACCATCAGACTGATCAGGGGCGAAATGTGCGCGATCCCCGCAACATCAAGCAGCATCTTCACGCCGATATAGGCAAGAATGGCCACCACCGCCTTTTCGAGGTGACGCAAATAGCGCTTGGCCGCCGCAAGCAGAAAGTACATGGAGCGCAAACCGAGGATGGCGAAAATATTGCTCGTGTATACCAGAAAGGGATCGTGCGTGATGGCGATGATGGCCGGCACGGAGTCGAACGCGAACATGATATCCGAAAGTTCGACAACCACAAGGCAGAGAAAAAGCGGCGTCGCCTTCAGCGCCGTACCCCCGTTCTCCGCCACGCGCACAAAAAAATCGTGCCCGTTCAGGTGCGGATGAACAGGAATGACGCGCCGGGCGAAACGCACCGCCCAATGATTACCGTAATCCGCCGACGTTTCTTCTTTGGGCGAGCGCATGGACTGCCACATCTTCCACGCCGTCCAGAGCACGAACAGGCCGAAGCCGGCCAGCGCGTACGGGCCGAACAGCGCCACCAGCGAGGACCCCGCCGCCACAAAGACAAGCCGCATGATCAGCGCGCCGAGAATGCCGTAATACAGCACCCGGTGCTGCATCTCGTCCCGAATGGAGAACGAGCCGAAAATGGCCATGATCACAAACAGGTTGTCAACCGAGAGAGACTGTTCCAGCAGATAGCCGGCCAGAAAAAGCTGCGCCTGATCCGCGCCGAAAGTGAAGCCGATGTAGCCGGCAAAGGCCAGCGCCAGGCTGACCCACACGCCTGTCCAGACAGCGGCGTTGCGCGCGGTGACGGGTTTGTCCGCCCGGTGCGCATGAAGATCGGCCCACAGGCAGACCGCGACAGCCGCGACAAAAAGCACGATTTCAAGAAGGGAATGCGCGCCCAGCATGGGTTTTGCTCCTGATGGCGGCGTCCTTTGGCGACGCCGGCGTAGGGTTGTACGCCGGAGCAAAAAGACCCTCCGGCGCGAATGCCGTGAAGGTCTCACTCGTCAGGATGACTCATCCTGATGACGACGCCAGGCCGAAGCCATGCTGTTGACGCCGTCCGGGGATCAGGTCCCCAGTTACTCCCCTTTACACAAGACGCTGTGTATGCCTTGCCGCCCGGCCTGTCAAGCGGGGTAAATGAATGATTCCCCTCCACCCCCAATGGCTGGCGCCCTGCGCCAGGCCGGCAACCGGGGGGCTGGGGGCATCATGCCCCCAGCGGGGCGTGGGGCAGCGCCCCGCTTCGATCCGGGGTCAGCGTTACGCCTGATGCTGAGCCATCATCTCAAGGCAGATATCCAGATTGGTGCGGTAGGCCAGGGCATCGGGCGAATCCTGAAGGCCGAGCCGCTCATAGCAGGTCAGAGCCTGCCCGAGGGAGAGAAAGGCGTCCTGAAAGTCACCGACGACAAGTTGCGCCACGCCGAGATTGCCGAGGGAAAAAGCTGTTTCCGGATCGTCTCCGAGCACTTCGCGCCGGATGGAAGCGGCTTCGGCATGGAGCTGCACGCCCTTGCGGAGTTCGCCCCGTTCTTCGTTGAGACGGCCGAGATTGTTGAGGCAGGTGGCCACATGGCGACTGCGCCGGCCGTCGCGCGCTTCCCAAATGCGCATGGCCTCGCGCACTTCCTGCTCGGCCTCGTCGTAATGCTTGAGAGCGTACCAGTGGGTGGAGAGATTGAGCCGCGCGCGGGCGACATCCTCATGATCGCTCCCCCGCGCTTCCAGCAGCATGGACAGCGCTTCCCGCCCGAGGGTCAGGGCTTCGTCCGGCCGCCCCTGCTCCTGAGCGAGGCGCGCCATGTTTTCCTGCGCCGCCGCCACATGCGGGTGGCGTTCGCCAAACAGGGCTTTCAGCCTGTCGCGCAAGCGCCGGAAAAAGGTTCCCGCCTCTTCAAGACGTCCGAGGGCGTGCGCGGCGCGGGCGGCCATGTCCAGGGCAGGAACGCCTATGGCCGCATCCTGCTCGTCAACAAGATCCGCCAGCAGGGCCAGCGCTTCCTCCGGCTGGCCGGCTTCGAGGAGCCGCCGCCCTTCTTCCAGTGCGTTCTTTTTCGTCATGGTTGTCCCCCGCAGTTTTCACCAGGCAGTTTCGCGTGTCTGACGTCTTGAAAAGATATATGCCCCCGCCGCACAGTCAAGGGAAAAGCCGTATGTGGACTTCACGAGCCTGAACCTTGCGTGCTATCGTCTCCCCCGACACAACGGAAAACAGATGGAATCAACCCCTTCAAGGAAACAACATGCGACTTCGTCCGGTGATTCTGTGCGGCGGGAGCGGCACGCGGCTCTGGCCGCTTTCGCGGGGGCGTTATCCCAAACAATTCATGGATCTCGGCGGCGAAACCCTGTTCGGGCAGACGCTGGATCGGGCGACAGGGCTGGAGGCGGAAGCGCCCCTTGTCGTCTGCAACGAGGAACACCGTTTTTTCGCGGCCGGCATCGCCCAGGCGCGCGGCATGAGGGCCGACATCGTGCTGGAGCCGGCAGGCCGCAACACCGCGCCGGCCATTGCCCTGGCGGCTCTGGCCGCTCTTGAAAAGACGGAAGAGACAGGAGACGGTGCCGCCGCGGAAACAGCCCTGCTAGTGTTGCCCTCCGATCACGCCATTGAACCCGCGGCGGCTTTCCATGCCGCCGTGCGCGCCGGCCTGGCCGCGCTGGAGGCGGACCCGGACCGTCTGATGACCTTTGGCGTACTCCCCACCCGGCCCGAAACAGGCTTCGGCTATCTGGTGCGGGGGGAGGCGCTGCCCGGCGGAGCGTTCGCCGTGGCCCGCTTTGTGGAAAAACCGGATGCCGCGGCCGCCGCGGCCCTGCTGGCCGCCGGAGGCTGCGCCTGGAACAGCGGAATGTTCCTGTTCCGGGCTTCGGCGTATCTTGCGGCGCTTGAGCGCCTTGCCCCCGCCATCCATGCGGCCTGCGCGCGGGCCTGGACAGGACGGCAGCGGGATGCCGATTTCATCCGCCCGGAACGGACGGCCTTTCTCGCCTGCCAGGCGGATTCCATCGACTACGCGGTGATGGAACGGGCCGAAAGGGTGGGCATGATCGAATTGTCCGCTTCCTGGAGCGATCTCGGATCGTGGGAAGCCTTTTACGAGGCCGCGCCGCACGACGCCGCCGGGAACGCCGTGCGCGGCGACGTGATCGCGCGGGAAAGCTCCGGCTGCTATCTGCACGCCACGCACCGACTGCTCGCGGCCGTGGGCGTGCGGGATCTGGCCGTGGTGGAAACGGCGGACGCCGTGCTTGTGATTGACCGGGCGCGCGCGCAGGAAGTCAAGGCGCTGCTGGAACTGCTCCGGGAGAGAGGACGAAGCGAGGCGGACACGCATGTCCGCGTGTTCCGTCCCTGGGGGAGCTATGAAACAGTCGCCCTCGGCCCGCGCTACCAGGTCAAAAAAATCACCGTGCAGCCGGGAGCCGCCCTTTCCCTGCAACTGCACCATCACCGCGCCGAGCATTGGGTTGTCGTGTCCGGCACGGCCCGGATCACTGTGGACGACGCTGAAAGTCTGGTGAGCGAAGATCAGTCCGTGTACATTCCCCTTGGCGCGCGGCATCGGCTGGAGAACCCGGGGCGCATCCCGCTGGAACTGGTGGAAGTGCAGTCCGGATCCTATCTTGGCGAAGACGACATTGTGCGCTTTGAAGATCTGTACGGCCGGCTGAACACGGAACACCCCGCCTGACACGCCGCCCGCCCCGCACAGGGACAGGGCGTATTGCGGCGCGTCGGTTACCCTACTTCCGCAGCCGGCCGGGGAGGCGGAAATAGAGACGCGCCAGCGTGTCGAAAGCGCTTCCCGGCAGAAAGGAC
Source organism: uncultured Bilophila sp. (assembly GCA_910585945.1). GTDB lineage: Bacteria > Desulfobacterota > Desulfovibrionia > Desulfovibrionales > Desulfovibrionaceae > Bilophila. The sequence goes on from CAJUHZ010000052.1 coordinate 6,789, forward strand.
GCCGCGAGGAACAATCTGACCTTTGCCGAATCCGCATGGGGGCGGAGAAGGCGGCGGGCTTCCGCGCCGTGGCCTTCCCGCCACAGGGCGACAGCCTCCTGAAAGGCGGCCCTTCGGGCAAGCAGCGCCGCAAGATCGGGGTATTCCTCATCGTAGCCGGGGTAGAGGGCGCGGTGCTTGGCCAGAATGATCCGCGTCTCTTCAGCGAACTGCCCGAACTTGAGAAATGTGGTGTTGACGCCGTGCACGCGCCAGCGCGTCAGTGCTTCGGGAACAAAATCAAGCTTCCAGTCCTTGGCGATGCGGTAAAAGAGATCCGCCTCCTCGCAGACGTTCAGGCGTTCGTCAAACCAGTGGTCCAGGCCGGCAAGCGCGGCGCGGCGGATCATGGCGCTCGACATGGAGATCCACTGCCGGCTCATGAGCTGACGAAAAACGTGGCCGCGCTCCGGTTGCGTCGTTTCAAAGAGACGACTCAGCGTCTTCCGGCCATTGAACAGCTCGGTGTCGGTACAGACCAGGCCGACTTCGCTGTCCGTCCTGAAGAGGGCGACCTGCTGTTCAAGCTTTGTGGGGAGCCAGACGTCGTCGCAATCAAGAAAGGCGATGTATTCGCCACGGCTTTGCGCCAGAGCCAGATTGCGGGCCGCGCCAAGGGGCGTTGTCGCCTCCGCCCGGAAAACGCGGACCTGCGGGCCGTAGCTCGCGGCAATGGCCGGGCTTTCGTCCGTTGAGGCGTTGTCCCAGAAAACGATTTCCCAATCGGTCCAGGTCTGGGCAAATACGGAGTCCAGAGCTTCCCGCAAGTGTTCCGCGCCGTTCAGACAGTTCATGATCACGCTGACGGCGGGGGCGGCGTCCCCCTTGTCTGCATCTTCGGATCGCAAGGCCGCGCTCGGAACATGGTTCGTCATGCGATTTCCCCGTTGCTGCAGCGGCGAGAGATCTGACCCTCATTTTCTCTGGCATCTCTGTCAAACTGATGCAGCAATGCTGCGAATGTCTGAAAGGATTCGGCGCGAGACGCTTCAAGCGTGAGGTTTTTCAAGGTATTTGCATTGGATATGCTGTCAATGGCGGCCGCAATATCGTTTGGCAGAGGGCCGAAACGATTTGTCAGCAGCGCCCGCAGGATAGTTTTTATGCCCATGATTTCGCCAATGGAAATACCTTCCTGCTTGCCAATGGAAATGCCTCTTGCTTCACCGATGGAAATGCCTCTTGCTTCACCAATGGCAATACCCTTTTCCATAAAATGCTGTTCCCAGTGAGGAGCTATGTCTGCAAGCATGGAACGTGCCTCCTGAAGCGTATTACAGTGCAGGATATCTTCACTTATTTCCGTTCGTCTGAACACGTTGCTGCCGATCCAGCTTATGAATGCCCGGTGCAGGTGCAGGCGTTCGGAAGATGGGAGCAGCATGCACAGTTCTGTCAGAATGTGGATGATTTCTCCGATGTTCTGCGCGCGTTCAAAGCGGATGAGCAGGGTTGCGAGATCGCTGTCTCCGGCAAGAGTTTCTTCCGGCACGCGGCCTGCATCCAGAAGAAAATACTGTTGTTGCGGCTGGTAGGCATTCAGGCTTTGTCTGTGTGGGAGCAGCAGGTCACGCAGGTCTGTGGGCGCTTTCCATGCCTTGCCGCCGTTGTAGAGCACCAGAGGGAAGACCGGCGGCAGTTTGTCGCCTGCCCTGAGCCTGTCCGCCTTGATGATATCCTGCCAGAGCAAGGCGGTATAGGCAAGGATGCGAACAGCCATCCACCAGTCTTCCCTGCTCTGGAACTCCAGGAGAAAGAGCAGATAGCAGAACGATTCCTTCAGGCGCACGCGCCAGACGATATCGTTTCTGCGTTCCCGACGATCTTCCGTAATGTGATCGGCGGGAAAGGGTTCGAGCGAAGAGAAATCCATTTCCGCGACGATATCGGAGGGAACAAAACGCCGGAGCAGCGACGCCACCATTTCTGGATCGGTGAACAGGTTTTTGTAGGCGGCGTCGTGCTGGTAGGGCGTTTTTGACATGTCATCCACTCAAACAGGGGAAAAGGTTCACCGTAACCGTTTGCGCCAGGAGAGTGCAAAAGGCCGGGAACGACCCCACACTGATCCGCTTCAAACGGCAGCATCCGCAACGCGCCGCTATCCTGTTTTTTATTCGGAAACGCCTTCTGAACAACGCTCTCCGCGAAGAGCGGCCTTCACGTCCTCGAAGGAAGGGCCGCCGGCGGTATAGCCGGTCTCCCGCGAGGGGCGTATCCGGATGTTCCATGCCGGGCCGCCATTGACAGGGCGGCATTCCACATCGGCTTCGTTGTTCCCCGCCCGAGGCGCGTAGGAAGCGAGCAGGGCGGCCGCGTCACAAAGAGCGGGCAGGGAGGGCGTGTCCGAACAATTCGGGCCGCGGGAACGCGCCACGCTGTCGCGCCAGGCGGCGCGCGCTTTCTCCCCGACAAAACGCACCACGGCAAGCGGCCCCGGCAGACGCGCAAGGCGCAACACGGCCGCGTCCGCTCCAAAGGGAACGGCCGATGCCCGGGATGACGTCGCGCACGACGCAGGTGGGGCAGCCTGTCCGTCCAGCTCGTCTCCGTCCACTCCCTCCAATCCCAAAAGGCCGGCCAGCGCGGCGTTGTCCGCCTCGTTGCGCCCCATGCTCAGCCATGCGTCCTCCCGCCAGAACTGACGCCCCACGTTGGCCAGTGCGAAATCCGCCGGCGCGGGATCGGTCAGGCGGGTGAGAACCGGCCAGTAGCGGCGGGCGTTTTCCTTTTCCGCCAGTCGGCAGCCGCCGGCCGGAGTGGGAATCTCCGCAAGGTTCATCCGGGCGGCCAGTTCCAGTTGCTCCTGTCGCCCCCGTCCGGAGATCGCGCCAAGACGCAAGCGGTCCACCAGGCCGGAGCGTTCGGCGTCGGTCGGCGGCAGATGCCGGGCGCAGAGCGGACGCAGCAAGAGGCCGGAAACCCCGGCCTCGCGCGAAATGATGTTGAGGGTATCCCGCCGTTGCGACATGGGGCGCTGGCCAAGCACTTCGCCCGAGGCGATCAGGCGCGCCCCGAGCGCGGTCATGATTTCCCGCGCCTTGCGCATCATGAGGATCTTGCAGTCCACGCACGGGTTCATGACCTTGCCGTAGCCATGTTCGGGAAAACGCCGCAACAGGCGCACAAAGTCCGCCCCCACGTCCACCGCCTCAATGCTCAGGCCATAGATCGCTTCCCAGTGCGGGATCAGTTCCGGCTTGCCGAAAAAGGGCGTGACGAAATGCAGGCAACGCACGGTCAGCCCCTGTTCCATCAGCAGCCGGGCCGCCAGAATGCTGTCCAGCCCGCCGGAAAACAGCGCGACGGCGTGCGCGCGTGCAGACATTGTGTTCGTTTCGCCCATTGCCGATGATCCTCGTTGCATTCATTTGCGCGCGGCCGCTCCGGCTTCCGCCCCGGGAGCCGCGTCAGGAACCGCATCATCCGGGCCGGGCCGGGTTTTCCAGCGGTTGTGCATCCAGAACCATTGTTCCGGAGCGAGGCGGACCATTCGTTCCACCGCCTCGGTATAGGCGCGCGCGACAGTCCGCATGTTCGCCTCATGCCCGCCGTCGAGCATGGCCGTGTCCGCAAGTTCCTCGATGTGGAACACATAGTCCTCGCCGTCCCGGCGCAGGAACACGGCGAAGACGAGCGCTTCCGCCCGCACGGCCAGAAGGGCCGGCCCCTTGTTCACGGCCGCGGCCCTGCCAAGAAAGGGCAGAAAAACCGCCTCGTTCCGATTGGTGTTGTGATCGACGAGAAAGGCCGTCACGCCGTTGCGCTTGAGCGCGCGCAAAATGGAAAAGGCCGCGTCGCGGTGACCGAGGATGACCGCCCCCCGGCTCCCGCGCATCCGGTTGGTGAAGTCGTTCAGGGCGACGTTTTTGGACCGCCGCACCACCACCACATGCGGGTATTCGGCCGGAAAATCGCCGAACAGCCCGGCCAGCAGTTCCCAGGCCCCGAAATGCGCTGTGGCCGCCACCACAGGGCGGTCCCCGGCGGTCATGCGCCGGAGCAGATCCGGCCGGGTCACGCGCACGCGCGGATCGTCAAAGCCGAAGCAGGGGATCAGCGCCGTTTCCAGAAAGGATCGGGCGTTCTCGGCGAAGCTTTGCCGGGCGATGCGTTTCGCTTCCGCCCCGGAAACGCCGAGCCGCTCCCGAACCGCCCGCATGGCGAGCCGCCGCCGGCCCGGCAGGCAGACCCACAGCAGGAACCCGAGCACAGCGGCCAGCCGCCGCACCCCGGAGACGCCGCCCCGCCGCAACACGGCCCCGCACAGGAAGAACAGGCGGGCGCACAGCGAAGAAAAGAACGACGTCATGCCGACATCTCCCCGGCGCACGCCGCATCCGGCGGCCGCAAGGCTTCGAGGCGTTCCTCAAGCCGCCGCCGCTCCGCTTCCGCCGCGTCGGGATCGTGCGGATCCGCCTCCACATGAAACCCGTCCCCGCAGACCATGGTCACGCGGCTGAAGGGCAGGGGAAGCTGAAAACGATCCCAGCTCCCGAAGGCATGGGACCGCTCCATGAAAAGCCGGATGGGCACCAGGGGCGCGCCCGCCCGGCTGGCAAGGAAGATCGCGCCTTCCTTGGCCCTGTGCCGCGGGCCGCGCGGGCCGTCCACCGTGACGCAGGCGCACAGTTTCGCCTCGCGCATCCGGCGGGCCGCGCCGAGCAGCGCCCTGACCCCGCCGCGCGAACTGGAGCCGCGCGCGGTTTCAAGCCCCATACGCTCAAGCACTCCGGCAAGGAGGTCGCCGTCCGCGCTCTGGCTGACCAGGGCGATGATGTTCAGATCCCTTTTGAGGTAGATGAGCGGGAAGAGTTCGTCGTGCCACAGGCAAAGGACAACGGGCCGGCCGTTCCGGGTATGCGTCTCGATGGCGGCCCGGTTGATCTCCGTATAGCGCAGGGTACGGCACCACACCCGGTACACCCGGTGCAGGATCGCCCCGGTCAGAACAGATGACCAGGCAGCCGTGTGGGCAGCCGGCCGGGCGGCAGACCGGGCACGCGAGCCGGAAGGCGTCCGCTCAGCGCGCACGCGGCGTTCCTTGCGCGCCGTCCCCTGCCGGCGGCTCGTCGGAAACCGGATCGGAGAGGGGAGCGTCCGGCCGGAACTGCATGGCGTACAGCCGGGTGTACAGGGCGCAACGCCCGAGGAGTTCCTCATGCCGCCCCATGTCCACGATCCGTCCGCCGTCCATGACCACAATGCGATCCGCGCCAAGGATTGTCGAAAGTCGGTGGGCGATGATCAGGCTGGTGCGGTTCTCCATCAGGTTGTCAAGGGCGCGCTGCACCATGCGCTCGGATTCGGAGTCGAGCGCGCTGGTGGCCTCGTCCAGGATAAGGAGCGGGGCGTCCTTGAAGAGCGCGCGGGCAATGGTGACGCGCTGCTTCTGACCGCCCGAAAGCTTTACCCCGCGCTCGCCAATACGCGTGGCGTAACCTTCGGGCAGGGCGGAAATGAAGCCATCGGCACAGGCGGCCACAGCGGCCCGGCGCACGCGCTCCATGTCCGGCTCCGGCGGCGGGGCAGCCTTCCGGCGCCCGGAAAAACCGAACAGCGCGGCCAGACCGCCCCGGCCCGGCGCGTCCTCGTCCGTGTTCTCCCCGTAGGCGATGTTGTCCGCAAGGGAGACGTCAAAGAGAAAGGTCTCCTGCGAGACGACAGCCACGGATCGCCGCAATTCGGCAAGATCGTAATCGGCAAGATCGCGGCCGTTCAGTTGGATGGAGCCCGCCGTCGGATCGTAAAAGCGGGGGATCATGTTGACGAGCGTGGTCTTGCCCGCGCCGGAAGGCCCCACCAGAGCCACCCGCTCCCCGGCCCGGATGGTCAGATCAATGCCCTCCAGGGCCGGAACGGCCGCATTGGCGTAACTGAAGCGCACGCCGCTGAAGCGCAGTTCGCGGAACGGCCCCTCAAGCGGCAGTTCGCCGCCCTGTTCCGTGTGCAGTTGCGGATCGTCCAGCAGGGCGTACACCCGTTCCGCCCCGGCCAGGGCGTTCTGAACCGCCATGTTGGCGCTGTTCAGGCTCTTGACCGGATCGTAGAGCATCACGAGCGCGGCCACAAAGGAGAAAAACGCGCCGGGCGTCATGCGCCCGTCGATGACTTCCGTGCCGCCGTACCAGATCACAAGGCCGATGCCGAGGGAACCGATAAGCTCCATGACGGGCGAGGACAGTTCGGAAATGCAGGACTGGCGGAGCGTGATATTGATGATGCGGCCGTTTTCCACGTCAAAGCGGGCGGTCTCCTGTTTTTCCGTGGCAAAGGCCTTGATCACGCGGATGCCGCTGAGCATCTCCTGCAACATGCCGGAAATGCCGGCCGTGATTTCGGCGTTGCGCCGGCCGTAGCGGCGCAGGGCGCGGCTGAACAGCACAAAGGGAAAGCCCGCCACAGGCAGAACAATCAGCGCCCAGCACGCCAGCCGGAAATTCTGGTCAAAAACCACCCACAACAGCCCGGTCATGGTCAGCACCTGGCGCAAAATCTGCACCACGGAAGGCAGACTCTGCCGGATCATGCCGACGTCGTTGATGATCCGCGACATGAGCATCCCGACTTGCGCGCCCTCGTAAAAGCTCAGCGGCAGGCGGATGATCTTGCGGAACAGTTCCTGCCGCACCTGTTCCAGCACGCGGAGCGCGCTGTAGTTGGTACACCAGTTTTGCATGTAACGGCCGATGCCCTTGACGAGCGTCAGGGAAATGAACGCCAGCGGCACATAGAGCAGGGCCGTCGCGTCCTTGCGGATGAAAATGTCGTCCAGCGCGGGCTTGATGAGCCAGGCCGTGCCCGCCGTGGCCGCGGAGACCAGGCCGGAGGCGAGCAGGGCCGCCAGCATCACCCACTTGTACGGCCCGAAGAGCCGCAACACGCGCAGAGCGAGGCGGCCCTTGCGGCGGCGTTCGTCCGCCACGTTGGGCACGTCGGGCGCAACGGGCGCGGGTTCAGTCGTGTGGTGCTTTTTCGACATAGATCGTAGTTTGGTGGTTGAGATGCCCACGGCCCCCCGCATTTTGAACTTTCGGGGGCTTCTCGCCCCCACGCCGGCCCTGTGCCCGGCTCTGTCGCGCACAGATGCGCGCGGCGCGCCTGCCGGCGGCCATAAGGCGTTCGTGACCCCATCTGAGGGGTCCGGGAGCATCGTGCCCCCGACGGGGCGTGGGGCAGTGCCCCGCATGGCAGTCCGCCATTTTCAAACCGAGCCGCTGCCGGGCGGGCAACGCCTTGACGAACGGCAGTCTAGCCCACATTATGCCCGAACGCCAGCCCCGGCGCGGGGCTTCACCTTTTTCCGGCGCGCCCGGCGCGCTTCCGCCCGTATGGAAACTCTCCGCATCAACAAGGCGCTGGCCGACGCCGGCGTCTGCTCCCGCCGCAAGGCGGATGAACTTGTGGCCGCCGGCCTTGTGCGCGTCAACGGTGAAACCGTCGTCTCGCCCGGCCTGCGGGTATGCCCCGAGCGCGACGTGATTGAAGTGCGGGGCAAAACGCTCCCCCGCCCGGATCGGCGGCGCGAGCCGTGCCGCCTCCTGCTGCACAAGCCCGCGGCCGTGGTCTCCACCGTGAGCGATCCGGAAGGCCGCCCCACCGTGCTCGACCTTGTGCCGGATCAATGGAAGGATCGCCGCCTGTACCCGGCGGGACGCCTCGACTTTTTCTCGGAAGGGCTTTTGCTGCTTACCGATGACGGCGAACTGACCCACCGCCTGACCCACCCGAGCCGGGAAGCCGGGCTGCACCTTGCGCGCGTCTACCATGTGCTGGTGCGGGGCCGCGTGTCAGAAGACGCCCTGCGCGCGATGCGCGGCGGCATGACCCTTGCCGAAGGAGAACACCTCGCCCCGGTGGAAGCGAACATCCTGACCGCCAGCCCCTACCTGTCGATCCCGCCCAAACGCATCGAGGGCCGTCTTGACGGGCGCTCCGAGAGAAGAATGGGCGGGCGGCCCGATGCCCGGACTGCCGAACGCATCGGCGCTGAAAACACCCTGCTTGAACTGCGTCTGCATCAGGGCCTGAACCGCCAGATCCGGCGCATGTGCCGGGATCTGGATTTGACGGTTCTGCGTCTCATGCGCGTCGCCCAGGGGCCGTTGCGGCTTGACGGCCTGCCGCCCGGAAAAACGCGGCCCCTGACCGCCGGGGAAGTCGCGGCCCTGCGCCGCGCCGTCGGCTGCCCGGACCCCGCCGGGAAATAGAAGTCATTCCATGATTCGCATGAAATGGCTTCCAACGCCGGACGAGAGTCTGGCGCGGCGCGAAAAGCGCCGTGAATGAGCCAAAAACCACGTTTTTGGGCGAATGATCTTCATGATTCAGCCCAAAGGCTGAATCATGAAACGAGTTCCAGAAAAAAAGCCCCGCAAGGAGCTTTCCCGTCTTTTCCATGAACCGGGGGCGGTCCCATCATTGAGCCGCCCCCGGTATCGCCGCCGTGCAGGGCGTGTTCACGCTACGACTCTTGTTCTGTCTGCGTCAGAAAGGCTTTTTATTCCGGTCAAGTGCCACAAGAGTGCATTCCCTTCACAAAAAGCCTTTTTCCCTGGCGGAGAACAACATTTCTCGTAGCGTGAACACGCCCTGGCCGCCTAGTGCCTAATTGCAAAAATAAGGATATGAATATATGGTGCTTCCAAAACGG
>CAJUHZ010000053.1 GCA_910585945.1 uncultured Bilophila sp.
TCCTGCGCTCACGGCGATTTCGTCGCCGCAAACCTGCACCGGGTTGAGCGTCTCCTCTTCAGAGAAACAATGCCCGGCAGATTGCAGAGTATTTTTTCTTGTTCGTAGCCTGAAATCATCACTTCGGCAAGGGCGAACGCGGATTTCAAGGGAGGGGTTTGCCGCCGCGCCAAGTCTGCGTCCGGTATTTTTCCTATCGGCAGAGTCGGGTCATTCTTTAGGGTCAGCTGTCAGAAATCCGCATTCCATGTACGCGCGAAAGCTCCATGCTCAGCCGTGACATGCAAAGGCAGGCCGCGTCCGGCCAGTTCATTCCGCACCTTGTCGGCAGGCAGGCGGTAGGCGTTGCCCATGCCCGCGCTGACCACGGCGACGCGCGGGCGCACCGCGTCGTACAGCGCCGGGAGAAAGCTCCCGGCCGAACCGTGGTGCGGCAGCACAAGCACTTCGGCGCGGAGCGCTTCCGGCGGAAGCCGCCTGAGCATCCGCCGCAGATAGCCGGCCTCGGCGTCGCCGGGGAGCAGGGCCAGACCTTTCCCCCGATTGACCAGCCGAAGCACAAGGCCGTTGTTGCCCGCGGCCTTTTCGCCCTTCGCCGGGGCCAGCACTTCGAGAAAGAGTTCCGGGCAACGCTCGGGCGCAAGCGCGATGCGGGCGCCCGCGTGCAGCGTATGGCGGGGAATGCCGCGCGCGTCAAGAATTCTCGTAAAGCGTGCGTACAGCGAAAGCGGTTGGCTGGCCTTCCCGTCGGGATCGCCCGTTGCGCCGCCTGCAATCCTGCCCGCTGTCTGAATCGCAGTTCGGGCCTCGGCATGGGACGCCGCTCCACCCGTTGGTTCGCCCCTTGTCCCGGCCGGACTTCGATCCGGATCGGAATCGGCAGCGAAACCCGCCGTGTATGCGCCGCGCACGGAAAAATGGGCCGCGAAAAACAGCAGCCCTTTCAAATGATCGCGATCCGGGTGGGAGAGAATGAGCCAGTCCAGCTCAGGGAGCCGATTGGCGGTGAGCAAAGGCGCGATGATATCACGCCCGCTGTCGAAGCGATCGGAAAAAAAGCCGCCCCCGTCCACCAGCGCCCGGCCGCGCCGTCCCCTGTCCGGCCATTCCAGCAACACGGCCTGGCTTTGCCCCACGTCGAACACGCGCAGGCTCACCTCGGGCGCGCGTTCCGCCCACACACGCAGGCACGGGCCGATCAAAAGCAGGGGGACAGCGGCGAGGATCAGCCTTCCGGCCGGAGATCGCGTCACATTCCGGACGTGTTCCCGCAACCCGTCCGCGCGGCCAGACATGCGGCCCAACATGTGACCAGACGCACCGACAGATGCAGGGGCAGACGCGGGTGCGGGCACGCCCGGCGCGCCGACACGATCCCTGTCGGGCAGGCGATCCCGCGCCAGCAGAGCCAGACCGGCAAAAAGCGCGGCAAAGCCGAGCACCGCAGTCCAGTGCGGGCGCAAGCCCCAGGCCACGCTCATGCCCCAGTCGCTCTCCAGACGCTCCAGCCCCCGGAAAAGCAGATCGCAAGGCCATGCCGCCAGCTTCAACGCCGCCGCGCCCAACGTGTTCAAGCCCGCGTGCAGAATGTCCAGCCCCGGGACAGCCCGACAGACCGCAACAGGACAGGCCAGAGTCAGGCAGATCAAACCGAGAAAGGCCAGAGGCAAAACCAGAAAGCCGAGCGCCGGCAACCAGATCAGGTTCAGCGGGAACCACCAGGTGGAATGGCCGAATGTCGCCATGACCAGGGGCCATGTCGCGGTTTGAGCGGCCACGGAACAGACGAGAAGGAGCCGCAGACCGCGCCCCGTCCGGGCGACGATCCGCCCGAATTGCGAATGCGCCCGGGGCGCTTCGCCTTCCGGGCGGCCAACCCTCAGCGCCAGCGGCACGATCAGGGCGATGCCGGCCACGGCGCTGAACGACAGTTGCGCGCCCACATCGTGCACGGTCAGGGGAGCGGCCAGGATCATGCAGGCCAGCGCGGCCACGAGCGCGTCCGGAAAGGCGGCCGATCTGTCCCGCCAGAGAAAGAACGCCCAGAAAGCCAGCATCAGCCCCGCCCGCACAAGCGAAGCCGGCGCGCCGCCAAGCCACAGATAGATCGCCGCCGGCGGCAGCGCGCACAGGGCCGCAAGCCGCGGCGCGGGCACATGCAGAAAGCTTTCCGGCCTCACCCGCCCAATCAGCGCGACAATGACGAAAGAAACAAGGCCGACCACCGCGAGATGCTGGCCGGAAAGCGCCATGCTGTGCGCCAGTCCGGCGCTGGACATGCGCTCGACATCGGGCGTGCGCAGATGGAAGCGATCCCCGAAAAGAAGCGCGGGCAGAAGCGTCCACCCCCGATCAGGCGCGGCGTCAGGGGCGGGATCAGGGCTACGGACTTCACCGCCGGCAGAGAACGGCGCTTGCGAAAGACTGCCGGACAGAGACGGAGCGAATACGGCGACAACGGCCGCGCGCAAACGCTCCCTGAGCGCTTCCCCCGGCTTTGCCCTGCTCTCGCTGATGCGGAGATCGCCGTCGTTTCCCCGGCTCCATGCCTGAAAAAGCACGCCGCGCCGTCGCCAGTAGCGTTCGCTGTCCCAGCCGCCGTCATTGCGGAAGCCGCGCGCCGGCCTGATGCGGAGCGTCACCTCAAGCGTCTGCCCGGCAAGCGGCCGCCGGCCCTCGGGCCGCTCCCATGTCCAGGCAAGGCGACCGGGAAGCGCTGGCAAAAGATCCGGAGCGGAGTCGATTGGATCGGAGCCGGCAGGGCGCACGTCCGCAAGCACAATGCGCAAGCGTTGATCCGCAAGACCGCTGACGGAAACGACGTCCCCGCGCACCCGCACCACCGCGCGGCGCTCCATGATCTCGTGCAGCCACGCGGGCGGTTCCGGCGCGGGCGGAGGTTCCGCCAGTTCGCCGGCGATCCAGCCTGCCAGCGCGCACGCCAGGGCCGCGCCAAAGCCGGCGGGACGCCAGGCGCGCCTGTCCGCCCATGCCAGCAGAGCGAAGGCGGTACACGCCGGCACGGGAGCGGCGGCCGCCGTGATCCCCGCCAGAAAAAACAGAACGAGTATCTGACGAAAAAGCATGTCATGCTCCGGGACATGCCGCCGGGCGACAGAAAAGGCCGCCCCAGGATCAGTCCTGACCCTACAGATCCACCAGCGTCACGTCGTCCCCGCCGAGCGGCATGTCGAGAAAGAGCCTGCCCGTGCGCGCAAAGCGCTCCGGATCGTCCGTGGTGAAAAAGCGGCACGTTCCACCGCCGGAGCGGGCGGATCGGGCCAGCCCCCGCTCCGTCAGCACCCGGCACGCGGCTTCGGCCGTGGTGGCCGCCGAATCCACAAGCGTGACGCCCTTGCCCACCACCCGGCGGATCGCGCCGGCCAGAAGCGGATAGTGCGTGCAGCCGAGCACAAGGCAGTCCGGCCGATCCCGCTCTCCGCCCTGCCCCTCGCCCCGTCCATCGTCCTGACCGGTCACGACAGGAAAAATGGCCGAAAGGTAGCGGGCCGCCAGCCCCTCCGCCAGCGGGCCTTCAAACAGACCGTCCTCCGCCATCGGGACAAAGAGGGGGCACGCCAGGCTTTTGACTCTGGCCTCGGGGCGACGACGCAGAATGGCCGCAGGGTACGAACCGTCGCGTATCGTCGCGGGCGTGGCGATCACCGCGATATGCCCGCTGACCGAGGCGCGGCAGGCGGCTTCCGCTCCGGGTTCGATCACGCCGATCACGGGAATGTGCGGATACGCCGCGCGCAGGGCCGGCAAGGCCGCGCTGGTGGCCGTGTTGCAGGCGATCACCAGAGCCTTGACCCGCTGCTCCACCAGAAACGCCGAAACCCGCGCGGCATAGCGGATGACCGTTTCCCGGCTTTTGGCCCCGTAGGGCAGGCGGGCGGTGTCGCCAAGGTACAGATAGTCCTCGTGCGGCATACGGCGGAGCATGGCCTGAAGCACGGTCAGACCGCCCACGCCGGAATCGAACACCCCGACAGGCCGCCCGACGTTCGGGACGGCGCGGAGCGCGGCGTCCGCGCCGAACGGCTCGGATGGAACCGACGTGCCGGGCGGATCGGGCAATTCGGATAAAACGGCTGGACAGGCGGAAGAAGACAGGCTCATGAAGCGGCGCTCGCAGAGGTTGAAGAAGAAGAAGAAGAAGAAGAAACCAGCTCGCACACGCAGCCGCTGAGCGGGGCGCGCAGGGCCGGGAGCGCGCGCTCAAGCAAAATGCCCTCGCGGGTGGGCATGTCCAGGCCAAACGTGGCGCGAATGGCAAGCGTGACGAACTGCACGGCCCGATCCAGCGCCAGGGGCAGGCTGTCGCCAAGAATGAGGCTCCCCGTCAGCACACTGGCGAAGGCGTCGCCCGTGCCGGGATAATGTGCGGGAATGATGGAGCAATCCGCCTTCCAGAAGCGATCCGCCTGCCGCTCGTAGGCAAAGACGGCGCTGCGATCCGGCCGCCCGGCCAAAGGCACGCTTGTCGCCACGACAACGCCCGGCCCCATCTCCGCCAGGCGTCGCAACTGGGTCATGACGACGGCGGGATCCGGATCGCGGCGATAGGGATCGCCAAGCAGGAGGCAGACTTCCGTGTAATTCGGGGTGATCGCATGGGCCTCGCAGATCAGCCGGCGCATCCCCCGCACCATTTCCGGGGTCATCGTCGGATCGAGCACGCCGTTGTCGCCCAATACAGGGTCCACCACGGCCAGACCGTCCGGAGCAAGGCAGGAGCGGATGCAGCGCGCCACCGACGCCATCTGCTCCACCGACGCCGTAAAGCCCGAATACACGCCGTTGAACACAAGGCCGAGCGCTTCCCAGTGATCGAGAATGCGTTCCATCTCGGACGTGAGATCGAGCAGGGTGTACCCGGTGTATTCCACCGTGTGCGTGGACAGCACGGCCGTGGGCAGCGGGCACGCCTGCACCCCCATGACGGACAGCACGGGAATGGCCACGGTCAGCGAGGCGCGGCCGAAGCCGGACAGATCGTGAATGGCCGCCACCCGCGGCACAGGGTTGCGCATCCGGCCCAAGTCAGCAATCGCCTTTGGGTTCGGCAAGGCTCAACAGGCTTGCGTCGTCTTCGGGCGCGGCTTCGCCCTCCTCCAGGCTTCGGACGTAGCGGCAGCTCTTTTCCGGGCACGCCAGCACGCGGCCGCGCGCCTTGCTTGTCTTTTCCACCAGCAGGGGCGAGCCGCAGGCAGGACAGCTTTCCTGAACGGGCTTGTCCCACAGGGCGTAATCGCATTTGGGGTAGGCGCTGCACGAATAGAACAGCTTGCCCCGGCGCGAGCTTTTTTCCACCAGCACGCCGTCGCAGCCTTCGCGCGGGCAGGGCACGCCGGTGGAAAACGGCTCGGTATGCGCGCATTTGGGGTACCCGGTGCAGGCGATGAAGCGGCTCCCCGCGCGCGACATCTTGATCACAAGGTCGCTCCCGCACTCGGGGCAGACGCCCACCTTTTCCAGTTCGGGTTTGACGCGCTCCTGAATGTGGATCTGTCCCTTTTCGTCCCGCGTGTAATTGGAGGTGAAGCGGCACTCCGGGTAGCCGGAACAGGCCAGAAACTCGCCTGTCTTGCCGAACTTGACCACCAGCGGCTTGCCGCACCGGGGGCAGGCGACGTCCGTGCTCACGCCGGTCTTGACCTGGTTCATGGCCTTGGCCGCCGCGGCCAGGGTGGGGTCGAAATCCCTGCTGAAATCACGCAGAAGGGCTACCCAGTCCTGCCCGCCTTCCGCCACCTTGTCGAGGCGCTCTTCCATTTGCGCGGTAAAGCCCACATCCATCAGCGTCTGGAAATGATCGCGCAAGCGGTCGCAAACCACCCGGCCGAGATCCGTGGGGGCGAAGTGCTTCTCCTCCAGCGTGACATAGTCGCGATCCTGAAGCGTCGAGATGATCGTCGCGTAGGTGGAGGGCCGGCCGATGCCAAGTTCTTCCAGTTCCCGCACCAGCGAGGCTTCGGTGAAGCGCGGGGCCGGCTGGGTGAATTTCTGCTCCCTGGTCAGTTCCTTCATGGTCAGGGCGTCGCCGGCGGCAAGCGGCGGCAGTTCGACGCCTTCTTCCTCCTTGCCGCGCGGGGTCAGGGCAAGAAAGCCGGGGAAGAGCAGGCGCTCGCCCCGCGCCCGCCACTGGGCCAGACCGCAATCCACAATGACCGTGGTGTCGTGAAAGCGCGCCGCCGCCATTTGCGAGGCCACGAAACGAGACCAGATCAGCCGGTACAACTGATATTGATCCGGCGCGAGGTGGGGCTTGACGTCTTCCGGGGAGAGCGTGACGTCCACCGGCCGGATGGCTTCGTGCGCGTCCTGCGCGCCGGCCTTGCCCTTGAAATCGCGCTTGCCGCCGGGGGCCAGATAGTCCTTGCCGAAACGCCCCTCGATGTACGCCGCGGCGGCGCTTTGCGCTTCGGCCGCGATGCGCACCGAGTCGGTGCGCATGTAGGTGATGAGGGCCGTGGTGCCGCGCTCGCCAAGCTCCACCCCTTCGTACAGGCGCTGCGCGATGTTCATGGTGCGTTTGGCCGCGTAGCCGAGCCGCTGGTTGGCGCTCTGCTGCAGGGTGGATGTGGTGAAGGGCGGCTGCGGCGGCCGCGAACGCTCCTTTTCCTCCACGGATCGCACCACGCAGGGCTGACCGCGAAGGGCTTCTTCCAGGGCGGCGGCGGCCGCCGCGTCGGGGATTTGAGGCTTTTTGCCCTCCACCTTCCACAGTTCCGCGCGGAAGGGCGGCGGCGTGGCGCCTTCAAGGAGCGATTTGAACACCCAGTATTCCTCGGGGACAAAGGCGCGGCGCTCTTCCTCGCGCTCCACAATGAGCCGCAGGGCCACCGACTGCACCCGCCCGGCGGAGATGCCGCGCTTCACGTTCTTCCACAACAGGGGGGAAATCTTGTACCCGACAAGCCTGTCCAGCACGCGCCGCGCCTGTTGCGCGTCAAACAGGGCGACGTTGAGATCGCGCGGGTGGGCCAGGGCTTCCCGCACGGCCCGCGCCGTGATTTCGTTGAACTGAATGCGCTTGATGTTGGCGTTCTTGTCCTTCACAAGCTCCGCCACATGCCAGGCAATGGCCTCGCCTTCGCGGTCCGGGTCCGGCGCGAGGTAGACGACATCCGCCTTGGCCGCCGCCTCCCGCAGGGAGGCAACCACCTTTTCCTTGCCCGCGATCACCTCGTAATGCGGGGCGAAGCCGTTGGCTTCATCCACGCCAATGGAACTTTTGGGCAGGTCGCGCACATGCCCCACGCTGGCCTGAACCGCGTAGCCGGCGCCGAGAAATTTCTTGATGGTCTTCACCTTGGCGGGTGATTCCACAATGATCAGGCTCTTCCCCATACTTCCCCCCGGCAGGCCCGACGGCGCGGACAACCCGAATGTCCGGGCTGCCCGAATCAGCGGCGCGCGCCGCCCACGTCGTCAACTCTTTGAATGTGCGGCACACCATACGACACTTGCGCTTCACGTCAAGCCGTCTGGCCGGCGGGGTCCCCCCTGTCGCGCGCGCCGCGCCCCCGCGCCGCAAGGCCGCCCAATGCGCCGGACGCTTGACGCCCGCGGCTGTTCACGGTTCCGTCTTTCATTCAGCAACACACTGAAATAAAATATTTTTTCTAATATGAAAACTATGGAACGCTTCTTGCTAAAGGCTTGACGCGTCACGGCGTTCATCCGCCGGCGCAGGGAGGAAACGTCATGAAAAGCCTGTACGAGCCGCAAGTGAACCTTGTTTCCAAGGTTCTCGACATGCAGCTTGAGCGTCAAAATGTCATCATGAGCAATATCGCCAACGTGAACACGCCCCGCTACAAGACGCGCACGCTGGAATTCGAAGATCAATTGCAGAAGGCGCTCGGGCTTGACATGCGCGGCCGCATGAGCCGCACGGCTCCCGGTCACATGCCGGCCGTCTTTGATCCGGAGAACTTCACTTCGGAATTTGAAAAATCAGTCAAGCCGCGCGTCGCCCACGGGGAAGACCGGGTGAACCTCGACAAGGAAATGGTCAAGATGGCCAAGGCCAGCCTCCACTACAACGCTCTGAGCCAGGTCATCAAAAATAATTTCGACGGAATCAAGACAGTCATCACCGAAGGATCCAGGGCATAACTATGGACTTCATGACCGCACTCGATATCGGCGCCTCGGCGCTCAGCGCCGACAGGCTGAGCATCAACGTCATCGCCATGAATCTGGCCAACGCCAAAACGACGCGCACGCCGGAAGGCGGGCATTACCGTCGGCGCACCGTCATCCGGGCCGCCACCGACGTTGACGCCCCCTTCAGCAAGCACATGCAGAGCGCGCTCGACCGCGAGCTGAAGGGCGTGCGCATCCTCAACGTCCTGCCGGACGCCCGGCCCCCCAAGCGCGTTTACGAGCCGGGCCATCCCGACGCGGACGAAGAAGGCATGGTCTCCTACCCCGACATCAACGTCGTGGAGGAAATGACCAACCTCATGACCGCCCAGCGCAATTACGAGGCCAACACCGCCACGATTGAGACGGTGAAGAACATGTACATGCAGGCGCTCAACATCGGCAGATCGTCATAGCGCGCCGCGCGTCCGGCGCAAGCTCCCCCGCGGGAGCACGCAATTCGCAACCATACAGCACGAGCAGAACATACCAGGGAGGAAGTCATGAGCATTCAGAACGTCGGCATCAAGGCATACAAAAACGCCCTCAATGATTTCACCAGGGCACAGAAGCGCTTTCAGGAAAAAGCCGATCTCGCCCCGCGCGAAAAGCCGGAAGAAGCCAGCTTCGCCTCCACCCTCAACAGTTCGCTGAAAGAGGTCAACGATCTGCAAAGCCTCAAGCGCGGCATGATCGAAGCCTTCGCCTCCGGCGAAACCCAGAACGTGCACGAACTCATGATCACGCTCCAGAAGGCCGGCCTTGCCGTGAACATGACTTCCGCCGTGCGCAACAAGGTGCTTGAAGCCTACAAGGAACTGAGCCGGATCCAGTTCTAGCGCCGGCACTCCGGCGTCCGGCCCGCAAACCGCTTTCCCATGCTTTCGCGGGAAGCCTCTTGCGGAAACGACAATTTTCTGACGTCATCGTATCGGGATACTCGCCATGCCGAATTTTCTGAATCAGGCCACCGAAAAAGTTCTTTCCTTCTGGAAGGGGATCAGCTTCACCCAGCGGATTTTCGTGGGCGGGCTTGCCGCCATCCTGCTCGCCTGCTTCGCCGGGTTCATGTTCTGGCTGAACAAGCCCGACTACCAGGTGCTCTACTCCAACCTCAGCCCGGAAGACGCCAACCGCGTCGTCAACCTGCTCCAGGCCGAGAAGGTGAGCTACAAGCTGGAAAACAACGGATCGAGCGTGCTTGTTCCCCAGCCGCAGTTGTATGATCTGCGCATCAAGGTCGCGGGCGAGGGCGGGCTTGTGGGCACGGGCATCGGCTTTGAAATCTTTGATGACGTGAAAGTCGGCGTCACCGATTTCGTGCAGAAGATCAACTACCAGCGCGCGTTGCAGGGCGAGCTTTCGCGCACCATCAGCCAGTTCCCCAATGTGGAGAGCGCGCGCGTCCACCTTGTCGTGCCGCAGCGCAGCCTCTTCATCGAGGAGCAGCAGAAGCCCTCCGCCTCCGTGGTCCTCAAGCTGAAGGATCTTGGCCGCAAGATGGAGCCAAAGGAAGTCCAGGGCATCGTCAACATGCTGGTCATGGCCGTGGAAGGTCTTGACAAGGATCGCATTTCCGTCACCGACAGCCTGGGCAAGCCCCTGTATTTTCCGGATGAAGACAGCCTGACCGGCCTCAGCGTGACCCAGCGCGACCACAAGCTCAAGGTGGAACAGGGCCTGGAACGCCGCATCAACGAATTGCTGACGCCGATCATGGGCGCGGGCAAGATCATCGCCAAGGTCAACGCCGATCTCGACTTCAGCCAGCGCACCATCCGCCGCGAAATTTTTGACCCCGAGAAAACCGCCGTCCGCTCCGAGCAGCGCAGCGAGGAAACCAATCAGGGACGCGCCAATCTCGACTCTCCGGACGCCAACTACCGTGGCGACGGCCTGAACGGAGCCGTCAGCAGCCAGCAGGGAACCCGCGAAACACGCACCACCAACTACGAAATCAACAAGGAAGAACAGAACATCATCGGCCAGGTCGGCGAGATCAGCCGCATGACCGTAGCCGTGGTGGTGGACGGCGTGTACGAAAAAAACGATCAGGGCGAATACGCCTTTACCCCCCGCCCCAAGGAAGAACTGGACCGCGTGCGCACGCTTGTCGCCAACGCCGTCGGCTATGACCGGGCGCGCGGCGACACCATCGAAGTGCTGTGCGTGCCCTTCGGTGACACGGAACTGCCCGAGGAACCCAACGTGGCGCAGCTTGTGGCCGAATATGCGGAACGCCTCGGCAAGCCGCTCATCAACGCCCTTCTGGCCTTCCTCTTCCTGATGCTGGTGGTGCGGCCCGTGGTGCTCGCCCTTGTCCGCCCCAAGGTGGAAGCCGGCGAAGTGATCGAGGGGCTGGAAGGTCTGCCTTCGGCCGAGGAGCAACTGGCCCTCTACGAAGCGCAGGAAGAAGCCGCCCGCGCCGCCGTCGAGGAAGCGCGCGCCGCCGAACTCGACCGCTTCGACGAGGAAGCCGACGAATTCGACATGCTCCAGCGCCTTGAAGACATCAAGGCCCACGCCCTGCAACTGGCCGAGCACAATATGGAGCAGACCGTCATGGTCCTCCGGGGATGGATGAAGAATGAAGCTAAAGCAGCCATTCGGGCCTAGCACGCAGCCCGCGGCGCTTGCCGCCGCCGAGGGAGCGGCGTCCGCTCCCGCAGTCCCCGCCCGCCGGCAAAGCCGGCGGGAACTGGAAGAACTCAAGATGCAGGTTCTGGAACTGGCGGAACACCAGATGGAAATCACCGTGCGGGTTCTGCGCCTGTGGATAGCCGGCAAGTAAGCCGCGCGACTTCCGAAAAGGTTTTTCCGCGTCCCCGGCGGGTTTCGGTCCGCCCCGGGGGCGCGGAAAAACGCGCGTTGCCGGCCGAAGCGTTCCATGCTACAGAAGGGCGCGGCCATATGGCGGCCGCATCCCGTATTTTCCGCACCTCCGCTTTCAACCGCAAGCGTTCCGCAGACAAGGAGCACCGCTGATGGATTTGAACGGCACACAAAAAACCGCGGTTCTTCTTCTTTCCCTCGGGGACAAGTTCACCGCCGAAATCTTCAAGCGCATGGATCGAAAGGAAATAGCCGCCGTTTCCAAGGCGGTCATGGAGCTTGACACCGTGCCGAAGGAAACGGTGGAAACCGTCCTGCGCGAATTCCATCAGGCTCTTGTCACCGGGCGCGATCTCATCGCCGGCGGGCAGGACAGCCTGAAACGCATGCTCATGAAAAACCTGGACGGCGACACCGCCAAGTACATCATGGACACGCTCAATATCGACACCGGCCCGGCCCCCTTCCGCGAACTGGAACGGGTAAGCCCGAAGCTCCTCTCCCAGATGCTCCGCAACGAACACCCGCAGACGCTCGCGCTCATCCTCGGCCATCTCCCCGCCGAGCAGGCCGCGACGCTGCTCACCATGCTCCCCGCCGGCGTGCGGGCGGAAGTGCTCATGCGCCTCGCCCGGCTGGAATCCGTGCCCGAAGACATGCTCATGGAAGTGGACCGGGTGCTGCAAAACCAGCTCATCGCCATGGGCGGCAAGGAAGGCAAAAAGGTCGGCGGCGTGCAGTCCGTGGCCGAAATCCTCAACGCCGTGGATCGCGCCACCGAAGAGGAAGTCCTCTCCGAAATCGAGGAAGATTCGGCCCAGATGGCGGAAGATATCCGCAACCTCATGTTCGTCTTCTCCGACGTCAAGGATCTGGACGACCGCTCCATCCGCGAACTGGTCAAGGAAATCCCCAACGAGGAACTCACGCTCGCCCTGCGCGGCGCGTCCGACGAACTCAAGAACCGCTTCTTCAAGAACATGTCCGAACGCGGGGCCAACATGGTTCGCGAAGAACTGGAATTCATGGGTCCGACAAAGATTTCGGATGTGGAACAGGCGCAACAGAACATCGTCAAGGTGGTGCGCCGTCTGGAGGCGGAAGGCAAAGTCGTGGTCAGCCGCGGCGGCGGCGAGGTCTTTGTATAACGGCGGGCCGGGCTTTCGCGCCGTTGCGAAAGCCGCCGGCGCACGCGGCAAGGGATTCCCTCAATCAACGTCCTCTGACGGCAGGCTTTTTGAATCATGGCAGACGCGCCCGACACCCGCTGGGGAACCATCTTCATGGGCCCGACGCCCGACCGCGAGTCAACCATCGACAAGGTGACCGCGGATCGGCAACGGGAACTGTGGAACCGCCGTACCGAAGCCGAGTACATGGAACGGGTACGGGTGAAGGCCACCCTGCGCGTGCAGACCATGCTCGATCAGGCTCGCGCCCAGGCCGAAGCCATTCGCGGCACGGCCCGGCAGTGGGCCGAAAAGCTCAAGACCGAATGCGAGGCGCAACAGGAGCAGGCGCAAAAAATCCGGCAGGATGCGGAAGCGCTCCTGGCCCAGGCCGAAAGAGAGCGCGAAGCCGGGCGGGAAGAAGGCTACAGGATCGGTGGCGAACAGGCGTTCATGGAGCTTGAGACGCACCGTGAAGCCCTGGACGACGCCACAGCCTCGGTGCTCAAGACCATTGAGGAGCAGGGAACCGTTCTGTTTGAAGCCTGGCGGGAAGATCTGGCCGCCCTCACGCGCGACTGCGTGGAAAGCCTCACCGGCTGGGTGCTCACCGAGGAACGCGAGGCCGTGCTCAAGGCCCTGATCGAGGCGTCGGTCAAGGAACTGACGGATCGCCGCCGCCTCGTCATCCGCGTCAACCCGGCGGATTACGACGCCGTGACCCTGGTCATCGAATCGGCCAAGGCCCGTCATGCAGAGGTGAAGCACTGGGAAGTTCGCGCCGACAACAGCATTGAACAGGCCGGTCTCATTGTGGAGAGCGCCTCGGGCATGGTGGACAACCGGCGCGAGGTCCGCCGGCAGGCCGTGGACGATATTCTGCGTCACCTCACCCTGCCCGCCGGCCCTGCCGACAGCGAGGCGCTGGCGGCCGTGGCGCGCGAAATGGAAGCCGCCGGCATCAACGCCCTCGCCGCACAATCCGAAGCCCGCGCCGCCGCCCTGGCGGAAAAGGAGGCGGAAGAGCAGGCGGCGGCTGAAGCGGCGCGGATCGCAACGGAACTTCCCCCGCCCGTGGCGGATACGCCTTCGTTGACGGATGCGCCCGAGGCGGCGCACGCCCCCGCACCGATGCAGGAAGCGAACGACGGGGTCGGGCCGGAGCCAGCGACGGAGAGCGGACTTGTCCCCCTGAGCGGCCCAAGCCCCGCGGAACCGTCAGACCTGGCGGAATTGACAGAATTGGCAGAGTCGCCAGATCTTGCGGATCTGACAGATCTGGCGGATACGGCAGCGCCCGAAGCCCCCCGGGAAGACGCCCCGCCCGCGCCGCAAACCGGCCCTTCGGAAAACGACGCGCCGTTCCCGTCATCGCCAGAGTCTCCTTCCGAAACGGCGGACGCCCTTCCTCCGCTTGAGGAAGACAATGCCAGCCCGGAAGACGACATACCCATCCTCAATGTCGTGATCGCGGACGCGCGCCCGGAAGAAGCGGAGCCGGCCGCCGCCCATGCGGCGGAGATGGGCGGGCCGCAGGAGGCGTCGCATGGGGCTTAGCCCGGCGGAATGCCGCCGCCTGCTTGCCGAGTGCCGGCCCATGCGCGTTTTCGGCAAGGTGAACAAGGTTGTCGGCCTGGTGGCGGAGGGGTCCGGCATTGCCGCCCCGCTCGGGGCCGTCTGCCACATGATCGGCGGTTCCGGGGAAGACGGCGCGCCCGTGCCGGCCGAAGTCGTCGGCTTTCGCGAAGGCAATCTGCTCTTCATGCCCTATGGGGACATGCGGGGCATCCAGCCGGGGAGCCTGATCCGCAACAGCAGCCTGCCGCCTGTCTTCCCGGTGGGAGCAGGCATTCTCGGGCGCACCCTTGACGCTTTCGGCAAACCGCTGGACGGCGGGCCGGAGATCGCTCCCGAACGCATGGCCCCGCTCTACGCCGAGCCGCCGTCGCCGCTCCAGCGGCCGCGCATCAGCGCCCCTCTGGATGTGGGCGTGCGCGCCGTCAACGCCCTGCTCACCCTCGGCAAGGGACAACGCATGGGCATCATGGCCGGTTCCGGCGTGGGCAAATCCACGCTGATGGGCATGATGGCGCGCTACACCGCGGCCGACGTCAACGTCATCGGCCTTATCGGTGAACGCGGGCGCGAAGTGGCCGAATTCATGGAAAAGGATCTCGGGCCGGAAGGCATGGCGCGATCCGTGCTTGTGGTGGCCACGTCGGATCAGTCGCCGCTTATCCGGATGCGCGCCGCCTACGCGGCCACGGCCGTGGCCGAATACTTCCGCGATCAGGGCAAGGACATCCTGCTGATGATGGATTCGGTGACGCGCTTCGCCATGGCCGCACGCGAAGTGGGGCTGGCCGTGGGCGAGCCGCCGACAACCAAGGGCTACACCCCCACGGTTTTCGCCCAGCTTCCCAAACTGCTCGAACGCGCCGGGCGCAGCAACGTCGGGGCGATCACCGGCATTTATACCGTGCTTGTGGACGGGGACGACTTCAACGAACCCATTGCCGACGCCGTGCGCTCCATCATTGACGGGCATATCGTGCTCACGCGCGAACTGGCCGACCGCGGCCACTTCCCGGCCATTGACGTGCTCCGCTCCATCAGCCGTCTGCGTTCCGACATATGCTCGAAGGAACAGGTGGAAGACGGCCGCGCGATCACCCGACTCATGGCCACCTTCCGCAAAGTGGAAGACATGGTCAACATCGGGGCCTACTCGGCGGGATCCAACCCCGAAATCGACCGGGCCATTGCCATGAACGAGCGCATTGAAATGTTTTTGCGCCAGGATGTGGCCGACTCCCAGCCGCTGGACGTGTCTTTTGAAAAACTGCACGAGCTGGCGGGGCAGGCGCAGTAGCGCGATACGCCGACGCTCCGCGATTCTCCATTATCTCCATCTCCTCCATCCGTTTTCCCGCGCATGTGATCAACCTGTTGAACGGGCAATATTTCCTCTCCAGCCCTCCTTTTCTGAGCGAGTGACATGCCAAAAACGTCCTACCAGCACGACGCCGCCTACAAAAACCTGTTCACCGATCCCGAAATGGTGGCGTCGCTGCTCCGGCGTTTTGTTCCCGCCGATATTGTCGCGGAAATGGATTTCTCTTCGCTCGAACCCTTTCCGTCCGAACATATTACTGAAGATCGGCGGGAACGTCGAAGCGATATCGTCTGGCGCGTGCGCCTGAAGGAATCGTTCTGCTATCTGCTCTTTCTC
>CAJUHZ010000054.1 GCA_910585945.1 uncultured Bilophila sp.
CTCCTATGCCAGGAACACTAACTTTTCAATGGACCTGTTTTGAGGGGAGGGGTCAGCAGGAAGTTGTTTCCGCCTACAATTTCCCCAGAGGGACATCAGGGGATCGAAGGGTGGGCGCGGGCTTTGTATCGCCTTCGGGCTTTGCTTTTTTCGGTTTTTTATGGGGTTGGGATGCTCCATTCTCCGCCTTCAGAAATTTTTCCGTAAGGTACACTGGGATAATGATGCCCGCGTTCTTCAGCATCATGCTCAGTTCCTGTGGCGTGTAGCCTTTCTTGAAGGCTTTGCGAAAATCCTTCTCCAGTATTCCGGCAGCCTCTTCCCGTGTTTTTCTGTTGTCTTTGACCGGTAGCTCGGTGAGCAGTCTTTGGGCTTGCCTGATTTGTTCCGGTCGTATCGTTCCGCCTTTTTTCATGGCTTCTTCTCCTTTCCGAGTATTTTGCAGCACTATAGGCGAAATCTTCATCTTCCTACAATTTCGCCACTGCACGAGGCGGGTTCTTCGTGGCAGGATGGGGGTTGTGCTACACGCACAACCCCCATCCTGCCAGGGGACAAGCCCCCTGGAACCCCCGGAATGCTCGGCGCTTCGCTTCTCGCATTCCAAAGGCCAAGGCATGAAAGACGGAAAGACGGAAGACAGCGGCCGGAGCGCCGCGCGGAAATGGGTGACGATCCGCGTCACCGAAAGGGAAAAGGCGCGTCTCACGGAGCAGGCGGAAACCGCCGGGCTGTCCTTGTCGGAATATATGCGGCGGCGTTTTTTCGGAGGCAGGCTTGCCGCGCATCTCGACCTGAACGCCATCGCGGAACTGCGCCGGATCGGCGGCCTGCTCAAGCATAATTTCGAGACGCTTCGGCAGGCAAATGCGCCGCCGGACATTATGAAACGGCAAGAAAACGCCCTGCGAAATCTGGTCTGGGCCATTCAGAAAATCTCGCTGCACTTCCATGATCGTCAAGAAAATAAAAAATACGAAGACTGACAAGCCCAAAACGTGGCAGATAGGCGATTTGGTGGATTACATCCGTTTCCCCCACAACAAAAAGCCACAGGAAAAAATCGAATGTGCGGGCGGGAGGAATTTTTTGTCCTCCACGCATGTGGGGCAAAAAACGGAAATGATCGCTCTGGCAAGGGAGTCGGCGCACAGCAGGATGCCGGTACAGCACTGGATTTTTTCCTGGCAGGAAGGGGAACAGCCCACGCGAGAACAGGTTGAGGAAGTAGTGGATCTGTTCCTTGAAAAAATGGAGCTGACCGAACATCAGACTGTGTATGGCCTGCACTATGACACGGACAATTATCACCTGCATATCGCGGTCAACAGGATGAACCCGGAAACAGGAAAAGTCGTGCTTCCGTTCAACGGATTGGATATCCGCGAGGCGCATAAAATTGTGGCGTTCGTTGAGCATAAACAGGGATGGGCCAGTGAAGAAAGTGCCCTGTACGCCGTACTGGAAGATGGGGAGCTGGCGCGAAGAAGAACGGGCCGCGAGATAAAACCGAAGCAGGTCGCGCTGGATTTTGAACACGCCACCGGCGAAAAATCCGCCCAGCGCATCGCGCAGGAACGCGGGCACGCCATCATCAAGAGAGCAAAATCGTGGGCCGAGTTGCAT
This sequence comes from uncultured Bilophila sp., assembly GCA_910585945.1. Taxonomy (GTDB): domain Bacteria; phylum Desulfobacterota; class Desulfovibrionia; order Desulfovibrionales; family Desulfovibrionaceae; genus Bilophila. Next base: position 1,627 of record CAJUHZ010000054.1, read on the forward strand.
GAAAAGCTGGCGGGAGTCGGTTTGCGTTTCGAGGAAAAGGGTTCCGGGGCCATCATTTTTGTGGGCGACATTGCCGTGAAGGCATCTTCCGTGGATCGCGCCTTCAGCATGGGAAAGCTCTGCAAGCGGTTGGGGGATTTTGAGGAAGGAACGTACCCCGATGACCAGGGAAAGATTGCCCCGGAGCCGGTAAGTTCCGTCAATCTCAAAGAGTGGAAGGCGTATCAGGAGGCGTTTGCCGGGGCGTTGGGTAAAGCGGGAACAGCGCAGAACGCCGAGCTTGCCCGGATGAAGGAACGGCACAGAGTCGAGCGAAAAGGGGCGCTTTCCCGTCTGGCGAAATACGGCTTGCCGGTGCTGAATATCGCCCGGCATTGCCTGATGGTGCAGCAGAGAGCGGAACGGCGTTCTTTGCGTTCTGGCCGGAAAAAGGCGCGTGGCGGCAAGCCGCGTTTTGAAGCCTGGTTACAGGCGCAAGGGTTGTTTCGGCAGGCCGAGCGTTGGCGACACCGCGCGGCATGGGAACAGGCGAGACTCGCCCCGCCCGCCCCACAACGGACAGCGGAGGAAGCGGAAGCCATGCGCGAGCTTGAGGATTTCAGGAGGTATGCCGATGCGGTCAATGCGGAACGCTACCGCGTGACCTGCATCAGGATGGACGAGGATGGCAAAAAGACTTTTATTCTGGACAAGAAAGGCGGCATGACCAGAGGCTTTTCCCCGGACGAACTGGAGGCGCACATGCCGGAAATGCTGCGCTTCCAGCGGCGCGGCGAAAATATCTACTACACACCGCTGTCGGATGGCCGGCATCATATCCTTATCGACGACATGACCCGCGAGAGTTTGAAGAAGCTACAGGAGGACGGCTTCCGGCCCGCCGTGGTGCTGGAAAGCTCACCGGGGAATTACCAATGTGTGCTGACCATTCCCAGGCTGGGCACGGAATTTGACCGGGGTGTGGGCAACCGCATCACGGAGCGCCTGAACCGGGAGTACGGCGACAAAAAGCTGTGCGGCTGCATCCATCCCCACCGCGCGCCGGGCTTTGAGAACCGCAAGCCAAAGCATCGGCGGAAAGACGGGACGTTCCCGCAAGTGAAGCTTCTGTTTGCGGAGCGCCGGGAGTGCGGCAAGACGCTTGCTCTGGCCAGAAGGATTGACCATGAGTATGCGGAGGCCGCCGAGAAGCGGAAGGCCGAGCAGCGGACGTTTACGATGCCGGACGTTCGGCCCGGCGATCCGGCAGCGGCCTATTATGCCCACCTGGAGAATATCCGCAGGCATCTGACCATTGAGGATTACTCCCGCGTGGACGCCATGATCGCTTTGCGGCTTCGCTCCAACGGCCACAGCCGGGAGGCTGTGGAAGAAACCATCCGGGCTTGTGCCCCGACCATCCGGGAAAAGCAGACCGGACGCAACTGGCAGCGATACGCCGAAAGAACGGCGGATTACGCCTTCGGCCCGGCAGGGGACAGGGATTTGGTAAGGAATGAGCGGTATCGGGAACTGTGGAAAAGTGTGGAAGGCATTAAAAAAGAGGATAGAAGTACACTGCGGACAAAGATGCGGTGAACTCTCCAGAACGCCGGATATTGCGGATAACGATAGATTCCGCTAGCGTATCCCACATTGAAGGAGCGATTTCATGAACGAACTTGTTGATCTCTCTTTTTATAATCAAATCAAAGAAATTTTGGCGACAGCCCGCCAGAAGGTCTACGCTACTGCCAATTTTGCTATGGTAGAGGCATATTGGAATATTGGGAAGCGGATTGTGGAAAGGCAAGGGGGAGAGACACGAGCTGAGTATGGCGCGAGTCTGATTTCCGAGCTTTCCAGGTTGATGACTGCTGATTTCGGCAAGGGGTTCACAGCTTCGAACCTTAAGAATATGCGCCAGTTTTATTTGACTTTTCCAAATAGCTACGCACTGCGTAGCGAATTAAGCTGGACTCATTATCGCCTGCTGATGCGCGTGGAGAGCGAGCAGGCCCGGCAGTTTTATCTTGACGAATGCCTGAAATCTGCTTGGAGCACGCGACAATTGGAGCGGCAGATCAACAGTTTTTTTTATGAGCGGCTTTTGTCCAGCCAGAAAAAGAAGGAGGTGGCAGCGGAAATTCATACACTTGAACCTGCAAAGCGACCGGAAGATATTATCCGCGATCCTTATGTGTTGGAATTTCTTGGACTAGAGCCGAATACTGCATTTTATGAGAGTGACTTGGAACAGGCACTCATAGACCATCTTCAAAAATTTTTGCTGGAATTGGGAAGAGGCTTCTCTTTTGTCTCTCGTCAAAAAAGGTTTACATTCGACGGGAGACATTTTTATATTGACCTTGTATTTTACAATTATATTTTAAAATGTTTTGTATTGATTGACCTCAAATTGGGAGATTTGACCCATCAGGATTTGGGGCAAATGCAGATGTATGTTAATTATTATACTCGCGAAATGATGAATGACGGGGATAATCCTCCAATTGGAATAGTGTTATGTTCTGATAAGAGTGAAACTATTGTTAAGTACACTCTTTCTGAAAAAAATACACAGATATTTGCTTCAAAATATAAACTTTATCTTCCTACCGAAGCGGAGTTACGTTCTGAGTTAGAGTGTGGGTATAGATTAATGGAAAACAAAATATATTCTATAGATAATAAAGAATAAAGGTAAAGCTTATTATTTTTTGATGTCTGGAGAGGATTGTTTGCATTTGATAATATAATTTTATAATAAACTATAATAGGCATTATTAGTTTATGAGAGCTATATTAATTTTGATATGGAGGAGCGTATGTGGCCGCAAATCACTAAAGAAGAACTAATAAGTAGCCCATGGCGTGAAGCAGTTAGTATGGCAAAAAAAGAAATTGCTATAGAGTATTCACAGGTACTTTTTGAGAAATCTAAAAAATTTAGTGACAATAGTTCTGAGTATAGAGCGTTATATTTCTTAGGATTGATAACAACATTAATGCCAGATGATAAATCTCCATGCTCATTTTATAATCTTCGTACAGAAGAATTTGATGATAATCTTATTGAAATAATTTTTTCATTTATTAATGAAATTGATAATAATGTTTTTATATCTCATATGGCGCATATTCTCTGGGTTTTAAAGAAAAAATATAAGTTTGAATCTGCAAAGATTGCTATAGATAGCTATATAAAAGTATTTGAAAATATGAGATATATTGATTCAGGTATGTCTTCAAGAATACTTTTACGTGCAGCTAATATTGCCTTAGAACTTGGTAAGGGTGGAAGGTCTTTATTTAATGAAATATTAAAAATATCTGAAAGCTTTATATGCAGCATACAAAAATTAGAAGTGAATGGATTACATTGTGATATTTTTGAATTAGTAGTTAAATATGGAAATATTGAATTTTCTATAATTCAAGATAAATGTCAAGAATTTTCTACTTACTTTGAAAGTGAGGGAAATATTGCGCTTGCAGAAGAATTTTTACATATAAAAAAAAGAAATATACAAAGAAAATGTCCAGATGATCCTAATTTAGTAAAACAAGTAATGATCCAAGAAGCAGAAATGTATATTAGATGGGCTGAAAAACAGTCATCATCAATTTCATCGGCAGTGTTTTTTAATAAGGCATTGAATATTTTTCGTGAAATAGGAGAAAAAGATAAAGCTGAAGCTATTCATTGCAAACTTATAGAGGCGCAAAGTGGGATAATTTCTGAAATGAAAACCAATAAAATAGAAATACCATCTAATGAAGAAATCATCAATAAAGCTTATACATCAGTATCGAATAAAAGTTGGCAAGATGCGTTGACTGCTATGAGTTTTATGCCACATCTTCCTGATGAAAAGCGTCATTATGAAGAGGCAAAAAGATTACTTGATACAAGTATAACTAACTATATAGCAAGTGGATTAATAGTTAATGAAAAAGGAAAAACAGTAGCAAAAATTTCTTCATCAGGAATACACAGCCATCAAGATGATGCTATTTCTTATCAAATGTCTCAGATTTTTTCGCTATATGTTATTTATAATGTTTTATATATTATTTTACCGTCAGTGCAATCAATCAACGCGGAACATTTAATAGATTATAAAACCATATCTTATCTAACATGTAATAATTATTTTATTCCACCTAATCACGAAGAGCTATATAATAGAGGGTTAGTTTATGGATTTAGAGGAGATTATGAAGCTGCATGTTTATTTTTGATTCCTCAAATAGAAAATTCTATTAGATTTGTAATGGAGAAAAACGGACAAAGGACTTCAACATGCGATTCGTCAGGAATTCAAAAAGAACGGGATTTAAATGATTTATTAGATGATGAATGGGTGAAAAATTATTTTGGTTCAACTATGATATATACTTTGACATCTGCATTAACTAAAAGACCTGGGCCAAATTTTAGAAATCTAATGGCCCATGGATTACTGAATGATATGGATTTTAAGCAGCCGATAGCCACTTATATTTGGTGGCTTATATGTCGCCTTTTAATTTCTATTGCTATAAATCCAGAAAAACCATCAGAGCTTAATTAGCGAACTATATTATTGAGGGCGGACTGTGTTTTTGTCAAGTCCGCCCTTAGACATTACGCCAAACCCACCCCCTCCACCATATCCGCCACAGCGGCGCAGAGATCGGCATTCACGAGGAACGTCGCATCCTCTTCCGCGCCTTTTTCCGCTTTGGGCAGTTTCAGGCCAGACACAGCCAGCCCGGCATCCAGCGTGAACTCCAGTTGCCGTTCGGGATCGGCGTCCGAGGTGGCTACCAGGTGCAGCTTCTGGATAGCCATGCCTTCCTCAAGCGCCTGAGCCACGGCGTTCAGGCTGTTCTGCACGGCAACGGCGGCTTTTTCCTCGGCCTGTTCGGAAGCGGCCAGGCTGGCGGAACCCATCGGATGCAGGGTGTAGCCTTCGCACGGATAGCCTTCCCCGCGCAGGATGGCGGCAAAGAGCTTCGGCATGTCTCCGGCAGGCGTGATGGGTGTAACGTCAATGCCGAACGTGGTCTTGAACAGCTCCAGCACCGGCTGAACGGCTTTTGCGGAAGCCGATCCCACAAGCAGGCGTCCCTTTTCCGCATCCCACAGGCAGTCGATGAGAGACGGCACAAATTCCGCCCTGGCGGTCAGTTTGGCGGTAATGGCCTCTTTCAGTTCCTTTTTGCGCTTGCCGCCCACCTTTTTGCCGGAGGCGATTTCCTCCCGCACGGCTTCGGCAAGCTGGAGGCGGATGACGGCTCCGGACGCCTTGCGCGTGTCCAGCCGGAAGGAAAAGCCCATGAAACGGGCATCCACGGAGGCCAGCTCAAAACCGTCGGTATCCAGCGGATCGCCAAGACCCACCCAGCCGAAGCGCCTGCCGTCCGCGTCGATTTCAGGTGTGAAAGCGTGTTGCCGCAAGGCATCCAGATCAAGCGAGGTGGGGGAATCGGCCTTGCAGATCATCAAAGCTGTGCTGGAGGACATAAAACCGGACATGATAACTCCTTGTTGTATCGGTTGAAGTGACAAACGTGTTTTTGTTCACCGTAACCCCGCGCGATATGACCGGCGGGTGATGCTTACCGCATTCGCGGCCGGGAAAATACCATGCCGCGTACATACCCTGCGGTTTGCCCGGGCGCGGGAGTAGCCGGACGTTCCGCAGGTGTCTGATAACCGCCGACGAAGTCCAGCGCCTCATCCAGCGTGGCGAATTGAGCGTTGACCGTGCGCGAGCCATCGATCAGGTTGTGCTTTTCGTACTGAATACGCAAACCTGTCTGATCGTCGGCGGTTTGAAAAATCCGCATCTGAAAGATGCCGCCATCGCCCGCATCCATTGTCCTGGAGTGTTCGTCTTTGCCGTAAAAATCACTGCCGGTTGGATGAAAACCTGCCCTGGCAAGCCGTTCCCGGAAGGTTTCGCCATTCAGCGCCGATACCGGCGCGGCAGTTTCGGCGGGCGGCGTCTCTTTGAGGCCCCGCCGTGCGGCATCCTCGCGGGCGGCGGTCAGGGCTTCCTCCGCCGTCTCGAATCTTTTGAGATGGACGCCACGCGGGGCGTTGGATGTGGTATGCCACTGGCCGTCCTCATACATTCCCTGTCCGAGTGAACCGACATGCTCGCTGAAATAGGTGCGGTGCAACATATACTTGTCCCGGATAGTGCCGTTGTGCTGATTGGTGACGAGGTATTCCGTTCGGCCTTCGCCTTCGCCATATGTCAGCTTGTAATACTGTTTCTCCGGCTGTTTGGCGGGAGATTCGGCAGCAGCACTGTCCTCCTGTGGCTGTGGAGCTTCCGCTGTCGTCTGTCCATCGGCAAGAGAGGTTTTCGGCGTCCAGGTGGAGACATAGTTGGCGTCGTCCTGCATCCGCTGCAATTCGCGCATGACAGCGGAATGGTTTTCCCGTGTCAGGTTCAATTCCTCCTGCTGGGGAAACTCCTTGCCGAGAGCCGCCTTGACGGTTTCCATTTCGGCGATCTCCTGCCGGACATTCTCACGCTGCCTGGCGACGGCCTCATCCAGACCCTTGCCGAGAAAGTTGTCCACGCGCTGAAACAGACCGGACAGACTGAGCTTGTCGTCAAAGCTGTACCGCAGATTGTCGGGCTGGAATTGCCGGTCGCCCGCGCCCTGAAGAAGGATGCGGAAACCGTCGCCGCCCAATGCGCCGGAAGACCGCGCGATGATCAGGTCAAAACCGCGATATTTGCCAAACAACACCTTCGCGCCGGAATTTTTGGTGACTTCCTTGATGCCGCCCACCAGAATATCCCGCATCTTCTCGCCGTCCTTGTCCCCCAGCACCTTTCCCTCATGCGCCAGCTCCACCAGAATTTTCTCTTTCCCCTTTTCCGTCACCGTGCGCGTGTTGGCGTCCCGGAGCCGGATACTTTCGGCATAGTCCGCTTCCACCTTGGCAAGCCGCGATTCAGCGGACGCAAGGTATTTGAGACGATCCCGCATCCTGTGCTGACCGCGCTGATGCTGTGAATACAGAGCCTCCAGCTTGCGTAAATCACTTGCCAACTGCACCTGCATGAGGATAAGAGGATTGCCGGAAGCTGCGGCTTTCATTTCCGCCGCATTGGCGGCTTCAGAAGACACATCATCTATGACGCGCTGGAGCAAATCACCTTTTCTGAATTGCTCAATGGCGGCTGACTTGTACTCTATACATTGCCACATCCGAATTTTTTGTGTGTATAGTAACACACTGAAATATTATACAAAAAATTTATACTTCTATCCTTGATACCCCTCGAAATACCCATCTTTTTGAAAGATTCAGAAAAATTTTTTCGGACAGCGCTGGACGCAGTTTGTTTTTCCCCATTCGCAGACAGGGCGGGCACACTGTCGTAAGCCTTGGCGCAAGCCAGTATTTTTTTATTCGGCTGTCTCATAGGAATGAGATGTTTTGCGAAGGATATTTGTACATCTGAATAAATTTTATACTGATAACTTATTGATATATTTTATGAAAAAATAAATTTTCAAAAAAATACCCCGGCAAATACCCCCAAAGAAAAAGGATATTGCCGGGCGTTATTGTGCTTCTCTGGACAGTGCTTTCAGGACAGCAGACATAAAAATCCGGCGCTCACGGAGATCGCCAGCGCCGGATTGTGTTTTTTACCGTTCGGAGTTTTCAGGCCTCCCGTTCTCGGACTGTACTACCAACGTTCATAATTGTCCGCCTTACCTTGCTTTTCCCCCATCCTTCCGGCATATTGTCTTGCAGGTGTTCGTAACACCTTTACCCTAGGCGGACCCGCCACCGACACATGCGGGGTTGTTCTTGCTTCGGCAAGTGCAACCGCCTCTCTGCGTACGCTGTCGGGAGTGCGGGTAATGAAAGCAGATGTGATAATTAGAAGAAAAATATATGAATTTATTTTATTCTCACAGCATATGCGGCAGGGTGGATTTGTGATTGAAAACTATAAGACTCCAACAAAAAAGGAGAGAATATAATGTCACGAAAGCCTGTTGCACGAGTGGGAGATGCAGGAAGCCATGGCGGTGTAATCACCAATGGAGCAAGCACAATATTTGTTAATGATAGGCCAGTGGCAAGAGTGGGAGATATTTATGACTGTCCGAAGCATGGGCCTAACCCTATAGTCACCGGAGCCAAATCCGTTTTCGGTATGGGGCAGCTCGTGGCGCATGTGGGGTCAAAAACAGCATGTGGCGCTACCATTACATCAGGGTCTCCAGATACGTTTGTTGATGATGATGGAAGCGACAGCACTCCCCTTGGATTTGAGCAGACATGGCACCCCTATGACGAGCAAGTTCAAATTGTTGATGAGAAAACTGGGGAACCGCTCTCCTTCTATCCATTTTATATTGAAGTGTCAGACGGGCAAATTGTTTCTGGCGAGACAGATGAAAAGGGGTATACTCCCCGGATTCAGACAGACCGTGCAGAGCGTTTAGAAATTTGGACAGGCGATGCAGCCGAAGAAAAGATGGGGGGTAACAATGACAACTCCGAAGCCTAATCTGCCAGCGAATACAAATCAGACTCCTCAGTCCGTCCACGTGATTTCAGAAAAAAGAAAAGTACGCTTGTTAATAGTGGGGAAAGGTACTGAAAAAGGGGATATCAGCGCTTTCCAATTTGCTCGTGCAAATGTCATTAAGAGCTACAAAAATATTGATAAGAATAAATACGAAATTATCTCCTATGATGTGAGCACGGCAAAGGAGTTGGTTGATAAAATCAATCAGCAAGATATTGATAGTATACGCTCTCTTGATATATTTTCCCATGGTGGTGAAACGGCTCTTTATATGACAGTCGGTGAGCCTAGGTATCGTAGCGATGGAAGCTTATGGGGCGATGTTCGTGGTGCGCTTGATACCGCAGACAGATGGGCGTTCAGAAACGCTGCTCTTTATCGGAATAATAAAGCATTATTGTCGCATGCCGCTGTTATTGCTGACTCGACATCATTATATAGCATTGAATTTGATAGATTTACCGATAATGTAAAAGTAGAATTGCATGGATGTAATACTGCTAAACCAAATGAAGGTGGTATTTTTTCTGAGCCTGACCCTGCGGACAATTTTGCTGGTGAATTTTCTAAAATTCTTTTTGAAGCCGGGCATGTAAATTCAATTGTAATTGGATCTCCAGTCCAATCAAATCCAAGCATTAATGGAGATAACACAACCATAAAGCAACAAGATTACAGGCATGGAAGAAGATGCATATTTCGTAACGGAAAAAAAATAGGTGAAACAAAAGAAAAAGGGCATATTGATGAAAACATGTTAAGTAAAATGCAATAGGAAGTTTAATGAAAATTTTATTCATTTCAAGCAAGGCAATTCTGTTTTTTCTTGTAGTTGCCGCTGCATACAATTTATTATTTTCAATAGTCACAATATATAATATTGAATGGTATTCTTTGCATTTTGAAAATGATGGCTTAGGATTGTTCATGGGAAGTTTTTTTTGGCTACAGCTTATGTTTTTACTACGTTTTACAGGTGTTCGATACATGCTGCTTGTATCGGGGGGATGTGGATTGGTGGTCATGGCAATAAAGCTACACACACCACCTGACGCAACAGTCATGTCTGCACTGGGCCAGATTGGAAATTGGCCGTCCGTAGAGGATGTCAGAATACTTTGCCTTTTTTGCACTATTCTATTTGTTGAAGGTCTCTTATTTAAATACGCAGTAAAATTTCTCAATTTTATTGTAGTAAGGCCAATGAAATCTCTTTTATCATCACAACAGAAATTATAGAAATGGATTCATGGTAATTTTTCTGTATTTGTGATGGTGCAAATTGCTCAATAATTATATTGGTAATAAAATTTATCAAAGTAATTGAATTGATACTCTTGTTTACCAATTACTTCATCCGTAGAGTTTGACGGTGTACTGTCTGTAGACTCTCTTTTTCAACAGGTTCAACCTCTTTGACGAAGTTCAAAATCTGCTCCGGTGTGGGGTTGATATTTGCAATATCAATATCCCCCGCCGTTCCGAAGGCATACCAGACTACCCTGCGTCCGTACTCTATCCGCTCGTCACGGCTCTGCCCGTTGGGGCGGGCGGGGCTGTGTCTGAATACTTCGTTGGCAACTTCCTGCGGCGTGTACCCGGCACAGCGCATGTACAGAGCAATGGCCGCATCCAGCCGTGATTCGTCCATCTTTTCGGGAAAACGCTTTTTGACCATTTCCCGGTACGCGACATAGGGTGAAGCCAGCGTGCCGACCCTGGGGAATTCGCGTTTCCTGACTTCCACGCCGGGAGCGATCCTTCTCCGGAAACGCCAGAGATTGCCAAGATGCGAACCGCGCTTACCCAGCCAGTGCTTGAAGCGGGGAAGCCGTTCCGGTTTTTCTGCTTGAGACTGCCTGTCCCGCAACGCCGCTTTTTCCTCCAGCCCCTGTTCTTTCAGGAAATACCGGGCAATGTTCAGTATGGAAAGCCCATGCGCGGCGAGACGGGCCGTAGCCGCCTCACGGCGCTCTTTCTGCCTCCATTCCAGCTCCTCCCGTTCCTCCTCCTTTTTCACCTTGGCGAGGCGTCTTTCTTCGGCCAGCCTTTGCCGCTCCTTCTGATACTCCTGCCATTCCTCCCGGCATACATGGCTGACCGGCTCCGGAGCGGGCTTCTTGAATGTCCGTTCGGAGTAGTAGCCAGGCTTGAACTCGCCGAGCCGCTTGCACAGCCTGGACATACTGAAATTCCTGTCCACGCTGGACGCCTTGACCGCCGTGTCGCCCACGAAAATCACCGCGCCGGAGCCTTTGCGGGAAAAACGAAGACCGACAGCATCCAGTCCGGCATGAAGCTCTTCCCAGCATGAAGCGTCCTGAATGACGGCATGGCCGCGTTCCTGCGCGATACGCTGTGCCGACTTTTCGCCCGTGGCGCTTTCAAAGTCCTCGGCCTTGGGCTTGGGTTTTACCTGTTCCCGCCGCTGGGGATTTTTGACCACATATCCCTGTTCATTGACGCGATAGCGGGCATTTATCTGCGACGCCCAGCCCTGCCTGTGTTCGATTTCGGCAACAATCTTGTGCGCCGCCTCAATATCGAACCCCCGGTGCGGCTGAATTACCTTTTCCGTATAGGGATGCGTCCGATTCACAACAATGTGCATGTGATAATTACCCGTGTTTTTGTGCAGGGCATAGAGCGTCTGATGTTCGGCAAGGCCCATTCCCCGAAGAAAAAGACTGACCGCCTCGTCCACCTGTTCGCGGGTAGGCTGTTCGTTTTCCTGCCATGACAGAATCCAGTGCGTGACCGGCATTTTGCTCTGGATGGATTCCTCAGCAAGAGAAATCATCTCCCTTTTCTGCGCGGCAACGGTCGTGGTCAGGAAATTTTTGCTTCCGGCATAGGCGAGTTTGTCCCTTCCTTCATCATCATGCGAAGCAAGGATGTAGTTCACCAGACCACCAATCATGGTGGATTTGGATTTTTTGAAGCTGGAACGCTTGAGCTTTTTGACGATCATTGTTTTTCGCTCAGGGATTCAATGCTACGACGGATTGCCCGCAGAGTGGTTTCCAGTTCCGCGAGAGTGCCCGCGTTGCCCGTTCGCTTCACCACGTCAAAATAATGCTTGAGCAGTCCCCCAAGCCGCCGCAATTCCCGGATGGTCTGGTCGTCCGTTCTGGCGATGATGGGCCTGCTGCCGAAGAACAACCGCCGCATGTATTCGGAAATGGAGATTCCGGCGGTTGCGGCTTGCCGGGCGATTCTCTCGTCCTCTTCATCGGTAAGCCTGAGCGTCCGTCGCCTCTGAAATCTGTTTGCCGCCTTCCGCTTTTCCATCTGCCTTTCCTGCCTTTTTGCGAGCGTGAGAAGCGAAGCGCCGAACGCTCTTTGGAGTCCAGAGGCGAAGCCTTTGGCAGGATGCCAGCTGTTGTCAGACAGCTGCCATCCTGTAAAGAAGAACTCTAGTGTCTAATTGCAAAAGTTTCGCGCATTATTTCTAAGTTGGCATCCCTTGA
>CAJUHZ010000055.1 GCA_910585945.1 uncultured Bilophila sp.
AGCAACAGACAAAGGAGCGTCAGCAGCGCCAAGACAAGAAGGCGTCTCATGCGGCCAACTCCTTTACCCGGTGAACGGGAGTATGCGCCGTGTCAGCGCATGGGAGCGTGCCGCGTAACGGGAGTTTTCTACCGTGTCGATAAAGGGAGTGCAATCCCCCCCTTGCCCTCCGCCGGCTGAAGAGCTATACAAAAGGCGTCGGGCTGGTGCTGTGAACACCAGTCCGACGGACACGGCGCGTTATGCGCTCCCATGTGTTACGCGGTTGGGTTACATGTTTCAGCCCTCGCCCGGTTGCCGCCGGACGGGGGCCTTTGTTTACCTTACATCCGGCTTGATGACCGGAGCAACAGACAAAGGAGCGTCAGCAGCGCCAAGACAAGAAGGCGTCTCATGCGGCCAACTCCTTTACCCGGTGAACGGGAGTATGCGCCGTGTCAGCGCATGGGAGCGTGCCGCGTAACGGGAGTTTTCTACCGTGTCGGCAAAGGAAGCGCAAGGCCGCCGAAAAGGCTTGCCTCTCCTGCCGCCTCACTCCGTCGGGGCGGCGCGTTTCCAGGGGCAGAGCACGGCTTCCGCCGCGTTGCAGGCTTCGTGCAGCAGCACGCCAAGCAGGCTCATGGCCACGATGCCCACAAACATTTCCTCCTGATCGCTTCTGCCCCAGGCATCCATGATCAAAAAGCCCAGGCCGCGTTGCGTGGCAAAGGATTCGGCCATGAACAGCACGGCCACGGCCGTGCCGGAGGCCACTTTCAATGCGGTGATCGCGTCGGGCAGGGCGGCGGGCGCAAGCACATGGCGCACAAGTTGCGCCGGCGTGCCGCCCAGCGAGCGGAACGCCGTGAGAAAGCGGCTGTCGAGGTTCTGCACGCCGCCGCGCGTGACCACCAGAATCTGGTACCCGACCGTCAGGGCGATGAGCAGAATCTTGGGCGTGTCCCCCAGGCCGAACAGGGTGAGCAGCACGGGCAAAAGCACGATCTTGGGCAAGGGATAGGTCAGAAACACCAGGGGAGAAAGCGCCCTGTCCGCGGCGCGCGCCGCGCCGAGCAAAAGCCCCAGGGGAAACGCCACGCACCACCCCAGCCCCAGCCCGGCCAGCGCCCGCCAGCAGGAGGCGCCGGCATGTTCCCAGAAAACGCGGGTTTGTGCCGCACGGCCGAGGCAGAGCGCCACATCCGCCGGCGCGGGGAGCAGATACGGCCCGAGCGCGCGCGAAGCCAGATCCCAGGCCAGCAGGATGAAAAGCGCGGCCGCAAGGTAATGGATCAGCCGGCGCACGGGGCGTCTTCCTCCATGTCCTGACGCGGCGTGTCATTGCCCGCACGGGATGCGGTCCGTCCGCCGCCGGAACCTTCCGGGCCGGATCCGCTCCCTGTCTCGCTGTCCGCATCCTCCCTGGCGGCCAGGGCCGCGCGCACCTGGCGCATCAGGGAAAAGCGGCGGCTTTCCTTCCGGCAGTCCGTCTCGCCAAAGCAGGGATTCTCCAGCCACAGCCTCTGCCGCGCGGGTTTGCCTCCGAGCGCCAGAATGTGCCTGCCGAGAAAGACGGCCTCTTCCACATTGTGCGTCACAAGCACGCAGGTGGGGCGGCGGCGACGCCACAGGTCAAGCACCACCCGTTGCAGGCGCTCTCTGGTCAGCGCGTCCAGGGAGGAAAACGGTTCGTCCATGAGCAGAACATCAGGCTCGGTGATCAGCGCGCGCCCGATAGCCACGCGCTGGCGTTGCCCGCCGGAAAGTTGCGCCGGGTAGCGCCGCTCCAGTCCGGCAAGCCCGAGTTCCGCCAGCATGGCCGCGCCGCGTTCCCGCCGTTCCGCGGTTGGCGCGCCCCGCAGGCGCAGGGGAAGCGTCAGGTTGTCTTCCACCGTCTTCCACGGGAACAACCCGTAATCCTGAAGGATGACGGCCGTGTCGCCGCTTCCCGCGCCGGGAACGGGCAGGGGCGATTCCCCGTGCAGCACCGTTCCCGTCGAGGGCGTTTCCAGATTCGCGAGCAGGAGGAGCAGCGTGCTTTTTCCGCAGCCGGAAGGCCCGATGACGGCCAGGGTTTCCCCGGCCGGCACTTCAAAGCTGAGCCTGTCGAGAACCGGGCCGTCTCCGTAATTTTTGCTCAGGTTTCTGACGCGGAGCGTCGCGCCGGGCGTTTTGTTCACGGCAGGGGCGCGTCAAGCAGGCCGAGGTGATCAAGCACCAGCGTCGGCTGGCGTTGCAGGCCGGGCAGATCGGCGCGTCGGGCTTCGCCGCTGAGCACCAGAATGAAGTCGATGCCGGCGTTTTCGGCCAGCAGCTTGTCGGTGGAGAGCCTGTCGCCCACCATCACCATTTCGGAGCGCGGATAGCGCGCGAGCAGCGGCGCGAGCACGGCCGGATCCGGCTTGCCGAAAATGCGATCGGGGCGGCGGCCGGTGGCTGTTTCGTACAGGGCAAGAAAACTGCCCACGTCGGGAAGCGGCCCCGCTTCGGAAGGGCAGACCAGATCCGGGTGCGTGGCGAGGAAGGCCACCTCCGGCCGTTGCAGGAGCAGGGCGGAGCGCGCCAGCTTGGCGTAGGTCAGTTCCGTGTCGTAGGCAAGGATGACGGCTTCCATGTCTTCATCAGGGAAATCGGGCGTATCCCCTCCGTACACCGTGACGTCGGGCAGGCGCTCGCGCAGACAGGCCAGGAAGGCGGCGTTGGCCACGGCGTAGACGCGCCGGAGACCCTGCTCCCGCACATACGCCTGCAACGGGTCCAGCGGAGACAGGATACGATCCGGCGTGACCGGGATGCCCATTGCGCGCAGGCGCTGCACATAATTTTCCGGGCTTTTTGACGTATTGTTGCTGAGGAAGTGAAAGGCGACGTCCTCCCAGTGGCGGCGGACGAAAGCGACGGCGCCTTCAATGGGTTGCTGCCCCAGGTACACGGTGCCGTCCAGATCCAGGACGAAACACGATTTGGCCTTCATGGCGATTCTCCGCGCAAAAGCGTTCCGCACGCTGTCGTCAGCGCGCTCGAACCTGCATATGTCAGTCGGGCCGCTCAGGCAAGCGGCAAGCCCGCGGCCGCGCGCCGGCGTTTCAGCCCTTCAAGCACGTTCAGCGTGACGCGCAGGCCGCCGTGCCCCCGCCCCAGACGGACACGGGGCTTGGCCAGGCCGTGGTAGTCGGACCCGCCGGAAAGCCCCAGCCCATGCCGGCGCGCCAGTTCCACGCACAGGCGCTCCTGTGCGGCCGACTGCTCGGAGTGGTACGCTTCCAGCCCGTCCAGGCCGCACGCCCTGAGCCGGGGCAGGATTTCGTCCAGCCACCCCGCCGGGCAACGCAGGAGCATGGGGTGCGCCACGCAGACAGTCGCGCCAAGCCCGGCCATGAGGGCCACGCCTTCCTCGGGCGTCGGCAGTTCGCGCGGCACATACGCCGCGCCGCCCGCGCCGAGGAATCGGGCAAAGGCTTCCTCCCGGCTGGCCACATGGCCCCGTTCCACCAGGGCGGCGGCAATATGCGGCCGGCCTGCCGACTCGCCCCGGGCGAAGCGCAGAACATCGTCATACGACAGCGGAAACCCGAGCCGGTTCAGCTTTTCCACAATATGCCGGTTGCGCGCCGTGCGTTGCGCGCGCAGGGCTTCAAGCCGCGCCTCCAGGGCCGGGGCGCGGGCGGGAATCCACAGGCCGAGCAGGTGCATTTCGCCGTACGGCGTGGCCGCCCCCAGCTCGCACCCTCTGATGACTTCCAGGTTCAGCTCGCGGCCGGCCTGCACGGCCTCGTCCAGACCGGAGAGGGTGTCGTGATCCGTTATCGCCACGGCCGCAAGGCCAAGGCGCGCCGCCTTGCGCGCCAGTTCCGCCGGCGCGTCGGTTCCGTCCGACGCGGTGGTGTGCGTGTGCAGATCCACAAATTGCGGTTGCATGTCTCTCCTCCGGCGTTTGCGAAAGCAATCGCCATGTCTGCCCCATTCTCCGCATACATGCAGCTTGCCAAAATAACAAGACGAAGGTAGAAAACCCCTCGCAAACGACTTCCATTTCGGCGTCCGGAATGCCGGGCGGGACGGCATTCCGTCTTTTGAGGAAACAGTTGTCCCGCGTGTCAGCCAAAGGAGCTTCCATATGGCCTCGTCCTATGTTCAGAAAGTTGTGCGCAACGTAAAAAGGAACAATCCGCATCAGCCGGAATTCATCCAGGCGCTCTGCGAGGTTCTGGAATCCCTTGAGCCGCTCTTTGAAAAAGACCCGAAATACCAGCGCGCCGGCATCCTTGAGCGTATTGTCGAGCCTGAGCGTCAGCTCATGTTCCGTGTCGCCTGGACTGACGACAAGGGGAACGTGCAGGTCAACCGCGGTTACCGCATCCAGTACAACTCCGCGCTTGGCCCGTACAAGGGCGGCCTGCGCTTTCACCCCAGTGTGAACCTGAGCATCCTCAAGTTTCTCGGATTTGAGCAGATTTTCAAGAACAGCCTGAGCGGCCTTGCCATCGGCGGCGCGAAAGGCGGGGCGGATTTCGACCCCAAGGGCAAATCCGAGGGCGAGATCATGCGTTTCTGCCAGGCGTTCATGACCGAGCTTGCGCGTCATATCGGGGCCACCTGCGATGTGCCCGCCGGCGATATCGGCGTTGGCGCGCGCGAAATCGGCTACATGTTCGGCCAGTACAAGCGTCTGACCTCGAGCTTTGAGGGCGTGCTCACCGGCAAGGGCCTCAAGTGGGGCGGCTCGCTCGCCCGCAAGGAGGCCACCGGCTACGGCAGCGTCTATTTCGCGGAAAACATGCTCAGGGCCAGAGGCAAGGGCATCGAAGGCTGTACGGCGGCTGTTTCCGGCTCCGGCAATGTGGCGATCTACACCATTGAAAAACTGTACGAACTTGGGGCGAAACCGGTCACCTGCAGCGATTCGAAAGGAAGCATCCATCAGCCCGGCGGGATCAATCTCGAGGTTCTCAAGCAGGTCAAGGAACAGGAACGCGCTTCGCTTGCCCGTTATGCCGAACTGTGCCCCGAAGCCACCTACATTGCCGCAAAGGATTACAGGAAGAATGCCCACCCGGTGTGGGACGTGCCCTGCCAGCTCGCCTTCCCCAGCGCCACACAGAACGAACTGACCGGCGACGACGCGGCCAACCTGATCAAAAACGGCTGTTTCCTGGTCTGCGAAGGGGCCAACATGCCTTCCACTCCGGAAGCCGTCAGCGCCTTCCTCGGCGCGGGAATCGCCTTTGGCCCCGGCAAGTGCGCCAATGCCGGGGGCGTATCCACCAGCCAGCTTGAAATGGCTCAGAACGCCAGTATGCAGGCGTGGTCTTTTGAAGAAGTCGACGCGAAGCTGCGCAATATCATGGCCAATATCTTCAACGCCGCGCACAATACCGCCGAGGAGTTCGGCGTTTCCGGCAATTACGTCCTTGGCGGCAACATCGCCGGCTTCCGCAAGGTGGCCGACGCGATGATTGAACAGGGCGTGATGTAGATTTTGCCCCGATTTGCGAAAAGTCCCTCGTTTCAGCGGGGGACTTTTCGGTTGGGCGCGGCTGTTTTTCCACTCTTCCCGCCGTCGTCGATCCCGCCCTGCCCCATGCGGCGCCGTCCTGCCCGTTTTTCAAGGAGTGTGTCATGCCTCTCAACAAGGAACTGCTGGATCTGCTGGCCTGCCCCGTCTGCAAGGGGGCGCTTGCCCCTGTGGACAATGAGGCCGGCCTGGAATGCCCGGCCTGCGGGCTGGTGTACCCCGTGCGCGATGAAATCCCCGTCATGTTGCGGGAAGAGGCCGTCAGAAAGGACGAGTGGGATCGCGGCATCCGCCAGGCGTGAGGCTCTTCGCGGAGAACAGCACTTCTCACAGGCGCGCTGGGCGGCGTCATTTCACGCCACAAGGCACTCAACCGCCTATCCTGCTCTGGAAATGAAGAGCCTCGCCCGACAAAGCATGTGGCAAGCGTTCGCCATTGCTCAGGGGCGGCCCTCATGAATCCGCCTGCCGCAAAGCCGTCTTTTTGCGTCCGGCGGCGTTGCACGGCCAATATTGCTTCCGGATCGGACAGTTTTTTGCCGGATCGGGTCAAACCAGAAAAGTCCCGAAATCCGCGTTATCGCTTGATTTCAGGACTTCTTCAATATTTTCCGGATACAAAAATGGCGGAGAGGGAGGGATTCGAACCCTCGATACAGCTCTACACCGTATACCCGCTTAGCAGGCGAGCGCCTTCGGCCGACTCGGCCACCTCTCCGCAAGGACATGAAGTCCGCAAAAGCGTCTCTAGCGGGATTTGCGAGGGGTGTCAAGCACAATTCACGCTCTGATCGTACTCCGGCTCGCTCAGAAGCGTGCGGCAAGAATGTGTGCGGCCGTCAGGTTTGTACAGACGAGCACGGGCCGCCGGCCGCGCAAGGCACGGAGCGCGTCAGAACGGCCGGGCGGAAAAATACCGGCTTTTCACTCATGGAAGCTTCCCGAAGGCCGCCTCTTGTTTGACAGGAGGGTGCAGTCATGGCACAGAAACATTCTCATGCGGCGTTCCGCAGCCTTGTTCCCGAACTGTTCCGGGAAATGCGCCGGAACCCGCGTTCACCGCAATAACCCAGATCCTGGGGGAGGCTTTATGGCACGCGCATGGTTGAAAGCCGCAATCGCTGCTCTGGCCCTGACGGGGCTGTCGGCGTCGGCTCATGCCGCCGACACCATCAAACTCGGTGTCCCCGGCGCGCATTCGGGCGATCTCGTGTCCTACGGGCAGCCAAGTCTCAACGCGGCCCGCATTGTTGTCGAGGAAATCAACGCCAAGGGCGGCATCCTCGGCAGGCAGGTGGAGGTCATCGCCCAGGATGACCAGTGCAAGCCGGAGCTTGGCACCAACGCCGCCACCAAGCTGTTGTCCGAGGGGGTGGACGTGATCATGGGTTCGATCTGCTCCGGAGCCACCAAGGCCGCCCTGCCCATTTATACGGATGCGAAAAAGATTTCCATCTCGCCGTCGGCCACCACGCCGGATCTGACCGAAAGCGGCGACAACCCCTATTTCTTCCGCACCATCGCCTCTGACAGCGAGCAGGGCCGTCTGGCCGCCGGTTTCGTCAGGGATACACTCGGCGCGAAAAAGGTCGCGCTTCTGCATGACAAGGGCGATTACGGGCGTGGCTTCACCAATTATGCCCGCGAAGTCCTGGAAAAGGGCGGCGTGGAGATCGTTCTTTCGGAAGGGATCACCCCCGGCGCAGTGGACTATTCCGCCGTCATCCAGAAATTGCGGCAATCCAAGGCGGATGCCGTGATCTTCGGCGGCTACCATCCGGAAGCTTCCAAGCTTGTGCAGCAGATGAAAAAGCGTCGCGTCAGGATCCCCTTTGTCTCCGACGACGGCGTGAAGGACGAAGCCTTCCTGAAAGTGGCCGCCAAGGAAGCCGAGGGGCTTGTCTACGCCACAGGACCCAAGGATGTTTCCAAACTTCCGGCCAACATTCACGCGCGCGAACTGCATGTGAAAAAATACGGCGTTGCGCCGGGCGCGTTCTACGACAACGCCTACGCGGCGACGGTGGCCCTGCTTGCCGCTATCGAAAAGGCGGGCGGAACCGACAATGTCGATGCGATCATGCATGCGTTGCGTACCGAATATGTGGATACGCCTATCGGGCGGATCAAGTTTGATGACAAGGGCGATGCCGAAGGCATCGGCTTCTCCATCTACAAGGTGGAGGGCGGAGATTTCGTCGAGCAGAAGTAAAGCCCGGCCCGGCGGCATCGGCCGGTTGCGGGGAGATGCGGCGCAAGCCGTTTTTGTGCGGGCGGCGCGTCCGGGAAGGGCGCGCCGCACAGGCCGTGTTCAGGCGTTGACCGATCCCCCAGGTCAGTCCTGATGAATCCGCCTGCTGCAAAACCGTTTTGCGTTTGGCGGCATTGCAAGGCCAGCATTGACCTGACGGTATGTTCAATACAGCTTCGCCCGCTGTTTGCCTTGCTTTCTGCCAGCCGAAAGAACGGCTTTGCGTGGACGACGTTTCAATGAGGTCTGGTCCTGGCGTCTGCCTGCACAAGCAGACGCCGCCCGTAAGGGCGTCGCGGCGGCGCAGTCGTCGTGAGCGAGCGAAAAACCACATGTTTTCGCGGTGATCCTGCGAAAAATGTTCGCATGTTCATGCAAATGTTTTTTGCGATGAGACATAGGACGGAACATGGATCTGGAATATTTTTTGGGGCTGTTCTTCAGCGGCGTGACGCGCGGGAGCATTTACGCGCTCATCGCCCTCGGCTACACGATGGTGTACGGCATCATAGAGCTGATCAACTTCGCCCACGGCGAAATTTACATGATCGGCATGTTCACCGGGCTGCTTGTGGCGAGCGCGCTGGGAATGTACGGCTTTCCGGCGCTCGGCGTGCTTGTCGTCGCGGGGCTGGCCGCCGTCGTCTGGTGCGCCGCGTACGGCTACACCATCGAACGGATCGCCTACCGTCCCTTGCGGGGGGCTTCCCGTCTTTCGCCGCTCATTTCGGCCATAGGCATGTCCATTTTTCTGCAAAATTATGTGATGCTGGCGCAAACGGCGGATTTCGTGAGTTTTCCCCAGCTTATGCCGGAGTTTGAATTCCTTGAGCCTGTGGCGGACATGATCGGTTCGAGCGATCTGCTCATCATGGCGACAAGCCTGTGCGCCATGGTCGGCCTTACGTTGTTCATTCGCTGCACCAGGATGGGCAAGGCAATGCGCGCCACGGCCCAGAACCGCAAGATGGCCATGCTGCTTGGCATTGACGCCGACAGGATCATTTCCCTGACCTTCATCATTGGCTCTTCCCTGGCCGCCGTCGGCGGAGTGCTGATCGCCTCGCATGTGGTGCAGATCAACTTCAGCATCGGCTTTATCGCGGGCATCAAGGCGTTCACCGCGGCGGTGCTCGGCGGCATCGGGTCCATTCCCGGCGCGATGGTGGGCGGTCTTGTGCTTGGCGTGTGCGAAAGCTACGCCACGGGGTATATTTCCAGCTCCTACGAGGACGCGCTGACGTTCGCCCTGCTTGTCCTCATTCTCCTGTTTCGCCCGGCCGGCATTTTGGGCAAGCCCAAAGTGCAGAAGGTGTGATCCAACCGATTGTTGCGCCCGGCCGCCGGGCGCCGGAACAGCTTGGCCCGCACGCGCGGCCGCGGGCGACGCAAGGAGGACCAGCCGCCATGCATGTGCTTACAAAGGCGCTCATCGTCAGCGTCTGGTTCATGGTGCTTACCTTTCCCCTCATGGTCATGAAGGTGGACAGGATCAACAACGCCATTGTCTGGCGCTGGGAAAACATGGCTTTCATGGGCATTGCCGCGTTTGTTCTGGCCCTGCTGTGGCACTGGAGCCTTGTGCGGCGGCGGAAGGAAGCCGGCGGCCCGTCCCTGCTGCATGGCGCGACCGCCGTGTTGCGCCGGCCCAAAGCGCGGCGCATCGGTCTCGGGCTGCTGGCGTTGCTCATGCTGATCATGCCGGTCATCAGTTCACTGTACCAGGTGAACATCATGATCTCGGCCATGCTGTACATCATTCTCGGCCTTGGCCTGAACATCGTGGTGGGCCTTGCCGGCCAGCTTGTGCTCGGTTACGCCGCGTTTTATGCGGTGGGCGCTTACACCTACGCTCTGCTCAATCACTATTTCGGTCTGGGGTTCTGGGCCGTGCTGCCCGTGGGTGGTCTGGTGACGGCGCTTTTCGGGCTGATGCTCGGTTTTCCCGTGCTGCGGCTCAAGGGTGACTACCTGGCTATCGTCACGCTCGGTTTCGGAGAGATCACCCGTCTGGTGCTGGAAAACTGGACGGACGTGACGCGCGGATCCTTCGGCATCGCGAACATTGAGCGCCCCGGTTTTTTCGGCGTGAATCTGGATGTGACGCAAGCCACGGGTTATATTTACTATATTGTGCTGGCGGCTGTGGTCCTGACCATCATTGTGGTGACGCGCCTCAAGAATTCGCGGATTGGTCTGGCCCTGCAAGCGTTGCGCGAGGATGAAATCGCCTGCGAGGCGATGGGCATTGATCTGACGAAGGTCAAGCTGTCGGCCTTCGCGCTCGGTTCGTGCTGGGCCGGTTTTGCCGGCGTGATTTTCGCGGCCAAGACGACGTTCATCAATCCGGCCAGCTTCACGTTCATGGAATCGGCCATGATCCTTTCCATGGTGGTGCTCGGCGGCATGGGATCGGTGACGGGCGTGACCATTGCGGCCGTTATCCTCGTGCTTGCGCCGGAGTATCTCCGCGCCTTTTCCGAATACCGGATGCTCATTTTCGGCGCGGTCATGGTGATCATGATGATCTACCGCCCGCAGGGACTTGTCACGGACGAAAAGCGCGCCTACCGGGTCAGCGGCCTGGACGACTCCGACGGGCCGAAAGGCGCGCCCCGGGCTGAAGGAGGCGCGGCATGACGGCTCCCGTGCTTGAAGTGCGTTCCCTTTCCAAAAACTTCGGCGGCTTGCGCGCGCTGAATGATGTGGATCTGGATATAGCCGAAAACGAAATCGTGGCCCTGATCGGCCCCAACGGCGCGGGCAAGACCACCTTTTTCAACTGCATCACCGGCATTTACGAACCTACGGAAGGAACCGTCCGCCTTCAGCCGCGATCCCGTATGGGATCCGGGGCGAGCGCCGGATCGCCAGCGGGAGAACAGCCGGATCAGGACGACGCGCCGGCACGGGCGCTGCTCCTCAACGGACGCAAGCCGCACGAGGTCACCAGGCTCGGCATGGCGCGCACCTTTCAGAACATCCGGCTCTTCCCCACCATGACCGTGCTGGAAAACGTCATGATCGGCCGCCATTGCCGGACGCGAGCGGGCATTCTCGGCGCGATTCTGCTGGATCCGCGCACGCGCGCCGAAGAGCAGGACAGCATCGATCGCGCTTACGAACTGCTCAGGGAAGTCGGCCTGCACAAGCACTACAGGGATGAAGCGCGCAACCTGCCCTACGGGGCGCAGCGCCGCCTTGAAATCGCACGGGCGCTGGCCACGGAGCCGCATGTGCTGCTGCTTGACGAGCCGGCCGCCGGCATGAATCCGCAGGAAACGCTGGAACTCAGGGAACTCGTTCTTGATGTGCGCGAACGCTTCCGCCTGTCGGTGCTGCTCATTGAGCACGATATGGGCATGGTCATGTCCCTGTCCGACAGGATCTATGTGATGGAATACGGTTCCCGCATCGCCGTGGGCACGCCGCGGGAAGTGCGGGAAAATCCCAAGGTGATCAAAGCGTACCTGGGCGAGGCGGATCATGCTTGAACTTCGCGGCGTCAACACGTTTTACGGCAATATTCAGGCTCTGCGCGACGTGAGCCTGCACATCCGCGAGGGAGAGATCGTCACGCTCATCGGGGCCAACGGCGCGGGCAAAAGCACCACGCTGATGACCATTTGCGGCGGCATCCCGCCGCGGAGCGGGCAGATCCTCTTCCGGGGCCAGCCCATTCATGCGCTCAAGCCGAACAGGATTGTGGCGCTGGGCATCAGCCAGGTCCCCGAAGGACGGTTGATCTTCCCCGATCTTACCGTGCAGGAAAATCTTGATATGGGGGCCTTTCTGCGCAACGACGCGCGCGGGATACGCGCCGATCTCGACTACGTTTTCGACCTTTTTCCCATCCTTGCGCAACGGCGCAGGCAGGCGGGCGGCACGCTCTCCGGCGGGGAACAACAGATGCTGGCCATTTCACGCGCGATCATGGCCCGCCCCTCGCTCCTGTTGCTCGATGAGCCTTCCCTTGGCCTGGCTCCGATCATCATTCAGCAGATCTTTTCGATCATTGAAAAAATCAATGCGGACGGGGCAACCGTTTTTCTTGTGGAGCAAAACGCCAATCAGGCGTTGCGCATCGCCAACCGCGGCTATGTGATGGAGACGGGGCGTATCGTCATGGAAGACGACGCTGCGACCCTTCTCTCCAACGAGGCCGTGCGCAAAGCCTACCTCGGCATGTGAACAGGGCGGGAATATCCCCGTTCTGCCCCGAAGGAAAACGCCCCGCCGCTGAAAAACGGTGGGGCGTTTTGTTGCGCGCCGGCGTACGGGAGGGATGGATCGGGCGTGGCCGGGGCGCTCAGGCGGCCCTGTTGCCGGAAAAACCGGAAGGATCGCCAGCATTGTTGAAAACCATGACGGGTCTGCTCACGTTGTCAAAGCGTTCGGCGGCCACGCGCATGGCCAGAGGAATGGAGGACAGCGCGCCTTCCGCCGTTCCCGAGGAACCCGCGGCCATGAACACGGCGCCGTCAAGGCAGGCTCTTGAATCGGCAAGGTTGAGCACCAGCGCGAGGGCGGCGCTCAGCACTACCACGGCCACGGCAGGGGCGGAAGCATACGCGCCGCTTTCCAGCCCGCCGCCAAGCAGAATGGCGGCAGCGGCTCCCATGAGCGCGGAAAGGAATGCTCCGCCGTCAAGATGTCTGACGGCAAAACGCTGGACGGCAAAAGGAACCAGGAGAGAGACAAGAGCGATAGTGGCGGTCATGGCAGCATCCTCGCAAGCGTTTGCGGCACGCGGCGCGTGTCGGTTTGTTTGGTATTGACGAATAGTGTTCGTCGTTGTCGAAACACTACGCGGGGCCGCCCTGCATGTCAAGAATTTTCTGAACTATTTTTGTTTATATCGAACAAAAATTTTCAGCCTGCGAAATTTTTTATATATAATAAATAATATCAATATATTATTGTGATTTTGTTAAAGTCCGATATGTTTGATAATATCAAATTATATTCTGAATATGCAAAATGATGGGCCGCGTGCCCGATCTTCCACCGGGAGAAAAGCCATGACCCCCTCGTTTCGTTTTTTTCGCAATGTCGCGTGCGAGTATTTTCCCTGTCACACGACGGATGATCCCGAGGCGTTCAATTGCCTTTTTTGCTACTGTCCACTGTATTTCATACGCGGGTGCGGGGGGGATGGCGTGATCCGGCCGGACGGGGTGAAGGACTGCTCGGGCTGTCTTGTGCCTCACAAGCCCGAAAATTACGAACGCATCATTCGGCGGCTGAAAGCAGCCATACGCGAGGCGGCCATGTGCGAGGAAGACGCGCGAGAGCGGACTCCCGTGCCGAACAAGCGGGCAAACCATGTTTTGCCGCGCCTGTCCCGCTCTGCGGGGAAGTAACGGCAACGCCGCGAAATTGAGAGAATTGCGCTAGTTATATAACATATATAAATAACTTATAAAAATATTTTTATAAAGTATTCATACCAACTTGAATACCAACATTCTTTCTGGCTTTCAGAGGACGGTATCAGCCTTCATCAGCCAGTCTTCAGATGCCGGGCAGGTAAAATGCCTCCCGGCATTTTCATTTGCCATGCGGCTGTCATGCCACGTTGCGAGGGCATCAGGTTTCAGCCGCAATCCCGCACCACAGCAGCGCAAAATTCAAGGAAGGTGATGTGGCAAATCATGTCAAGAGAAAAAACAGACCTTTTTGCCTTGCATGGAAGACCTGGTTAGAAGTCATTTCATAATTCGCATGAAATGACTTCTACCGCCAGACGAGAGTCTGGCGCGGCGCGAAAAGCGC
>CAJUHZ010000056.1 GCA_910585945.1 uncultured Bilophila sp.
TGGTTTTTGGCTCATTCACGGCGCTTTTCGCGCCGCGCCAGACTCTCGTCTGGCGGTAGAAGCCATTTCATGCGAATTATGAAATGACTTCTAAACATTGTGTATGAAATCTGCTAGGGCCTGTTTCAGGGCATCAGTCAGACGCGTCATGGCCTCACGGGTATCAGCGGGAGAAGAGAAAGCCGTCAGACGGACATAACCTTCGCCGGACGGGCCAAAGCCCGAGCCGGGCGTACACACCACGGCCGCGCGATCCAGCAGAAACTGGAAGAAATCCCATGAATTCATGCTGTGCGGCGTGCGTACCCACAGATAAGGGGCGTGGATGCCGCCGTATACCGTCAGCCCCAGAGCGTTCAGCGTTCCGCGCATCAGTGCCGCATTGTTCCGGTAAATGTTCACCACAGCCGCCGTTTCTCCGTGTCCTTCCGGTGAACAGGCCGCTTCCGCCGCTTTTTGCACAATATAGGGGCAACCGTTGTATTTTGTGGTCTGGCGGCGTGCCCACATATCGTGGAGTCGGCCCTTTCCTCCCGCCTTCAGTCCGGCGGGAACCACGGCATAGGCGCAGCGCAGCCCCGTAAAGCCCGCGCTTTTGGAAAAGCTGCGGAATTCCACGGCCACCTCATCCGCTCCGGGGATTTCATAAATGCTGTGCGGGATATCCCCTTTTGTATCGTCGATGAAGCATTCATAGGCGGAGTCGAACATGATCAGCATGCCGCTGCTCCGGGCGTACCGTACCCATTCGCTCAGGTTTGCGCGATCCAGTGCGGTTCCGGTGGGGTTGTTGGGTGAACAGAGATAGAGCACATCCGGCGTTTTTTCGGGAGGTACAGGCGTAAAGCCGTTTTCCGCCGTGCAGGGCAGGTAGCGGATGCCGCTCCATCCGTGTTCCGTCCATGTTCCTCCACGGCCCGCCATGCAGTTGGAGTCTACATAGACCGGATAGACGGGGTCGGTGACGGCTATGCTCACGTCCGGGGCGAACAGCTCCTGAAAGTTGCCGAGATCGCACTTTGCGCCGTCGCTGATGAAAATGTCGTCCGGGCTTACGCTGACGCCGCGCGCGGCGTATTCCAGCGCTATCGCTTCGCGCAGAAAGGCGTAGCCCTGTTCCGGGCCGTAGCCGTGAAAGCCCTCCGGGCTGCCCATGTCGTTCACGGCGGCGTGCAACGCCCGGATGACGGAAGGAACGAGCGGCTGGGTCACATCGCCGATACCCATGCTGATGACGTCAGTGCCGGGGTGAGCCTTGCGGAACGCCGCAACCCGATGGGCAATTTCCGCGAACAGATAGGACTTGCCCATACGGGCATAGTGAGGATTGGTGCGCAGCATGTATCATCCTTTTTCTTTGAGGTGATGCGGGGCGCTGCCCCACACCCCGGGGGCCCGAAAGAGGGTGCAGGGGCATCATGCCCCTGCCGGAGGGTTCGGGAGGCGGAGCCTCCCGTCTGAAAAATTCATCCGCTGTAGGGCCAGTCGCCTTCAAAGACGGTGACGGCCTCGCCGGTCATGAAGATATGATTGTCGGCGCGCCATTCGATATCCAGCGGACCTCCGGGCAGATTCATGCGCACCTTGCGGGCGGCAAGGCCGCAGCGCATGGCGGCCACCGCCGCTGCGCCGGCTCCCGTGCCGCAGGCCCGGGTTTCACCCGCGCCCCGCTCCCATACGCGCATGTCCAGCGATTCCGGGGAGCGCACATGAATGAACTCGGTATTGACCCGGCGCGGGAACAGGGGGTGATGCTCAAAAAGCGGGCCAAGGCGTTCAAGGTCAAGCCCGGCTACATCGGGCAGAAAAAGCACGGCATGAGGGTTGCCTACGGAGAGACAGGTCACTTCCCAGCTTCTGCCGTCCACGCGCAGGGGACGGCGGATGAAATCCTCTCCATCCGCAAGACAGGGGTTCAGGGGGATTTTTGCGGGGAGCCATTCCGGCTCGCCCAGATCCACCGTGATCATGTCCGCATTTTCCGCAATTTCAAGCCGTCGTATGCCCGCTCCGGTTTCCACAGACGGATCAGACCGGGAGATCAGCCCGCGCGTCAGGGCATAGCGTCCAACGCAGCGTATGCCGTTGCCGCACATTTCCGCTTCACTGCCGTCGCTGTTGAACATGCGCATTCTGATATCCGCGACGGAAGAGGGCAGAATGAGGATGAGGCCATCCGAGCCGATGCCGCGATGACGATCGCTGACCGCGACTGCCAGCCGTTTCAGGGCGGCGTCCCCGTTGGGCAGGGTGGTGGAGAAGCCGTCCATGTAGACATAGTCGTTGCCGAGGCCGTGCATTTTGACGAAGTGCATCATGGTTCGCGTTCCGTTGGCTTGGTTCGGGGAGGAGGTTAAAGCACATCTTCGGTGGCCGGGGCCACATCTCCGTCGTGCCTCTGGCTGGCGTGCCGGCGCGCGAGAGCGGCGCGCGCTTCCAGCGGCATGACCTTGACGAAAAGCGGGAGTTCCGCTTCCCAGTTGGCAAGCAGGGCTTCGGCCCGGGGGCTTCCGGTGTGGCGGACATGGTTTTTCAGCAGTCCGTGCAGCAGTTGTTTGTCGGCTTCGGTCCAGACGGATTCCAGGTCCACGCTGTCGGTGTTGCAGCGATTCTGAAAGCGTTCATCCCGATCATGGACAAAGGCCACGCCGCCGCTCATGCCCGCCGCGAAGTTGTAGCCGCAGCTTCCCAGCACCACCACGACGCCCCCTGTCATATATTCGCAGGCGTGATCGCCCGCGCCTTCCGCCACACACAGCGCGCCGCTGTTGCGCACCGCGAGACGTTCGCCCGCGCGGCCCCGGAAGTAGGCTTCGCCGCTGGTGGCTCCGTACAGAGCCACGTTGCCGGTTATGGCCTGGTTGGGCTCCAGCCTGGAAGAAGCGTCCGGATCGGCGGGCCGTATGATCAGGCGGCCTCCGCACAATCCTTTTCCGGCATAGTCGTTGGCATCGCCTTCCACGGTGATTTCCACGCCGGGGGCAAGAAAGGCTCCGAGACTCTGGCCTGCGGAACCGCGCAGCAGCGCGCGGAAGAAGGGGCCGTTCGCCGCCGCGTCCTTCAGGCGGCGGATACCATGACGACGGACCAGATCGCCGGAAAGCAGCGCTCCCACGGCGCGATCCGAATTGCGTACCCCGGCGGAGAAAACCCGGCGGGATGGGCCGCCTTCCAGCGCGTCCCGGCCGGCATCAAGCATGGCCTGTTCCAGCGGCGTGGGAGCGAAGGCCCTGTCGTTGCCGCGCTCTTCAGGAGCGGCGGGCAGCGGAGCGTCGAGCAGCTCTCTCCAGTCCAGCAGAGCGCGCTTGCCCGTGGCGGGGACAGGCTTCAGCAGATCAAGGCGATCCCGCGCCGCTTCCAGATCGGGCAGTCCGAGGGCGGCCAGATGGCGGCGCACATCTTCCGCCACAAGACGCAGAAAGTTTTCCGCATGCGCCGGTCTGCCCGCAAAGCGGCGGCGGAGTTTTTCCTCCTGCGTGGCGATGCCTGCCGGGCAGTGGCCTTCATGGCATTTGCGGCACATGACGCAACCGCAGCTCACCAGCAGAGCCGTGCCGAACCCGAATTCGTCCGCGCCGAGAATCGTCGCGATGACGATGTCGCGCCCGCTGCGCAGGCCGCCGTCAACCTGAAGCCGGATTCTGTCGCGCAGACCGCTGGCAACGAGTGCGCGGTGCGCCTCCGCCAGGCCGAATTCCCACGCTGATCCGCAGTGGCGTATGGCGGAAAGCGGGGCGGCTCCGGTACCGCCGTCGTGGCCGGAAATGAGAATACCGTCGGCTCCCGCCTTTGCCACGCCCACGGCCACGGTGCCCACGCCGCTTTCCGAGGCGAGCTTGACAGAAATGCGCGAGGAGGGGCTGACCCGGCGCAGATCGTGGATGAGCTGGGCCAGATCCTCAATGGAATAGATATCATGATGCGGCGGAGGGGAGACAAGGGTGACGCCGGGCATGGTGCGGCGCAGCCTGGCCACTTCCTCCGTGACCTTGGCCGCGGGCAGCTGGCCGCCCTCGCCGGGTTTGGCTCCCTGTGCGATCTTGATCTGGATTTCATCCGCATTGACCAGATAGTCCAGCGTCACGCCGAAGCGTCCCGATGCCACCTGACGGATGCGGGAACGGCTGTCGCCGCCCGCTTCATGTGCTCCGCGCGTCTCGTCCTCTCCTCCTTCTCCGCTGTTGGAGCGCGCTCCGGCGGCATTGCAGGCGCGTGCCACGCAGGTATGCGCTTCGGCGCTGATCGCCCCAAGGGACATGGCCGCGCCCACAAAGCGGGTCATGATGGTTTCGGCGCTCTCCACCCTTTTCAGCGGCAGGGGATGTTCCGCCTCGACCAGACGCAGACAGGCGCGCGGGGTGAACGCGGGACGTTCCGCATCCGCCAGCGCGGCAAATCCGGCAAAGGCGGCGGGATCGGCGGATGTCTCCTCCGCTGATCCCGCGCGGGAAAATCCCACGGCCCGCTGCAGCAGCGTGACGCTTTCCCTGGTCCAGAAGCGGGTTTCGGACGGCGTGCGCCCTTCGCGCATCATGGCCTGCAATGCGGCGGCTTCGGCGGCGAACTCGTTCAGTCCGAGTCCCCTGCCCGGCAGGGCGGAGCCAAGGCGTACCGGCATGCCGGCAAAGAAACTCCCGGCAAACTCCTCGTTCAGTCCGACGCATTCAAAGAAATGCCCGCCCCGGAAGCTGCGCAGGGTGGAAATGCCCAGGCGGGCCATGGCCTTGAGCAGCCCCTTGCGCAGCGCGGTGATGTAAGCGGAACGGGCTTCCTCGTGGCTGAGCCCTCCCTCCGCGCCCAGTTTCTCGGCGTCATCCAGCGCTCCCCACGGGCAGACGGCGTCCGCGCCGCAGGCGATGAGCTGGGCCATGTGCATGGGTTCCCACGCGTCGCCGTTTTCCGAAATGATCCCGCACAGATGACGCTTGCCCGCGCGGATGAGATGATTGTGCAGTGCTGAGGCGGCAAGAAGGGAAGGAATGGGAAGCGGATTGTCCCCGCCGCTCCCGGCATCGCTGAGGATCAGCAGCGTCGCCCCCTGATCGAGAGCTTCCCCGGCCGCGCGAAACAGCGCTTCCAGTCCGTCGCGCAGTGCTTCCCCCGCGTCGGAATTGCGGGCGGGCAGACGCCACACCGCATCAAGCCGGACAGGGCGCAGTTTGTCATGTCTTGCCAGACGCAGGCGGCGCATGTCTTCGCGCTGAAGGAAAGGATGGGGCAGACGCAGGCGGAACAGGGCTTCCGGCTCACGGGCGAGCAGATTGCCTTCCGGGCCCGCATAGCTCATGAGCGACATGGAAAGCTCCTCGCGCAGCGGGTCAATGGGCGGATTGGTCACCTGCGCGAAACGCTGGCGGAAATAGTCGAAGAAGGGCCGGGGAGCGTCGTCCAGCGCGGCGAGAGCTTCGTCATTGCCGGTAGAGAGAACAGGCTCCTGTCCCTTGAGCGTCATATGGCGCAGCGCGTCCATATCGCGCCGGGCGCGTTGCCGGACGCATGGCCGGGGGAGATCGCCGCATGCCGCCGCGTGCGCTCCATCCGGTTCGGCAGGGAAAAGATCGGCGGTGCTCAGGCTTGTCCGCATCTGCCAGCGGCGGTAGGGATGCTCGCGCACCACCTGCCCTTTCAGTTCGGCGTCGGTGAGCAGGCGGTGCTGGACAAGGTCGGCCATGAACATGCGGCGCGCGCCCAGTTGGCGGCGCTGTGCGCCGGGGGTGGGGTTCGTTTCTCCCCGCGCGAGGCTCACGCCGCTTTCCGAGGCAAAGATCAGCAGGCCCTCCCGGCTAAGGCTGTAACGGCCCGGTCGTAGCGCGTTGCGATCGAGCATGGCTCCCACGCGGCGGAAACCGTCGGTGAACACCAGGGCGGAGGGGCCGTCCCATGCTTCCATCATGGCCGCGTGCCAGTCATAGAAGGCGCGCTTGTTGTCGCCCATGACAAAGGCCCGGCCAAAGGGTTCCGGCAGAAGCATCATCAGGGCATGGGGCAGGGGCCTTCCTCCGCGCGTGAGCAGTTCCAGAACGTTGTCCAGAGCTGAGGAATCGCTTCCGTCCTCTTCAATGACCGGCCTGAGCTCGTTCGGATCGCCGAACAGCGGTGAGGACAGGGCGGCTTCCCTGATCTTCATGTGCGCAAGATTGCTTTGCAGGGTATTGATTTCGCCGTTATGGGCCAGCATGCGGAAGGGCTGGGCCAGCCGCCAGCGCGGCATGGTGTTGGTGCTGAAACGCTCGTGAAAGACGGCAAAGGGGGCGGAGAAACGGGGATCGACGAGATCGGGATAAAAGTCCGCCAGTTTTTCTCCGGTGAGCATGGCCTTGTACACCACGCTGCGGGAAGACAGGCTGGCGACGTAAAAATCTTCCAGTCCCGGCAGTTCCCGCGCGGCCCGTTCCATGCCCTTGCGGGCGAGATACAGGCGGCGCTCCAGTTCCTCGCCCGGTTCGGCCAGCGGCGAAACCACGGCGGGAAGCGCGGAAGCGTCCCGGAATGTTTCGGGTGTTCCCGCGCGGGGCAGGACGAGAACCTGCACCATGCGCGGCATCTGCGAGCGTGCGTGAGGGCCAAGCGCGTCAGGGCGGACGGGAACCTCGCGTCCGTCCGCCAGTTCCAGCCCTTGCGCGGCAAGGCTTTCCTCCACAAGCATCATGGCTCTTTTTCCTGCCGCCGCGTCACGGGGCAGAAAAAGCTGTCCGAACCCGAAGACCGGGGGCAGAGTCCAGAAACGGCTCAGGAAATCAAGCGGAAGGGGGAGAAGCAGACCTGCCCCGTCGCCTTCGCCTCGTCCTGAGGCAAGGCCGCCGCGGTGGGCAAGGCTGGTCATGGCGGAAAGGGCGTCTTCGATGATCTGGTGGGCGGGGCGCCCGTCCAGGCGGGCCACAAAACCGACGCCACAGGCGTCGTGCTCACGGTTGGGATGGGTGATGCCGGTAGGCTGTCGTGTCGTCATGAAAACCGCCGATCATGTTTGCGAACCATGAAGATGGCGCGTGTTGGGGGAAGGGGCTGCCCGTCCGGCGCATGGGCCGGACGGACAGGAGAGGAAAAGGCGGAACGGATCGGAATTCGGTATCAATGCGTCCAGAGCAGTTCCGCATACTTGGGCAGCGGCCAGGCCGCGTCGTCGGTCATGCCTTCCAGCGCATCACAGTGTTCGCGGCAGCGGAGCATGAGCGGCAGTACCGCATCGCGGGCGGCCCGGGCGCGGGCCGCCGCGCAGGCCGTGCCCGCAAGCTGTTCGCGGGCGGCGCGCAGATCGTCCAGCGCGGTCATCAACGCGCTGTTATGGGAGCGGAAGGCCGCATAGCGCCTTTCTTCCAGATTTGTGGCCAGATTTGTGGCCGGGCTGTTTGCCGCGCCTGCCCCGAAATCTGTCGGAGTTCCTTCCGCCGCGCGGATTTCCGCTACCAGACGGGCGGCTTCGCCTTGTGCCCGCAGCGTCACGGGCAGCACGATTTCGCGCAGCATGCGTTCCAGCACCGAGGCTTCGAGGCCGATGGTCAGAGCATAGTTTTCCTGAAGAATTCCCTGACGCGCCAGAATTTCCGGTTCGGAAAGCACCCTGTTGCGCAGGAAGACCTCCATGACTTCCGGGTCGTCATAATGCTCCAGCGCGGCCACGGTATCCTTCAGGTTGGGCAGGCCGCGCCGGGCGGCCTCTTTCGGCCATTCGGCGGAATAGCCGTTGCCGTTGAAGATGACGGGCATGTGTTCGCGGAACAGACGGGGCAGCAGATCCTTCAGGGCGTCGTTCAGTTCCTTTCCGCCTTCCACGGCGGCCTCAAGCTCGGTGGCAATATCGTCCAGGGCGCAGGCCACGGCGCTGTTCAGGGCGATATTGGCCGGAGCGATGGACTGGGAGGAGCCCACGGCCCGAAACTCGAACTTGTTGCCGGTAAAGGCGAAGGGACTGGTGCGGTTGCGATCCGAGTAGTCACGCGGCAGGGGCGGCAGAGTGGAAACGCCGATCTCCACGGGCGCGGTTCTGGCGTGCGCGGGCTGCTCTCCAATGATGTTCAGCAGGGTTTCTTCCAGCAGATCGCCAAGATACACGGAAATAATCGCGGGTGGGGCTTCATTGGCGCCGAGGCGGTGATCGTTGCCGGCTCCGATGGCGCCGAGACGCAGGGCCATGGCGTGTTTGTGCACGGCGCGCAGCACGGCGGCGAGAAAGACCAGAAACCGGGCGTTGGTGCGCGGGGTATCGCCGGGATCGAGCAGATTCCGGCCGTCGGAGGAGCACAGGGACCAGTTGTTGTGCTTGCCGCTGCCGTTCACGCCCGCAAAGGGCTTTTCGTGCAGCAGGCAGACGAAGTCATGCTCCGGGGCCACATGACGCAGCATGTTCATCGTGAGCATGTTGTGGTCGGTGGCGATGTTGGCTTCCTCATACAGGGGGGCCATTTCAAACTGGCCCGGAGCCACTTCGTTGTGGCGGGTGCGCACCGGAATGCCCAGAGCGATGAGGCGGTTTTCCACATCCTGCATGAAGGCCATGACGCGCCTGGGCACCGCGCCGAAATAGTGATCTTCCATTTCCTGCCCTTTGGGGGAGGGAAGGCCGCTCAGAGTCGCTCCGGTCATGAGCAGATCGGGGCGCAGCGCGGCAAGACGGCGATCCACGAGAAAGTATTCCTGCTCCGCGCCGACCATGGGGCTGACATGGGTGGCCTCAGTGTCGCCGAACAGTCGCAGCACGCGCAGAGCCTGCCGGGAAACGGCTTCAATGGAGCGCAGCAGTGGCGTCTTGCGGTCCAGCGACTCGCCGGACCAGGAATAGAAAATGGTGGGAATATGCAGGGTGTTGCCGCCCTTTCCGGGCAGAATGAAGACCGGCGAGGTGGGGTCCCAGGCGGTATAGCCGCGCGCCTCGAACGTGGAACGGATACCGCCGGAAGGGAAGGAGGAGGCGTCGGGTTCCCCGCATACCAGCATCTTGCCGGAAAACTCCTGAATGGCGTGTCCGTCTCCGGTGGGGGCAAGGAAGGCGTCGTGCTTTTCCGCCGTGACGCCGGTCATGGGCTGGAACCAGTGCGTGTAGTGCGTTGCTCCGCGTTCCAGCGCCCAGTCGCGGATGGCGCTGGCGACGATGTCGGCGATGTCCGCGGGCAGGGGGGCGCGGCAGCGGATGGTCTTTTCCATCTTCCTGTATACGTCGCGCGGCAGACGTTCGCGCATGACATGCAGATTGAACACGTCACGGCCGAACAGGCTCTGCATGTCCACGGCCGGCCGCAACGGGGCCGGGCCGGACGACTCTTCGGTGGTGTCGGCGGAAAGAATAGCACGAATAGCTTCCTGACGCGGTGAACTCATGGCTTGCTCCTCAGGTGATGGCATGTGCCCGTGCTGTTCACGGGTATGATATGCCTGCTTAAGCAAGAAGAGTGCCAAGACGGATAATAGATTTCTTGTTTGAATAAAAATATTTTATTTCAATATATTAGGTATGCTGTTTTGAAATCGGCGTGGAGATGGATAATCATAAAATCTACATTTATGTAGATTTTTTCGGAAACAGGTCACGGGGAAGTGCTGCGGAACGATAACTGAAAAGCAAAACAGGGAATTCTACATTATAGTTGAAAATATTCTTGTCCGATAACAGGTTTCGACATAATTGTAGATTTTAAAGGCAACAAGTGTCCACGACCGGCCCACTTGCGCCTTCGTGAAGCGGCGCTTCACTTTTATTTGGGAGGAACCGGTTTCCGGCGGAATTCCTTATAGGTAATGCCGTATTTCTTCATGCGCAGAGCCATGATGCGATCGGTCAGCCCCAGTTCGCGGGCGGCCTTGCCCATATTGCCCTCATGACGGCGTAGCGCCTCAAGGATACAGCCCTTTTCCAGCTCGTCCAGACGGGGCTGAAGCGGACCGATGGCACGGCCCTGCGCCCGCCGTGGGCCGGGAGCGGAAATCGGGCAGCCCTTGCTGTGCAGATCCGGGGGCAGATGCTGGGGCAGAATGACGCCCTCCTCTCCGGCCAGCAGTACGGCCCGCTCCATAATGTTTTCCAGTTCGCGGATATTGCCGGGCCATTCGTAGCGCTGGAGCATGTCCGCCGCGCTGAGGGAAAGGTGCATTTCCGTCTGTCCTCCCGCCGCTGCGAACTTTTTCATGAAGTGATCCGCCAGCAGGGCGATGTCCCCGCTGCGCTCGCGGAGCGGGGGCAGCTCGATGGGGAAGACGTTCAGGCGATAATAGAGATCGCCCCGGAATGTTCCCTGATGGACCATATCTTCCAGCGGCCGGTTGGTAGCGGTGATCAGGCGTACGTCCGCGCGGCGGGTTTCCGTGCCGCCCAGTCGTTCATAGCTGCGCTCCTGGATGACGCGCAGCAGTTTGGCTTGGGTAAGCGGGGGCAGATCTCCCACTTCATCCAGAAACAGCGTGCCGCCGTCCGCCTGTTCAAAGCGGCCCCGGTACAGGCCCTGCGCTCCGGTAAACGCGCCGCGCTCGTGGCCGAACAGTTCGTTTTCCACCAGCGCTTCGGGCAGGGCCGCACAGTTCAGGGTGATGAAGGGCCTGTTCGCACGCGGGCTTGCCGCGTGGATGGCCAGTGCGGCCAGTTCCTTGCCCGTTCCGCTTTCCCCCCGCAGCAGCACCGTGGCGGAAGAGCGGGCCACCTGATCGATGCGGGCGTAGACCTGCTGCATGGCCTCGCATGAGCCCACGAAAAAGGGAGAACAGAGGCTTACTCTGCCCCTGTCATGTCTTCTGGCGGCGGTTCGGCTCGCATCCCTTTCCGGTAGGCAGTTCCGGCGAACCTTGGCCGCGCGGGCCAGCATGGAGGCAATGATGGTCAGCAGGCGGGCGTCTTCCTCCAGAGTGGAGGTGTCGGCAAAAAGCCGATCCACGGACAAGGCACCGATGGCCTGATCGTCGGCCCGGATGGGCACGCAGATGAAGGAAACGGCATCCTTGCGCAGATTGCGGGATCTGGTGCGGTT
Organism: uncultured Bilophila sp.; assembly: GCA_910585945.1. Lineage (GTDB taxonomy): Bacteria > Desulfobacterota > Desulfovibrionia > Desulfovibrionales > Desulfovibrionaceae > Bilophila. Next base: position 10,953 of record CAJUHZ010000056.1, read on the forward strand.
GAGAAAGAGCGGCTCGTCCGACACGTTGGAAATGACCATGGGGCGTCCGGTACGGATAACCGTGCCGGTGACGCCTTCTCCCGCCGCATAGTGTCCGCGCGCCTGTTCCGCGGCATTGAGTCCGTATGAGCTTTCAATGTGGATGCTCCCGTCCCCGAGGGAAACCAGAGAGATGGAGCCCCGCATCATGGCCATGTGCCGGGCCATGAGGCACAGCGCGCCGTCCAGGGTTTCGCCGATATGGGCCGCGCAGTCGAGAAGCTGGCTCAATTCGAACAGCAGGCGCAGCTCGCGCACATCGTCGCGTACGCCATTGCGCAGGCTGGGCAGGGCATCATTCTGATCCGTCCCGGATGCGGCGGGACGGCGCGGAGAGGATATGTTCATGGGGCCGCCGGGGCTGGTGGGGAAAGCTCCTTCATGGTAAGCGTTTTGCCCGGGGGAGGCAATGCTCTCGAAAACATTCTCAGCGCACGCGAAACCCGCGCTGGCTCTGTGCTATCTTTTGGTCTGCCATGTCCTCAGCTTCTCTGTTGAACTTTAGAATATCCTCCTCCGTCGGCAGCACATTGGCAATATCAATATCCCCAGCCGTGCCAAAAGCGTACCAGACTACCCTGCGCCCGTACTCTATCCGTTCACTACGGCCCTGCCCGTTGGGGCGGGCGGGGGCGTGTCTGAATACTTCGTTGGCAACTTCCTGCGGCGTGTATCCGGCACAGCGCATGTACAGGGCAATGGCCGCATCCAGCTGTGATTCGTCCATTTTTTCGGGAAAACGCTTTTTGACCATTTCCCGGTAGGCGGCATACGGGGAAGCCAATGTACCGACCCTGGGGAACTCGCGTTTCATGACTTCCGCGCCGGGAGCGATCCGTTTGCGAAAACGCCACAGATTGCCAAGATGCGGACTGCGTTTGCCCAGCCAGTGCTTGAAGCGAGGGAGCCGTTGCGTCTGTTCCGACTGAACCTGTTGCTCCCGCAACGCCGCTTTCTCCTGCCGCTTCTGTTCTTTCAGGAAATGCCGGGCAATGTTCAGCATGGAAAGTCCGTGTGTGGCAAGACGGGCCGTAGCCGCTTCCCTCCGTTCCCGTTGCCGCCGTTCCAGCGCTTCCCGTTCTTCCTCCCGTTTTACCCTGGCGTGATATTGTTCTTCGGTCAGTCTTTGCCGCTCCTTCTGGTACTCCTGCCATTCCTCCCGACAAACGTGACTGACCGGCTCCGGATCGGGCTTCTTGAATGCCCGCTGAGAGTAGAAGCCGGGCTTGAACTCACCAAGCCTCTTACACAGTTTGGACATACCGAAATTCCTGTCCACGCTGGACGCCTTGACCGTCGTGTTTCCCACGAAAACCACAGCACCAGAACCTTTGCGGACAAAACGCAGACCGACGGCATCCAGCCCGGCGTGAAGTTCTTCCCAACATGAAGCGTTCTGGATGACGGCATGGCCGCGTTCCTGGGCAATGCGTTGTGCGGACTTTTCTCCCGTGGCGCTTTCAAAGTCCTCGGCCTTGGGCTTGGGTTTTACCTGTTCTCGCCGCTGAAGGTTTTTGACCACATACCCCTGTTCGTTGACGCGATAGCGGGCGTTCATCTGCGGTACCCACCCCTGCTTGTGTTCGATTTCGGCAACAATCTTGTGTGCCGCCTCGATATCGAAACCTCTGTGCGGCTGAATTACCTTTTCCGTATAGGGATGCGTTCGATTTACGGCAATATGCAGGTGATAATTACCCGTATTTTTGTGCAGGGCGTAGATCGTCTGATGTTCGGCCAAGCCCATTCCCCGGAGAAAAAGACTGACCGCTTCATCCACCTGTTCACGGGTAGGTTGTTCGTTTTCCTGCCATGACAGAATCCAGTGCGTGACCGGCATTTTGCTCTGGATGGATTCCTCGGCAAGGGAAATCATCTTTCTTTTCTGTGCGGCGACGGTCGTGGTCAGGAAATTTCTGCTTCCGGCGAAAGCAAGTTTGCCTTTCCCGTTGTCGTCGTCTTCGGCAAGGATATAGTCCACCAGACCACCGATCATGGTGGACTTGGATTTCTTGAAGCTGGTACGCTTGAGCTTTTTGATGATCATTGTTTTTCGCTCAGGGCTTCAATGGCTCGCCGGACTTCCCATAAGGCGGCGTCCAGTTCCGAAAGGGTGACCGGATTTCCTGTTCGCTTTACCACCTCGAAATGATGCTTGAGCAGTCCCCCAAGCCGCCGCAGTTCCCGGATGGTCTGGTCGTCCGTTCTGGCGATGATGGGCCTGCCGCCAAAGAACAGCCGCCGCATATACTCGGAAATGGAGATTCCGGCGGTCGCGGCTTGCCGGGCGATTCTCTCGTCCTCTTCATCGGTAAGCCTGAGCGTCCGTC
>CAJUHZ010000057.1 GCA_910585945.1 uncultured Bilophila sp.
GCATTTCTGATGTTGACGTGGCGACGGAAATGACGCAATTCGTGCGTAACCAGATTTTAACGCAATCGGCTGTCGCCATGCTCGGGCAGGCGAACTCCTACCCGCACATGCTGATGAACCTCTTGAACGGGTAGGGTTTTCCTGCCCGTTCCCTCGGTTTTGTAGCTCCACGCCGTAACAGACACCGATACAAAGCAAGCCAAAATCAGCCTTACCAAACTGCAAAGGATACAATGTCAACGCTGACTATCAAGAATTTTGGGCCAATCAAGAATTTCCATGCTCCCATCGCACGACTGAATGTCTTGATTGGCCCACAGGCAAGCGGAAAAAGCACAGTTGCCAAGCTTCTTTATTTATTGCCAAAGCCAAATTGCTATAATTATTTAGTTCTATATTAAATATGAACACTTATATAATATAAAATATACAAAATATTATTTTTATGTTTAAGATGCTTTATTAATTAAAAATATTTTAACTTCTTTCAATATAACGGATGAATAATTCCTTATGTTTTGCCTCTCTCACTAATCTAACTTTTTGCAGAGGATTATTCGTTATAGTAGCTTTATGTTTTAAAGCACGAATCTTTCGCTTATAACTACGTGGGACTTTTGGGTATTTACCACTACAGTTAATACCAGTAATTAAAGGATCTGATTTTCCCTCTGAAAACTCCTCTTTCTCTTTATTTAGAATAATTCCAAAATTTTCTATTGTATATTTAATTTTTTTGTAGACATCCTTGCTTATATATCTTCCTGAAAATGTGATATCATCCCCGTATCGAGTATAAACAAGATTGTTTCTTCTTGCTATTCTAGACAGGACAACATCCATATTTTTAAAAAGGATATTAATAATCGCACCACTAGTAACGAAGCCTTGTGGCAACGCATAATCAAATGTGGTAAGTCTAGTTAAATATTTAGAAACTACTGGGCTGCATCCGAGAAATTCTTCAAATAATTTTCTTATCCTTAATGAATGTGTATTAGGAAAGCAATTTTTTATATCAAGGCAGAGCTTTACTGGATTACCACAATGTTTTTCTGCATTTAATTTTATAGATCTTCCTTTACGCCAGCCATGTGCAGCATCATGCACATATATACTATAAAGTATAGCTAAAATATTCCTTTGTATCAATTTTATTTCTCTCGATACAACGACGACTTGTCTTTGTTTTCCTTTTTTTGTGGTGATATTCTTTCTGTGGCATTTTTTCTCAAAAAAAGTTATAATATTTATTAATTGCTTTTTGCTTACATTTATAATATAGCATAATCTTGATAGGGATTTTATATTTAATTTTGTCTTCATCTTTTTAAAAAGTATTGCAGTAATGAGTCCTGCATTAAATTAAAATATTTTTTCTGCTTCTCATCTAGTTCTTCAGGTGGCTCGCTTGCAACAAGTAACAGTAACTCCTGGGAAAATCCGAGTTTGTTTGCGATATCTCCAAGTTTAGTGAAACTAATCTTTTTCTTGCCATTCTCAACTTGAGATAAAAAATTTACCGAAATATCGAGGAGTTTAGCTAAATCTCCCTGAGAAAGATGAAATCTTGTACGGTATAATTTAAGCACGTCGCCTATACAAGACATTATATAATCCTTATGAGAAGTTAAAAATAACGCTTTGGTCTACATCCGGCTACATCACTCTGCATTAAGCCATTCTTTAAGAAATCGGAATGCCTCAAAAAGAATAGCTCTTATAATCCAGTGTAACTTAACCGGCACGCGGATTCCAGAGAGTATTACATACTTTGGTCTTACCCTTAAAGCATACCAAAGTGCCTTTGCCAGTTTTTTGAAACGTGGCATCATTGCCTCCTTAGTTTTACCCCTACCGTAATGACAGGGGGAAGTTGCAATCAGCCGAGTTGCGTTCTTGCCACTCAACCAAAAGCGTTTTGAAGGCAATCCAACAAACGGATTTACCACGAACGGCCTAACTACTTTGCATATAAACACGCTAGCAACCGGACAGTTGGCATCTGCGCATTCTGCGCTACTTTGCCATAGCCGCCAGCGCGCAAAGCGCGCGTCCTCTCCACTCTCCCATGTGTAAGAGAGTGGGAAGCCTTTGACAGGCTTATAGCCCTGTTTGGGGATTTAAAGGCTGAATGCATCCCAAGGAGATATCTACTCTGGATTTTTCAAAGAACGCACCTGACGAACCGTCAGTCTCTAGACGGCACTCTATCGGCTATTTGAAATAAAGTCAATAATTTTTTCGATAATATCAACGCAGATGTATCATTAATTTCTTACCCTTAATGAACTAAGCTGCTTCAGCAGGGGCTATTAACCTTAGCCTTCTCTTCCAGATTTCTTGGCGGTGTAGTGAACCCTATTTTCGCCCACATGCGAAATTAATGTTCTGGTTAGGAATAGGTTAGGAAACGAGAAAAGCCCTTATGGTTAGGATTCCATAAGGGCTTGATTTTATTGGTTGCGGGGGCAGGATTTGAACCTACGACCTTCGGGTTATGAGCCCGACGAGCTACCGTGCTGCTCCACCCCGCGTCATGTGAAGAAGACAATAGCTTGTTCTTTGGAGGGTGTCAAGGCTTTTTCGCAGAGAATTGCAAATCGGTTCCATCATTTTTTTGTGGTTGCCTTTGTCGGCCGGAATGTTTGGGTTTTTTTGTGGAGAGAACTTTCATGGGGTTTGGAGGTGGCGGGCCATATCGGTTTCGCTGTTGGCGGCAAGCATGGCGAGGACGGTATCGGCCACGCGGCGGGGGGGGACCGCAGTGAGGCAGGGCGCGCCTGTGCTGCATGTGTTGCGGTTGCAGGGCTGGCAGTCGAGGTTGGCCGCAACGGTGACGTGTTGGGGCGAGGGGTAGGTCCAGCCGTCGCTTGTCGCGCCACGTATCACGCAGGAGGGGGTTCCCACGGCCACGGCCATGTGGCGGGGCGCGGAGCAGTTGCCGAGGTGCAGCCGCGCCGCTTCGATGCAGGCGGCCATTTCCCGCAGGGAGAGCATCCGTTCGGGCAGGAGAATGTGATCCTTGCAGTCGCAGGCGGCAACCAGTTCGCGAATCTCCTGTTCCTCGCCCGGTCCCCACAGGGGAAGAAAGCGCAGGGCAGGGTCCGCATCCGCCAGCAGGCGCAGCGTTTCGGCGTAGGCCGACGCAGGCCAGCGCCGCGTGACGCGTCGGTGCGTGGGGTCGAGCGTTACAAGGCGGTGCTCCGGCCGCAGGCCGAGGGCGTGGAGCAGGCGCGCGGCGGCCTGCCGCTCTTCCTCCGCAAGGTAGAGGCGCGGGCGCTCGCTGGTGGCGTGGATGCCGAGCGGCGCGAGGATGCTCGCCTTGCACAGGGCCGCATAGCCGTCCACCAGATCGACATGATGCGTATAGAGAAGCCGGTTGTACCAGGGTGGGGTGAAGGAGAGGCGAACCCTTGCGGCGGAAAACGCCGTCACCCAGCGGCAGCGGGGCAATTGCTGCAGGTCGACGACAAGATCAAAGCCTGTGCGGGCCATTTTCCAATACCAGAGGATTTCAGTCGGGAACGACTTCAGGCGCGCTTTGTCCAGGCTCCAGATGCGCGTCACATGCGGATTGCCCCGGAGGACAGGTTCGCATTTTTTTTCGGTGAAGACATGCAGTTCGCTTTCGGGATAGCGGCGTTTGAGCAGTTCCAGACAGGGCGTGCTCAAAATCACGTCACCGATCTGGCGGAGCTGGCAAACAAGAATGCGCGCCGGAACAAAAGTCGAGAGGTTGACGGAAGACATGGGCATCCTTTTTGCGCCCGGCGCGTTGCTGGCGGCTCAGCCTACAGTACGCCGACTTCGTTCAAAATGTTGAGGCACGTCTCCGCGCGGTTGAGCGTGTAGAGGTGGATTCCGGGCGCGCCGCCCTCAAGCAGCGTGCGGATTTGGCGCACCGCATAGGCGATGCCGGCCTGGCGGACAGCCTCGGTTCCGCCTTCGGCATGGGCCGCTTCCAGTTCAAGGTAGAGTTTGCCGGGGATATTGGCTCCGCAGAGCGAAAGCGTGCGGCGGATGGACGCGAGGCTCTGCACCGGCAGAATGCCGGGGATGACCGGAACGGACACGCCCATGTCGTTGAGCCGATCCACAAAATGAAAATACTCCCGCACGTCAAAGAACAGTTGGGTCACCACGAAGTTCGCGCCTTCCCGAATCTTGGCCACAGTGTAGCGCCAGTCGCTGGAGAAGGAAGGAGACTCGGGATGCGGCGCGGGATACCCCGCCACGCCGATGCCGAAATCCGGGAACTTCTGGCGGACGAAGCGCACGAGATCCGACGCATGTCTGAACGGGGAGGCTTCCTGGTCAATAGCGCCGTCCTTCGGCGGATCGCCGCGCAAGGCGAGGACGTTGTCCACGCCATTGTCGTGCAGCCGGGCGAGAAAGTCCGTGACATGTTCCGGCGTGGCCCCGACGCAGGTGAGGTGCGCCATTGTTTCCAGGCTGAAGTCCTTTTTCAGCCGGCTCACGATCTCCAGCGTGCCGTCCTGGGCCGATCCGCCGGCTCCGCAGGTGACCGAAGCGAAGAGCGGTCCGGCAGGGAGCAGGCGCTCCACCACGCCAAAAAAGGCTGGCCATTCCCCCGGATCCTTTGGCGGGAAAAATTCGTACGAAAAAAACGGCTTGCTCTGTTCCGCAATGCGCTGGCCAATGTTCATGCGATGCTCCTTGGCGGCAAGGCGCGCCATGATCGGGCCTTTGGGGCGCTGCATGGTCTTATGGTCCGCCGCATGACGATGCCGTAATCATAAGCCGGATCGGGCGGAAGAGCAACGCGAAGCCGGCCGGGGTCCAGTTTGCAAATGGCGGTCTGCCATGTGGGGCGCTGCTCCACGCCCCGCCGGGGGCATGATGCCCCCGGTCCCCCCGGATGCCGGCTTGGCGCAAAGCGCCAGCCGGCCATTGAGGGTGCAGGGGAATCATTCCCCTGTTTCCGACAGCTTCGCCGCCCTCCGGGAGAATCTCTTGACATTCGCATGATTCCGGCTAAAAGAAAACCTTTTCAGGCATGTTTCCGGCGCCGGAAAACGGCGCGACGACATAGGGTCAACTCTCATGAATCCGCCTGTGCAAGGCCGCCATTTTGCGTCCGGCGGCGTTGCGGGGCAAACATTGGCTTGCGGTATGGTCAATGCCGCTTCGGCCGCTGTTTGCCCCTTGCCGGCCGAAAAACAATCGGCTTTTCGCGGACGGCGGTTTGATGAGGGCTGACCCTAGCGACAGCAGCGCGCGCAGCGCGGGAGGTTTTTCATGAGCGGACAGATCCTCGAAGGCGCGGTCAAGACCGAGCAGGGCGTGGAAGTCAGGGGCGTGGTCATGCAGCCCGCCATCGACAAGTGCGAAGGCTGTGAGCGCCTCCGCACGTTTGAGGAGCAGAACTTTTGCAGCAGTTACCCCAGCCCTGCCCGCAAATGGGCGGACGGCCGGTGCAACTTCGCCACGCATATCAAGACGGAATCCGGCGGCAAGGCCAAGGTCAACCCGCTGAAGGCGTCCAAGCGCGCCGCCAAGGGCCGGTAGCGTCTGCCGGCAAAGGAGACGCTCCAGAATCCGTAAGGATTTTGCGGCGGCGCGGCCGGGGCATTCGCGAAGAAACTGTTTTTTCGCGAACGATGCTGCAAAACAATGTGCGCATGATGCGCGGGCATTGGTTTGCAATGAGGTCCGGGCCGGCTGATTTCTGGAGAATGTTTTTGTGTGGGGAAGGCTGGCGCCTTCCCCCTTTCTTTGCGTGTACAGGCTCATGTGGGGGCGGGAGCCGCCCCGTTTTCGGGAGGTTTGCATGGCATCTGTTCCGCGCGCGCTGCTTGGGGCGCTTGCCGGCCGGCGCGATCTCGCCATTGAGTACCAGAGCCGCATGACCGCGATCCCGGCCCTTGGACCGGAGAATGGCGGCGAAGGGGAATACGCCAGGGCGCTGTATCTTGAAAGCGTGCTTCGGGGGCTGGGCGTGCCCGAGATCGCGCGGGCGGACGCGCCGGACAGCCGCGTGCCCTCCGGCATACGGCCCAATATCATTGCCCGCGTGCCGGGCGCGTCGGCGCGCACCGTGTGGATCATGGGGCATATGGACGTCGTGCCGCCCGGCGAGCGCTCGCAGTGGACCAGCGATCCCTGGCGTGTCGTGGTGGAGGGGGACGTCATCCGCGGCCGGGGCGTGCAGGACAATCAGCAGGCCATTACCGGGGCGCTGCTTGTCGCGGGCGAACTCCTGACGCAAGAGATCACGCCGGATCTGAGCCTCGGGCTGCTGTTCGTGTCCGATGAGGAGACAGGCAACGCCTACGGCATTGAGCATGTGCTCGCCGCCCGGCCGGATCTTTTCGGCGGGGAGGATCTTTTTCTGGTTCCGGATTACGGCGCGCCTGACGGCTCCTGGGTGGAAGTGGCGGAAAAGGGGCAGCTTTGGCTGAAGATCACGGTGGAGGGGCGGCAGTGTCACGCCTCCCGCCCGCAGGAAGGCAAAAACGCGCTCACGGCCGCCGCCGCGATGATCCTCGGCGTTGCCGACGTGGCCGCGCGCTTTCCTGAAACAAACGGTCTGTTCGAGCCTCCGTCATCCACTTTCGTTCCGTCGCGGCATGAGGAAAACGTGCCCAACATCAACACCCTGCCCGGGCGGGACGTGTTCTATGTGGATTGCCGACTTCTCCCCGGCGTGGAACATGAGTCCGTGCTGGCGGCCTTTCGGGAAGTGTTTGGATCTGTGGCGGCCCGGCATGGGGTAGGGGTTGCGGTGGATATCGCGCATCTTGCGCCGGCCGCGCCGGCCACCTCGCCGCAGAGCGAAATCGCCCGGCGGGTGCTTGCCGGCATCCGCGAGGTGTACGGGGTGGAAGCGCGCTGCATCGGTGTGGGCGGCGGAACAGTGGCCGCGCCGTTGCGCCGCGCCGGTTTTTCCGCCGCGGTATGGGCAAGCCTCCCGCCCACAGCCCACATTGCCGACGAGTACACCCTGGTTTCCAAAATCCTCGGGGACGCGCAGGTCATGGCCACCCTGCTTTTCAGAGGGGATGGGCGGTGACGCCGCCCGGCCCCGGCGCAACCGGGCCGTTCTTCATGAGGGCGTTCTGTATTGATTCGGCATGTGAAATTGTATGAAATCAAAATATTTCATGGTGTTAGGAAACAAGTGCGGCGGCCGGCCGCCGTGTTGAACTTTTTTGTTTACTGTGGCGAGCTTCCATTATAGGTTGTGAAGTTGTTTCATCTTTATATTGTGGAGCCAAACCATGATCAGCGTCTCCTGTTCCATGTGTGCCCGGATGGGGAAACATCTTGCCGCGGCCGCTCTGGCCGGGGCGGTTTGTCTGTTTGCGTCGTCGGCTTGGGCGGCCACGGAATTCAAGCTGTCCAACCAGTTCCCGCCGAATCACCATCTTTCCGCCGGAATGCGCGTCTTTGCCGACAAGGTGGCCGAGTATTCCAGGGGCGAACTTGCGGTCAAGATCTACGATTCCGGCTCGCTGTATCGGGATGCCGAAATCGTCAAGGCCATTCGCAGCGGCAGCACGGAAATGGGACTGGTTCCGGTCAACAAGTGGTCGGGCATGATTCCGGCAGTGGATGTCTTTGACCTGCCCTTCGCCTTCCCCAGGGCGTCCATTCTGCAAGGCTTTGTGGACGAAGCCGGGCCGCTCTTTGATGAAGCCTTTGCCCGCTACGGCGCGAAGGTGATGTTCTGGGTGGATTACGGCTATGTGCAGTTTTTCAACTCCAAACGTCCGCTGAAAACGCCGGAAGACTTCAAGGGCCTGACCATCCGCGCGTACTCCGCCGGAGACGCCGAAACCCTGAAAGCCCTTGGCGCGGCTCCGACAATCATCAGTTCCGCCGAAATGTACATGGCCCTGCAGCGCGGCACCATCGACGGGGCGGATACCGGGATGCCGGCCGCCATTTCCCGCAAAGTCGTCGAAGTGCAGAAATACATGACGCTCGCCAACTATGCGGTTGCCGAATTCCTGGTGCAGGCCAACCTGAAATGGTGGAACGGCCTCACGCCGGAGCAACAGAACGCGATCACGAAGGCCGCGGCGGACGCCGAAGCCTACATCCGCGAAAAGGTGGCCACCGCCGAAGCGGACGCGCAGGCGACCATCGCCAAGGCGGGCATCGCCATCCATGTCCCCAGCGAGGAAGAACTGGCCGCCTTCATTCAGGCCACGACGCCAGTGCGGGAAACCTATCTGAAGAACAGCGGCGAGCTTGGCGCGAAGCTTCTGCCCATTGCGGACAAAGCGCGCAGGTAGGCCGGTGTTCCCTGTACTGAAACGCGCGCTCGCGTTATGCAACCTTGTTTGCGGCCTGGCCAGCGGATTTTGCATCCTGCTGGTCGGGCTGATCCTCTTTGTCGAGGTGGTGCTCCGCTACGCGGGGCATCCCACGCAATGGATTCCGGAAACCAGCGTCTATCTCTTTTGCGGGGCGATGCTCTGCGGCGCGGCGTATACTCTGCAACAGGGCAGTCATGTGCGGGTGGAACTGCTGATCATGCACCTCCCGCTGCGTGTGCGGATCTGGCTTGATGTGGCGACGGCGCTTGGCGGCGCGGCCTTTTGCGCGCTGGTGACGGTCCACGCATGGGAACATCTGGCCGATGTCCTGCTGACCGGGGAAACCACGCCCACCGCCATGCGCGTGCCCTTGTGGATCACGGATCTGCCGCTTTTCGTCGGTTTTGTGCTGCTGACGCTGCAATTTCTGGCGATTGCGCTGACGCTGGCCGCGCAGAGCCGTGTGTTTCATGCTTCCGGCGCGAAAAGCGCGACTGACACGAGCGTCACGCCCGGCACGAGCGGCGCAAACGGGGCAGGCGGCGGCATGACCGGAACAAGCGGGGGGTCCGCGGCATGATCCAGTTCGTGCTCATTTTCTTTCTGCTGATCGCCATTCTGCTTGTGGGGCTTCCGGTGGCCTTCGGGCTGGGATCGACAGCCGTTGTGCTGGCGCTGCTTCAGGAGCATATTTCCATCAATTTCCTCAGCATTACGGTGCTGGAGTCCCTGAACAGCTTCACCCTGCTTGCCGTGCCGCTCTTTGTGCTCATGAGCCAGGTGCTTTTGACCGGCAAAGTCGGGGACAACCTGTTCGACACCATCAACGCCTGGGTGCGGCATCTGCCCGGCGGGCTGGGCGTGGCCACGGTTTTTTCCTGCGCGGTCTTTGCCGCCATCACCGGTTCGGGCGCGGCCACGGCCGCCACCATCGGCATGGTGGCGTATCCGGCCATGACCAGACGCGGTTATGACCGAAAGTTCACCCTCGGCCTGCTGGCTTCCGGCGGAACCCTGGGCATCCTCATTCCGCCGTCCATCCCGATGATCCTGTATTCGTCCATCACCAATACCTCGCTGGACAAACTCTTCATGGCCGGGATCGTGCCGGGGATTTTGCTGACCCTGATTCTCGCGGGTTACGCCGTGTGGCGGAGCAAGCACGGCGGTTTCGTCCCCATGCCTCCGGCGACGTGGGCGGAGCGCAAGAGCCTGACCGTGCGCAACATTCCGGGGCTTCTGCTCCCGGTGATCATCATCGGCGGGATCTACGGCGGGGTGTTCACGCCCACGGAAGCGGCCGCCGTCGGGCTGGCGTACAGCCTGTTTGTGACCCTGTGCGTGTACCGCACGCTGTCGATCCGCCAGATTCCCCGCATCTGTCTGGATGGAATGGCCACATCGTGCATGATCAGCATGATCGTCATCGGCGCGCACCTTTTCGGCAAGATCATGACTCTGATGCAGATCCCGCAGGAACTGACGCAGGTGGTGGTGGAGAACAACTTCAGCCCCATCCTCTTCATTCTGGCCATGAACGTGGTGCTGCTGGTGCTCGGGTCCATTCTGGAAACCGTTTCGGTGGTGCTGCTGACCACGCCGCTGGTGTTGCCCATCATGGGCCGCCTGGGGATTGATCCGATCTGGTACGGCGTGGTGCTGACCATGAACATGACCATTGCGCTGATCACCCCGCCTGTGGGCATGGATCTCTACGTCATCAAGAGCTTGCGCAACGATATCAGCCTGAACGACGTGATCCGCGGCGTCGCGCCGTGCGCGCTGCTGATGGTGCTGTTTTTGTGCGTGATCATCGCCTTCCCGTCCATCAGCACGTTCCTGCCGGGGCTTATGCCCACGCGGGGGGTGTAACGTTTTTTTGGGGGGGCAAGCCCCGAAACCCTTGATCCGGCTCCCGGCCGGGCAAGCGAAAAAGGAGCGTGCATGTATATCGTGACCGGCGGCGCGGGCTTTATCGGCAGCGCCATGATCTGGCGGCTCAACGAGGCCGGCATTGACGACATTCTGGTGGTGGACAACCTCGGCTCCAGCGACAAGTGGCGCAACCTCGTCAACCGGCGCTACCGCGACTATATCCAGCGCGATGTCTTCCGCAAACTGGTGGAGGAAGGGCGCGCCCCGACCAACGTGGAGGCTGTCATCCACCTTGGGGCGTGTTCGTCCACAACGGAACGGGACATTGAATTCCTGATGGAGAACAATTTCCACTACAGCCAGGCCGTGTGCCGCTACGCGCTGGAGCAGGGGGCGCGCCTGATCAACGCGAGCAGCGCGGCCACCTACGGCGACGGCTCACGCGGCTTTTCCGACAGCCTGCTGACCACCCTGAGCCTGCGCCCGCTCAACGGCTACGGCTATTCCAAACAGCTTTTCGACCTCTGGGCCTACCGCGAGAACCTGCTCAACCGCATCGCCACCGTCAAGTTTTTCAATGTCTACGGCCCCAACGAATACCACAAGGGCGACATGAAAAGCGTGGCGTGCAAGGCCTTTACCGAACTGCGGGAAACCGGCGCGCTCCGCCTCTTCAAATCGGATCGGCCGGAATATCCCAACGGCGGGCAGATGCGCGATTTCGTCTACGTCAAGGACTGTGTGAACGTGCTCTTCTGGCTCCTCGAACACCCCGAGGCCTGCGGCGTGTTCAACATCGGCTCCGGCAAGGCGCGGACCTGGAACGATCTGGCCAATGCCGTGTACGCCGCTTTGGGGCGCACGCCGGATATCAATTACATCGACATGCCGGCAGGCTTGAAGGGCCGCTACCAGTACTTCACCGAAGCGGAGATGAGCTGGCTTGAGCGGCTGGGATGCGATGTGGCCTTCCACAGTCTGGAAGAGGGCATCAGCGACTATATCTGCAACTATTTGCAGAAGCCGGACCCGCACCTTTAGAGCGTGTTCACACTACGGCTCTTGTCCTGCCTGCGTCAAAAAGGCTTTTTGTTCCGATCAAGTGCCATAAGGGTATATTCCGTTCATAAAAAGCTTTTTTCTCCTGGCGGAGAACAATATTTCTCGTAGTGTGAACACGCCCTGGAGCGTTTTTCCTTGCAACAGGAAGTCTCCGGCGGTCGCGAGAGCGGCCGCCGATGCCGAACAGGCGGAAAAAAACATTTTTTGGTGAAGTGATCCTCATCAATCACCACCTCAGGAACTCGCGCCCCCCCAGGTTCAGCCCTCGTGCTCAGGTTCAGCCCTCGTGAAACAGAAGGGCCGAAGTTTGATTTTCTCCTTGCCCGCATGACTGTTTCAGGTTATGCTCAAGAAAAAGCGTTTGAATGAGCGCCAGCGACGTACCTGTGGGGAGATTTCCCATGCCTCTCTCTCTGTCCCTCACATGTTACCATGAATAACACAAATAATATTATTAAAAACAAGTAGTTATCTTCGTCATTTTTATCCCGAAAATCCATTTTGGATAATGAATGGATAACCATCTTTCCTTTTAAGTTTTTCGTCGTTATCATGCCTCCATGAGCGACGTAACCGATAGAAAATACATAAAAACCAAGTTCGAGGGCGTTTTCTACCGCCTGTCTTCCAAGAAGCGCAACCTCAAGACGGGAGAGCCGGATCGCATCTATTGTTTCTGCTATACCGATGCCCAGGGCAAAGGTCATTGGAAGACGGTCGGCAGGCACAGCGAAGGCGTTCGGCCTCCAATGGTCAAAAGCGAGCGGGCAAAATTCATTGCCGAGATCGCCGTCACAGGCGTAAACCCGACTGCCCGCGACAAAGTGACAATCGGGCAGCTCGTGGACGCCTACCTTGAATGGGGCAGAAGCGAAGGGAAATATGTTGACCAGCACTACAGTCAGTACAGCGCCCACCTCAAGGCCAAGATTCACGATCTGCCGGTTTCCGATCTGAGTTCGGGGCTGCTCTCCAATCTCAAGGCTGAACTGCTCGCCACGCCCACCGGAAATACGAAGCTCAAAAAAGTTGCGGGACAGCCCAACGTCAAAACGCGGAAGCGGAAAACGCTGGCCGGGCAAACTGTAAACAACATTTTCAGCTTCATGCGTTCGGCTATTGCCTAATTGCAAAAATAAGGATATGAATATATGGTGCTTCCAAAACGGGAGCGG
>CAJUHZ010000058.1 GCA_910585945.1 uncultured Bilophila sp.
CTGTTGGGGGTGCAGGGGAATCATTCCCCTGCCGAGGGGTTTGGGGGCGAGAAGCCCCCAAGAGTGCAAACTGATCCACTGCCGGAGGGAGGCGAAACTTTACTTCGGGGCGCGCCTTCTTTACAATGAACATTCGGCCCGGCGCATATGCCCGGCGGCAGGAAGGAGCGTCATGAGCCAGCAGTATCCCAGCCGAATCCGCTACGAGTACGAACAGGATCAGGAAAACCGCCCCCACTACGCCCACGGGGTCTGGGGCGGCATCAATCCGCAGGGAGAGATCGAGATCAATTTTTACCTGGAAAGCGACAAGATGCCGCCCTATTCGGAGCGCCTTGTCGCGCCGGACGGGTCTTTCGGCCACGAAATGGCGCCCTATGACGATGACGTGCGCACCATCGTGCGGCACATCCATTCCCGGGTGGTGATGAACTACCACACGGCCCGCGCCATGCTGGAATGGCTGGAAGACAAGATCGTCGCGCTGGAGGCCGAAGAGGAAGGCGGCGTGCCGCCCATAACCTTTGATGACGGCGGCTTCCAGCACCAGTAGCGCCCGCTTCCGGTTCCGGAACAGCGGACGCGTCGCCGGGGTGATCCGGCGCTGCCTCCCGCGCCTACCTGAGGAGGCGCCGCACCCGGATGAGCCGCTTGCTCCAGTACGAGTTGGCGATCTTGTCGGTACGCACGCGGCTTCCACTGCTCGGGCTGTGCACGAACGTTCCATTGCCCGCGTACAGGGCGGTGTGCAGCCCTCGTGCGCTGGAACGGCTTTTGAACACCAGCACGTCTCCCGGGCGCATGGCGTTGGCCTTGACCGCCTTGCCCGCCCTGGCCTGATCTGTCGTCACTCGCGGAACAGTGACGCCGTGTTGCCTGTACGCCCACCAGATCAATCCCGAACAGTCGAAGCCGCGCGGCGTGCTCCCGCCGTAGCGGTAGGGCTTGCCCACCTGCGACAGGGCGGATCGCGCCACGGCGGAACCTGAGCCGGCCGGCCCCGCGACTTCGGGTTCGCGCCAGACAAGGCCGGTGATGGTCTTTGCGCTGCAACCGGGCAACAGACATGCGGCAAGGCATACCAGCAGGAAGAGGATCGGAAGGGGAGCGCGTCCGCCGGCATTGCTGGCGGCATTCGCGGCGGCGCGCCTGCCGCTCACGAACGCCCCTTGCCCGCCGGTATGGCCGACGCTCTTTTTTTCATATGGATTTCAAGGCACGTCAGCGCCGCCGGCGTGACGCCGGAAATGCGCCCGGCCTGCCCGAAGGTCAGCGGACGCACGGAGATCAGCTTTTCCACAATTTCACGGGAGAGGCCGGCCACAGTCGTGTAGTCGATATCTTCGGGCAGACGCATCCGCTCAAGGCGGGCGGCGCGCTCCACCAGTTCTTCCTGACGTTCGAGGTAGCCCGCGTATTTCACCGTGGTTTCGGCTTCGCGCCGCACATCGGCGGAGAATGTTTGCAGATCCGGCAGAAAGCCGGACAGGTGATCAAGAGTGACAGGGGGACGACGCAACAATTCTTCCAGCGTCACGCTCCGGGGCGGGAGGGGTTCGCCGCACGCCGCGAAGCGCGCCCAGGCGTCGCCGCCGGCCGCCGGATCCGCCCGCGTGTGCCGCACCCTGTCGAGCAAGCGGGCCAGAGCCGCCTGCCTCTCGCAAAAAACGGCCCATTGCGCGTCGCTCACCAGACCCAGTTCGCGCCCGAGGGGGGTGAGACGGGCGTCGGCGTTGCTCTCGCGCAGGAGCAGGCGGTGCTCCGCCCGCGAGGTGAACATGCGGTACGGCTCGCGCGTGCCGCGCGTGACCAGATCGTCCGCCAGCACGGCCATGTACGCCTTGTCCCGGCCGGGCAGGAAGGGCGGCCGTCCCTCCAGACGGCAGAAGATGTTCAGGGCCGCCCACAGCCCCTGTGCGGCCGCTTCCTCATATCCTGACGTGCCGTTGACCTGACCGGCCATCCACAGCCCGGAGAGCGCCCTTGTTTCCAGCGTGGGGTGAAGTTGCGCGGGGTCGGCGTAATCGTACTCGATAGCGTAGCCGGGGCGCACCATGCGCGCCTTTTCCAGGCCGGGAATGGTGGCGATCATCGCCAGTTGCACGTCCAGCGGCAGGCTCGTGGAAATGCCGTTGGCGTAGCATTCCGCGCTGTTCAGTCCCTCCGGCTCGATGAAAATCTGGTGCCGCTCCCGATCCGGAAAACGGAAAACCTTGTCCTCCACCGAGGGGCAGTAGCGCGCGCCCGTGCCTTCGATCACCCCGGTGAACAGGGGCGAGCGGTCCAGCCCGCCCCGGATGACCTTGTGCGTGGCCTCGTTGGTCCAGGTGATGTGGCAGGAGATCTGCGGCTGGCAGGGCTTCGGCCCGTGAAAGCTGAAGCCGGGCGGCGGGGCGTCTCCGGGCTGCTCCTCCAGACGCGAGAAGTCGATGCTGGAGGCGAGCAGGCGCGGAGTGGTGCCGGTTTTCAGACGGCCAAGCTCCAGCCCGTGCTCGCGCAGGGAGGCCGAAAGACGCGCGGCCGGGGCGTCGCCAAGCCGGCCGGCCGGGAAGTGCGTCAGGCCGATATGGACCAGCCCGGCCAGGAAGGTGCCGGCGGTCACGAGCACATGGGCGGCTTCAAACGTCGCGCCCAGGGCGGTGCGCACCCCGCGCGCCCGGCCGTCACGCGCCAGCACGGCGTCCACCGTGTCCTGCCACAGGGTCAGGTTGGGCTGGCGGAAAAGCGAGCGCTTGACCGCGGCCATGTACAGATCGCGGTCGATTTGCGCCCGTGTGGCGCGCACGGCCGGCCCCTTGCTCGCGTTCAGGGTGCGGAACTGGATGCCGGCCGCGTCGGCCCACAGGCCCATCATGCCCCCGAGCGCGTCGATCTCGCGCACCATATGCCCCTTGGCCAAGCCGCCAATGGCCGGATTGCAGGAAAGATGCCCGATTCGGTCCACATTGCCCGTGACAAGGAGCGTTTGCCGCCCCAGGCGGGCCAGGGCCATGGCCGCCTCGCAGCCGGCATGGCCGGCCCCTATGACGATGCAGTCGAACACGCGTTCCTCCCGCCTTCAGACCATCTTCCCGATCCGGCCGGATCGCCTACAGCGTCACCAGTTCGTAGTCGGCCGAGCCGAGTCCGATGCGCACGGCGTGATCGATCTGGCTTCTCCAGTCCGTGGCCGGGTGGATGGCGGTAAAGTGATCGCAGCCGTCGTGGCGGCGTTCGCCCATGATGCTTGCGCTGATGGCGGGCGCGGCATTGACCGCGTCGATGCACGCCTTGTCCAGGGCCACGGGGTCAAAGCTGGCGAACATGCCGATATCGGGCACCACCGCCGCGTCGTTTTCGCCGTGGCAGTCGCAGAAGGGCGAAACCTGATTGACCACGCTGACATGAAAGTGCGGTTTGCCGTCCAGCACGGCCTTGGCGTATTCGGCCATGCGGCAGTTGAGGATATTGTTGTTGGCGTCGTAGTCGTTGACGATGGCGTCGAAATTGCATGTTCCGATGCAGCGGCCGCAGCCCACGCACAGGTCATGGTTGATGAACGCCTTTCTGTCTTCCCCGAAGGCAATGGCGCTCTGCGCGCAAAAGCGCATGCAGGATCCGCAGGAACGGCACTTGGCGGCCGAGACTCGCGGTTTGCCGTCGCTGTGCATCGCCATTTTGCCCGCGCGGCTTCCGCAGCCCATGCCGATGTTCTTGATCGCCCCGCCGAAGCCCGTCAGCTCGTGCCCCTTGAAATGCGTCAGCGAAACAAAGACGTCCGCATCCATGATCGCCCGCCCGATGCGGGCGCTGCTGAAGTAGGTGCAGCCTTCCAGCGGCACTTCCACATCGTCCGTGCCTTTCAGACCGTCGGCGATGATGACCTGACAGCCTGTGGAAAGCGGCGTGAAGCCGTTTTCGTACGCGGCCTCGATATGCTCCAGCGCATCCTTGCGCCGGCCGACGTACAGCGTGTTGCAATCGGTGAGAAACGGCTTGCCGCCCTGCTTGCGCACCGCATCGACTACCGTTTTGGCAAAATTGGGACGCAGGAAGGACAGGTTGCCCGGCTCACCGAAGTGCAACTTGATCGCGACGAACTTGTCCTGCATGTCGATGCGTTCCATTCCGGCACTGGCGATCAGTTTTTCCAGCTTGCGCAACAGGCTTGTTCCCGTCTTGCACCGCATGTCGGTGAAATATACTTTGGATGCGCTCATTTCATTACCTCGGTAAAAAACAGAATCTCAGCGAATGATCGTGCCGATCCGCCCAGGCCGGATATCGGACAGCCCGCGTGACGACCAGTAGATGATCCACGCCTTGCCGCGAATGGCCTTGCGGTCCACATAGCCCCAGAAGCGCGAATCCTGCGAGTCGTCCCGGTTGTCGCCAAGCACGAAGTACTTGTCCGCCGGCACGGTGATCGGCCCCCAGTTGTCGCGGCGCGGCAGGATGACGTCCGGCTGGGAGAGGCGCACATACGGCTCGTTCACCGCCGCGCCGTTGCGGTACAGCACCTTGTCGCGCATCTGCAGCACGTCGCCCGGCACGCCGACCACACGCTTGATGTAGTCAAGCGAAGGATCTTCGGGATAGCGGAAGACGATGACGTCCCCGACTTCCGGATCGCTCCCGCGGATCAGGTATTCGTCCGAAAACGGGCGCTTCAGCCCGTACAGGAATTTGTTGACAAGGAGATGATCCCCGATCTGGAGCGTTTCCAGCATGGAGCCGGACGGAATCTTGAACGCCTGGACGACAAAGGTGGTCAGGACAAGCGCGACGACGCCGGCCCAGATCAGCGCTTCAAGGTATTCCCAGATCACGGATTGACGGAACCTTTCAAAAAAAGTGGAAGCATGATGCATGATTGACCCGTATGCAATGGAGATGCAAAAAAATGTTATGCGGAATGGCGCTGCCGCAGGGCTTCGTCCGCCGCTTCGACGCCAGCCCTGAAGTCCGCGCGGGCGGCGGCAAGGGCGGCGGCAAGGGCGGGATCGCGCAGGGCGAGGATCTGTGCGGCCAGCCAGGCGGCGTTGCGCGCGCCGGCCTTGTCCAGCGCCACGGTGGCCACAGGGAAGCCGGGCGGCATCTGCACCGTGGCGAGCAGGGCGTCCATGCCGCCGAGCGAAGAGGCCGTCACCGGAATGCCGATCACGGGCTTTGTCGTGCGCGCGGCCACCGCTCCCGCAAGGTGGGCGGCCATGCCCGCCGCGCAGATGAAGACCTCGCAGCCTTCGGCTTCCAGCCGGTCCACAAGGGCGGCCGTGCGCTCGGGGGTGCGGTGGGCGGACGTCACGGCAAAACAGTAGGGGATGCCGAGTTGTTTCAGAACCTCGGCGCACGGGGCCACAGTGGACTCATCCGAGGCCGATCCCATGAAGACGGCGACTTTTGCGTTTGTCATGGCTCTGTTCCAGAAGTGATGAAACGGTTTGACCGGGGTTCGCCTGGCCGGATTCAGCGGCCCAGCCGGCGCAGACCCTTGGCCCCGATATCGGTACGGTGGCGGCTTTGGGGCATGCGAACCCGCTCCACCGCGGCGTAGGCCTGATCGCGCGCGCCGGCAAGATCCGCCCCGAGCGCGGTCACGCACAGCACGCGCCCGCCGCTGGAAACGGGCTGGCCGTTCTCAAGCCGCGTCCCGGCCTGAAAGACCTTGACCCCGGGCAGGCTTTCCGCCTCTTCCAGCCCGGCGATGGGCAGTCCCCTGGCATAGGATCCGGGGTAGCCCTCGGCCGCCACCACCACGCCGAGCGCGGCTTCCGGCCGCACGGCGAGCCGCACGCCCTCAAGCTTCCCTCTGGCGCAGGCCGTCATGACCTCCAGCAGATTGCTTTCAAGCCGCATGAGCAGGGGCTGGCACTCCGGATCGCCAAAGCGGACGTTGTATTCAAGTACTTTTGGCCCGTCTTCCGTGATCATCAGCCCGGCGTAGAGCACGCCGGTGTACGGATGCCCCTGCCGGGCCATTTCGCGCAGGATCGGCCGGATGGTCAGATCCGTCATCCGTTCCAGTTCGCTGTCGGGGAGGATGGGGGCGGGGCTGTACGCGCCCATGCCGCCGGTGTTGGGGCCTGTGTCGCCGTCAAAGGCGGCCTTGTGATCCTGGGCCGAGGGCAGGGGGAGGGCTGTTTCGCCCGAGCAGAACGCCAGCAGGGAAACTTCCTCCCCGATCAGCCGTTCCTCGATGACCACGCTGTCGCCCGCCGCGCCAAAGGCGCGCTGGCCCATGATCTGATCCACGGCCGCGAGGGCTTCTTCCACCGTGGCCGCGACGATCACGCCCTTGCCGGCGGCCAGGCCGTCGGCCTTGACCACGACGGGCGCGCCGTGCTCCAGAATATGGGCGCGCGCGTCCTCAAGCCGGGTGAACACGCCGCTGGCCGCCGTTGGAACGCCGGCCCGGGCCATGATTTCCTTGGCGAACGCCTTGCTGCCTTCCAGCCGGGCGCACCATTTGTCCGGGCCGAAGACGGCGATGCCGGCCTCGCGCATGGCGTCCGCCACGCCGAGGGTCAGCGGCAGTTCCGGCCCCGGAACCACGAGATCGATATTCTTTTCCCGGGCAAAGGCCACAAGGCCGGGCAGGTCGTTGTCGGCAAGGGGGACGTTTTCGCCTTCCGCCGCGGTACCACCATTGCCGGGCGCGCAGTACAGGGCTTCCACCCCGCCGGCGCTCCGGAGTTTCCAGGCCAGGGCGTGTTCCCGCCCGCCGGAGCCGATAACAAGCACGCGCATCCGGGCTTTCCCTCCGTTGTGATTCCTGTTAAAGCAAGTCGGTTGTATTTGACAGCCCTACCTGTTTCGCGCCGAAAACACAAGAACGCCGCGCGCCCTTCCCCTGCCGGAGTGTTCCGGCCCGCCCCGTATTTCAAGGATGCCGCCCATGTCAGCCCCCCGCTTTCTGCCCCATCTGCCCGAAGAAACCCTTGCCGCGCGCCAGCTTGCCGGGGTGCGCCGGACCGTGGACCAGGCCATGCGCAATCCCGTCTACCGGGCGCGGCTCGCGGCTGTCGGCATCACGTCCGGGGCGGATATCGCCAGTCTCGACGACGTGCGGCGTCTGCCCTTCACCGACGTGACGGATCTGCGCGACGGCTACCCCCTGCCGCTGCTCTGCGTGCCGGAACGCGATGTGGTGCGCGTTCACGCTTCGTCCGGAACCACGGGCAAGCGCAAGATTCTGGCCTACACCCGCAAGGACGTGGAGACCTTTGCGCTGCAAATGGCCCGCTGTTACGAACTGGCCGGCCTGACTCCGGAAGACCGGGTGCAGGTGGCCGTGGGTTACGGGCTGTGGACCGCCGGAGCCGGCTTTCAGCTCGGGAGCGAGCTTTTCGGCGCGCTGACCGTGCCTGTCGGGCCGGGCAACCTGGACATGCAGTTGCAACTGCTCATGGATCTCAAGGTCACCTGTCTCGGGGCCACGGCCTCAATGGCCCTGCTGCTGGCCGAAGAAGTGGAGCGCCACGGCCTGCGCGACAGGCTCGCGCTGCGCAAGGTCATTTTCGGCGCGGAGCCGCACAGCCTCAAGATGCGCCGGGCCTTCACCGAAAAGCTCGGGCTGGAAGCCGCCTACGATATCGCGGGCATGACCGAGATGTACGGACCCGGCACCGGCCTGAACTGCGAAGTGGGCGAGGGCATCCACTACTGGGCCGATCTTTTCCTTGTGGAAATCATCGACCCCGCCACCTTGCAGCCTCTCCCCGCCGGAGAGGTGGGAGAAATGGTCGTCACCAGTCTGTGCAAGGAGGCTGTGCCCCTTGTCCGCTACCGCACGCACGATCTCACCCGCCTTATCCCCGAACCGTGCCCCTGCGGGCGCGCCATCCCCCGGCACGGCCACATCCGCGGCCGTTCGGACGACATGGTCATCTTCCGCGGGGTCAACATCTACCCCGGACAGATCGCGGACGTCCTGCACGCCTTCCCCGAAGCCGGCGGCGAATACCACATTGAACTGACCCGAAGTCAGGGCCTCGATCACATGCTGCTGCACGTCGAACGGGCGACTGCGGCCCCGGCCGATCTCGACGCCGATCTGGCGCGACGCATCAGCGACGAACTGCACCGACGGATCATGGCCAGAATCGACGTGCGCCTTGCCTCGCCCGGCTCACTCCCCCGCACCTTCTCCAAGGCCAAACGGGTGACCGATCTGCGTCTGGAAGACGGCGAGAGGGCCGGGTAGCGCCGCTCCCCTTCTGATTCCGCTTGATCCCGCCGCGAAGTCTTCGTATCCTGCACGGGCATGATCCCCGCGTGCGGCTTGCGGAGCGTCACCGGCCCGTTCCGACCTGGTTCGACCTGTTCCGGAGCGTTTCACGGCGGGAAAGGCTCCGTTCGCACAACGCGGTTCCGGGCGCCGCACGACGCCGGAACAAAACGCATTCCGAAAAAAGGCGCGCCGTATGCCCGACGCTTCTCTCATCGCCCAGTTGTGTTCTTTCGTCGTCCATATCGATCAGCACCTTTTCGCGCTGGTGACCGAGTATGGCGCGTGGCTGCACCTGTTCCTTTTCGTGATTGTGTTTTGCGAAACGGGGCTGGTGGTGACGCCTTTTCTGCCGGGCGATTCGCTGCTGTTCGCCACGGGCGCGCTGGCCGGAGCGGGTCTGCTGAGCTACCCTTTGAGCATGGCGATCCTCCTTGCCGCGGCCGTGCTTGGCGACGCCGTGAACTACGAAATCGGCAGGCATGTCGGGCCGGGCATCTTCAGGCGGGAGACCCGCTTTCTCAACAAGGCCCACCTGCTCAGGGCCCATGCCTTTTACGAGCGGCACGGGGGCAAGGCCATCATCCTCGCCCGGTTCGTGCCCATTGTGCGCACCTTTGCGCCGTTTGTGGCCGGCGTGGCCCTGATGCACCCGGCGCGGTTCCTGTCCTTCAATATCGTGGGCGCGTTGCTGTGGGTGGCCGGTCTGGTCTCGGCCGGCTATTTTCTCGGCAACATCCCGGCGGTCAAAAACAATTTCAGCCTGGTGGTCTACGGCATCATCTCCGTTTCCCTGTTGCCGGTGGTTGTGGAATTTCTCCGCGCGAAGCTGCGGAACAACTGAACCGCGCGTTGCAGCGCGTTTTTTCGGAGGCGGCCATGTCCTTCACGCCTGTCGTTGACATTCTGCATTCCGCAACGCCCCTTGAGCGGGTCCGGATCGGCGGGTGGGTCCGCACCCGGCGCGACGCCAAGGGCTTCACCTTCCTTGAACTGAACGACGGTTCCTGCCTTGCCAACGTGCAGTGCATTGTGGATGAGGGCACGCCGGCCCACGCCCGCCTTGAGGGCGTGAACACCGGGGCGGCCGTGGCTGTTTCCGGCGCGCTGGTCGAGTCTCCGGGCAAGGGGCAGAAATGGGAAGTCCGCGCCGAAGAGATGACGGTCTTCGGCCTGGCCGATCCCGAGAGTTTCCCCCTTCAGAAAAAGCGGCATTCCGACGAATTCCTCCGCTCCATCGCCCACCTGCGGGCGCGGACGAACAAATACGGCGCGGCCTTCCGCATCCGTTCCGAGGCGGCGCTGGCCGTGCACCGCTTTTTTGCCGGGCGCGGTTTCGCCTGCGTGCACACTCCGGTTCTGACAGGTTCGGACTGCGAGGGCGCAGGTGAAATGTTCCGCGTGACCACGGGCGACGTCTGCGGCGCGCCGGCCCCGGCAAACGGCGATGAATTTTTCGGCAAGGCGTGCAACCTGACCGTCTCGGGCCAGCTTGAAGCGGAATGCCTGGCCCTCGGCCTTGGCAAGGTCTACTCCTTCGGGCCGACTTTCCGGGCGGAAAACTCCAATACGCCGCGCCATGCGGCGGAATTCTGGATGATCGAACCCGAAGCCGCCTTTGCCGATCTTGAAGACAACATGGAACTGGGGGAAAGCCTGACCCGCTTTGTCGTCGGTCAGGTCCTGGAACGCCGCGCCGAGGATGTGGAACTCTTCGACAAGTTTGTGGACAAGGGGCTGATCGCGCGGCTTCAGAGCATTGTCGAACAGCCCTTTGCCCGCTGTCCGTATCGGGAGGCGGTGAAGATTCTGGCTTCCAGCGGCCGCGCATTCGACTTCCCCGCTGTTTTCGGCAAGGATCTCCAGACCGAGCACGAGCGCTTTCTCAGTGAGGAACATTTCAAGCGGCCGGTGATTGTCTTTGATTATCCGAAAGAAATCAAGGCGTTCTATATGCGGCTCAATGACGATGGAGAAACGGTGGCCGCCATGGATGTGCTTGTGCCCCGTATTGGCGAGCTGATCGGCGGGAGCCAGCGCGAGGAGCGCCTGGACGTGCTGACGGCCCGTATCCGCGAGCTTGGGCAGGACCCGGCCGCGTACTGGTGGTACCTTGATCTGCGCCGCTTCGGGAGCGTGCCGCATTCCGGCTTCGGCATGGGCTTTGAGCGGCTGGTCATGCTGCTCACCGGCATTTCAAACATCAGGGACGCGATCCCCTTCCCGCGTACGCCGGGATCGCTGGAGTTTTAGAGCATTGCCTCAATGAAATTGGGCAATGCTCTAACGCGACTTTGCCTGCAAAGGCGCGCGAGAATATCTCAAGGCGAACCTGCTTCGCCGTTAAGAGATATTCTCATGCGTAATATGCTATAGAAGCTTCTTCAGACAGCTTCTTAGAGCCAGCAACAAAATGCTACAGGGATTGACAGGCGTCATGCATGGAATACATGTATGACAGAAGGAGACTCCCCATGCTCACGATCCGGCTCCCTGCCGAAATGAACGCGCGCCTTACCTTTTTGGCGGACGCTACGCATCGCCCCAAAAGCTTTTATGTGCGTGAAGCGCTGGAGCGCAGCCTCGAGGACATTGAAGACGCTTATCTTGCGGAAGCAGTCTTGGAACGATTCCGCGCCAGTGGCGAAAAGGCCATCCCTCTGGAAGAAGTGGAGCGCCGTCTTGGCCTGGCAGATTGAATTTACACCGGAAGCGAATAAAGCTCTTGTCGGCCTTGGAAGCAATGCAGCGAAACAGATTGCCAGATTCATGCGTCAAAGAGTTTCCAATCTGGATGACCCGCGCAGTATTGGCGAACCGATGAAAGGTTCCCGTTTTGCTGGTCTGTGGCGTTATCGTTCAGGAGATTATCGGATTTTGTGTGAAATCCGGGACGAAAAAATAACCATTCTCGTTGTGTCTCTGGGGCACCGGAGAGAAGTTTACAAGTGACCCGCGGCTCGACGGCGGCTACGCTGTTGTTGCCCCGGCGTTCTGATAAGGTCTGGCCCTGAAGCGGGATTTCACGGAACCCCTTGATCCGAAAAAGGCGTTATCATGAAACTTGCGGAAGCGCTTATACAACGCAGCGACATTCAGAAGAACATTGCCCAACTTCGGGAACGCCTCGTGCTCAACGCGAAGGTGCAGGAAGGCGACAGCCCGGCGGAAAACCCGGAAGCGCTCATGGATGCGCTTGCTTCCCAGACCGCCGCGTTTATTGAGCTGGTTCGGCGCATCAACAGGACAAACGCCGCGCCTCTTGCGGACGGCATCCGCATTGCGGATCTTCTGACGGAACGCGACGCCCTCACCACCCAGGCAAAAATTCTGCGCGAATTTCTCAAGGAAGCAGCCGCCAGGACAGATCGCTATTCCGCCAAGGAAATAGCCATCCTGAGCACCGTCAACGTCGCGGAAAAGCAGAAGGCAGTGGATCTGCTCGCCAAACATATCCGCGAACTTGACACGCGGATTCAGGGACTCAACTGGACGACCGATCTGCTGTGATTTCGGAGCCGGTAGCAGCACGGGGGCGGATATGAAAAAACACGATCATGCAACACGGAGCAGTTGCGCCTGAATACGGTATTGCTCTGTATTGTCACACCAGTATGCATACAACATATCCTTACTACCTCATGTCGACCCGTGCCGCGAGGGAGGGACAGGGGATTGCTCCGATGCAGGCGGAAACACGTTCCGCCTGCGCGCGGCATCGCTCAACGCCGCACGCGCCGCGCCTGCCGGCGGTCATACGGGAGTTCGTGACCTCAACCGAGGGGGCCGGGGAAGCTTCAGCCGTTAGCCAGCCCTCATGAAGACGCCGTAAGACGCCGTTCCACGAAAGCCGTTTTTTCCGGCCGGCAAGGCAAACATTGGACGAAGCTGTATTTGGACATGCCGCAAGGTCAATGTCCCCCCCGCTCGTCGCGGTCCGCACAAAGGCGGCCTTGCGGCAGGCGGGTTCATGAGGACTGACCCTGAACAGAGCCGCCGAGACTCCCGCATCT
>CAJUHZ010000059.1 GCA_910585945.1 uncultured Bilophila sp.
CTCCCGTTTTGGAAGCACCATATATTCATATCCTTATTTTTGCAATTAGGCACTATGATCCTTCGCAAGCAGACCTTGACCATGCAGGCCCGGCAGACATTCGGCCTGGTGCGCAATCCCTTTGTGGACCCGGAAACTTCCGCCGACGTGTTCATGTCGCCCGACATTCGCTTTGCCCGCGAGACGTTGTATCAGGCGGCTACGGGCAGCGGCTTCCTTGCCTTGGTCGGGGAATCTGGCTCCGGCAAGTCCACGCTGAAAGATGAACTGATTACGCGCATCAGCACGGAAAACCTGCCCGTTATTGTTATTGAGCCCTACACCCTGGCAATGGCCGCCAGTGAATCCCAGGGCAAGCCGCTGCGTTCATCGCACATTGCCGAGGCCATTATCAGCACGGTTCAGCCGGGGGCGAAGATTCCTTCCAGCCCGGAAATGCGGTTCCGCCGCCTGCATGAAATCCTGAAGGCCAGCCACACGGCCGGAATGCGCCATTGCCTGATTATTGAGGAAGCGCACGACCTGCACCGGCACACGCTCAAGAGTTTGAAGCGTTTTCACGAGTTGAAGGACGGCCTTTCCCGCCTGCTTTCCATCATTTTGATCGGTCAGACGGAACTTGAAAAAAAGCTCCGCGTCACGGATGCCAGCGTCCGCGAAGTCGTGCAGCGGTGCGATGTGGTTCACCTGTCCGCCATAGCCGACCCCGGCGCATACCTTCGTCACCGTTTCGAGCGCGCCGGGGCGGATTTCACTACGGCGTTCAGCCCGGACGGCATTGAAGAAATCCGCCTGAATCTCACCGTTTCACCGGATAGCCGCGGCGAGGGCGTTTATATGGGCTATCCGCTCATGATTGCGAACCTCGCCACGGCGGCCCTGAACCTCGCGGCCGGCGTAGGGGAAAAGCAGGTCACGGCGGATGTTGTGCGCATGGTGCGGCAATAAGGGGGCGTCATGACAGACCGGGAATTTGTGGAACTGGTGCGAAGGATGCGGGCGGCGCAACGGGTTTATTTCCAGTGCCGCGCACCGTCCGATCTGAACAGGGCGAAAGCCCTTGAACGCGAGGTCGACCAGGAACTGAAACAACGGGCAGCGGCGGAAGCGCCGCAACAGGCAAAGCTCTTTTGAAAGGAGGGAAAAAGACAATGGCAAAGCGAGTAAAACCGACCCTGAATATTCCAACGGTCAGCAGCCTAGAGGAAGCGGACGCCATACTGGCCCGGATCGCGGCCCGGAAGCGTGAATTGTCCCTGCTGGAATTGGGACTCAAGGAAGACGTGGACACCCTGAAACTCAAGTGCGCTGAATCCAGCGAACCGATCAAGCAGGATATTGAAGTTCTGGAGCAGGCTCTTGTCAGATTCGGCGAGTCCAAAAAAACGGAGCTTTTCACCAGGCGGCGTTCTGTTTCCCTGAATTTCGGAATCCTCGGTTTCCGGGCGTCTTCCTCCGTAAAGCCCATGAAGAAAACCACATGGGAACAGGTTCTCGGTTTTCTGATGGACGCGAAGGATAAAACGTTCGCGGCCTGCATTCGCACAAAGCAGGAGGTGGACAAGGAAGCCCTCCGTCAGCTTCCACAGGAAAAGCTCGCGGAAGTAGGATGCCGACTCGAACAGGCCGATGCTTTCTACTACGAACTGACGGAAACGGAACTGGCCGGAGCGTCAGAAACGGGGGGTGTTCAATGAACACCAACACCGCCGGATTGATCAAGGCTATCCAGACCGGACGGCGCAAGCTCGGCTTGACCGAGGACGAATACCGCGCCCTGCTGGAAGGTGTCAGCGGCAAGACTTCCACAAAGGAACTCAATGCCCGGCAGCTGAAGGAGGTTCTTCGGCGGATGCGCGAGGCTGGATTCCATACCGTGGCAGACCCCCAGCTTCAAAAAATCAGGAGCCTGTGGTTCAGCATGTATGACGAGGGGATCGTCAAAAACAAGACGGAACAGTCCATTGCCGCTTATATCCGACGGATAACAAAAAAGGCCGTCAATGCCTGCGACGTGAAAGACCTTCAGCGCGTTATCGAAACGC
The DNA here is from genome assembly GCA_910585945.1 of uncultured Bilophila sp. Classification (GTDB taxonomy): domain Bacteria; phylum Desulfobacterota; class Desulfovibrionia; order Desulfovibrionales; family Desulfovibrionaceae; genus Bilophila. Next base: position 2,046 of record CAJUHZ010000059.1, read on the forward strand.
TGAAACAATGGATTGACCGTCTGGACGATCCCGCCGCGCGGGAACGCCTTCGCAGGGAGTTTGTCACCATGCCGACCGCTTCGCCGCTTCTTCAGTAACCTGTAACCCAACATCGGAGGACTCCATGAAAAAGGATGAATTTATTACCCAGGCTATGACCACGGTACGTTCCGATTATGCCCGCGCCCTGGGTCGCGCGGATATGGAAAGCGCGTTTGCCGCCTTCTGTGAAGTTGCCGCAGCGGAACTGCTCGGCGGCGGGGAAGTTTCCCTGCCCGGCCTTGGCAAGCTGAAGGTGAAGGCCACCAACGCCCGCACCGGCCGCAATCCCAAAACCGGAGAAGCGATTGAGATTCCCGCGGGCCGGAAGGTTGTTTTCACGCCAGGCAAGGAGTTCAAGGAGGCTTTCCGTGGATAGAGACACTATAGACGAGGCCGCCCTGGTCATGCTGATTGAAAACCACTGGGGTGAGTTCGCCGAATATTCCGGCGGCGAAGAATCGGCGGAAACAACCTTGCGGGCGCTGAAGGAAGCCGCAGGCATGGACTAAACAGCGAAACGGCCCCTTATGGGGCCGTCGCCGGGGCGTGGCGGTTCCGGTCTGATGAGCAGCCGAAAAAAATTTATGAGCGCCTATTATAACGAGATTGAGCCGTTTGCCGCCGCGTGGCTGCGGGAACTGATAAAAGCCGGACACATCGCGCCGGGTGTTGTCGATGAGCGGAGTATTGAGGATGTTTGCCCAAACGATCTTGCCGGTTTTACCCAGTGCCATTTCTTCGCGGGTATCGGGGTCTGGAGTTACGCCCTACGCTGTGCCGGCTGGCCCGATGACCGCCCTGTCTGGACGGGAAGTTGCCCCTGTCAACCTTTCTCCTCGGCAGGCCGCCGAAAGGGGATGTCTGACGAGCGGCACTTATGGCCCGCGTTCTTCCATCTTATTAGCCAGTGCCGCCCTGTCACAGTCTTTGGCGAACAGGTTGCGTCAAAGGACGGGCTGGGCTGGCTCGACCTTGTTTTCGCTGACCTGGAAGGAACAGGTTACACCTGCGGGGCGTGTAATACCCCTGCTGCGGGCTTCGGTGCGCCGCATATCCGACAGCGGCTTTACTGGGTGGCCGACACCATGTTCGCAAGATGGGCCGAAAGGCGGCCCAGCACAGGGGACGGACCGGTTGCCGGGAGCGGTGCAACTGGCGGGCTGGCCGACACCGAGGGCAGCGGAAGCGGGGCCGGATTTTGCGATTATGAATCGGGAAAAGAGCGGCGGAGTGTCATTGCAGACGGCGGCGCAGCTCACGGGGTGGGTAACGCCGTCAGCGCGGGACTGGAAGGACACGCCGGGCATGTCCACGGAGAGGCCGGACGGCCGGAAGCGGCTGGATCAGTTGCCGAGGCAGGCAACTCTTGCGGGCTGGAAAACGCCAGCGGCCACGGACGACAAGCGCGGAGGGCGCATAACAACGGGAATGACGGGGGGCAGTCTGGCGCAGCAGGCGAAATTTACAGGCCCGGCCCGGCTGACGGCTTCTGGAGAAATGCTGACTGGCTTCTGTGCCAGGATGGAAAGTGGCGGCCAGTTGAACCCGGTTCTTCCCCGCTGGCTCATGGGGCTACCGCAAGAGTGGGACGACTGCGCGGCTATGGTAACGCTATCGTCGCCCCGCAAGCGACGGCATTCATAAAAGCGTTCATGGAGACATAATTGCGAAACGGTCCCGCATGGGGCCGTCGCCGGAGCGTGGCTTTTCAGTTACATATTCGTCAACAAAATTACAAACTCTTAAAAACTATGTCCCATGAAATCCTAACTTATCACGTTTTTCTACTTCAAGTTATCATGACGGTGTTCACGAGGACGTGTCGCGCCAGCATGTACATGACCGCCGACTGTCTGTCCGCCGTGGTTCCTCCGCGCGGAGCCACTTCATCAAGGTCAAGACTGACAATCTGCGCGTCGCCCAGGTCAAATCGCGTGGGTTCTTTCAGAATGACATACGCCTCAATAGCGTCCATCATTGAACGCCATACATTGGTGATGGTATGCGCATCGTAGGTATTGCGGATGCCCGTATTCTGGTTGATTTGCGTGCCCACATCGGCCAGCAGCGGCATGGCATGGCGTTGCGCCTGCAATGCCTCATGCACATGCCCCCGCTCGAAAAGCCCATCCACCACTTCCCACCAGCTTGTGGAAGCATCCCGGCGGATGCCTTCACGAAGAACGAGTTCATGCAGTTCCGGCAGGACATTGGGCTGATAGAGCCGGGGATGATTGCCGTCAGAGAGTTCCTCATAGGCCAGGTCAATGGCCCGGCCTATCAGACCAGGTACACCGTCCGCCGGAGCCGTGGCGTCCAGCGGTGTCGCCAGCAGCGACAGCAGATTGACCAGAAACGCCTTGTGCGAGGGCAGCGGCTTCCGGCATCCCAGCGGCGTGTCAAAGGGATTGACGGCGTATTCCTCAGTCATCCGCAGCCGGTGATAGGCGGCAAGATGTTTTTTCCCTTCGGGCAGATTCTCTTTCAGGAGGGTAATCAGGCCGGAAGATGACGGCCCCACATCCACAATGGAGAGCCAGGGCAGACGGGACAGCCCGGCCTGCGTGACAAAGGCGAAGTTCATGGCATTGAGGAAAACGGATTTCCCCCCGCCCATCGGCGCTACCCCCAGATCAATCCACGCGGCCTGTTCGGAGGAATTGGGCGCGAACGGCATGATTTTGCCGTCCTGCGTGCGGAACAGAAGGCTTCCTTCTTTCCACGGCGAAGCCGAGCGCAGCGGCCACATGCCGATGGCATCCTGGAGCGGCGCGGCTGTGACCGGGGCCGGACTGGACGGCATCAGGCCGGGCAGTGTCGCGGCAAGGCCGAGCAGCGGATCGCCCAGGGCTTCCGTCACATCGCACGTTCCCCAGCCCTGCACCGCCTTGGAGAGTTCCGCCACACGCCGCCTGAGCAGAAGATGCGCTTCCCGCTCGCTTTCCCGCACACAGGCCCAGGTGCAGAGGCAGATGCGGAATTTCACGCAGCACACGCCTTCCAAATCCAGCGCGCGCAAGGTTTCCACGGCATTGTTGAGCCGTTTGTTGTCCGAAGCCGTGAAGGCCAGAATGGCGGACAGCAGGGGCTTGATGCCCATGTTCAGGCCGCCGTCTTCCAGCAGAAAGGACATGCGGTACGGCAACCGCTCGTCCCGCCGCGCCAGAACGCGAAAGAAGTCCTGAAAAGGTTTGGGCGTCTGGGGCATGAGCGTCATGATCAGCGGCCCGTAGATGCGCTCGCCGATTCTGATGGCGCTCCGCGATACCATGTTCCCCTCGCGGGGCCAGAGTTGCGTTTTGAAGTCCGGGTACAGGACGTTATGCAATTCTTCTCTTTTGCCCGTATCCGGGTCGGGCAGACGGAACGGCAAGGGATCGCCGGGCACAAGCGCCTGCCATGCCCGGCTGGTGAACTCCGGCGCAATGCACATGCGGATGTCCCGCAGGGCTTCGTGCGCCGAGAGCGGATACGCCAGCAAATCCGCCTGCTTGAACGCATCAAGAACGCCGGTCAGAAAGCCGTTGTGCGCATCGTGCAGGGCTGCGACGGCGCGGGCAATCTGCTGACAGCCCGCGAGTGTCGGCACTTTGGACATGGCGGCGTCGCGTTCCTTCAGGGCTGTCTTGCGTAAGGAATCGGACAGCACGGCAGGCCGCGTCCAGAGTACGATCCAGCATGTTTCAATGGCGCAATAGCGTTTCAGGGCATGGCCCCAATCCTCCAGCAAGGGGCCGATGTGCAGGCCGAGGTTTTTGGCCGTCAGACGCGACGGTTCAAGCAGTTCGGCAATGCGTTCCCCGCTGCTTTCCGGGTCATATTCAAAGACCACCTGAAGCGCGTGACCCGGCTTGGAGAGCGTGGCTTGCAGCTTTTCCGTCAGGCCGGAGACGAGGGTCGCGTATTCCGCCTCACCTACATGCTTCAGGGAACCCTCCAGATGCAGGAGGCTGATGAGGCTCCCGTCATCGGCGACCAGTATGCCGTTATCCACGGTTTCCAGCCTGCAATAGCTGTGAACCGGGGCGGCAAACGCTTCGGACAGGGCGCGGATGCCGCGATCCACGCCGTTGACAAGTATATCAAGCATCAGGAATCCCTCTTGAGTACGACTTGCTGAATGACCACGCCGCGCGGCGTCTTTGCCGTGGACGCGCGGCAGACAAGGACAGTAGCCAGCAGTTTTTGCGTGCTTTCCACACCCTGGCTGGATTCGTAGGAAACAATCAGGGGGAACTCGATCCGCCATGTGGCCTTGCCGCCCACCAGACCGGAAGCGATGATGACCGGCGCGCGCGTGGCGACAGCGGACGCGGAAAGCCGCTTGTCCCGGATCATGTCCAGAATGCCGGAGCTTTGCAGCGAAGCGAGGAAGGACTTGAACGCCTCGTCCTCAAAGTGCGGCCTGATGCTTTCCAGCTTCTCCCGCCATTCCAGAAAATTGAGCGACATGGCCCCGGTAATGGCGTTTGAGGCCCAGGTCAGCAGGCCCTCCTGCGTCAGCAGCGGCTGATCCAGCGGAACCATCGGCGCAAGCCGCAAGTCCGGCGTGGCCGCGAAGTAGCGCGGCTTCGGCTGGTTCAGAAGCAGCAGCGCCGAGACGGCAAGGCTCAGGCACAAGGCTGCAACCAGACACAGTGAGACCTTCATGGAGCGACGGAACTGCATTCTGTACCAGTCCAGACCGCCGATGACGGCGGCGGCATCCGGGGCGGGCGGCGAGGCATGAACGGCGTTCATGTCCTGTTCCGGCTCCCGCGACTCCGGGGCGTCTTTTTGTTTCTTGAAGATGCTCATTCGTAGCGCCCCGCGTTTACAGGCCCAATTCGCCCATGCCGGAGGTCTGGTCAGAGCCGAACAGCGTGGCTGAACCGGAGCCGAGGAGTTCTCCCAGACCGAGCGCCAGAGCGCCGATCATCACTTTGGTCAGGCCACCGGCATAGGTGCTTTGTCCCTGATTTTTCGTGGCCTTATACATCTCCACTGTTCCCCATGCGCCCATGCCCACTCCGGCGGCGAAGCCCGCCATCGTGATGCCCTTGGCAACCCCCTTGGAGTTGTCGGCAATGTTCTGGCCGATCTCTCCGAAGGTCACGGCGGCCTGGACGATTTCAGGTGCGAACAGCCAGACGGCGGCCATGCCCATGAAAGCAGCGGTGAAGCGAACGGGAGAGACGGAAAGCGTATTCTTGAGGATGGTCATGGTTTTCTCCATTAGCCAAGAATCCTGGCTATATATGTTTGCACGTCCCCTCCTATGGTGGCTCCGATGCCGCGCAGGAAGGTGACGAGGTTGACGGCGAGTATCCCGCCGAAAAGATGGACGATGCCCCGACTGAGGTTCATGGGCTGACTGGGCGTGTCGCGCATGAGGCATAGCCCCCGCGCAATGCCGATGAGGCCCACCGTGGCGATGGCGTACACAGCGAACTGGATGTAGACGGAGCCGGGCGAGGACGGAGGGCTGTAGCTCAGGCTTTGTTCCGAGGACTGATTGAAAACCGTCATGGACAGGGAATCCATGAGCGCGGGCAGATTGAGCAGCAGAACCGCGCAGACGAACGTCCAGACCGCTGTGGAACGGTTGAAGCGGTGCTTGTGGCTGACAGCCTGCCCCAGCGACATGACGGCGAAGCTCACGCCGATCAGATAGGCCAGCCGGACAAGCACCGGCCACCATTGCTGCAAGTGCGGAATGACGTTGGCGACGTAGTTGTCCATGTCCTCACCTGTCCTTGACGTTGACGATGAGGACGCCTACGGGCGTTCCGCTTTCCAGACGGACAGTCGGCGGGCGGTCAAAGCCTTTTTCAAAGATTTTTCCGGCCTTTTCGCCCACCTTTCCGGCGGCTATCCATGCCTGGTCTTCCACGCTGTAGGTGTTCCACACCATTTGATCCGTGGTGTCGCCGCCTGAACCGTAAATGGTGCTTTGCGCGCCGCTGTAGCGTTTGGCGCTTCCCAGCCCCTCAAGAAAGGCGGACGCGACAAGACCGCCCCAACGGCTGAAGAAATGGGTGTTCACGGAACTGGCGACCGAGGCTTCCGAAGTGGACGGGTCAACAGCGTAGGCTTCAAGCTGGACGGTTTCGCCGGAAGGCAACACGGCCCGGTTGAAGGCCAGCACAAGGCGTTCATCGTGGCGCTGGAAGCCGCCCATAAGACGGGCATTCCTGTATTCTCCAGACGTGACCGTCGCCAGCACGGCGGACGGAACATCACTGTTCACGCCCACATCCACAATGGCATAGAGCAGATCGCCCGGCTTGAGTGTCATGGCGGGAGGCGTAGTTGCGCCTTGCGTTGTCTCCGCTGTTGTTGCGACAGGCGTTGCCGCCGGAGCTTCTTCGGAAAACTCGCGCAGATAGACGATTTTTCCTTCCCCGACCGAAACAGCGGACAGTTTGGCGTCCAGAGCGTCCAAATCCTCCATCATGCGCTTGAGCATGGCGTTGTCCGTCGTCTGGGTACGGACAGGCGCGGTACGCACCGGCGCGACCGGAGGCGGGGCCGGGCGCGGGTCTTCCTTCTTCACGACCACGGGCTTTCGCTGTCCCACAGGCGTGGGCACAAAACTCTCGCCTTTCTGAAGTGCGGCATCGGCTTTTTGATCGTCGTGCTTTTTGAGCTTGTCGTTGTATTCGTCAGAACCTTCTCCCCCGGCCTGGCCCGTCACCGCGTCAGAGCGGGCCGCCACCATCGTGGAGGTTGTCGAAGGCTTGTCCGGCGAAAACAGCGCGAAGGAGACGAGAAGAAGGACAACGGCCAGGGCTGTGCCGAGCAGGCCGAACATGATGACGCGGCGTTTCTTTTCCGTGCTGGTTATATCGCTCATGGCATCTCCCTTTATCTGGAACGCTTCAGGAGAAGCGTCTGAACTTGTCCGTTTCTGGAGAGCATGACCCGCGAGGTAATTGGAAGCTCGTAGCATTTGGTGTTACCCGCGCCGTTGACCACCGCGCTCCAGGCAGGCCACATCAGGCTGTGGACGGTTCGGAGGTAGTGCTTGCCGTCATAGTTCCAGACAAGCACGTCATCGGAACCCGGCTCCACGCGAACGCGCACGGCCTTTTCCGGCGGTACGCGATCAAGAAAGGCCAGCATGGAGGAATCCGCCGTTTCCCTGATGTCCTTGAGGATGGGAACACTGGCCTTCGGGCCGTGATGGGCAAGCCGGAACAGGACAAGCGCGTCCGCCTTGCGCTCCGGCGCGCGCACGGAATCCGATTCCAGCCGGACGACCAGCGGCATGTCCCGGCCTTCCAGCGTCACCACAATGGTTGATGTGGCGTAGCCTTGCGTGGGCATGACGTTGAGCAGGTTTCCCTCCGGCAGGTCGGGCCGCAGCACCTGAAAGAAGGACGGCCCTCCGTTGGTCACGGAGGTGATCGGCCAGGGCTGCCCCGTGGAATCGTGGAACACCAGCGAAGTGGCGATATTGGCCGTGGTGAAGACGGGCACGGGAGAACGGCCCGGCTCCAGGGAGACGCTCACGGTGCGCGTGTTCAGGGCGGGGGACACAGGCAGGAGGGCGCGTTCCCGCTCGTCGGAACGCGAGCGGTATTCCTGAATCTGCCCCTGATCCAGCGGCATCATCTGCCGCAGGGATTCTTCAAACAGGGCTTGCGCGTCCTTTTTTGTCGCTCCCCCGGATGATGGCGCTGTGTTCGCGCTTGCCCCGTTTCCCGGCTGATTTTCCGGTTGTCCGAGAACCACGGTTCGCTGATCCGTTGCGGGCGGCGTATGTTCATTCGCCAGGGTCGGTTGCCCGGAGAGAGCCGCCAGCACCAGAAGACACACTGTTTTTTTCACGACAAATCCTTTATGCGTAAGCGAACGCGGCGCGTTCAGGTTGTTCCCCGCCGGGGAAAAGGCGCGAGACAGGCAGGCCCCTCAGAATGTCCCCCGCCGAACGGCAGGGAGTTCCGGCTTCGCGCCGGACGTTCAGCGATTGACGTTTCGTGCGGAAATCCGCTGTCTGACGGCGGCGTTTGAACTCGTTCAGAAACGCGATGATGCCCAGACTGTTTTCCGGCGGAACGTCATCAGCGGAAGGCGCACGGTTTTGGGAGTGCAGGTACTGCCAGATGCCGAAGGGCATGGCGTCATTGGCTAGGGGCGGAAATTTCGCCGCAAAGGCATCGAACAGGGGCCGCAGTCGCGCTCTTTCCGCATCTTTCCGCTTCTGGAGGCGTTGCTCCTGTTCTTCACGGACGCGAAGCGCCCGCAGGGCTGACTGGTTTTGTGCCGCTTCCGCCTGCTCCGCGAGAGGAAGCGGATCGAGCCAGCGTTGACCGCGCAGCCAGTTGCCCATTTGCGGCACAAAGCGGCCCTGTTCGCGCTGCCAGCCTTCCGAGGCCGCGAATCGCCGGATCGCGGCATGGAGTTCCGGGAGCGAAGGAAGCTGGCCGCTCCGTGAGAGTTTGAGCCAGGCCATGCGGGCGAAGCCCTTGGCTTCCTTTTTGGGGTACATGGCCCAAATGTTTTCAAAATCAGGAAGAGAAGACACGCCCCCCGCCGCAGGCGCATTGGACGTGCGACGAACAGGAACAGACGCTGTTTCACCGGGCGCATGGGGGGAAGAGGGGGAATTTTCTTCTTTTCGTTGTTTGTTAAGAGTGGTTAAGGAGCCGGATGTTGCCTCATCACAGCCATATTCTGACTGCTGATGCGCAGGATTTGTCTCTTGCTTTTCCGAACATGCTTCAGGACGCAAGAGATAATAAACGGAAGAACGGTATTGCTCACGTCTGATGAAAATGAGTTTTTCCCTGACAAGCTCCGCAAGGTAGTTCTTGACGCTGCTGATGCTGCACGAAAGCCTCTTGGCAAGCGTTGCCTGCGAAGGCCAGCAATGGTCTTTATCAGCGGCATAATCACATAAAATCGCATACATGGTCTTTGCTCCAAACGTAATGGACTTCCTCAAAACAAACTGTGGCAGAATCGGGCCGTGGATGTTCCCCTTCGGCGAAAAAGTCTTCATTTTTCTTTCTCCCTGCCCAGGAAAAAGACAAAAACAGCAGATTCGTTGTTGACAACGAGGAACCTTCCGGCTACCGTTGTTCTCACAAAGCATTCGTAAGAACACAGTTCTGCAATGAAGCCGTTGAGTTGCCGCTCGACGGCTTTTTTGTTTTCTCTTTGGGCGGCTAGTACCTCATCGGAAGTTCTTCACGAGGCGGTTGACGATGCTTGTCTGAACGTGGGCATCACGCATCACCGCAGGGCAGCGCCGGAGGGAGGCTTCCGGCGTCCGCCCGAAGGACGAAGCCCCCGGAGGAGGAGCGCGGATGCGCGGCTGTTCGCCCGAAAGAGGAGAGGGAAGGAAAGGGCCGTATATGAAAAAAACTCCCGCCGACCATGCAGGAGGGAGCATGGCCAGGGGGAGTTCAGTACGGAGGGAAAACAGGAAAAGAACCGAAAAAAACAAAATTTTTTCGGAAAATTTTTTGTTCTCGATAACTATGTTATATTCTTGGAGAAATGGAAGGCGGCGGGCGAAAAATGGATAAGAAAATGGATAAGCAACCGAGGAAGAAAGCCGGTAAAAGCTGTCGGGATCAGGCTCCGGTATCTTCCTGTAACTATAAGAAATTAAAGAGAAACTATCCGTATTGGATGTATTAGTCTGATATGTGAGGGACTCTCTCTCTCTCTCTCTCTCTCTCTCTCTCTCT
>CAJUHZ010000060.1 GCA_910585945.1 uncultured Bilophila sp.
TTATATGGCAATTTCTATTATCTTTTTAAGATCAATTGTGAGATAGCTTCTACACAATGGAACAGATAGAGGCCGCCCGGAAAAAGCTCCGCAATCTGCCGGTGAAAGAAGCGGGGAAGACACGCGGGGAAGTCGCGGAATTTCTGGTCAACGACATCAAAAAGGCCATGCGACAGGGCTACACGCTACGGGACATACGGGACTTGCTGGCGGATGCCGGGGTATCGGTTCCGCTTGCCAGGCTGCGAGAAGTGCTGACAAACCCTGACGGATCGAGAGAGGCAGGCTCCTCAGAGGAATCGGAAACAGACACAACCCCTCGTCTTGCCAAGGATACGCGCGTTTTCACTCCGGCGGCGTTTCCTCCCAAAGCCGCGCTCGGCGATGTAGCCCAATAAGAATGACGGCGTGGTCAGAATGTGTTCTGATCACGCCGCCGAACGGGTGTTTTATTTCAGCTCGAAGAGCAGCAAGGGGCTTCAGCTGTACCACGCCCGAATCATGTCCATGTCATCATAACCGGCCTGCCGCATGTGCTCCTTTTCCTCCTCGCTCCAGCCGGTATCTCTGATTGTTATCTGGGACTCTTCTTCGATTTTTCCAATGGAGACACAAATATCACGGTCATTCATGGCGTCCTCGTTCATGCTTCCTCAACTCGTTTTTTTCTGATTGACTGTATCGCGTAATCCTGTCAGATAGTTTGCTTATTGATAATATAACTATGTATATTTATATATTATTTTGAAGCATAATACCCAATTACTCCCCCAAATGAACCCTTATTTTTGTCGGATGTAAATGTACTTGATATGATGATAACGTCCTATATTCACCAAAATGACGGATTTTGGATTTCTTGGCATCAGCATAGTTCTACTTGGAGATTCTGGCTAACGGCAAGGCGTTTTTTGGGGTATTCACCCTTCTGGAGTTTTGTCACTTTCCCGGCTTTTCGTTTGTCCTGCTTGCTAATCTGCCGAAGCGGGCAGTAAAGATCAAGGTCATGCCCTGTTAGGGTCGCTTCGCGGGCCTTGCTTCCGACCATGAATGCCTGCAGGAGACGGGCGAAGAAATCTCCGGCAAAGCTCGGTCAGTTGTAACCGTCCATCCCAGACTCAGATGCCTCTCCGTACTCATCATACCGTCTTCTTGTGAGCCGGATGTTTACGCCGTGCCGCTATTATGCTTGTCAGCAACACACCGAATACGACTCCGTTTCACGCCCGCTACGCATCCGCCACAATCCCGATGCCGCATCATGCGTCTCCGTGTTCGCGCGGATGCCGGTTCATTTGTCCGGCCTTGTCTCCGAGGGCCAGGTTACGTTTCGTCTATACGCCACGCGTATAGCCTTACGACTGGCAAGGGGCGCTGCCCCTTTGAACCCCGGAAAGCCCAAAGGCAGGAAAAACGGTGAAGGAACGAGGGCGGGGGAGTGATGAAAGCTTATCATAGGGAGCAAGACACCCACTGCCGTACCAATGGTGTTCGCCGAGTTGCTTGGTTGTGGAATGAAATATAGGGGGGCGTATGTGAAATTTTTTGTCTGGTTCTGGATGGATCGTATTTTGCAAAGAATAAGAAAAAGCGGTATACTCCCTATCGCGCTGTGGGGAAGGAGTACTACCCCCTGGCGCAGTTCTTGATGATTTCAGGACCATGCGCCACCTGGTGGAACATGGCTGTACACCGCATCTTGGATGTGATGCTGACGGAACACCCGGTTCGCTTCACTATCCCCGAAGCAGATCCCGGCATCTTTGGTCTGCCTTGGCATGAGCTGCGTACCTTCCGCATCCGTTTCGCGTCCAGAAGCGTGGCGGACTATGTGTGCGAGCGCATCTGGGCGGATTCGCAACGGCTTGAGGCGTTGCCGAAAGGCGGCCAGATCCTGCACATCACCACCCGTAGCGAGCCGGAGCTGACTGCTTGGGTGCGCAGCTTCGGCGCGGATGCCGAACGTCTGCTGGAGGACGGAGATGTTCCGAAATAAACGCCCCAAGGCACCTTGGCTCTGCGCCAAGTGCGGTTCGCACAATGTGGAGCTGCGCAGCAGCTGGCCAGATGGCCCCGTACTTGAAAAATTGCGCGATTTGCTGAGTGGCGATACGTTTCCACAGGGTCAGAACTACCTGATCTGCAACGACTGTGGGCATGTGTCCATCATTCATATTTTGTAGGGAAGGCGGGATGAACCATGGCGACTATATTCCCGGCGGAGAACGAGGCTTTCACCACGACGGGCGAGGAGTCCTTCTATCGTTTTCTGCGCCGCGCGGCCGGACGCCGTCTTTCTGCCTTGGTACTCGCCGGACATTGAGGACAGGGAGCCGGACTTCATCCTGCTCTCGCCCGATTCGGGCCTCATCGTCTTTGAGGTCAAGGACTGGCTGGCGGAACAGGTGCTGGAGGCAGGCCCCAAATCCGCCCTGCTGCAGATCGGATCGCGTCAAGAGCGACGCAAGCAGCCCTTGGCCCAGGCGCGGGAATACGTTAACAGCCTGCTTTCCCTAGTGCCTCTCCCGCCGTTGAAAAAGCTCATGAATGAGAATGGATGAATTTCAAGCATACAAACATGTTCCCATAGAAGGGCACATGCATTTAGCGAGGGGATGACCATGAAGCCGAAAATGGTAGTAGAACTTGACGAGTTGGCAAAAATTGCCGGTAAGTATGGAAAACTGGCGGAAGGCACGCTGGGCGATATATCGGCCATCAAGCAAAGCATGGAGAATTTCCGGGCGTATGTGCCCTTTTTGGGCGTATTCACGGTGGGGAAGTCTTCTCTGCTCAATGACTGGCTGGGCGAGTTCCTGTTGCCGGAAGCGCAGGGGCCGACCACCGCGCTTGCCACGGAACTTCTCCCGGGACCCGACAGCACAATGGTGATAGTGCAGGAAGACGGCACGGAAAAACCGTTGGCAAGCCTGCCCACCGATGAAGAGGAGGCCAATGCGCCGGAGGCGAGCAACGGCCTCTATGCCTATTGTACCTCGCCCTCGGAAAACCTGGCCAATGTCTTTCCCATTGTGCCGGTGGACATGCCCGGCATCAATTCGGGCATCAAAAGGCACACTGAAGCCATCTACAGATACGCCAATCACGGCGCGGCCTTCTTCCTGGTTTTCATGCCCGAGGAAGGCACGCTGCCCGCCGCCATGAAGGCATTCCTGCAGGAGCTTGATCTGGGCGTCCGGCCAGTGTGGGTTGTCATCACAAAATGTGATACTGCCCATCAGGAAAAAATTGACGACGTCACGGTCGCCATCACTTCGCAGCTCAGGACTATAGGCATTGAGCCCCGAGGGGTGCTGCACTGCGCGCGCGGAGAGGGCAAGACGGCCACGTTGCTGCAAAAGGCTCTGCTTTCGCTGGATGTGGCGGCCCTCAACGGTAACGCGCATCTGGAGCAGGCGTTGAAAGCGGGTCTGCGCCTCAAGGATCAGGTTGCCAGCCTGCGGGATTCCGACAAGCTGGACTCCCGGGAACTGGACAAGCAAATCCGGGGGTATGACAAAGCCGTGCGGGATCTTCAGAATGCACTGGCGGAGGAGGAAAAGAAGCTCTCCAAAAAACTGGCAAACCTCCCCATCACAGTGGGTGATGACGTCCTTCATGCCCTGAACGGCAACGCGGAGGCACTTGTCACTGCTCTTGAGAGCGGTGGAGACGTGTTTGCCACAAGGCTCACCGGCCTCATCAACAGGGTAGTCAATACCTCCATAGACGCCACGCTGGAGAAAGATTTCGGTGAAATGATAAAGGACATTGCCAGTACGCTTGATTTGGGGGAAAGCGAAGCCTTTGACGCCGAAAAAATTCGCGATGGGGTGGAAGGTGCCACCAAAACGCTTTCAGCCGTTGCGGAAATATTAAAAAAGGTACAGGACGCAGGGCGATATTACAAGGTGGTCACAACGGTTCTTGCAATTACGACTTCCGTGGTTGCGCCGCTCATTGAATTAATCATCATTTTCCTGCCCGATTTGCTGAAGATCTTCAATTCAAAGGAAAAAAGGCGGGAAAAGATCGCCCGGGAGCTACGGGACAGGGTGTTTCCCTCCGTCCAGTCCTCGGTCATCAAGGAGATGCAGTCGCTCCTGCCGGGGATAAAAAGCGAGCTTGTGGCCGCATTGCGCAAGGAATGGACAGACAGGCTCGAGGACGCAAAAGCCGCGCTGGAAGAAGCCAGAGCAGGGAAGGAACGTGCCCAGGATGCCCGCCGAAAGGCAATGGAGGCTTTTGATGCGGATCTTTCTGAAATAGATGACCTGCTACATGCCATCAGGGCAAGCGTCAGGGCCGACGCGCCCGCCGCCTGAACGCATCCCGCCATCCTTTTGCCCATATAGCCCGTCAAGGAGAATGCCTGAAATGGATTCCGCAGCCCGCTTCATGGAGTCGGTGGAAAAAATCAACGAGCAACTGGCGCAGTATGACAGTCTGCTTACCACACAGGATTTGCAGAATTTTAAAAACCTTGCCCGCAATCTTAAAGAAGCCCTGCGCGAAGAGGAAAATAAGGGCAAAATCCTGCGCCTTGGCATCATTGGTTCCGTCAAGGCCGGCAAGTCCTCCTTCCTCAATGCGTTGCTGTTCAACGGCGAGGAAGTCCTGCCCAAAGCCGCGACGCCCATGACGGCATCGCTCACCAAGCTGGCCTTTTCCGAAAACCAGTTCCTCAACTTTGTGTTCTATTCTCCTGAGGATTGGCAAATTATCAAGGCAGAACACCGAACAGTGGCGAACCGCCTTGATCAGGAAGTGAAAGAAGCTGAAAAGCGTGAGGAAGACCTTTGTCGCCGTTCTCTCGGCTATCAGCCGCAGAGAATCAATAAAAATAGAATCTATGAAAGCCTTGACGTGTCTGAAGCCCAGAAAGCCTGTTACGAGCTTGTGAAACAGGCGGAAGAGAACGACCTTGACTGTTTCAGGCTGCTCGGAAAGAGTGAAAAGAAAGAAATTACCAGCAGTTCCGAAGTTTGCGACTTGCTCGCGCAATATGTGGGAAATGGCGGTAAATACTCCCCTATTGTCAAATATGTGGAAATGGGCATAAACAATTCCGCTTTGCAGGATCTTGAAATTGTTGACACGCCGGGGCTCAATGATCCTATCCGCTCCCGCAGCGAAGAAACCTACAAGTTCATGTGCCAGTGCGATGCCGTGTTTTTGCTGTCGCGCGCATCGCAATTCCTCACCAACGACGATATGGAGCTCTTGCGTCGTACCCTGCTGGACAATGGAATAGGCATAGAGGCTATCTCCCTCATCGCTACCCAGATTGACCTGGGAGCCCAGAACGAGCGGGGCAAAACCCGTTCCTATAAGGAGGCGCTCCGGCGCACACTGAAAACTGTCTCCACCACAGCCAAACGGGCCTCCGTTCCTCATGCCCCCATCCCGGTGTGCAGCATTTTTGAAATCGTGGCCTGCAAAAAGGAGAACGGGAAGTCCTTGGGCAAGGATGAGCAGCAGATAGAGAAAAATCTTGCCTGTTTTGAGGAGGATGTGCCCGTCACGTCTGCCGAGTTTCGTGACTACTCCAATATGCAGGCGGTGCACGATGAACTGAAAAAATACAGGCAAAACAAGGACAGGATCATCGAGGAACATCAGAAAGCCCGCGCCCGGGAGTCGCGCCGCAATTTCCTTGAAATCCTCAATGCTCTGGCAAAGGGGGTGGACACCGACAGCCGCATCTTGGAAGAACATGACATGGCTTCCCTTGCAAGCTTGCGGGACGGCTTGCTTGCGCTCATGGACACTGTTTCGCTGCCCATCAGCAATGTTTTTTCACGCATGGAAAATGAAGTCGGCCAAAAATTTGCCGATCTCAAAAACAGAATACTGGCAAATAGCAAGAACTTTGAGGATATAGAGGTGGATGTCACAACACATCAGGAAGATAGACTTTACACCACGGGCAGATTGTTTTGGAAAGAGAAGCATACGGACAAAGTCAATATTACAACCTACACAGCGCAGCTTGCTCAGGCCCTGCAGCAGTTGCGTAAGTATGCTGCGAAATGTGAAGAGGATGTCAACGTCACCATCAAGGAACTGGTGGACAAGGATGTCCTCAATGAGAATCTTAAGGGCATCGTGCTCCCCTTTTATCGGAAATTTGAGGCCGGTAATGTGCGCTTGCCCATGAATGAGGACATGATCATTCTGCCGGTCAATGCTCTTGTGCAGGAATTTAATATTCCCCAATGGCATTTTGACAACTCGCCCTACAATTCAGCTCTGCAAAGTAGCTTTGGCGGAAAAATTGAAAATGAGGAGATTCACGGGTTTAAAACTGCGTTTGAGCTTCAACTGCAGGCATTGTGCAAGGATATGCGGAAAAGCCTTGATGAAAAGCGGGACCAGATATCTGACAAACTGGCCCATGCCGCTGTCAACTTTGCAGACGAGGTTCGGCATCTGCTTGAAGAGCAGATGGCAAAGCTCATGGAGCAGATGAACGACCGGCAGGAGGGCCTGAAACGATACGGCGAGTGCAGGAATACCTTGGAGCAGTGCAAAAAAATGCTTGTGGAATAACGCTATGGAAGTCTTTGATAATCTGGATGAATTTTATGAGAATCTGGACGAATCGGCCCTGAGTGACGATGACGCGCTCAGGCTTCTGGGGCGTCTGTGCTCCCGACCAAAAACAAAGGACGAGCGCATCGGGTATGCCAGGCTGCGCGACAGGCTCTCCAACTGGCTGCCGGATATCCTGAGCCGGTCAGGCCTTGGTGATGAAAGCCTTAAACAGGCTTTCGGCAACCTTGGGCACTTGGCTGCGTCCATTCTGGAGAATGCCCGCCTGCCCATGTTGCGGCAGAAAACCGTCCTCGGCATCGGCGGCGCGTTCAGTGCTGGCAAGTCCAGGTTTCTCAATGCCCTCACAGGCGTGGAATGTCTGCCGGAAAACCAGGGGCCAAGCACGGCCATAGGAACCTACTTGGTTCAGGGCCCGAATTTTTCCATTCGTGCCCACACTAGGAGCAACGGGCTAGAGGTCTTGAGCATGGAGGAATTGCAGACTATAAGCCACCAGTTCCATGACGCCTACAAAATTGGCTTTGCCGATGTGTTGCACAAGTTGATCATTACCTCCCCGAAATTTTTCCCGAACCTTGTTTTGCTGGATACGCCGGGCTACACAAAACCCAGTGGCGACAATGGCCTGGAGGCTGTGGACAGGCGCATTGCGCGTGAGCATCTGAAAAACAGCGATTATCTCATGTGGCTTGTTGATATTGAGAGCGGTGTCGTCACAGATTCGGATATTGTATTTCTAAGGGAACTGAACCCCAAGAATCCTTGTCTTGTCATTTTCAACAAGGCCGATAAAAAATCCTCTGAGGATATTCTGAATGTGGTGCACCAGTCTGAAGAACTGTTGCGGTTAAAAGGAATTCCTTGCTTTGGAGTTACGGCGTATTCCTCAGCGGATAAAGAAGAATTTTTGGGAAAAAGTCTTATCCCGGAATACATCGGGCTGGCCTCCAAGGCGCAGCCGTTTTCCGCGCGCAAAGAGCTTGATGCGCTTGCCCAGCAATGGCTGAAGAGCTTCAGTGTGCAAAAGGCAGAAATTGATGCTGACCTTTCAACCATTGAAGATGCAGTGACACACTCAACAAAAGTCCTCGCCATTCAGGGGATGCTCAACAGCTATTCTTCATTATCAAGGAACAGTAGCAAGCTCTATTACGATGAAAAAAATTTTCGCAAAGATATGAATAAATTTTTCTCTACCATAGAGAGAAACTTCTAGAGTTGCAATTTAACAATGGGAGTTGGAAGAGAGCTGGAGGCAACGCCTGGCGAGTGAACCCGTTTGGGGGTGGCGTTTCTCCTCCTGCATATGGGGCTGCCATTGTAACGAGCAAGCTCAACCGGGCGCGGGCGGGCGAACATGCAGAGCCCTTTTCCGTGCAGTGCCACGAGCAGAGGAGCAGGTGTAATGCCGTCACAACCCAGTGAAGTTTTGGATTTTTTGTCGAAATTCCTGCCATTAGCCAATGACTGGTCCGATGACTGGAAACGCCTTGAGGAAGGGGTCAGGGAGCTGGAGGAGAGCCTGGTCTTTCCATCGGCCTACCCGGGCAAGAAGACCTTTCGCAACAATTTTGATTTTTTCCTGAAAAGGCTGTTTTTTTATTGTCGTTTTCCCTGGCTGGGGGGCAAGTGCCTCATTGCCCGTATAGGGTATGCGGAGCCGCTCTCCACCAGGCACGGCCTCCCTGCCATAGTAAGCATCCCCATTCTGTATGCGGCGCAGGTGGAGATAACGCTCTATAGTCCCCAGGGCAGCGCGTTGAACTATCCCAAGACGGAAATCCCCGATATCTTGCGCGCCATACGCAATTCCAGCGGCAATGTGGATGCGCTCTTCTCGCTCATTGCCATCCAGGACGTCTCCCTGCCGCCCGAGACCGTTATTGTGGATGTTCCGGACCGGTGTCAGCCGGATAATATCTTTTTCGAGCCCCTGCTGGCGGCGGCCGAACAAATCAAGCTTTTCCCCTCCGGCACTCTTGCCCGCAGCGCGGTCCATTTTCTGGAATCGCGGCGTCCCCTCTTTCCCGTATGGGTGAAAAGCGCCCCGGAAAAATTCTTCATCAGGCTGCCGCGCAAATCTGATGAACCGGAACCGGATTGCCAATGCGGCGGCTATATTCCCTTTCGGTTTCTCTGTGAATGTTTTTTGGCTGCCCCTACAGCTTGGAACCACCTCCAGAGGCAACGCCTCGAACTTCAGGAAGGGCAACTTACCGAAGACCTGATGCTGAACGACGCTGACCGGGAACTGAAAAAAATTCTTGCCACTCTTCGCACAAAACTCAACCTCTCGCTCGAGGCACTTGGCAAGTGGTGGGCAGATTACGGGAACGCCGCCCAAAAAATAGAAGAAATGGCGGTCGGGATGGACGACAGGATAGTTTCGATCTCAAAAGTCAATCCGCTCACGGGTATTGCCTGCCAGCATAACAATGACTGGACTGTGGCTGAAAATCATCTTCTCGATCTGATCACCACAAGAAACCTGAACGAACTGGTGAAATTCGCTTCATTCATTGCTGAAAAAGGCTATCCTTATCCTGGCATTCTTGTCAGCGCCCGAGCGGCCCTGGGTGACGGCTTCCATGATGCTTCCATTGTCAACATGGACACCATGCTTGCCCATGTACTCTGTGTTCTTTTACGGGACAGGATGGGCCTTCCCCTTGCCGATGCAGGCAAAAAGCATGCATTGCCTCTTGTGGACGAAGCGCCGGAAATCGCCGACAGACAGCCCGAACTCTATTTTGCGGCTGGCGCTGCCCTTTGCCTCGAGGGGAAGGCTGAATACGGCATGGAGTTATTGCGCAAAGCATTAATAAGTGGCCATAAAGAAGCAGGAAAATGGCTGTATAACTTTACAAAAAAGAACAACAACGAGAAGACCATCAAATTTCTGGCCAAGAACCTTGTCCCCGAGGCCTGTTTTGACCTGGCCCTCGCTAATGGCAGAGCGCCCACAGGCGGCAAAAACTTGTTTTACCTCTATGCAGCCGCCTCCAGGCAACATGTGGGCGCTCTTCGCGCTCTCGCTGAAGTGGAGCGAATCAAGTCCTTCAGTAAATCCCTACCTGAAGAGACAAAGCGGGTACATCGGCTTCATGCCATCGGCATTTACCGCTACCTTGAGGAAATGCAGGAAGCCTTGTCCAGCAGGGAGTTATGTGAGCTTGGCTCCATGCTCAACTATGAAAAAAAGTACCAGGCCGCTTTCAAGTATCTTTCGGTAAGCACCGAGGCCCATGCCTACTGCGTACTTGGCCGTATGTACCATTATGGCAACGGCGTTGCTATTGATATGGAAAAAGCTCGAATGTATTATACAAAAGCTGTGGAAGCCGGAGACAACAAGGCATCCGAACTTCTTGCAAAGTTGAACAATTATGAGCACAGGCGGGAGCAAACCCGTGTGCGGGGAACAGATTATAACAAAAAGGAGGAGATCGTCTCCTCTTCCACCAGTAGCGATGGGAATTTTTGTTTTCTGACAACGGCTGCGTGCAGGGCAAGGGGCTTGCCCGATGATTGTGCTGTGCTTACCGCATACCGCCGTTTTCGAGACGAAGTACTCCTGCCCACAAAAGAGGGGAAGGCCCTTGTAGAAGAATACTACCGCATAGCTCCGGATATTGTCCGGGCTATTGAGAACAGAGCGGACAGTGAGGAAATTTATGCAACCATGTGGGATGAATATCTCAATCCTGGCTACAGGTTAGTGCTTGAGCAAAAAAATACCGCTGCAAAAGATCTCTATATACAACTTGTTTTATGGATTACAAAAAAGTATACTAATATATGAACATATCGAATCTGAAAATTTCGCTTATAGCGCTTGTCCTTACGCAACAGTCATCTGTAGTAATTCATACTTGATATAACAGATAACTTTGTTTTAATTTTTTTCTATTCGCTTAGTTAATCTGTCTGATCTTTTGGTTTTAACGTCTTTCCCCCTTAAGAAGAGTTTGCATGGAGGCCTTCCCCGAAGCACATTTTACTCTGGTGAGCTCGCTCGGTATTATAATACTTCCGCCAGATATCCAGATCAGTCTGAAGTCCCTCAGAGAGGGATATAATTTGTGTCGGGACATAATTTGGTAAAATTCATATAGAATGTTCTTATGGAAGTATTCGCAGATGCCGTTGGTCTACGGATAGCGCGCTTTGGTACGGGTATGTTTGATGCCGTTCACGTCAAAGTGAAGCTGGTAATCGTGTGTTTCCAGGTTGCCGCAGCATTCCGTTTTCTTGTCGGCTAGGATAGTTGCAGACAATTTTGGTGTGTTTTCCGTATTGATGGTTGGCGGGGCGTGTCTTTGCCTTTTAGAGAGCGTGAGAAGCGAAGCGCCGAACGCTCTTTGGAGTCCAGAGGCGAAGCCTTTGGCAGGATGAGGGGTTGTGTGTAGCACAACCCCCATCCTGTCACGGCTACCCCTGATCGCATCAGGGATCATTACTCCCATCGAACGGAGCAAGAAGGGGTTGGAAAAAGATGCCCTAAAGAAAAACACCTTTCGGGCTTTGGGATGGTCTTTGTTGCTTCAGTTGGCACATGGGTGCGCCGTGCTTCCGCTTACCAAGCTGGAAGCCTTGTTCGGGAAAGCTTCGGAACAGTAGTCAGTCACGGGCAAAGAAGGGACGGCTCAGGACATAATCCCGCCCGCTGGCGCTGACGAAACTGGAGAACGTGAGGGCCAGGCGAGAAGTGGAAGGGGTAAGAAACGGCGCGGTCAAGGTTCATGCCTCGGTCGCGCCGCATTTTGGAGTTTTAGAGCAGAGGCGGAGCGTGTCTCCCACGCCCCGTGTCTCGCCTCTTTGCTGTCTTTCGCCCTTTTTCATGAAATGTGCTGGGCTGATATTTCCCTCAAAGACATGGACACACCCGGTATCAAACAAGAGCGGGCAGAAGCCAGACACGCCCCCGCCCGCCGAAGCTTCCGCTACGCACTTACGTCAAAGGGTGGTATCTCATTTCTGTCAGCTCGGAGATTGTCAAGGTACACAGCCCAGCGCCTCATCATCCGATGCCGTTCGGCAAGATGCTGCGTGCGGTTGTACGCCCTCCCGTTGGGGTCTCGCACCATGTGGGCAAGCTGATGCTCAATGAGGTCGTACCGTTCCCCCAGGACTTCATCTAGCAGGGTTCGTGCCATTGCGCGGAATCCATGCGGCGTCATTTCCTCGCCCGT
>CAJUHZ010000061.1 GCA_910585945.1 uncultured Bilophila sp.
CCTATGCCAGGAACACTAACTTTTCAATGGACCTGTTTTGAGGGGAGGGGTCAAAATATATAATAATTTATTGGGAAATATCTCTATTGATACCCCTGAGGATACCCCCAAATACTTGCGATGAGCTTGGCCTTTGTTGACTCTTACTAGACAATCAGAAACGCTTCCCATAAAGCGCTCCTGAATAGTATCGTTCATTGATTTTAGCCAAAGTGGCAATATGTTCATGTAGTTCCAGATAATCACATGAATAACGCTTTTCGTGGCGCAATGTCGGACAAATTTTAGACCTTGCTCAGCTGCAGGCTGATGACCGTTCCTCCTGGAACTACTTCGAGAGCCTGCCCCATATTCTTTAG
The DNA here is from genome assembly GCA_910585945.1 of uncultured Bilophila sp. GTDB lineage: Bacteria > Desulfobacterota > Desulfovibrionia > Desulfovibrionales > Desulfovibrionaceae > Bilophila. Next base: position 360 of record CAJUHZ010000061.1, read on the forward strand.
CGCAATAATCTGTTCTTCGCAGGTTCCATGGAAGGGAAACAGCCGATCGGGGCATTTGCGATCCACTTTGAGAAATCCCAGCCCCTGATCAAACCAGATAGTCAGCGCCGTACCATCTTGGAAATCCAGCCGGAGGGAACGGGCATGAGCCATCATTTTTTTATCCATGGGGACGACCTTGACCGTTCCCAACTCACTCAACAGCCTTCTGACGGCTTCGTCACGCTCTGAGGCACGACTCCAGTTGTCCCACACCTGTGAATACTCTCCGGAAATCCGGTCTGCGAGCATGACAAAGAAGGAGGGGGCGCTCCATGCCTCGCCATAGACATCCTCCAGGTGGCTCAGCAACCTGTAAAGAAGGGCCGCGGTAAGGGGAGAATTGCAGTACCTGTCGGAAAAAAGAATGCGCGCGATGGGTCGATGCTCGGCAACGGGCTCAACCCCCAGATCCTTTTCAAGAGACTGGTGCAGTTTGTGCCACAGCCATGAGCCGAAATCCGTGACGGAAGTTCTGTCACGATCTCCTATCTGTACAATGACACTGCTGCCGGATTTTGCCTGAAGATCCTTTTGCAGAATCGGCCTGTGCGTACCTCTGTTACCTTCTGTGCAGCCTTTGAGTAGAAGGCTGTTTTCCCCTTCTTCATACACGGCCCAGCGATACAGCGTCCCTTCCTCCACAGTGACGGCAAGACGGGCTTGGGGGTGAGAAAATCCCCCTTCCATAACGGAACAGGTAACATTATCATGGATAAGGGGAGCAAGCAGCAGGCGCTCTTCCTCACCGAAGCTGTCATAAAGTTCTTTCTCCAGTGTCAGCTCGACACGTCCCTGTCGCAGTCTCAGAATGTCCAAGAGATGCAGCATGTCACCATCGCCTGGGAGCCACAAAGAATGCGGGCCGAGGTGCAGGTGGATGATTGCCTCCGGATGCAACAGCGATGCGGACAGCACGGATTCTTCAAGACGCATGGTTTCCGCTACGGTTGAAGAGCCGAAGATCCGTACCTGTGGGGGAAGATCGAGCAAGGTAAACCAAGCAGGCGTGAGAACGTTCAGTCCGTTATTTCTGTTGAGTTCCCGGCTCTGGTAGCGCAGATCAAAACTGAGGATGCAGTGGGGACAGGCCGTTTCACAGCCATGACCTTTGCAGAGCAGACGCTCGTACGCATCACGCAGAAGATCCGCCATGAATTCTCCGGCGGCGGAGGCATAGCCCGCGGCATTTTTGTCGAAAACGAAGATGGAGGTGCAGAGGGTGCCATCTTCTCTTCGGCGGCGGCCCGCCGTGCATTCCAGCTCTTCTGTCTGAATGCCGAGCCGCGCGGCAAGAGCATCACGCAGGGCAACGGCTATGGGAAAGGCCTGCGTTTCATCGTTAAGCCAGGATTGGTCTTCCTTTCGTATCTGCACCTCAAGAACGTCCGTCTTGCTTTCGCAGGCAAGCCAGAGAGGCGCTTTTATTTTCCATGCCATGCCTTCCCGGCAGGCGGGGCAGACATGGTTGGCGGGATCGTCTTCGTTTTTTCCTCCGCGAAGTTTTTTATGTGACCTTATGGCAGCGGGTATTTCTCCTGCTTCAGAGATGGATTCCACCCTGCCGCAGGCCAGGCATACCGCGTATCCTTTGCCGTAAAGACCACGGGAGAGATGAAATACCGTGCCGGACGTGGTGCAGCGAAAGCGAACCATTTCGGGAAGCCCCAAAGATACCCACGGGCCGCAGGCGCACACATCGGCTTCGGCGTGACTCAGCCCTGTCATGCCGAGAGTAATGTTATTGGAAGGTTCTCTGAAGAAATCGACAGCAAAGCCCGCAGGTTCAAGATATTCATGCCAGTTCTCCTGTGTCAGGGCCGCGCCGCAGTTGCTGCATGTGGTCAGGGAACGGCTGGCCGCCGTGCCGAAACTGCCGCAGTTCCGGCACCTCCAGCGGTTTCGTATGTTCTGCAGTTCCGCGGCGGCCTCTTCGGAAGCGGGAATATGCCAGTTCAGGGTTATGCCCCTTGACTCGTACACAAGACCGTTAATGGCAACGCTATTGCCGGGAGCGTATTCGGTGAGCGCCGAGGAAAGGGAACGACTGGGCAGCTCTCGCCGCAGAAACAGGTTGGCCATCTCTTCCCTGCGTTCTTTTTTTCGATGCTGCGCCAGAAAAAGAGCAAGATGCATGGTATCGAAGGTGGCCACATGAAGAGGAAAGCCATGGGCGGGCAGAAATTCCTGCGAGATAAGTTCCTTGAGCAGGTACTCCCTGGACATGCGCTCTTTGCGGAGAGTAACGGCCTTTTTAGCGGCAGCGTTCTTCTCATCGCCATCGTTTTGCATATCCTTTTCCGCCTGGCACAGGGCGTCATAATCGCTGTGCCAGCGTTCGTATGCCCTGTCCATGGCTTCGGCAGATTTCTCAGCCATACTCTCCGGACGTTCGTTCTGAAAGACGCTGTTACGGCACAGAAGCCGTATGCCATCCAGAAGGGGCGAGTCTTTTCCCAGCGTTCTGAAACGCAGGGAGAAAAGTCGAGCCGGCGGATTTTTGCCTGTGAAAAAAGTGTCGCACGAGAGTTTGGCCAGATCCTTGTCGTCCTTCTGCTGATGCTCCTTGAGAAAGGTCGTGAGTAGAAGGGCGTTGACATGCCTTTGCAGTATGACGGGGCTGTTCAACGATACCCGGGGGACGGGAAGGGCGGTATCGAAGGCCCACCGGCTGTTGGCAAAGGCTGCCATTTCGTGGGGGTTATCCTTGCACATGGTAAAGGTGAGGGCACGCGTTTCCCCGCGGCGGCCAGAACGACCGGAACGCTGAAGATAATTGGCCGGATGGGGAGGAACATTGTTCATGCCTACAACGGAAATGCCGCCTATGTCGATGCCCATTTCCATGGTAGTGGAACAGGAAAGCACGTTTATGTCGCCTTCCCGGAATTTCTTTGTATACAGATCCAGTTCAGCGGACGAGAGCTGCGCGGAATGTTCCTGCGCCCTGAAGTAGGGGGTGAGTTCCACAACCTTGTCGTGATCAGCAAACCAGAGGCCTGCCTGCCGGAGTGATTGAACGTCACTGTTTTCCGCAAGCCACATGCGGGCTTGGGAAACGCCCTCATCTGTGGCGGGTTCGAACGGAGAGGGGTAGAGCGGCATGTCGTATTCCCGGCAGGGTTCGGGCTGCTCGCCCTTGCGGGGAAGATAAGGAGAAATGCCAAGAAATGCCGTATCGAGAAATCGCCGCGTAAAGGGGCAGAGACGAGCTTTTTTCAGCGGCGCGAAGCCCATGGCCGTGTGCTTGAGAAGAATACCGTCTTCGTGGCTTGAGCAAAGACCGGGGAGGCTTATAAGCTGACTCCATGCCTGCTGAAGAATGCTGTCAATGATATCAGCATGCTCCCCGTGGTCGGCATTAAGGTGAAGGGCACGTTCGAGAAGGCGCACAAGTCGGTTCTGTCGGTTACGGCGGCACTGGGGCCAGATGAGCTGAAAGCGGTTATGGTCTTTTCTGTCGGGAGACAGCATAAAATTCTGGTTATAACTCATGCCCAGCCACTTTCTCCAGTCTTTGGAAAAATCAGTGGCGCCATTGGCCCTGAACATAAAGTCGAGGCAGATTTTCAGAAAATCCTTCCAGTCCTGCAGCGAGAGTTTTTCGCAGCTTAATTCCTTGGGAAGACCGGACACCTGTTCCAGAGCCGGGTAACACACAGCCATGAGTCCCAGTGTTTCAAGGTTGGTGGCTTTTGCCGGTCGTCTTCCGAATTCACGAAAGATAAGCATTCTGGCAAAGTCCGATGCGCCGGAGTCTGCAGAAGCCAGCGTGGGGGCTTTGTCCTGATAAAGCCGGAACAGCGCCTCAAAACTGGAACGCTCATTTTGAAGCTGCTGAACCATATCAGTGAAAGCGACTGGCGTTAGGTCTTTGAGGCCCGCAAGTTCTCTTTTTTTGCCGTCCAGCAGACTCTGTACCGCAATACGGGCAGATTCGGGTACAGATTCCAGCGTGGCTATCTCCTTTTCCAGTGTGGCGCGTTGGTCACCGTTGCCACCCCGGCAGTCACGCAAACCGATATGGTAAAGAAGCCCGCGTATGCGCGTGAGTTCAGAAAAAAGCTGCATACGCATGGCCGAACGCGCCGTGCCCTGTCGACTGTCGTTGAAGGTGAGCATCTTGCGCCCCCGAAAGGGGTGCTGCATGGGATCCCTGCCGTCAGGAGCGAACTCTAGAAGTATCGGAGCTATGGTGTTCTGCAAATAGGATGTACTGATTATATTGTAAGAATAGAACTCCTGATGCCCCCGCCCCCGATACGTTTCCAGACAGTGAGGGCAGTCAAGACTGCCTATGTCAGGATTCGGTTCCTTCAGGAAAACGCGGGCGGCATGGCCATTGTCCGTGTCCATGAGCCGCAAGCTCTTTTTATCGAGAAAGAAGGAAGTCGATGATGCGCCGGGCTGCAGCAGCAGAACAGCGTAAGAGTCCGTAATACGGCTGGTGGTCGTTTCTTCATCGATGAGGCTGTCATCCTCGTCTTCCAACTCCAAGCCGTGCTTTTTCTGTACAAGAAATTCCGCGGGCCGACCGTCTTCATCGGCTCTGTCGTTTTTTTGCGCCAGAAGAAAAGGCGTGCGGCAACTTTTGCACGTCACAACTTCAAACACAGGGCTTCCGCATGAGCAGTGTTCGCGCGGCTCAGTCCATATTGCGCCGTAGGGCCAGTCGTCCTGCAGCTCCTTCTGCCGGCTTGAACAGTTTGGATCCGCGCAGGCCCAGATCCCGGAAAAGCCACGACCGAATATATGGGCGCGCAGGGGAAGAAACGGGGTGCCATCACTGTCCCTTGTCCACGACAGAACATCGAGCCAGCGCAGGGCGGCATTGGTGTCGGCAGGAAGATTCTCTTTTGCCAGCAGAGCCCGAACTTCAGAGAGACGTGCCACATTTTTGTCCCGGGTGAACAGCTCCCGTACGGCTTTTGCTGTTTTTGAACGGCAGAGAGCCTCATAACGGACGGCGCTTTGGGCTTCTTCAGGTGTTATGGCTTCCAGATCGTGCAGCGTGACGGGCTTTTCTTTCATGGAAGGCAGGACGGGAATCACTCTCTCGCCAGCAATGAGCGAAACCTGAGAGAGGGGAACGCCTGCCACATCCGCAAGGAAGCTTTTCAGCTCCAGGCCGGCCGGGCCATCAGGATCGCCTATGGTGGCCGATGTAGCCACGAAGCGCACGGTGTCCGGCTTCACGCCGAAGGCCATCTGCACACGGCGCAGCAGGAGTGAAAGCTCCGCGGCCTGAGAACCCATGTAGCAGTGCGCTTCATCAAGCACTATCCATTCCAGGGCACCCTGAGACTTCTGCAGAATGGGGGCATCTTCCGTACGCACCAGCATGTACTCGAGCATGGTGGCGTTGGTGAAAAGAATGGGGGGAGGACTGGCACGCAGCTCTTCGCGCGAGGCTACTTCATTGGCGTATTTCTTTTCATGGGCGGGAAGACTTTGAGGGGTTTTGCCATTGTAGAGGCAAAAACGCACCTTGCCCTCAAAGCCCCGCGTCCAGGCATCGAGCCGGTCTCTCTGGCTGTTGATAAGCGCGTTGAGCGGGTAAAGAAAAAGCGCCCGCACGCCTTCTAGGGGGGCGCCTTCGTTCGCGCTCTGCCTGGCCAGCCTGTCGAGAATGGGAATCATGAAGCATTCCGTTTTTCCCGATCCCGTGCCACTGCTAATGACGGCAGAAGAAGGTTCTTTGCGGCAGAGGGTTTTCCATGCGTCAAGCTGGTGGGTATAAGGCCTGCGGGAAAGGGGAAACTCGTAGTCCTGCCGCAGTTCCTCGGGAGGGTTGCTCAGGCAGCGAACCAGATGTTCATCCAGTAATTTTCCTTTCAGGGCGGCCATGCTGATGTCCGCCTGTTCCCAGCCGAAGGAGGCTTCAAAGGTCGGGTCACCTGTGAGACTCCCTTTCTCGCCCGGCTCGCAGGAAAGTATGCCGTCCAGACAGCGGCGCAGGGAATCATTATTCAGCGGCAGAGCGGAGGGAACATCCTGCCGGATGCACTCCTGAAGACGGGGGAAAATTCTGGAAAAATACGACAGGGGCATGATCATGCGTCCTTTATGCTGAAGTGTTCCGATGCGCAGTAATAGGCTGTGAGAGAGGAAGCCTGCTCGAACCAGTCAGCATCGAAATGAAGGTGTTCACGAATGTGGAACACCGTATCCTGATCAGGCGGAAAATGGATGAAAACCGCCTGTGGGTCAAAGGCCTGAAACATAAGCAGAATGGGCAGACCGAGTACGCTGTCTCTCGCCCCCTGCGGGAACGGCAGGAGCGGTTTGAGGCCGTCACTGCGCCGTTCCCGGTTGCTGAGGGACGCAAACGCCATCGGCCATTCGTCATCAGCGTGTCGCCGAAGCAGTTTCTGCATTTCGGAATTGTCGCCCTCGAACAGAAGGGACGCGTGATGTGCATGGAAATGGGGGCACGCCCTTGTCAAAATCGGTACGTCTTCGGGCAGAGAAATGGCAACATGCATAAGCGTATTGACAGACGGACAGCATGAACCAATATTTTCCATAGCCTTCTGCATATGACTCTGCCAAAAGCCAAAGGCTGTATCGCCGGGAAAGAGCCCTTCAAAAGAGTACCTGATACACTGGCTGGCGGCGCTCCAGTCCTGCAGGGAAACAAAATTCCACAGGAAGGGGAGTTCTGTGCAGATTCTGGAGGTGACGTTCTCGAAAGAAATGCCCGGATGCAGCGCTATCATGGCCATGATGCGCGGGGAGTGAAGGAGAGCAGACCAGACGTTCAGCGTAGAGAGCGGCAGGTTCCTCACATGCTGAAAAATCTCAAGAAGAGTCTTCCACTCCGGCACATCAAGATTATGTTCCATGACAGCAATGCAGGATAAAAACGCCTGCAGGCGAGATTCGCTGTTTTTCTCGGCTATGGCAGCCTGAAGGCTGTTGAGAGGTGTTTCATCCTCGCTGCCGTCCACAGTCCAGAGCATGGGGCGCAGGGATGTGCCCTCCGTATCGTCAAAGATGAGCCAAGGGCCGGGCCTGTCCAGGGCCTCTGAAAGCTCCCACTCACCCGAAGCAGAGCCATCCTGGCGCAGAGTTTCCGCCAAACTCTTTGGAGCGCACTCCGGATGGTTGAGCAGCAGAGCCTTCATGTCATAGCCCTGCAAAGGTCTTTCTCCATATTCAGGTAAAGCAAGAACAGCCTTTGTTCCCTCCGGTATGAGACAGGACTCATATCGGGCCACGCTCCAGCCTGCGACTTTCCGGTCGTCAAAAAGAATGTCGAGTGACACGCGGGAATCCAGACCGTCTGTCATGGCCAGCATTTCCAGAAAGGCATCCTGCCAGTCCATAAGACGGATAACAGTGCCGTTTTCATGGGTTTCCAGCGGATAATACAGAGTCTTGCCGGGCAGGGAAAGGCGAAGTGCTGTGTGACGTACTCCCGTACTGAAACAGTGCAGACGCAGGCCGTGAAGATGCTGCGCGCAGATTTGTCTGTTTGAAAGAATTTCCTGACCTTCGGCGTTGAAGAGGCGAGCGCCTGTCTGAGGAAAGGGAACGCGAATACAGGCGGGCTGGGTGCTATCTTTCCAGTAAACCTGAAGATCTACCGTGACCGGGGGCACATGACCGGGCCGCGTTTTAAAGGTGAGTTCAAGGCTGTCTCTCAGAGGACGACAGGCAAGCTCCAGCCCTTTTTGCGACTCAGCGAGAGAGGCCGCTGCCGCGCACCACCCTTCAAGGTTCAGACAGTCTTTTCCCTCTTCATTGGTGGATAGGGAAACTGAGGCCTTTGCGGGCAGAAGAAGCATGCGACTGCGCAGACTGGCGCCGCCAGCCGACTTGAACCAGACTTGAGTGATACCTGTGGCAGCGTTCGATGTGGAAAGTGGAGCAAATTTCTCCATACCTGAGGTTTTTCCCAGTAATTCACCGCGCGGAGATTTTCTGGTTTCACCAGTAGAAACGACAGGTTGGGGAAGGCCGCGGAAGGCCAGAGATGGTTGGAGCATTTCCACGTCCCAGAAGCGGTTATCCAGACTCCAATCGCATTCTTCTCCGTTCAAGGAAGAGGTTCGTACAAAAAACGCAAGCTCGCCCTTTCTCAGGTGTCCGGATTTTGTCATGCGGTACACATGTCTGTTTGTGTCCTGCAGAGGGCCTGTGTCTTCCGCATTTTCAACTTCCCATCCCGGAGACAGCGCAACATAGCAGACGGCCCCGCGCACACTGCCGCCGCCCTGCTGCCGAAACCGATAGTCGTACTGCTCTCCTTCAAAAATCCAGGGGAGTTCCGGGTCAAGCTCCATACCGCCGGGGCAGGCGTGCATCTGGCAAAAGCCCGAGGGAGCCGTGTACCGAATGAGTATTTCCTGCATCGCTTCCAAACCGGAAAAAACAATACTCTGCTTCTGCTGAAAAAAATAAAAGTCGCTTTCCGCATGTTTCTTCAGAACGGCCTCAAAAGATTTTTCTCCCGACATGATTCTCATGGAAAGCAGCCGCGGTTTGTCCTCTCCAAGCCCGGTTGCCATGCGTGGAGGCATATCCAGACGGGCCTGAAGTTCCCACTGCTGCCCGTACCCCCGAATAATGCAGCGACTGGCGGAAATGGGGCTTCCGGTCGATGCCTGAGGGGAAGACGTTGCATCTTCCAGAAGGCGGTTCAGAAGATCACGTGCGGTATCGTCATAGAGGGGTAGAGGAAAGCGTGAGCGCCAGTCGGGATCCTTTTCATTGAGTTCGGTCAGCGCCTCTCCGAGCGTACTCGCGTGAAGACTGTTTTTGATGTCGAGAATAGCGTTGATGGAGTCGGCCAGCAGGGCGATGATCTCCGGGCTTCGGCAGGATTGGGGCAGGGAGGAATTATAGCTCGCAAGCCAGCTTGTGATGATGCTGCCGGACTGGCCAGAGCGCAGCGCTTCTCTCAGAACAGAATGAAGAAGGTGTCCTACGGGGCCTCTGTTTTCGGCGAGCAACTTCTGCGGCAGCCCGGCTTCGCGAGCGATGGATCCAAGATAGGCAAGGCCCTGCGTGTTTTTGGCAAGGCCCCAGAACTCCAGCCCGCTTACAATAATATCCCTCAACTCCAGACTGGGCTTGGCCAGAAAAATGTCCAGACCTTTCAGAATGACATCATACGTCCATGTCGTTCCTTCGTACTTCTGCTGCCAGCACAACGCAGCATAAAGCACGAAAACCGCATTGAATCCAGGAGCATTTTTCCACAGGTTGAGAGGGTTTTGGCTGTCCAGCATGGAGGCCAATGCCATGTTTTGTTTCAGACCTTCTTCCAGAATCAAAAATTCTTCCGGTGTGGCGCGATAGGAAAACAGGTGGCGGCCGTCAGGGGCATCAAGTTCCCTGCGGGCCAGAAAATCACTCAACCATTCTTTTATCTTAAGTTGCTTTGCCATACTGCTTCCCCTTGGAAGTATATATATTTTCATTAGGATAGTCTCGTCAATTTACTTTTTCCGTTAATTGAACGCTCCACCGTTTAAAATCGGTGACGTATCGGGAAAAGCTGATCGCGCATAACCACCTTCCGGGTCTTTTTATTTGTCTCCTTGACAGGGCCAGAGCAAAGATGTGGGGTTACTTATTTTGAGAGTATTAACAATATAATGTAAACATGTTATACCCTCCCCGAGGAGGACAACATGGAAGCAAATCCCAACTGCCCCAAGTGTCATGCCAGCGCGGTATATCGAAATGGAAAAGTTCTGGGGAAACAAAGGTATCGTTGCAAGGAGTGTGGATTCCAATTTACTCGCACTACGCCAAGAGGCCGTCCGGCACATGAAAAAGCTCTTGCTGTTACGCTTTATACAATGGGCCTGTCCCTGTCCGCCATTGCCCGACTGTTTCATGTTTCAACTCCCGCTGTTTTACGCTGGGTGCGAAATTTTGCGGAACGTGTTTATGAAAAACCTGAACCCGGTGAAGTCGTCATCGTTGAGCTTGATGAAATGTGGCATTTTCTCACGTCAAAAAAAACAAACTTTGGCTCTGGAAAGCGTATTGTCGTGATACCGGTCAACTCATCGACTGGGAATGTGGCGGGCGTGATCAGGCTACTCTCCACCGATTGATGAAGCGTTTGGCAAAGTGGAAAGTCTGGTTTTACTGTACGGACAAATGGAAGGTTTATCCTCTGGAGATAGGGGAAAACGATCTTCTTCAAGGAAAAAATGGGACAGTCCGTATCGAAAGGAACAATTGCCGTCAGCGTCACTGGTTTGCCAGGTTTCGGCGAAAGTCAGTAGTTGTTTCTCGGAGTCTGCATATGGTTGATTTGACAATGGCTCTTTTTGCCAGGTTCCATGTAAATGGAAGACTGGAAGACATTAAAACATTATTTAGTTAACACTCTCCTTATTTTATACGCAATCTTAAATGTTGTTGTAATTTTTCTCTGTTCTGTTTTTTTTCATAAACAAAATTGTTAATTTGCTTCTCCGTAGGCTGCACATTAGCAATATCAATATCCCCCGCTGTGCCAAAGGCATACCAGACCACCCTGCGCCCGTAGTCTATCCTTTCATCACGGTTCTGGCCTTTGGGGCGGGCGGGGGTGTGTCTGAATAATTCGTTGGCTACCTCTTGCGGCGTGTATCCCGCGCAGCGCATGTACAGGACAATGGTCGCATCCAGCCGTGATTCATCCATCTTTTCGGGGAAACGCTTTTTGACCATTTCCCGATAGGCGGCATACGGCGAGGTCAGTTTGCCGACTTTGGGAAATTCGCGCTTTCTGACCTCCACACCGGGAGCGATCCGTTTGCGGAAACGCCACAGATTGCCAAGGCGCGGACTGCGCTTGCCCAGCCAGGGCTTGAAGCGCCGGAGCCGCTCCGGCTTTTCGGATTGAGCCTGCCTGTCCCGTAACGCCGCTTTTTCTTCCCGCTCCTGTTCCTTCAGGAAGTGACGGGCAATGTTCAGCACGGAAAGCCCATGCTGAGCAAGACGTGCCGTGGCCGCCTCCCGGCGATCTTTCTGCCGCTGCTCCAGCTCTTCCCGTTCTTCCTCCCGCTTCGCCCTGGCGAGGTGTCTTTCTTCGGCCAGCCTCTGCCGTTCTTTCTGATACTCCTGCCATTCTTCCCGGCATACATGACTGACCGGTTCCGGGGCAGGCTTCTTGAATGTCCGCTCGGAGTAGGAGCCGGGCTTGAACTCGCCGAGCCGCTTGCACAGCCTAGTGCCTAATTGCAAAAATAAGGATATGAATATATGGTGCTTCCAAAAC
>CAJUHZ010000062.1 GCA_910585945.1 uncultured Bilophila sp.
CGAGATCGGCAAAGGGAATGGGCGGCTCGTCCACGAGGAACAATGAGGGCGCAAAGCTTGCAAAAAGAGCGCTGACCTGTCTGTCGAGAGGGATATCGGAAGGCATGTCCGGTCTTGCCCGTATTCCCGAATAGAAGGAGGGTCTTTTTTTCAGATAAAGATCCAGGCGCAACATGCACTTGGGGGGCTGGCGATCGAATTCTTCAGGCGTTGCATTGGAAGAAACAAGATATGCGGCCGAAAGACAGCCTTTTTCTTGCCGCTTGCTCACCTGTTTTTCATCCATGAGGGGCAGCCCCTTTTCTCCTGCCATGACGATACGGCCGGCAGGGGTCAGGCAGCATCGCGCTTCCTTTCCCAGAATCTGAACGTATTCCCGGATGCACTCGCAGGCTTTGGCCTGTACCTCGGGCAGATGCGCGCCCCGAAAGTACAGTACGCATGTAAGCCCGACCTGCCCTACAGGCTCCGTGATGCCCAAATATTTGCGCAGCCCATCCGGGGCGGGAAGGACAAAACCGTCAAGACCTTCTTTGATATTCTCCATAATGTTCCTCTTTTTTGGCTCTTCTCAAATCAAGGATGGCTTCAAGATTTTGCCTACACCGCCAAGCCCTCGCAATCCCTTGAGGCAACTCGTCCAAGGGATTAAGTTCGGTATTATTTCCATGTAATGGCAAAACATGGTATAGTTATAATCCTTTTCTTCAACAGGTGAGTATAATTCACCTTCTTGAATTAAATTTTTATTTTCTTTATCCTCACAGTTACAATTCCAATTTGATAATCCAGTATTAAATAGATTATTTATACCAGAAGTAGGAGTCATAAAAACAACATCTTTCTTAAAATCAATATATAAATTAATTTGTTCACTATGATTTTTTAGATCCATCTGTTCTGTTGGAAATTTCATTTCAATAAATCGTTCAAAGTCATCAATGACAATTATGCCAAAAGGAACTTTTTTAAGTATGCCGATATCTGGACGTACAACAGATTGATCGCCTTGTTTTGGTGGGCCGTCAGGGTTCATCCGCCCTCTGCCTACTTCTTTAAGATCCACATTGAGGGTTGGTTCTGCCACAAATCTGCTTTTGGGCAATCCTTTGATGCCTTTTTTCAGTTCATCGACTTCATCAAGAATATCTTTGACGCATCCCTGATATATATTTTTATATTTACCCTTTGCCGGAAATTTATTGCAACAACACATCAATACACAAAACATTTCATTTTCTATAAGATTTTTCACTACTTCTTTGGGGTACATGTTAATTTTGCAGTTCTTATAAAACTCACCATATTTTGTGGGTGCAAATTGATCCTCAATAATGGCAGAAACGCCCAAAACAAAAGCAACTCCTGGTTTTTGACATACTTTTGATGAGGTATGAGGCATATTTTACATCTCCGGTTTCATATCTGACGTTTCCAGATATTCTTCCGCAAACTGTTTCAGTTCGGCCCAATCCTGCATATCCAGGGAAAGAAGTTCATGCATTTTATAGTCCGGATTTTTGGCCGATCCCTTGAGCAGGGCATTTACTTTTGGATGGAGATGTATCCCCGGAAAGAAGTCAAATTCCAGCTTGCAGAATGTGTAAATGTCGTACTGGGAGGAAAGTTCAAAGCTTTTGGCAATGGCGACAGTCCGGCTGACTCTGCTGAGGATTTCCTCATCTGAAATATCCCGAAGCAGGTTGACATCCTTGTCAAGCAAATAGCGGCACAAATCGACAAGTGAAACGTCTTCGGCAAAATAGCCTTCAAACGCTTTCCATTCCTGATCCATCGCCTCCCAGCAAGGGTGCGGCTGCTCCTTGAGCACCTGCATGGAAAGTTGAAATACCTCGTCGCTTTGGGGAGGGAACGAGCAGGAAAGCCATTGCAGGTTGTTGTGCATGTCAGGCACAGGCCAGACAAGCGTTTCCACAGGGCCGAAAAATTTGGCGGCGCGCTGTGCCGACAGGGATCTGATGAATGGCCTTGCCAGGTTGGCATCGTAGAATCTGAACAGGAAAATATTGTTGTTTTCCAGCTTGACTTCGATTCTGTGCTGAAAGAACTGTTGAAGCTCATGCCCTTCCCGGGGTGAGGCGAGGAGCATGCACGGCAGTGCCTTCCCCATTTCGGGGAGAAAGTCGGCAAGGAAGGACTTTTCTTTGGGGAGCGTGATCAGTATGGGGCCGACATCGGCATTTGCCTGGAGTTCGGTGCCGGCATAGACGTAGAGTTTTGGTCTCTCATTGAAAAACGACCGGACCAGACTGCCGTCTTCGTCCAAGGCTCCATCCACAAGCGCGTAGATGTTGTTTGGGGATTGAAGAATCCCGTCAAGGATCTGAAGCGCTCCGTCCGTGTCGGTGGTCAGCATGTGCAATGAGGCATCAGGATGGTTCATAACGGCTCCGGAAAAATGACGCAGGGGTTTTTGTCTCTTGCCGCTTCACAGAGGCACTTTTTGGGAGGAGGCGGGAATTCGCTGTTTGAGACGGGAGGAATGCCCGGAGGCGGAGGCAGGAACGCCTCAGCCCCGGGGAGTTGCGCCTTTTCAGGCTGGCGCGGCGCGGCGGAAGTTCCCTTCCCCGCCTTTCCGCCCCCCGCGATATCAATCCTGCCGCCCTGGACATGGACGCCGGCCGCGTCTACCTTCAGCCAGGAGCCTCCGGCCTTCACCGTCAGTTCGGAGCCGGCTTCAAGCAGCATCCTTTGCCCTGTTTCAACGTGGATTTCCGATCCGGCTTTCATCAGCCATTGCTGTTCCACCGTGGCATGGCTGTCGGCATGGACGGTCAGGTGATCAGCGGAAAACAGTTCCGTTTTGCGCTGATCCTTCAGGATGACGTGCGTTTCCCCCTGTATTTCGTCGCAGGCGTTGCGTTCCATCGTCTGGTGACGATCGCGCAGGATATGCTTTTTCCAGTCGTTCTTGACGTGGATGTTCACGTCCTTTTCGGCGTGGATATAGATTTCTTCTTCGCCGGACTTGTCTTCGATGCGGAATTCGTTGAAGCCGCGCGGCCCGTCGTCACCGGGAGAGGACATGCTCCTGAGGACGGTTCGGGTTTTGTGATCGGGGAGTTCGTATGCCGGCATATTGCCGCCGTGATGCACGCGCCCGGTGATGACCGGCCTGTCCGGATCGCCCTCCAGAAACGTCACGATGACTTCATGCCCGACGCGCGGGATGGCCAGGGTTCCGAATTCCGTCCCCGCCCACCCCTGGGCGACGCGTATCCAGCAACTCGTGTTCTCGTCCCTGTCGCCTTCCCGATCCCAGAAGAATTGAACCTTCACCCTGCCGTATTTGTCCGGGTGGATTTCCTCTCCGGCGGGGCCGGTGACAATGGCGGTCTGCGCGCCCATAATCCGGTTTTTGGGGTGCGCGGTTTCCGGCACATATCTCACACCTTCCGGGACGGCTATGAGCGTGGAGGCATACAGCAACCCCCTGTCCGGCGCCTCGTGTTCCAGCACCTGCGGCTGTTCGCCGCGATGCGTCACGCCTGCCACCCACCATCCGGCGTTGATCTCCTCCCGATCATGCCCGTGCAGCGAGAAGGTGAAGCCGGGCAGAAAGCGGGAAACATCGGATTCGGCTTCCAGCCAGGTTTGAAACGTGAGCTGACGCAGAAGCTGAACCCCGGCATAGCGCTCCCCTTCCTCCCGCGTCTGGTGGAGGTGAGGGTAGCTGTAGGTTTCGGCCCTCATGCCCGGAGCCGTTGGAGCCTTTGCGAATTCCGGCTCGGAAGCGCCGCCCTCAAGAATGGCGGCAGGCGTGATGAAATTCCAGTCGCGGAGTGTTGCCCTGTCGCTGACGCTTTGGGAGCGGAGCGCCAGCCGGGACACGACGGCGGTATCGGCGGGCTGTCCGGAGCCGGGGAAATAGCGGAGATCGGACTCGCCGCCGATGCGGGGGCCGCCGGGCATGTCGGAGAAGCACAGACAGTGGCCGTTTTCGGAATGCTCGAAATAGTAGTAGATGCCCTCTTCCTCGCACAGTCTGGAGATGAAATGGAGATCGGATTCTCCGTACTGGACGCAGTATTCGCGGGAAGGGTATTTGTGAAAGCATTTGAAGGCGAAGGATTCGGCGGTGAAGTTCTGTTCCTCGAGAATGCGCGTGATGATTTCCGGCACGCTGGCATGTTGAAAGATGCGATGGTTTCTCCGCAAACCGAGAAACCACAGGCGAGGAACCAGGACGCAACGGTAAAACGTCCGCAGGTTGGCGGTGTGAAGCTGCTGCATCTCGCGGATGAGGCCGTGCACAAGGCGCGAAGCGCCGGAACGGTCGGAGATGGAGAGGCTGGCCTCACGGCCGATCAGTTCGTCGATTCTTGCGCTGGCAAACGGGCTTGCCAGATCGATGGTGAACGTATAGGGGCTGCTGATCCGCTCCAGTCCGTAAAAGGCATGTACGGCAAAGTCCGGGGATCCTTCGATGGAAAAGTTGAACCATGTGCTGTTCGCTGAAAGTGGTGGCATGGATGGCTCCCTTGTTTGCCGCGGCCCGCTTTCCAGCCTGGGGGCGCTCCCCATGCGGAGAGCGCCCGATGGAGGGCAGGACTCATGAAAACGCCGTCAGCGAAAAGCCGGCATCTCCCGGCCGGCAAGACGCAAGGCAAACATTGGGCAAAGCTGTATTGAACATACCGCAAGGTCAATGTTTGCCTTGTAACGCCGCCGTCCGCACAAGGGCGGTTTCGCATCCGGCAGGTCATGAGAAAAGACGCGTTTTCCGGCTCAGTCACGGCGTTTTTCGCGCCGCGCCAGACGTGTTTCCCGACGTCTATGCCTGCGTTGACATGGCGCGCCAGTCGTCACTTTCCGAAGTGCTGGCGATTTCGTGGGTCTTGATGATTTTACGATAGGTGAAAGAAACATCTTCAAGATGCGTGAAGTGTTCCTGCGAAGGATCCTGGCAGTTGGGCATGTACGAGGTGATGTCCACAATGATGGCGTCTTCAAGCGCGATGGTGAAGTAATGTTCCATCGTGCCCGCGGCGGAAGTCCGATAAAATTTCATTTCCACCTTGGGCAGACGCTCGCCGGCCGTCAGGGCGCGGAACAGAAGGGGCGAGGATTTGTCGATGACCTTGGTTATCTTGAGCGCCTTGTGCACACGCTGGCCGGAAGGCTGGCCCGACTGGGGATCGCGGGGGAGCATGATGGTGTGGGCGAACGCCTCGACAAGGCATTCGTCTTCATGGCCTTCCTGGTAGATGTTGCCTACGGAAGCTTCCGTGAAGTTTCCGGCGGTGATAAGGCCCTGATGTTCTCCGGTGACGGAAAGATACGCTGGTACTGGCATGACAGATGCTCCTGCGGTAAAATGTGAATACGGCGAATGCCGGAAGTCATTTCCACATGACTTCCCCTGTCAGGCGGGCGGCCCGACGCGGCGGCAGGGCCGCCGGGGACGGACCGAAAACCCCGCGTTTCGACAAAACGATCCTCATGAATCGCCCATGAGGGATCCATGAAACGAGTTGTGTAAAGCAATAACCATGCCGCATGAATATGAATTTATTTCAATGGATTGTCGCGGCGCTGAACGGCGGTTTCGGACAAGTGTGTCCACAATGCTTCGCTTCAAAAAGATTTTTTGTTCCTATCTCATGGAAATATATTGATATTTTTCGGGGACAAATTTGTCCGCCGGCTGTACGGGAGTTCTTGTTTTTTTGATATAACCAATTGAAATATATAGATATTAAAGCTGGTACAATTTTGTCGATCAATAAAAACAACAGCTTGTCGTATTGAGGGACACATTTGTCCGGGGCAGGGACATGTTTGTCCTCCGGGCAGGAGTCGTTTCATGAGTTCCATGAAACGACTCCCGAGGCCGGGCGGCAGTCTGGGCGGCGGCATGGCCGGGGGCGGGCGGCTCCCATGATTCGGCATGGAATGAATGATGGGGATGGGGCGGCGTGCGGCGTCATTCATGAGGCGGCTTCCGGCGCCTGATTGCCGAAAGCCGGGCGATCCCCCGCCCCGCCCATACATACAGGCTCATGATCGACAGGACGCAGAGGTAAAAGAGGGCGGCCGGACGTTCCGGATCCCAGAAGTCGAATCCGAAGCCGAGAAAGAGTTTGGCCCCCATTTCCCGATCAACCGAGGCCCACACGCCGAAGACCGCCAGGGCAAGGCCCGTGGCGCGGAGCATTGCCCCGGCGGCGGGATGTCGCCAGACGCGCCCCGCCGCTTTCCGGATCGCGCCGCTCAGCGCGCTCCACTGCATCCCCGTATGCAGGCCGACACAAACCAGCCCCCAGTACGCCGCTAAGGTATGCCGCATCCGGTGCTCCATACTGCCCGGCAATTCCAGAGCCTTGAGCAGATGCGCGTTCATGAGGCCGCCCGCGAGCAGCATCAGCATCAGCCCCAGCAGCGCAAGAATGACGAAGGCGTTCAGGGCGCGGCGAAGCGTGTATCTTCCCCTGAACAGATCGCAAAACCAGCGCCGGTTAAACCACAGATGCACGCCAAACAGCACGAACAGCGCAAGACCGAGCCATTCGTGGACGGGTTCCGCCATGAGACGGAACCCGAGGCAGACCGGAAACAGCATCCCCATGATCAGATCCACAAGCAATCCGGGGTGCGGGAGGAGCTTTCGGTTCATGAGGGCTGGCTCAGGCTCCGATGCCCGCTTTGGCAAGCCAGGCGTCGATGTCCCGATCGAGGGAACTGCCGCCGCTGTAGTGGATGGACAGCGCTTCCCCGATCCCGGCGTGCGGCGCGAGCCTGGCGATATCCGTCACGCTCTGGCCGAGCCTGCCGCCGCCGTGGCTGCAAAAGGGAACAATGACCTTGCCGGAAAAGTCGTGCGCTTCCAGCAGGGAGGCGACAGGCGCGGGAATGGAAGCCCACCAGTTGGGGTAGCCCAGAAATACGGTGTCGTATCTGGCGAGGTTGTCGATGCGGGCGGCGAGTTCGGGCCGCCTTCCCTGCTCCTTGTCCCGCCTGGCCTCGTCCAGGCAGGTGTTGTAGTCGCGGGAATACGGGGCGACCGGCTGGATCTCCATCAGATCGCCCCCTGTCTTTTTGTGGATGCGGCTTGCGATGGCGCGCGTGTTGCCGCTCCAGGAGAAAAAGACGACGAGATTTCTGTCGCCGGCCTGAGCGGCGAAGATGTTCCGACTTCCCTGCATCAGCATGGGGCCTCCAATGACCGCGCCAGCGGCCAGCATGGTTTTCAAAAAGGAACGGCGAGAAGTTTTCATGAGCGTGTCTCCTTTCGCACTTCATAGAAAACCGTTCTTGACATATCAAATACTTATATTGAATATCTTCATATGCGAATTTTGAATGGAAACTGTTTTTGTGAACCGTGTTGCAGAAAATGGAGGCCGCATGGAACTGAAAGATCTCCGGCATTTTCTGGCCGTGGCCAGAGAAAGGACCATCTCCGGCGCGGCGGATTCCCTGTACCTCACCCAGCCCACCCTTTCCCGGCAGATGATGGAGCTTGAAGAGGAATTGGGGAAAAAGCTTTTCATCCGGGGCAACAGGGGCAACAGAAAAATCACGCTGACCGAGGAAGGGGTTTTTCTGCGAAAACGGGCCGAGGAAGTGCTTGCGCTGGTGGCCAGAACAGAGGCCGAATTTCTTTCCCGGGGCGAGCACATCACAGGGGAGGTCACAATCGGCGGAGGAGAGACGGACGCCGTCCGGGTGTTCGCGCGCGTCATGAAAAAGCTGAACGCCAGGCATCCGCAGATCCGCTACCGCATCCTCAGTTCCAATGCGGAAGACGCCATGGAACAGTTGGACAACGGTCTGCTCGACTTCGGGATATTCATTGATCCGGCGGACGTGTCAAAATACGAGTTCATGCGCCTCAGGGAAAGATACGCTTTTGGCGTCCTGATGCGGAAGGACAGCCCCCTTGCCGCAAGCGGCGCGATCACGCCGGAGCAGTTGGCGGGGCTTCCCCTGTTTTGTTCAAAACGGGAACTGGTGGAAAGGGAATTCGCCGCCTGGATGGGCGACGCGTACAACAGGGCGAACATTCTGGCGGACTACAACCTGATCCACAATGTTTCCCTTATGGTTGAGGAAGGTCTGGGCTATGCCCTGTGCCTGGAGGGAGCCATGCACGTCACGGAGGACAGTCCGTTCCGCTTCAGGCCGCTGGAACCGAAAATGGAAGCGGGCGTCACCGTGGCCTGGAAAAAATACCAGACCTTTTCCAGAGCGGCCGGCGCTTTTCTTGAAATGTTGAGACAGGAGACGCTGTAGCGTGCATATCAAGGAGACGCTGTAGCATTTTCCCAATGAATTGTGGGTAAACGCTCGGCGGCCGCTTTGTATTTCCCGACGCGCTTCCGGAGTTGTTCCGGCGCGAGCATGGAGCATATGGCCTATACATCTTCCCTCCTGAGTTGGCTATAACATATAGCCGCTGAGGGCATCAGACAGGCAGGTGGATGGGGAGGCGCATGGCTGGGTTTTAAGGCGGGCGGATTTCTTGGCGCAACGATAGGTATAGAAACAGGCCCTGGAGCTTTGATCAGTGGAGCCATCGGCGGCATAGTTGGTGGTTTTGCAGGATATTGGGCGCAGATTGGGTGGCGGACTATATTTATGAAAATTAAAGATAGTATTTTCTCCATCGTTAGAAAATTGTTCCTATCAAAATCACCCTCTCCTATTCATCCCCATGAAATTGAAACCATTTCTAATATCTTTATCCCGTGGGAAATATTTCTCCATGCAGATCCGGATATTTTTAGATGTACACAGGGAATATATGAATACTGGTGTGACCATATATACATCCCCTATTGGTTTCAGTTATCGGAAAAAGAGCAAATTGAAATAAAATAAAAAGCACCATCACGGGAATGGTTGGATTGGATAGAACGTGTTACAACTCATGAAAATCTGTTGACAACAAAAGATTTCCACAACAGACATGATATGCCATTCGAATATCGATTTTACTTAAAAGATTTTATGATTGCTTATACTGATCAAAAAATTCAAGATAAGACACCAAACTAAGATACGCTATTTTCAATAGTCTGTATTATAACAAATAATTGATAAACACAAAAATTATTGATAATATATTAAAATTTATATATTTATTTGTAATACATGAAAGTGGTTACAAACCAGCCAAGTAGGCTCAAAGTTTGTCAAGTAAAATTTTTACAGAGGCACTCAAACGATTCAAGTCGTTGACGCCGTTGAAACTCAAAGCCCTCGCGCTAATTTTTAATACCTTCATGCAGCACAACAGGTTCAACTTGGACGGCTTGGTGAAAGCAAAATGCGATAACGGAATCAAGTCTTATACTGCCGTCTCGTTGGCCCAGAAGGGATTGTGAAGTGCGGCAAGCACGGGAAGTTTACACACTTTAGGGTACCAAATGGTATTCGAGTTTTGGACATATACTATATTTAAAATAGTAACAGCTACTATTCCTGATTAAAAGTCTTGTATGACCAGGTTTACATGTGTGGCAACCAAGTACCTCAACCACTTGGTGTGGATGAATTGGATACAGGGGGGGTAAGTGTAGTAAAATTAAGCTGTTAAAGTTGGCAATAAAGGCGTTAAGGAGGGCTGACTCCGGCGATTCAATATTCATGAATTGTATATGAAGCCATACAATATAAGTATTTGATATGTCTCTGTCGCCCTTCTATGGTTTTTCCGGGCAGGAGGTTCAGGGATGGCTCCCCGCAAGGGTTGGCGTCGCGGAATCCGTGGAATCCATGAATTCCGTGGGGGCGGCTTGCCGGGAAGGCGTCCGCATCCGCTGTCCTGTGGAGGAACAGAATGGGAAAGATAGGGAACATGTTTGTCGTCGCGTGTGCGCTGGCAGGGTTTCTGGCATCAGTTTCGGAGGTATGGGGCATGGACAGCAATGTCCTGAATCCAGGGCAGCGGAGCATTGTCGCCATTGCGGCCTTTACGGCCAACGGCGATCTGACAAGGTTGAAAGATGCGCTGAACGAAGGTCTGGACGCCGGGCTGACGGTCAGCGAAATCAAGGAAGTGCTGGTGCAGATGTACGCCTACACGGGCTTTCCGCGCAGTCTCAACGGCATCCATGCCTTTATGGCCGTCATGGACGAGCGCAAGGCACAAGGCATTGCGGACAGGGAAGGCCGGGAGCCCGGCCCTGTCCCCGCCGGCTGGAACAGGGATGAATACGGCGCGCGAACGCGCGCGAAGCTTGCCGGCAGCGACGTCATCCCCGCCCCGAGCGGCTATCAGCTTTTTGCTCCCGTGATAGACGTCTTTTTGAAGGAACATCTTTTTGCCGATATCTTTGTCCGCGACAATCTGGATCACCAGAGCCGCGAACTGGCGACAATCTCCGCGCTCTCCAGCATTCCCGGTCTTGGCGGTCAGCTCCGGTTCCATATGGGCGCGGCCATGAACACAGGGTTGAGCGAAGCGCAGATGAAAGACTTTATCGCTGTTCTGACCGAACGCCTGGGGCGGGAGACGGCCGCCCCCGCTGAAGCCGTGCTTGCGCAGGTTCTCGCGGATCGGGCGAAATAGGGAGAAGCTTCCAGTCGGGCGCATCACCAACAATGGAGGACGCATGAAACCAAATATGGCATTCGAGGCTCTGGCTCTTGCCGCTACGATGGGGCTTTGCTCCGGTGCGGCGTTCGCGGCGGAAACGCACAGGGAGCAGACGATCATCCGTAACGGCGAGCAGGCCGCCATCAAGGGGGCCGCACAGTTTTTCACCGGCGACGTTCGGGTGGATCCCCTGTACCCCGCCAACAACGATATGCGATCCAGCGGCGGAAGCGTAACCTTTGAGCCGGGAGCGCGATCCCACTGGCATGTCCATCCCGTGGGGCAGGCGTTGATCGTCACTTCCGGCGTGGGGCGGACGCAGGAATGGGGCAAGCCCGTTCAGGAAATCAGACCGGGCGACGTGATCCTCTGCCCCGTCGGGGTCAAGCACTGGCACGGGGCAGCGCCGAACAGCGCCATGACGCACATTTCCATCTGCGAGGAAAAGGAACCCGGCAAGGTGGTCGAATGGCTGGAACCGGTGACGGACGAACAGTACAACGGCAGGTAGGGTCAGCCCTCATTAAAACGCCTGCTGCAAAGCCGTCTTTTTGCGTCCGGCGGCGTTACAAGGCCAACATTGACCTTGCGGTATGTTCAATACAGCTTCGCCCAATGTTTGCCTTGCGCCTTGCCGGCCGGAAAAACTCGGCTTTTCGCGGACGGCGTTTTAATGAGGGCTGACCCTAGTGTCTAATTGCAAAAGTTTCGCGCATTATTTCTAAGTTGGCATCCCTT
>CAJUHZ010000063.1 GCA_910585945.1 uncultured Bilophila sp.
ATTTCATGGTGAGTCCGTGGTGGCAAAGCCAGGTGGATCCGTCAGGATTTTCAGGCATAGTGGCGTATGCCCGCAATTGACGCATTCCCTCTCTAAACGAGACATTCACTCTTGTGATGATTTCAGGAATTTTTTCCTTTGGATTTCAGAATGATAAAAAAGTTCTTTCATTGAAAGGGTGAATGTCTCATGTTCGGCCTGTCCTTGACATTTGCCGGGGTTACAGCGAACTACACGGAAAATGGGGAGGTTCTCGCCATGGCCGCCATTACTTTTGATACACTCGGCTATTTTCAGAAACTGAAAGCCGCCGGAGTGCCGGAAGAGCAGGCGCAGATTCAGGCTGACGCCCTGCGGCTTCAGTCCGAAGCTCAGGCCGCCGCCCTGCAAAAGGCGCTGGACAAATACGATGCGGTCAGCCGCAAGGATCTCGCCACCAGGGGCAATATCCAGGACGTGCGTGTGGAACTTCAGGATGCGCGCGCGGAACTCAAGCAGGATATTCAGGACGTGCGCCTTGAAATTGAAAAGGTGCGGGCCGATGTGGAGAAGGTCAAATACGACCTGCTCAAATGGCAGATTGGCGGCTGGCTTGCCCTTGCCGCAATCATGGCCAAGGGCTTCGGCTGGCTCGGGTTTTAGAAGAAGATGCAGGGTCAGCGAGGAACTCCGGCTGGCGAAAACAGAATCTGCTTTGTCCGCAACGCAGGCGGCAGAAGCTCGCGGAGCGCCGCCAGAACGCCTTCCTCGTCCAGGCCGAGGCGTGCGCGCAGGGCCGGTTGCGCGCCGTGCTCCACAAAGGCGTCGGGCAGGCCGATTCGCCTGACACGCAAACCCGTCAGCATGTCCCTGTCCGCCAGGAGTTCCAGCACGGCGGAGGAAAAGCCGCCGGCCAGCGCGTTTTCTTCAGCCAGGAGGATAATCCTGAATCGCCGCGCGATATCGAGCAGTTGTTCCTCGGGCAGAGGCTTGAGCCAGCACGCGTCAAAAACGGCGGCCTGACGTCCGCTTTCCCCGGCCAGGCGATCGGCGGCGGCCAGGGCCGGCCCGGTCATGCTCCCGATGGTCACCAGCACGGCGTCCTGCCCATCCCGCAGCCATTCGCCCCTGCCGACGGGCAGGGGACGGGGCGTTTCCGGCAGGGGACGCCCCGAAGCCGCACCCCGCGGATAACGTATGGCAAGGGGCGTGCCGAAGTCCGGCGCGGCCAGCAGCGCCGCCTGCAACTGCGCCTCGTCACGCGGCGCGGCTATGGACAGGTTGGGAATATGCCGCAGGAAGGAAAGATCGAACGCGCCGTGGTGGGTGGGGCCGTCCTCCCCCACCAGTCCGGCCCGATCCAGGCAAAGAGTCACCGGCAGATTCTGGATGCAGACGTCATGGACGATCTGATCGTAGGCGCGCTGGGCAAACGTCGAGTACAGGGCGACAAAGGGGCGGTAGCCCTGCGCGGCCAGACCGGCGGCAAAGGTGACGGCATGTTGCTCGCAGATGCCCACATCCACAAAGCGATCGGAAAAACGCGCCCTGAACGGGCCGGTGCCCGTGCCGCTTGACATGGCCGCCGTAATGGCCACGATGCGCCTGTCCCTTTCGGCCAGGGAGCAAAGAGTGCTCCCGAAAACTTCGGTGTAGGTGGGCGGCGCGTCGGCCGGTCTGGCGAAGACCTCGCCGGTGGCCGCGTTAAAGCGCCCTATTCCGTGAAAGGTTGTCGGCCGCGTTTCAGCCGGGGCGTACCCCTTGCCCTTGCGCGTCAGCACATGCAGGAGCACGGGCTGATCGTCGATGGACGCGGCCATGTGCAGATGCCGTTCCAAGGCGTCCAAATCGTGCCCGTTGACCGGACCGATATAGTTGAAGCGAAACGCCTCAAACAACATGCCCGGCGTGAACACGGTCTTGAGACTGCGGTGCGTGCGCTGGGCGTAGGCGGCGATTTCCTCCCCGATGCCCGGGATGGACTTGAGCAGGTCCTTGACTTCCTTGCGCATCCGGCGCGCCCAGCCGCGTTCCATGTTGCGGCTGAGAAAGAGCGAGAGCGCTCCCACGTTGGGAGAAATGGACATTTCATTGTCGTTGAGCACGACAATGAGCCTGCGCCCCATGTCGCCGGCCTGGTTCAGCCCTTCAAAGGCAAGCCCGGCGGTGAGGGAGCCATCGCCGATCACGGCCAGAACATGGTGTTTCAAACCGGAGAGATCGCGCGCCAGCGCCATGCCGAGCGCCGCCGACACCGATGTGGAGGAATGGCCGACGCCGAAATGATCGTACCGGCTTTCTTCCGGCTTGGGAAAGCCGCTGATCCCGCCCAGACGCCGCAGGGTGTGGAACATGTCCGCCCGGCCGGTGAGCAGCTTCCAGGCGTAGCTTTGGTGGCCCACATCCCAGATCACCTTGTCCTCTTCCGGATTGAAGACCGAAAGCAGGGCGATGGTCAGCTCCACCACGCCAAGCGAAGGCGCAAGGTGGCCTCCGTTGGCGGCTACCGTCCGGATGATGCGCTCACGCAGTTCGCCGGCAAGATGTTCCTTTTCCTCATGGTTCAGACCGGCCACATCGGCAGGCCGGGCGATCCGGGAAAGGATCGACGCTGTGCATGGAGAGGGTTGAGGCGCGTCGTTCACCAAATGTTCCTTCGTTGCGGAATCGGCGGGCGAAACCGGGTAAGAATTCCCCTGCATCCCCGAGGCCGACTGGCGGCTTGCGGCAGGCCGACGCCAGGGGGGCCGGGGGCATCATACCCCCGGCGGGGGGGGTGGGGCCTGGCCCCACATGGCAGCCTCCCATTTTCAAACTGAGCCACTGCCCGGACGAGGGATGTCTTATCCCCTGAACGGCCTTTTGGCAAATAAGGACGGATCGACGCCGGATCAATGGATATCGGTCACCTGGTAGCCGGCATCCGTCACGGCCTTTTTCAGCATTTCGTCGGAAACGGCGCCTTCAAACTCCACGGAAGCCGTTTTGGCCGCAAGTTCCACAGTCGCCTGGCTGACGCCCGCAACCGCGCGCAGCGCCTTTTCAACAGCGTTGGAACAATGGCCGCAATTCATGCCCTGAACGGAAAGAACGCGTTTCATGGTCTGACTCCTTGTTGACGTTGAAGAAATAAAGGAAGCGTCCCCCTTCCGATCCGTGCCGGAAGAGAGACCCGCCGAAAAACGGAAACGGGGCCTGAACAGGCGCAGTCGCAGCGCATTGGTCACCACGCTGACGGAGCTGAAGCTCATGGCGGCGGCCGCGATCATGGGGTTCAGGGTAAGCCCCCAGATTCCGTAAAAAACGCCGGCGGCAACGGGAATGCCCACACTGTTGTAGAAAAACGCCCAGAACAGATTCTGCCGGATGGTGCGCATCACCGCTCTGCTGAGTTGAATGGCGGCCGGCACATCCAGCAAATCGTTTTTCATGAGCACCACATCGGCCGATTCAATGGCGACGTCCGTGCCGGCGCCAATGGCGATGCCCACATCCGCGCGGGCAAGGGCCGGAGCGTCGTTGACGCCGTCCCCCACCATCACCACCTTTTCGCCCCGCGCCTGCAACGCGCGGATCTCCCGCTCCTTGTCCTGGGGGAGCACATCGGCCACCACCCGCCCAATGCCGGCCTGACGGCCAATGGCCCCGGCCGTCGCGGCATTGTCGCCGGTGAGCAGCACCACGCTCATGCCCATGGCTTCCAGTTCGGCCACAGCCTGCCGGCTGGTGGGCTTGATGGCGTCGGCCACGGCCACAAGGCCGATCAGTTCCGATCCCCGCACGCAGTACAGGGGCGTCTTTCCTTCCGCGGCGAGCTTTTCCCCCATGTCCGCGAGGGGATTGGGCA
Source organism: uncultured Bilophila sp. (assembly GCA_910585945.1). GTDB lineage: Bacteria > Desulfobacterota > Desulfovibrionia > Desulfovibrionales > Desulfovibrionaceae > Bilophila. The sequence goes on from CAJUHZ010000063.1 coordinate 3,827, forward strand.
CGCCCAGTTCCCGCAACATCCGGGCGTTGCCCGCCGCGTAGCGCACGCCGTCGCTCATGCCGGCCACGCCCTGACCGGGAATCTGCGAAAACTCGCTGATGCCGGAAAGGTTCAGACCGCGCGCCTCCGCCTCGCGCACAATGGCCGCGCCCAGCGGATGTTCGGACAATTTTTCCAGCGACGCGACGCGCGCCAGCACAGCCTCGGCGTCAACCCCTTCCGCAACAGGCACAATATCGGTGACTGTCGGCGTGCCCTCGGTCACCGTTCCCGTCTTGTCCAGAACAACGGCGCTGACGCCGCCGGCCGTTTCAATGGCCTCGGCGGATTTGAGCAGAATGCCGCTCGTCGCGCCGCGCCCTGTACCGACCATGATCGCGGTTGGCGTGGCCAGGCCCAGGGCGCACGGGCACGAAATCACCAGCACGGCGATGCCAATGGACAGCGCGAACTCGAAACTCTGCCCCAGCGCAAGCCAGACCACCGTCGCCGCAAGCGCAATGATAATGACGACCGGGACGAAAATGCCGCTGATCCTGTCGGCAAGGCGAGCGACAGGCGCTTTGGAAGACGTGGCTTCATCCACCAGGCGGATGATCTGCGCCAGCGTCGTGTCCTCCCCCACCCGCGTGGCCCGCATGAGGAAATGCCCGGCGGTGTTGATCGTCGCGCCGGTGACGGCATCGCCCTCTCCCTTTTCCGCCGGCATGCTCTCGCCAGTCAGGGCGGATTCGTCAAGCAGCCCGCGCCCTTCAAGAATCACGCCGTCCACGGGGACATGTTCGCCCGTCTTCACCACCAGAACATCGCCGCTCGCGACGTCTTCCAGCGGGATGACGCTTTCCGCCCCCTCGCGAAGCACTGTCGCCGTCTTCGGGGCGAGATCCATAAGCTTCGCAATGGCGTCGGAGGTTTTGCCCTTGGCCCGCGCTTCAAAAAACTTTCCAAGAGTGATCAGGGTCAGAATCATGGCGGCGGATTCAAAATAGAGATGTTCTCCAAAATGCCGCGCCGTTTCCATATCCCCCGCGCCCAGGGCAAACGCCATCTTGTACAGGGCGTACACGCCGAAAATCATGGCCGCCCCCGAACCGAGCGCAATCAGGGAATCCATGTTCGGAGCGCCGGCAAACAGCGTCTTCATGCCCATCCGGTAGAACGTGAAATTGACGAAGACGACAGGCGCGGCCAGCAGAAACTGCGTGAGCGCCGAGGCGAACGCGCCGCCCGGCCCGCTGAAGAACGCGGGGAGCGGCAGGCCGATCATCGGCCCCATTGCAAGCAAAAACAAGGGAATGGTGAAGAGCAGCGAGACGATCAGCCGCGCCTGCACGCGCCGGGCTTCCGCAACGACAGCATCGTTTTTCTCCGCCCTCGCGTCGCGCCGCTCCCCGCGCACGGACGCGCCGTAGCCGGCGGACGTCACGGCCGCGACGATCGCGTCGGGAGACGTCATCGCTTCATCAAAGGAAACCGCCATCGTGTTTTTGAGCAAATTGACGTTCGCGTCCCGCACGCCGTCCAGGGCGGCGACAGCCCGTTGCACCCGGCCGGAACAGGCCGAACACGTCATTCCCGTCACGGCAAACAACTCTTTTTTCATCGGCAATCCCTCCGGAACGCGCTGCACGCTTCCCCTGCATGGCGACTCGCACGGGCCTGACGCAGCCTCACGTCACACTGACTGCCTTCCGGGCAGCGGCCCCGTTTGAACGATTGGGACTTCTCGCCCCCACCCCCCTCGGCAGGGGACTGATTCCCCTGCACCCCCAATGGCCGGCCGGCTTTTGCATCAGGCCAGCGTCCGGGGGGATCTTGAGACATCATGGGGACATCATGCCCCCGGCGGGGCGTGGGGGAGCCTCCCGTTTGCACGCTGACCCTGCCCGCCGCCGATCGCTGCGGCATTTGACCCTGCCGTGTCTTTAGCGTTATACAGGCATTCTCAGCAAGAACGCACTTTTTTGATAGTCACTATCCAAAAACAAAGTAAGTATACAAAATGGCAGCAAACACCTCCTCACAGAGCGCAACGGCAGAGGCGCGAGCCGAAACGCACTGCCCTGTCGAAGCCACGCTGGCCCTGATCGGCGGGAAATACAAGAGCCTGATTGTATGGAAACTTATGGGAGGAAGCCTGCGCTTTTCACACCTGCGCGCCGCCGTGCCCGGGGCAACGCCCCGGATGCTGACGCGTCAGCTCCGCGAGCTGGAAGAAAGCGGCCTGGTGCACCGGGAAGTCTTCCCCGTGGTCCCGCCCAGGGTGGAATACTCGCTGACGGAGTTCGGGCGGAGCATCCGCCCCGTGCTGGAAGCCATGTACGCGTGGGGGAGCGGCTACCTGCGCAAGCACGGGCTGGAAGCCAACTGCTCAATGCAACCCCTGCCGTAAGGCGTCGCAACGCCGGCAGCCGTCCGCCCTCCCGCAGGCGCGTCTCCCCCTGACGCCGAAAGGCGGGGCAGCCTCAGCGAATGCCTTCGTCGTACAGGAAGGCGCGCAATTCCGCATTGAAGCGATCGGGCTGTTCGAGCATGGGATAATGCCCCGTGTCAGTCCATTCCATGTAGCGCATCCGCGGAAAACACGTCCGGAAATACAGTTCCTGATCCGGAAGCGTGTGCAGGGCGCGACAGTACAGAACCATAGCCGGCAGCATAAAGCAGCATTTCACCCACTTCAGGGGGCGGATCATGTCGCGCCAGGCGCTCATGACCACATAGGGATCGGCCCGCCGCGACGTTGCCCTCACCTCTTCGCGCACCGCTTCTGGCGTATGCTCGTAAAAGGTGTATTCAATGAAGCGCTCGCCGGCCTCGACCGGATCGCGCCCGGAAAAACGCCAGCGGAGAAGACTTGTCGCGGCTGACCACACCTCATAGGCTTCGGCCTGCACCGCCCGGCGGAAATAAAAGCCGTCCACATTGCAGATGGCGCGCGCCCAGCCGGGGTACAGCAAAAGGTAGCGGCGGAGCACGGGAAACCCCATGCTGTGCCCGATCAGCACGGGACGCTCAAGGTGTTCCCTTTCAACAAGCGCATGCACGGCCCTGGCGAAAAAATCCATGGAATAGACGCGATCGTGCGGTTTCGCGCTGCGCCCGTGCCCGGGCAGGTCCAGAGCCGCGACACGGTATTCGGGAGCAAAGGCCGCAAGCTGATGGCGCCAGAATGTCGAATCGATCCCCAGGCCGTGAATGAAAATGAGAGGCGCTCCCCCCTCTTTGCCCGCAACCTGATACCAGGTTTCCAGGCCCTCCACATCAATACTCCGCCAGACAGGCTCCATCATCGCGCTCTCCTGCCCCTCCGTTGCTGAAATGCGGCTTGAAAAACAGTTTTCGCCAGAAACACGCGGCCCATATTCACATACCGATTCGGCCCAGGAACTCCCTGATTTCCGCATTGAAGCGCTCGGGCCGTTCCAGCATCATGTAGTGGCCGGTGTCATCCCATTCCCGGTAGACCATGCGCGGGAAAAACGTGCGAAACCACGTTTCCGCATCGGGAAGCGAATGCAGCCCTTGCGCATACAAGATAAACGCCGGGATTTCAATACTCTCCGGAACCCACTGCCATGAGGCGAACATGTTCTCCCAGCAGGATTGCAGAACATGCAGGTCGGTCTGCTCAACCCGACGGCGAATTTCTTCCCGAAGGGGTTCCGGAGTCTTCCCGTAAAATGTGTATTCGATAAACTGTGCCCAGGAGGCTATTCTGCGCTCCTCCGGCGTGACAAACGGCCACTGGATGAAATCCACGATCTGCTTCCAGACCGTGTACAATTGCGCCTGCATGGGGTTGCGGAAGCAAAAGCCGTCCACATCGCAGAGGGCCGCCGCAACGCCCGGATAGTCAAGACAATGCCGCCGTACAATGGCAAAGCCCATGCTGTGCCCCACAAGCACCGGCCGCTCCACCTTCGCGTCTTCCAGCACCCATTGCAGGGTTTGGGCGAACCAGGCAAGGCTGTAATCCCTGTCGTGCGGCTTGTCGCTTTGACCGAAACCCGGAAGATCCACGGCAAGAACCCGGTGATCCCGAGAGAAATCGGTGAGTTGCTCCCTCCAGATGGTGGAATCACACCCCAGCCCGTGCACAAGGACAAGCGCCGGCGCGTCGCGCTCGCCCAGATCCTGATAGTACAGCGTCAGTCCGTCCCGTTTCATCAATGCGTCCCCTTTAGAGCATTTTCAATTGAAAATATTCATTTTCAATCGCGACGTTGCCGTCACTGCGCGGGCAAAACGCGGTTTGCCCGCCTGTTCGGCACGGGCGTCCGCTCTCGCGGCCGCCGGGCGTTTGCCCACAATTCATTGGGAAAACGCTCCAGGGTCAGCCCTCATGAATCCGCCTGCCGCAAAGCCGTTTTTACGTCCGGCGGCGTTGCAGGGCCAACATGGACTGCATGTTCACCACTGTCCGCCCCTTGCCGGCCGGAAAAAAGCTTTTCGCGGACGGCGTTGCACCGAGGTCTGACCCTACGAAAAATCCCCCTTTCCGCCAAGGGAAAAGGAGGCGAAAAACATGTGATTTCATCATATCCTGTCTGAATGAAAAGGAGGTCTCGACGTGCATGGAAGACGACGGAAATGAAGCCATTGACAAAACGACAAGGCCGGTGAAATGCCTTTACTCCCCGTTTTTCGGCGGGGGAGCGGCCCGGGGCGGCCGCCGAAACCATTCTTGCAGAGGAGGCATTGCATGCGTTTGTTCAAGACTTTGGCGCTTCTGGCCGCACTGCTCGTGCCGGGCACGGCAGGCGCGGAAACATTGATGATGGCCACCACCACCAGCACACAGGATACCGGATTGCTGGAATATCTTGAACCCATTTTCAAGCGGGATACAGGCATCGATCTGAAGTGGGTCTCGGTGGGAACAGGCAAGGCTCTGGCGCACGGCAAGGCCTGTGACGTGGACGTGCTGCTTGTTCACGCGCCGGCGCTGGAAAAAAAATTTGTGGATGAAGGGTACGGCGTGGATCGTCGTCAGGTGATGTACAATGATTTTGTGCTGATCGGCCCGGCCGCCGATCCCGCCGGCGTCAGGGGCAAGGACGTTCCCGCCGCCTTCAGGGCCTTTGCCGACTCCGGCAAAAACGCCTTTGTGAGCCGCGGCGACAACTCCGGCACCCACAATGCGGAAAAAAAGCTGTGGGCCGAGGCCGGCCTGGCCGTTCCGGGCAAGGATTCTCCCTGGTATGTGGACGCCGGACAGGGCATGATGGCCACCATCCGCATCGCGGCTGAAAAGAACGGCTACACCGTCACCGACCGCGGCACGTTCATCAAATACGAAGCAGCCCACAAGGGCAATCCCCCTCTGGTCATCCTGATTGAAGGGGACAAGGCGCTGCTCAACCAGTACAGCGTCATGATGGTCAACCCCAAAGTCTGCCCGAAGGTGAAGCGGGACGCCGCGAACGCCTTCATCAAGTGGTGGGTCAGCCCCGCCGCCCAGAAGGCCGTGGCTGATTTCAAGCTGGAAGGCAAACAGCTTTTCTTCCCCAACGCGGGCCAATAACTGATTCACACCCGGCGCTCTGCAACCCGGATGCCCGTTTTCGGCGGGAAAACGATCCGGACGTTGCACAGCGCCGGAAGTCATTTCACATCAACGCGTCCCCGGTCTTACGCGGACGCGCTTTCGCTTCTTGTCACATCCACCCAGCCCGCCCCGGTCACGCGTTCAAGATCGGCCAGGGAGATTTCCACCGCATTGTTGGCCGCGCCGGCCGCGGGGTAGACCGGATCAAAGGCGCGGAGGCTTTCATCCAGAAAGACCCGCACGCCCGGCCTGACCGCGAACGGGCACACCCCGCCCACCGGGTGCCCCACAAGCTCGGGCACTTCCTCTCCCTTTGGGAAGACGGCCTTTTCCCCGAAACAGTCCTTGAACTTGCGGTTGTCAATACGCGCCGTGCCCATGACCACAACCAGCACAGGCCCCTGCCGCGTCTTGAAAGAAAGCGTCTTGGCAATCCGCCCCGGCTCGCAGCCGACAGCCTGCGCCGCCAGTTCCACCGTAGCGCTTGAGGTGGAAAACTCCCGGTACGCCTCAAGCAAACCGTGCTCCCGCAACACTTCCCGCACCGCCTCAACAGACATCTCCTTCCTCCCTTGCGGCCAGGGCGCACAGCGCCCGGCGCGCATCGTCAATCCCCAGTCCGTCCCGGGACGAAACCGCCAGTGGGAGCACGCCGTCAAGAAGGCGGCTCCACTCCTGCCGCCGGCGGCTCCGCTCCGCCTGCGAGCACTTGTCGGCCTTGGTGAGCAGAGGCAACAGCGGAATCCCCGCCGCACGCGCAAAGTCCGCCAGTTCACGATCCGCATTCTGCGGCGGAATCCGGCAGTCGATCAGCAGCGCAAGAGCCGTTACGCCGCCGTGACGAAGATACTCCTCAATCAGCCTTGCCCAGCGCCGTTGCTCCTCCCGGCCGCACCGCGCATAGCCGTAGCCCGGCAGATCGCTCAGAATGAACCCGTGCGGCGCGACGCGATACAAATTGACGGAGCGGGTCTTGCCGGGCGTGGCGCTTGTTTTGGCCAGCCGCCGGCGCTGACCAAGCGCGTTGATCAGGGACGATTTCCCCACATTCGAGCGTCCGGCCAGGGCGATCTGCGCCGCGCCCCCCAGCGTCCGCAAGTGATCCTCCAACTGTTTCCGGTTGAAAACAGTAGCTTCCAGCGTCAGAACAAAAGGAGGAAACGGAGCCTTTGTTTCATCTCTTTCCTGCACGGCGGAACGCACCTCCTTCTCCCTGCATCCCCTGAGCCTGTTGATCCGTCACACTGCGGACGTCATGCCCGCCCCACTCGGGCGTGTTCACACTACGAAAAATTTTGTTCTCCCGCCTTACCGCCGCTTGCCGAAAAGCCCGCCCAGAATGCCCCGGACAAGCGATTTGCCGATTTCCCGGCCAATGGCGGCGGTGACGGTGCGCGTGGCCTGACGCGCCACATCCGCCAGCACGTCGGCAGGATCCTTGCCGCGCGGCGTCTGACGGGAGGTTTGGCGTGACGCCTTTTCCTCCTCGCGTGGCGCGGCCTCGCGCTGCGCCCGCGCGGTCAGGATC
>CAJUHZ010000064.1 GCA_910585945.1 uncultured Bilophila sp.
GCCGCGCCAGACTCTCGTCTGGCGTTGGAAGCCATTTCATGCGAATTATGAAATGCCTTCAAGGCAAAAAAGCCGGTGTTCTTTGTGGCTTTGCCCCGCATACAAAATTCTGGCGCAGGCGGGGCAAACGCCCCGGCAAGCAGGCCAGGGGCAGCCCTTATGAATCCGCCTGCTGCTGCAATGCGGTTTTGCCCAGCTCAGCCGCCAATGGAGATCATGCGGCGGCGCACGCTCCCCTGTTCGTTCAGGATATCCGCTCCCAGAGGCTTGCGCCGGGCGGCGCTTTCGATGACGCGGAGCGCAACGTCCGGGCCAAGGCGCGGGTGGCGGAGGATCGCGCGCAGGCGGTATTCGCGATCGGCAAAGAGGCAGGTTCTCAGGCGTCCGTCAGAGGTGATCCGCAGGCGGTTGCACACCCCGCAGAAATGGTGGGACAGGGGCGTGATCAGGCCGATGCGTCCGAGTCCGCCGGCAAGGGCGTACATTCTGGCCGGACCGGCGCTTCGCGCGGTGTTCTGTACCGGGCGGAGAGCGGCGAGGCGGGAAAGATCCGCCAGAATTTCGCTGGCCGGCCAGAACCGCTCGGGCCTCCAGCGGCTTCCCTCACCTACGGGCATGAATTCGATGAAGCGCACGTCCACGGGATGTGTGGCGGCCAGCTCGACAAAGGCGGGCAATTCGTGATCGTTGACGCCGCGCAGAGCCACCGCGTTGATCTTGAGGGGAATACGCGCCTCAAGCAGGGCGTCGAGGCAGTCGCGCGTTTTGGCGAACAGATCGCGCCCGGTGATTCGTTCGTATGTTGCCCGATCCAGGGTATCCAGGGAAAGATTGACCGCATTGACGCCCGCCCGCCGCAAGGCGTCGATGTGGGGCAGGGCAAGCGTGCCGTTGGTGGTGATGCGGATATCAAGCGCGGGATGCCGCGCCCGCAAGTCGAGCAGAAAGTCGGTGAATCCCTTGCGGGCAAACGGTTCGCCGCCGGTCAGCCGGACCTTTTCCACCCCATGCGTTGTGATCAGGTCTATCAGCCGCTCCAGTTCCTCGTAACGCAGAATCCTGGAATGCGGGATGAACGTCTCCATGCCGCCCCGGCAGTAGAGGCAGCGCAGGTTGCAGCGATCCGTCACCGAGACGCGCAGGTAGCGCACTTCGCGCCCGTGCGTGTCGGAAAAGCGCGTGCCGGGGGGGCGTTGTTCACTCACCGGGGTCTCCTTCGCCGGATCCCTTGTGCGCACGGTGTTCCGCCAGAAGGCGGGCCGCTTCCAGATCCGCGGGGTAGTTGATGTTGAAGAAGGGCAGAGCCTCTTCCCGCCCGTAGGGAACGCAGGCGCGCAGGCTTTCCGGGATCACGTCGCCGAGGCGGCGTTTTCCCGCGGCCACGGCCGCCTCGAACCAGGGGCGGCAGGCCGGTTCGTACACCGCGACGAGCGGCTCAATATAACCGGTTTCAGTCTGGCGGAAAACCGTCATCAGGGCGTCGGACGGGCGCGCGGCCCGCGCCGCCAGCAGCCGGCGCAGAACCTGCCCGGTCATGAAGGGCAGATCGCAGGAGAGCACGAGAACCGGGCGCTGCTCGGCCCGCAGGATGGAGCGGATCGCGCCTATCGGCCCCATGCCTTCGCGCTCGTCCGGAATGCGACGCCAGGGGCGCACGTCGCGGGAAGACTGGCAGGAAACAGCCACATCGTCGGTGCAGGCGCGCAAAAGACGCAAGGTCCGCGTGAGCATGTCCGGCCCGGTCCGCTCGCGCCCGATCCAATCGTGGCCGGCCCACTCGCGCCCGGGGCGATCCGCCGGCGCGGGGCAGACCGCATTGGGCGAGCCGTACTTCTTGCGCGGGCCAAGACGCAGGCGCGCCTTGTCTTCGCCAAGGCGCGAGGAGCGTCCGCCAGCCAGCACCACGCCCACCACGCCCGTCGTTTCTGTCTCGCCGGAGATGCGTCCCGCGTGGGTCCCCGCTGTTTCGGGCGGCCCGTCAGGATCGGCCGGCGCGTGCGCTTTGGAGGCGGCCGGCTGCCCGGCCGGCGGCGCGTCTTTCATGCGCGCATCCGTTCCGCGGAGTCGGCAAACACGGTGAAACGCCGTTCACGGGGCCGGCAGAAGCCGATAAGCGTCACGCCGTCTCTTTCCGCTCTTGTCGTTGCGGCTGTGGTCACGGCCGCGCGGCTGACCAGGAAGCGAAACCCCGCCAGATGCGCCCGCTCGTACAGGCTCCCCGTGATCCGGGCGGAAAGGAGCAGCAGACATTCCTCCGGCGCGACGCCGGCCCGCCACGCCCAGCCGGCCAGTCGGTCAATGCAGTTGTGCCGTCCGATATCTTCGGCCAGTTGGATCAGCCCGTTGGCGCGCACGGCGGCGGCGCGGTGAAAGCACCCGGTCTCTTCCCACAGGCGGGGGTAGCGGCCCGGCAGGGACAAAAAGGTTTCCATGAGCGTGAGCAGCCCTTCGGGCGTCGGAGCAGGAGGGGCGTCCACAGTGGGAGGGGCGAGCCGGGAGGAAGGGCGGCCGTCATCCGGAAACGGGTCCGGGGATGGGGCCGGAGACGGAACAGGGGGCGAAGCTGGAGCTATTGCGGCCCTTTTCCGTTCCAGCAGAGCATGGCCGAGACGCAACGTGTCCAGATCTTCCGGCCAGGCCCACAGTTCGTCCTCGCCGCCGGGCCAGCGCACGCGGACGCGCGTTTCGGGGCTGAGGGCGTCGGCGGTCTGTTCCCATGCGCCCGCGCGCCAGAGGAGCACGGGCGCGCGTTGCGGGCGGCTCGCTTTAAGCATACCAGACCCTTTTCAGGGTAAGACCATGCGCCGGAGCCGTGGCGGGCGCTCGCCGGCGATCCCCGGCCGCGAGAATGGCGGGAATGTCGTCCGCCGCAAGTTTGCCGCGCCCCACGGCCACAAGCAGGCCCATGCTGTTGCGCACCATCTGCTTGAGAAAGCCGTCGGCCTCAAAGCGCCAGGTCAGCACGGCCCGGCCGCATGTCGCTTCGGCAGGGAGGGGGCCGGACGGCCTCCGGGTGATGGAAAGCATGGTCCGCACTGTGCTCAGGACGTCAGTCCCGGCGTTTCTGAGGCTGGCGAAGTCGTGCGTGCCCACAAGAAAACGCGCCGCCTCGTCCATGCGCGCCACATCCAGGGGGCCGCACGCCCAGACAAAGGGGTGCAGCCACGGCGGCGTGTAGCGCCGGGAGAGCCACAGGCGGTAGTCGTACGTTTTGCGTATGGCGTGGTGCTGCGCGTGGAAGTCGTCGGGAGCGCGAACGGCCTCGACAATGCGGATGCCCGGCGGCAGGCTGGTGTTGAGCGCCACCTGCCAGTCAATGTCCCCTTTCGCCTCGGGCACGTCCACATGGGCCACCTGGGCTTCGGCGTGCACCCCCGCATCCGTGCGTCCCGCGCCGTGCAGGTGGACGGGGCAGCCCGAAATCCGCGCGATCTGCGCTTCCACGATGCCTTGAATGGTGGGAACGACCTTGTCCTTGCGCGCCTGGGTCTGCCAGCCGTGAAAACCCGTTCCCACATAGGCGATGGTCAGTTTCAGGCGGGGCATGTCGCGTCTCCTCCGGCGGCGCGGGGCGGGCGGGGGCGGGACGCCGCCCCCTGTTCCGGATCGGGATGGCGTCCGCTGCCGCGAGCTCCCCGCATGGGGCTGACCCTACTCGGGCAACTGGGTGCGGCTCAACAGTTCGGAGAGCTTGGCCGCCGGCTCGGCGCGCATGTAGGTCAGGATTTCGCCGGCCTGTTTGCCCCTCATGCCTGCCAGAATCTTGACGGCGATGCGCTCGTCCAGCGTGGCCAGCACATCGGCGGCCTGTTTGGCTTTCATGTTGGAATACACGTCAATGAGGTGACGGAGCTTGTCATCCTGCATGTTGTTGGCCTGTTTGAGCATGCCCTGGATCTTGTTTTCCAGGTTTTTCATTTCATCCAGGCGGCTTTGCATCTGCTGCTGGAGGGCGAGCAGTTCCTGTTCGCGCCGGTTCAGTTCTTCCTGCTTGCGCAGGGCGGAATCGCGCGGGATGAAGGGGCTGAGCCGGGGCGCGGGCGCCTGAACGGCGGCCACGTCGTCCGGGCGGGCCGCTTCGCCTTCCGGTTGTTGCGAAAAGGGCGACTGCGACGGGCGGATTTTCGGCGCGGGCGGCGTCACGGAGGCGACAGTCGGAGCCTCGGCGGCGTGGGCGACTTGCCCGCGCACGGCGAGGGATTCCGCCAGCAGACCCCCAAGCGAGCTTGTCGGATCTTCTCCGTTGGCGACGGCAACCGCGAGTTGCGCCGGGTTCGCCCCGCTTCGGGATCCGGCTTCGGGCTGAATGGTCTGCACCAGCTTGTCGGCCGGGAGCATGACAAGCGCCGCCAAGGCCGCCAGCTTGAAGGCCCCCAGGGCAAGGATGCCGCGGCAGAGTCTAGACAGTCGGAGCTTTGAAGCGAATTGCTGCTGTTTCGTCATACGTCCTTTGCTCCTGCACTCGAGCGTCGCGCGTGTGGCGTTCGGCCTGCCTGGTTTTCAGTTTTTCAAGGATCTTGTGATCCCTGGCGCGGCGGGTCAGTTCCTGCCGCGCTTCTTCCACAAGCGAAGTCAGGCTTCGCACGCGCAACAGCGTTTCATTGAGGTCGGCGCGGATGCCTCTGACGTAGTTCTCAAGCAACCAACGCTCGCCCTGATCGCCCGGAAGCGTGGAAAAGAGCTTTCCTTCCTGATCCGACAGGAGACGGCGCAAGCTTTCCGCCTGCGTTTCTTCCCGCAACAGTTCGGTCTGCACGCGGGCGTACGCCACCTGCGCCTGCTCCTTGAGCTGTTCGCGGTAGTCAAGAACCTGCTGCAGGGAAAAGCGAAATCCGCTCATGCCGATGCTTCCGTCAAAAAATCACCTGATGTCCGTGACGGAAAGCAAAAATGCAAGTTGCGTTCCAGAATATGCGAAAGGTCCCGGCGTGAAGCGTCCTTCTGCGATGGCACGTCCGGCATGGCCGAATTGGGTGGACGGACGGCGTTTGAATGAGGTTAGGCACTAGCGGCTGCGGATCTGACGCTTGTCCCCCACCCGGATGGTGACGCGTTCCCGATCGAAGTATTCGAGCAGGGCGATGACGTACTTGCGCGACAAGCCGCCCGACAGGTCGCGGAAGGCCGCGGGATCAAGATCGTCGTGATCGCGGAACCACACGCGCATGCGCTCTTCCAGAGCCGCGACGCACGGGGCGTGGTAATAGAGGCCGTCCTTGACCTTGACAAGACTGCCCTCGTTCACGAGCAGACCGAGCACGGCCGAAGCCGCCTTGGCGTCCGTCTTCAGGCTGTCCAGCACGTCCTTGAGGTTGGGCGGCGTGTTCCCGGCCGCGGCGTAGGCCGCAAGCAGCGCCGTTTTGAGCTGCTCCTGATCGGACGCGAGGGAAACGCTGTGCCCGGCAAGGCGGATCACCTCGCCTTCAGCCACCAGCTTGCCGGATCGCAGGAGGCGATCCACAATGAAGTGGACCAGTCTGGGCGGCAGATCGCGGCTCCAGCCGCCTTTGCCGCCCTCGCCGCCGGACATGAGCGCGCCCCGGGCCATGCCCTGTTTGAGCGGCTCCCTCTTGTGAAAGGCGGCGGCGGCCTCAAGGCAGCGGAGCGTCAATTCCTTCACGGCGTGCGCGGCGATGCAGGCCGGCGTTTCGGGATCATGGCGGAAAACCGCGCCTTTTTCGGAGAGGGCGCGCAAGGTCTTGTCCAGCCGCCGGGCGTCGAGATTGGTGAGCACGGAGAGATGCGCGAGGCTCACGGCGCGTTCCCGCGTGAGATCGGCGGCCAGGGAGATCTGGGCGAGCGTCAGATTTTCGTCTGAAGCTTCCGGCAGACCCAGGAGCAGGGCAAGCCGCTCCGGCGTGGCGTCCGCGCGGCGGAGCGGAAGCGCAAGAGGATGCACGAGCACGCCCCCGGCCACGGCGCGCAAGGGGGAGAAGGCGCGGATCACGCAGTGATCCCCGAACACGCCGACAAAGGGTTCTTCCGGCCGCACTTCGCACAGGGCTGTTTCCCCCGGAGCGAGTCTGTCGCGATCGAAAAAGTGCAGTCTGGCCGCGGCCTCGCGCGATCCGTGGTGGAAGTGGACTTCCGCACGGTGGCGGAGGTGGCGGGGCGCGGAAGGCAGGCAACTCAGGCGGACAAGCCAGCGATCCGCCGCGAACAGCGTGCCCGGCCGGGCCAGCACGTCCCCCCGGCGGATATCCGTCACGTCAAGGCCGGCCAGGTTCACGGCCGTGCGCGCGCCGGCCTCCGCCTCTTCCACGGAAACGCCGTGGCTTTGCAGCGATCTGGCCTTGCCCGGCAGCCCTGTCGGCAGCACGGTCACGGCATCGCCCACCCGGAGCGAGCCGGAGAGCAGCGTGCCCGTGGCCACCGTGCCATGCCCCTTGATGGTGAACGCGCGATCCACGGGCAGGCGCATGAGATCGCTCCGGCGGCGGGGCGTCAGCGCCTTTTCGCGGGAGATGATGTGCTCGCGCAAGGCGTCGATGCCTTCCCCGGTCAGCGAGGAAACAGGAAAGCACGGCGCGTTTTCCAGAAATGTTCCCTTGACGAAGGCGGCCACATCTTCCCTGACCAGTTCAAGGAGTTCGGCGTCGGCCGCGTCCGTTTTGGTGATGGCCACAAGCCCGTGCCGGATGCCGAGCAGGGAGCAGATTTCGAGATGCTCGCGCGTCTGGGGCATCACCCCCTCGTCCGCCGCAATGACGAGCATGACGAAATCGATTCCTGAAGCGCCGGCCACCATGTTCTTGACGAATTTTTCATGGCCGGGCACGTCCACAATGCCGAGGCGGCCGCCGCCCGGGAGATCGCAGAAGGCGAAGCCGAGTTCAATGGTGATGCCCCGGCGCTTTTCTTCTTCCAGCCTGTCGCAGTCGATGCCGGTGAGCGCGCGAACGAGCGCCGTCTTGCCGTGATCGATGTGCCCGGCCGTGCCCATGACGATAGCCATGCTGTTTCCTCCGCAGGTCTGTCAGGCTCCGAAAAAGGTTGTTTTCCGCCGCGGTCAGAAGTTTGGGGGCTTCTCGCCCCCAAACCCCCGGCAGGGGCATGATGCCCCTGCACCCCCGGCGGCGGTTTTGCCGTCCGGCAAAACCGCTCATGAGGGGGTTCGGGAGGAAGCATTCCCCTAACGCTCGCTCCACACGGCCCGCCCATTCTTCAGGCGCAAGCGCCCGAGGGGAAGTCCGCGCCAGAACAGGGCGGCTTCCTTTGCGCTCCCGCCGGCTCCCTGTTTGCGCCGGGCCGGTGTCGCCTCCGCGTCCGGGGGGCGGATCGCTCCCTGCAGGCTCTGCCCCTGCGTCAGGGCCTTCAGATCGCGGATGTCCTCCACGTCCAGCCGCACTGTCGAGGGGAGTGGATCGCGCGCGAGAAAGCGCAGGCGCGGTGAAGGAATGCAGCCACGGCCGGCCGCCTTGCCAATGGCCGCGCCCTGCCAGCGCAGGGCAGCCGGCAGCAGTTCCACGGCCCGCGCCGGAAGAAAATGCACGCTGTCGCCAAAGCGGGCGATCCGCCCCGGCGGCAGGAGGGCCGGATCCAGCCCGAAATCGGCCAGAAGCCCGGACGGGATCGGCTCGCAGGGCGCGTGGGCCGCCGGGCGTTCCCCTTGCCGTTCTTCCGGCTGGCCTGACGGATATTCCCCCGGCCGCGCGGCTGTCGCTCCCGTCTCGCTTGTTCCGTCCGCCCCGGGCTTGCGGAAGCAGGCGACAAAAAAGCCCTGGGCGGCCGAAGCCTCGCCGTCCACCCGCAGACAGCCCTCGCAGCCGGGCAGGAGCGGCGGAGCGAAGACAAAGCCGGGAAAGGCCGGGAGCGGCTCCGGCGCAAGCCCCAGATGATCCGCGGCAAAGCGGACCTGCTCCTCGTTTTCCTCCACATTGGTGGTGCAGGTGGAGTAGACGAGCCGCCCTCCGGGCGCGAGCAGCCGGGCGGCTTCGCTCAGCAGGCGGCGCTGGAGGGTGATGAGCGGCGCTATCTTGTCACCGCGCCACAGTTCCGTGATGCCGGGATGACGATCCGTGGTGCCCCAGCCCGAGCAGGGCGGATCAAGCAGGATGTGACGCCACGAGCCGTCCGCAAGGGGGATCTGCTCACCCGGCCAGGAACAGGTCACGGCCTGGATCAGATTGAGGGCGAGGAGGTTGGCGCGCAGGGTGGCGAGCCGGGGCCGGCCCGGCTCGTTGCCGAGCACGAGACCCGCGCCGCCGACAAGTTGCGCGAGCAGGCCCGTTTTACTGCCGGGGCTTGCGCACATGTCGAGCACGGCCTCGCCCGGCGCGGGCGCAAGCGCCAGAGGCGGGAGCATGGACGAGCGATCCTGAATGTACACCAGCCCCCAGAAGGCGGCCTGACTCCGCCCGAGGGGGAACGGTTCCGCCACAAGACGGCGCGCCAGGGGCGAGAACGGTTCCGGCTCAAAGGCAAAGCCTTCCGCGGCGAGCAACGCTTCCACAAGGGGCGTCTGCTCCGGGGCGCAGACAAGACGGAAGGAACGGCGAGGTAAATCTGTCATGGCTGTTTGCGGCGGCCGCCCCGATCGCATGCGCCGTGCCGGAATGCACGGGCCGTGCTGACCGGACCGATCAGGCCGGACCGATCGGGTGATCGGGCTGACCGCACGGGGTGCGCCCGCGCCGGCGGAGCAGGAAAGACGGCGGCTTGCGGACTGCGCGCGGTGTGGTGTAGAATGAAAAAAAGCCGGCGCTCCCCTGCCGGACGCGCCCATCAACAAGGAGCCACGAATGCGTTTGCCTTTGCACACTCTCTCCCGCGTGGCGCTGGCGCTGTGCGCGGCGCTGTTGCTCGCCGCCTCCGCGCTGGCCGCCGAAGCGGGCACTTATGTGGTCCTGCCGTTCAAGGTGAATGGACCAGCGGGATTTTCTTATCTGGAAAAAGCCGTTCCGTCCATGCTTGCCTCGCGCCTGTACTGGAAAGACCATGCCGAGCCTGTGGACGACGCCGCGGCGGCCAGGGGCGGGCGGGTCTCCTCCTCCGCCGGGCTGGACAAGGCGCGCGCCGCCGCCGGGGCGGACTACGCCGTGTGGGGCGAGGTCTCCATCGTTGGGGACAACGCTGTCATGGACGTGCTTGTCCGCGGGCCGGAAGGCAGGGAATGGCGCAAGAACGTCAAGAGCCCGGTCAATGACCTCATCGCCTCCCTCCAGGATGTTGCGGATTCGATCAACGCCGATCTCTTCGGCCGGCCGGTCACGGCCTCGGCCGCCAACGCCCGCAGCGCGTCCATGGTCAATCAGATGAACCCGGATCTCATGCACAACGAGACCACCCAGCGCCAGGTGTATCTGAACCCGCAGCTTCGCTATCAGGGCAATGACGGAACCCGCCTCCGCAGTCAGAATCTGCCCTTCGCCTCCGTCGGCATGGAAGTGGCGGATCTGGACGGCGACGGCCGGAATGAAGTCGCCCTGCTTTCCAAGGACAGGGTGCATGTCTACCGCTGGAGCGAGCAGGGGCTGAAACCCCTTGGCGAGCACAAGCTCCCTTCCAACCTCACGCCCATGCTTTTGCGCAGCATCGACCTCAATCGCGACGGCAGCGCCGAACTCGTCGTTTCCACCTACGACCCCGATTACACCCAGCCGCGATCCTTCCTTTTTTCCTTCCGGGACGGCAAATTCGTCACGCTTGCGGATCGCCTGCCCTACTACCTCAACGTGGTGCGGATGCCTCCGGATTTCATGCCCGTGCTCGTTGGCCAGAAGGGTGACCCCTCGCGTATTTTCTCCCGCGCGGGCGTGCATGAGATGATCCCGCAAGGGAAGAGCATGAGCACGGCCCGGCGGCTTGACCTGCCCGAAGGGGCCAATGCGCTCAACTTCGCCTGGCTTCCCGGCAAGCCGGGCGAGGACACGAACAAGATCGTCCTGCTCACGGGCGAGGAAAAGCTCAGGGTCTTCACCCCGCAGGGCGCTTCCCTCTACCAGTCGGACGAGAGTTTTTCCGGATCGGCCATCGGCATTGCGGAGCAGACCACCATGCCCGGTCTCGGCAAGAGCGACGTGCTCATTCCTTCCAAGTACTTCGTGCCCTTGCGCATGATTCCAACGGATCTGGAAAAGGACGGCGTGTGGGAACTGCTGGTGAACAAGCCGCTTTCCGTGGCCGCGCAGTTCTTTGAAAACTACCGCAATTTCCCCGAATCGGAAATCCACGCCCTGTTCTGGGACGGCGTGGGCCTGAGTCTGTTGTGGAAGACGCGGCGCATCAAGGGTTCGGTGGCTGATTTCGCCCTGTCCGATGTGGACAACAACGGCGTGCCGGATTTGATCGCGGCGGTCAACACCCACCCCGGCGCGCTTGGCCTGCAAAACCGCAAGACCATCGTCATCGCCTATCCGCTTGATCTTTCGCAGGCGGACCCGAAGACCGCGCCGGCGCTGGAATAGGCGTTTTTTGGGGGGCGGGCTTCGCGCCGGCTGCAAAGCTGCAATCCGCCTCTTGCCCTTCGCCGGCTGAAGAGCTATACAAAAGGCGTCGGGCTGGTGTTCCCGCACCAGCCCGACGGACACGGCGCGTTATGCGCTCCCATGTGTTACGCGGCAAAGACACACACGTTTTGCCCCCGCCCGGCGGCAACCGGACGGGGGCCTTTGTTTACCTTACATCCGGCTTGATGACCGGAGCAACAGACAAAGGAGCGTCAGCAGCGCCAAGACAAGAAGGCGTCTCATGCGGCTAGGGCCAGCCCTCATGAAAACGCCGTCCGCGAAAAGCCGGGTTTTTCCGGCCGGCAAGGCGCAAGGCAAACATTGGACGAAGCTGTATTGAACATACCGCAAGGTCAATGTTGGCCTTGCAACGCCGCCGGA
>CAJUHZ010000065.1 GCA_910585945.1 uncultured Bilophila sp.
CTGACAGGGATCACTAACTTATCCTTGGTATCGTGAAGGGGGGACGGTCACCCACGCCCTGCGGCGGGATGTTCTTTCCGGGCAAAGTGGGCTATCTTCAGCGGGCCGGCTTTCGGAAGCGCCGGCCTTTTCCGCCGGCGCGGCCGGCGTCTTTTGGAGAACGAGCCATGTCCACACGTCCCGCCCCCACCCTGCACGATCCGGCGTTGTGCCGGGCGCTGACGCGCCGTCTTGAAGATCTGCTCCAGCGCATGGCCACGCCCCGGCTTCGGTTCATGGAAGTGTGCGGCACGCACACCGTAGCCATTTTTCGGGGCGGCTTGCGCGCCCTGCTGCCTGAAGGCGTGACCCATCTGACCGGCCCCGGCTGCCCTGTCTGCGTTACGGACGACAGCGAAGTCGCCGCCTTTCTCAAGCTGGCGGAACAACCCGGCGTCATTCTGGCCACCTTTGGCGATCTTATGAGAGTGCCCGGCCCGGACGGCCTCTCGCTCAAACATGCCCAGGCCGCGGGCGCGCGCATTTCCGTGATCTATTCGCCGCTGGACGCCCTGTCCCTGGCGGCCGCGCACCCGCAGGATCTGGTGATCTTTCTCGGCGTCGGCTTTGAAACCACAGCCCCGGCCACAGCCGCGACCATCCTCACGGCCGAACAGCGGGGCATCGACAATTTCGCGGTCTGCACCTGCCACAAGCTCGTGCCGCCCGCGCTGGCGGCCCTGCTGGCCGATGCCGAAAACGGCATTGACGCCTTTCTCCTCCCCGGCCATGTCTCCACCGTGCTCGGCCCCGCTCCTTACGAGTTCATCGCGCGCGACTGGAGCCGCCCCGCGATCATCGCGGGCTTTGAACCGGCCGATATCCTGGACGGGCTTTGCCGTATGGCCGCCCAATATGTGGATGGAAACATTCGGGTGGAAAACGCCTACCCCCGCGCCGTTGGCGAAGACGGCAACCCCAGGGCGCGATCCGTCGT
Source organism: uncultured Bilophila sp. (assembly GCA_910585945.1). GTDB lineage: Bacteria > Desulfobacterota > Desulfovibrionia > Desulfovibrionales > Desulfovibrionaceae > Bilophila. The sequence goes on from CAJUHZ010000065.1 coordinate 977, forward strand.
GGATCAGGTTTTTCAGGTGTGCGACGCTTCGTGGCGCGGCCTTGGCCGCCTTGCGGACAGCGGCCTTGCCCTGCGCCCTTCCTATTCCCGCTTTGACGCGCTGGATCGGCTCGGCATCCGCCCTCCGGCGGTCCGGCCCATCCCCGGTTGCCGCTGCGGCGATGTGCTCCGCGGCAGGCTCGCGCCGGATGCCTGCCCGCTTTTCGGCACGGCGTGCACGCCATCCTCGCCCGTAGGCCCCTGCATGGTCTCCACCGAGGGAAGCTGCGCGGCCCAGTACAATTACGGAGTGTGATCAGCTCCTTGCGGGAACAGACGCCGCCGGAGAGCGGAACGTGGCTTCAGTTTGGACTCCTGGAAGCTTCTCGCCCCCACATGGCGGTCCGCCGCTTTCAAACTGCCTCACCACCGGGGAGCGAACTACTGCCGCTCCGCCTCTTCCGGAGAGAGGCGGCCGGCTTCCGCCTCCCGAATGGCCCATTCTTCGATCAGCCGTGCCTCGTCCGCGGCGTACGGGGCAAACTCCTCCCGGACGCGCGCGCTTTCGCTTTCGGACAGCGCCCTCCAGCGCTGCCCGGCCGCGTTGCGGAAAAGAACGCTCTGGTTCCAGAAGACATGCAGACGCTCGTGCTCAAGGCTTTCGGCAAAATCCCGCCTTTTGCCGGGGGCGGCCGCAAGAATGTGGGTGATGAGGCCGGCAGGGACGAAACGTCCGTTTTCCACCCGCAACGCGCCGTCCTGAATCAGAAAGCCGACCAGTACAAGTTCCTCCTGGGACAGCGCCTTGAAGCGGCCGGCAAAGGCGTCGTTCAGCCAGGCGCAAACCTGCTCCATGCTGTAGTGGTAACTCTGCGCCACGGCGCTCAGGCGCGAAAGCGTCATCCTGGGTTCTATATCGCCGCTGTGCAGGGCAAGGCCGTAGGCGGCCCGCGCCAGATCCCGACTGTTGGCGTAGTGCAGCTCGTACGTCACGGCGCGATAGCGCCACGCCCAGGAAAAGGCCCTCAGCCGTTCGCCCGGCCCATCCGCCGTCTCCTCACCGAAGATGCGCCCGGGCAGACCTGGTCCGCCCCTGTGCAGAACAGGATCGCCCTTGGCAAAATATCGGCTCCAGGGTTCGGCGGAACGAGTGGCCTCGGCGGCCGGGGCCGTCTGGGAGGCCGAGGGACGCGGCGTGTCCGCCAGCGCCGGAGCAGTGGCCGAAAGCGCGTGAACCGGCGCAACGGCGCACACAATCGCCCCGAAGGGGAGCAACAGCCACAACGCAAGAAGCGGGCGTTTCATGCCCGAACCGAAACTCATTGCATATATCCCTTGAGTGCTTCATGCGGATCGCTCCGCCGAAAAACTCCGCTTTTTCGCGAACGATCCTGCACAACAATTTCCGTATGATGCTGAAGGATTATTAAGTGGTTTTTGGAGTCAGCCCTCATGAAAACGCCTGCTGCAAAGCCGTCTTTTTGCGTCCGGCGGCGTTACAAGGCCAACATTGACCTTGCGGCAGGTTCAATACAACTTCGCCCAATGTTTGCCCCTTGCCGGCCGGAAAAAACGGCTTTTTGCGGACGGCATTTTAATGAGGGCTGAGCCTTAGACTCATTCACGGCGCTTTTTGCGCCGCGCCAGACGTGCGCTGACGGCAGAAGTCATTCCACAGGATCATGAAACAGCTTCCGGAAATATGGGGGCGGCGCGCCTACCGCTGTTGCAGCGGAGCAGCGCCAAGCCCTTTCCACTGCAAACGCGACGCCGCGACGCCGCGCTCGGTCAACTCCTGGTAGACCTCCTCGCCGGCCTGCTCCCACTGAAGCAGGTGGGAGCCGTCCTCAGCCACCCTGTATTTGTCGAGGTGGATTTTCCAGTCGGGGTTACGGAGCAGCAGGACGGCGAGTTCTTCTGCCGTATGCAGCGACTGGAGCTGACGTTCGCTTGCGGCCAGCCCGCGTTCCAGTTTTTCCGTCGCGGCGATGATTTCTTCCAGTTGTTTTTCCAGCCCGGGGGCATAACTGAAACGGGTTGACGCCGGATTCTCTCCGGAGAGCGGAGCCTCACCCGCCCCGGTTCCGTCCGCCGGGGCGGCAAGGGCGTCGTCGCCCGAGTAGGCAGGTTCGGCGGCCATGAGAGCCGCCGGGGCCGCGCACAGGCACGCCAGAACCAGCACGATAAAGGAAAACAGTGTTCGCATACGATGCTTCCGGCCGGCCCCCCTCAGAATGAACCGGGGACGCCGTATTCAGGACGTTTTGGTCACGCCAGTATGCTCTTGTACCGGTGAAAAGGCAAATCCGCTCGACGCCTGGCAGGGCGGCAGGGCGTTTCCTCCCCCTTTGCGCTCCTGACCCGCCGCTCATACGTTCCGGACACGCGGAAACGGGCGGCCGTGGAGTCCCTCCCGGGCATCAGGCATGTGCCCAAAAGGAAAGGCGCTCACGAAATTTTCGTAAGCGCCTGAAATCTCCTGGTGGGACGTGCGGGGATCGAACCTGCGACTCTCTGCTTAAAAGGCAGATACTCTACCTACTGAGTTAACGTCCCACAGGCAGGAACGGACCATAGCTCTGGCGTCGGGTCTTGTCAACCCATTGAAGCGTATCGCGCCCTGGTTTGCTCTGTCCGCCGTCGTGCGATCGGCCCGCCCCGCGCCGTCTCCCGAGCGGGAAAGCTCAGCGCATGGCCTGGCCGACAGCCTGGCCATACCCGCGCATACGGCGCATCTGTTCCTTTGATTGATTGAGCTGATCCCGGATCTGCCGCTTCAGGGCGCGTCCTTCCTCAAAGAGAAGTTCTTGCAGATCGCGGAGCGCAAGGAGACGGGAGCGCAGTTCTCCGCAATCGTTTTCCCGCCTGGCCCATCCCCGTTCCATAAGATCCGCCCGCCGCTCGCACAGTTCCGAGGCCAGATCCACATCACCGGCCCGCAGCGCGTCAAGCTCGCGCGCACCCACCTGCAACGCCTCGTCAAGCAGCTCCGTAGCGCATGTTTCGGCCATGTCACGCCCTCTGATTCTGCCGGATGGTTTCACGCAGGGACTGAATGATCTGCTTCCAGTTTTCGGACGCGGGGATCAGTTCGTATTCCAGAAGGTCGGCAAGCAAAATCCAGTCCTCGCTTTCCAGCACCTCACTCATTTCGCCAAGCAGGCCCGAGATCTGCTCCACATTCGCGCTGAAGGCGCCGGCTTCGCCCAGGGTGAATTCGGAACGCAGCACGCCCACCATGGAAATGAAATCGCGTGTGACGTCCAGCAAATCCTGAAAAAGTTCAAGAGCTTCTTCGTTTTCGCCCTCACGGAAGAGCCGGGCGACCTGACGGCTCCCGCCGCTCATGATTTCATTCACCTTGTACAGTTCGCCCGCGATGTTCAGGGCCATTTCACCGAACGGCACGGAACGGATTTCCACGGAAGAAATGGCATCGGCGGCAATGTCTTCGGCCTGATGGGGGTACAGTTCGGAAAAAACTTCATCGTTGAGCAAAACATCGGTGACAATGCGGTTGTCCAGCCGGCTGTCGCTCGAAGCACGCACCAGGATTTCTTCCAGATTGGCGAAGTTCTCAATCCGGAGATTGGTATTGGCGCCGTCGATGGTGATCATATGTCTGCCTCCTGATCCCTCGCGGGGGAATTTTTTGCTTGGTGTTCCTGCAATATGCAAAAGGCGTTCCGCATTCCCGGCCTTTGTTGGCGCACGGCCGCCGCGCATGAACGAATGCCGCGCTTTCCGCGATCATTCCCCGGGGGCGAGCGCCTCTGCCCAGGCATGAGCCATGCCCCCAAAGCATTCCGCAAACGCCATGACCGAGGCAAGATCCTCGCCGCGCTTTTGCAGGGCGACTGTCCACAGGCGGTTCAGCGCGTCGAATGCGTTCCGTTTGTCCTCCGTCTGCAAGAGGGTGGCGATGCGCGCCGCCGTGCCAAGGAAGCGCTTCCCGCCTTGCGGCAGGGTTCCCGCGGTCAGCGCCTGCCCCTGCTGGACAAGCAGGCCGCACAAGGCTTCCAGCCGCGTCAACTGCTCGCGCAATTCGCCCCGGCGTTCGGCCGGCAGACAGCGGACCAGCGCCGCATCCCCGGCGGGAAACGGCAAAAAGCGCCGGGACGCGCCCGGGCACGACAGGGGCGCATCGGCCGCGTCAAGGAACTGACGATAGAAATGCCGCTGCATCCGCAGCCACACGGAGCGTTCTTCCCGCTCGTGACCCGAGAGGGAACGCAAATCCAGAAAGCCGGCCTTGTCCCGCGTGGTCAGCCAGACTCTGGCCAGGGCTTTTGTGCGCGCGGGGAGTTGATCCGGCCAGCGGCCCGCAAGCAGCCGCTCCTGCACAAGCGGCCAGATCGCGGCCGGCGTCAGGCGTTCGCGGCAGGCTCCGCCTTCGGGACAGGGCACGCTGAAGTCGCACGGGTGGCAGGGAAGCGCCGGCTCCACGCAACAGCAGTCTTCCAGACAGGGGCCGGTGTCCCACGGCTGCGCGGTCGCCAGAAAAAGAGCCAGGGACGGCGTCCCAAGCCCGGCGGCCAGGTGCATGGTGCCTGTATCATTGGTGATGAGCAGACGGCTGAGCACGAGCACGGCCGACAGTTCTTCAAGCGACGTCCGGCCGATCAGGTTCACGGCGGGAGAACCGGCCGCCTGATAGGCCGCCCCCAGTTCCCGCTCGTCCGGCGCGCCTACCAGAACCGGCATGACGCCGCAGCGTTCGCGCACAAGGCGGCCAATAGCCGCAAAGTGCGCCGTGGGCCACCGGCGGCGCGCATCGCTCGCGCCAAGCTGGAACGCCATGTAGCCGCCGGGCGGCGTGCCGCCCGCTTCTCCGGCCAAAAGCTGTTTCACGGCGTCCAGCACGCGCGGGGAGGGACGGCGCAAGGCGAAACGGAACGGCACATCGCCCACGCCCGCGGTCTTGCGGAAGGTGTCGGCAAGATTGTAGGGGCTGCACCCGCGTTTGCGGGTGGAGGCTTCCAGAAACGCGCCCCACAGCGTCCCGTTGTCCCCAAAGCCCTGCTCGTCCACGGAAAAACCGCCGACAGGGCCGGAGCCTGCCAGCAGGCGGGCGAGCAGCCTCGCGCTGAGGGTGGACGTGAGATTGAGCACCCTGTCGGCCGCGAAGCGACGGACCGCCATGCCGAAATCGCTCAGCACCGCCGCGCTTCGCCTCCAGTCCGCATCCAGCGTGGCCAGCAGCCTGCCCCCGGGCAGGGGAAAAAGCGCCTGAACGCCGTCCAGCAGAGCGGCGGCTTCGGCAAAATTGTCCAGACACGCGAAGCCGACTTCATGCCCGCCGTCCGCCAGGGCATGGACCACGGGCTGCGTCTGCAACACGTCACCGAACCGCGTCAAATTGATGATGAGTACGCGCATGACGGAAGCGATGCATGATCCGGGCCAACGTCGGCCATGCGGCGTTCGCGCGCCTGCGCCCGCCCGCTCCCGCCATCTCGCGCGAGGCCGGCGATCGTTTCCGTACGGAAGAATCCGCCGCCGAAGCGCTCCGGACCGGGGCGGGCCGGAGCGCTCTCCCAACCGGGCGGGAAAACTATCTGGTCAGTTTGCGGAATTTGATGCGGTGGGGGCGCTCGGCTTCCTTGCCGAGACGCTTTTTGCGATCCGCCTCGTATTCCGAATAATTTCCATCAAAAAACACGACGGACGAATCGCCTTCAAAGGCAAGTATGTGGGTGACGATGCGATCGAGGAACCAGCGATCGTGGCTGACGACAAGGGCGGAACCCGCAAAATTGTCCAGCCCGTCTTCGAGGGCGCGCATGGTGTTGACGTCGATATCGTTGGTGGGTTCGTCAAGCAGGAGCACGTTCGCGCCCGATTTCAGCATCAGGGCCAGGTGCAGCCGGTTGCGTTCCCCGCCGGAGAGCACATCCACAGGCTTTTGCTGATCCGCTCCGAAAAAATTGAACCTGCCGCAGTAGGCGCGGGCGTTGATCTCCCGCCCGCCAAGCCGGATCGTCTCCGCGCCGTCGCTGATCAGTTCGTACACCGTCTTGCCGGGCGTCAGGGAATCCCGCTGCTGGTCCACATGGGCGAAACGGACCGTCTCGCCAATCTTCAGAACGCCGCGATCCGGCGTCTCCAGACCCGTGAGCATCCTGAAAAGAGTCGTCTTGCCCGCGCCGTTCGCGCCGATGATCCCGACAATGGCTCCGGCCGGAACAATAAAGGAAAGATCGGTCATGAGCAGCCTGTCGCCCAGCGACTTGGCCAGCCCTTCCGCCTCGATGACCGTCTTGCCGAGGCGGGGTCCCGGCGGAATGTAGATTTCCAGATCCGGGGCGCGCTTTTCGCTCTCGTGGCTGAGCATGGCCTCGTAGGCGTTGATTCTGGCCTTGCCCTTGGCATGACGCCCCCTGGGCGACATGCGGATCCATTCAAGCTCGTGCGCCAGGGTTTTCCGGCGCTCGGATTCGGCCTTCTCCTCCTGTTCGAGCCGCTTCTCCTTCTGTTCCAGCCAGGAAGAATAGTTGCCCTTCCAGGGGATGCCGCGCCCGCGATCCAGTTCCAGAATCCAGCCGGCCACGTTGTCGAGAAAATAGCGATCGTGCGTCACGGCGATGACGGTTCCGGGGAAGCCCTGAAGAAAACGCTCCAGCCACGCCACGGACTCGGCGTCAAGATGGTTGGTGGGTTCGTCCAGGAGCAGAATGTCAGGGCTTTGCAGCAGAAGGCGACACAGGGCCACGCGCCGGCGCTCGCCGCCGGAAAGCACGGCCACGGGGGTGTCCGGCGGCGGGCAACGGAGCGCGTCCATGGCCATTTCGAGGCGGGAATCCAGATCCCACGCGCCCCGGGCGTCCATCTCCTCCTGTACCCGGCCCTGCCGCTCGATCAGGGCGTCCATCTCCTCGGGTTCCATGGGTTCCGCGAACCGGGCGTTGATCTCCTCGAACGTCCTGACAAGATCCACAAGATCCCGAACGCCTTCCTCCACAACCTCGCGAACCGTGCGTTCCTCGTTGACCAGCGGCTCCTGCTCAAGATACCCGATGGTGTAGCCCGGGGCGAGAACCGTCTTGCCGTCAAACGCCGGATCGACCCCGGCCAGGATCTTGAGCAGCGAGGACTTGCCCGCGCCGTTCAGCCCCAGAACGCCGATTTTTGCCCCGTAAAAATAGGATAGCGAGATATCCTTCAGCACCTCGCGCTGCCCGTGCCGCTTGGACACCCGAATCATCGAATAGATGATCTTGTCCGGTTCGTTTGCCATGTCCCCTCCTTGTTTCATGCGTGCCGGGAATGCCTGCCGGGCGAACGCGTCGCTCCGCAAAGGCTGTCCTTTACGGCAAGAGAGCCAAGGAAGCAACGCGCCGGAAGCCTCGCCAAACGCCGAAGGCAAAACCGGAACACCAACGCCGACGCAGGCGGATTTTCACATTTTCGGCCTATAAGATATTGAAATGCCGTTTTTTATTTTTCAAACGCGGCAGTTCCGCCAGACGGAGGAAAGCCTCTTTTCAGAAGGCGTTGTCTGTGCTAGGCTGGCGAAGCGCCTGCATGAGAGAACACCAACAGCCCGGCGCTGTCCACGCGGCAAGCCTGCCGCGCGGGTTCTCCCGCCGGTGTGAGGGAGGAATGTCCGGCACGGGCCGAGGGCAGATTTTTTCGCCTTTTTCTGCCCGAAGAGGTAAATGTTCCCGGATTTCCGCCGATAGACGAAGTAAGTTTTTCAGTGCGTTTTTCCATTCGTGGCATTTGTACCGGACTAAGCTATGCTAATCATCATCGGCTTCATCGTTGTCATCGGGTCCGTCGTCGGCGGGTACATTCTTTCGGGCGGGAACCTGCTTGTTCTGATTCAGCCCGGCGAATTCATCATCATCCTTGGCGCGGCCCTGGGCGCTTTCGTCGCCTCGCAGACAAAGTACACCATGGGGCTGATCCTGAAGAGCTTCAAGCGCATCTTCGGAGACCCGGCCAGCAGCAAGACCTACTATCTGGACACGCTGGCCCTGCTGTACGCGCTCTTCACCAAAATGCACCGGGAAGGCGTGATCAGCATTGAAAGCGATGTGGAAAAACCGGAATCCAGTTCCATTTTCACAAAACATCCCGGCATTTCCAAAAATGCCGCAACGGTCAACTTCATCGGGGACACGTTGCGCGTCTATCTGACGACAGGCGCTCCGGAAGATATCGACAACCTCATGACCTCCGACATGAAGATCATGGAAGATGAGGAACTCCTGCCGGCGCACGCCATTTCGCACATGGCCGAATCCATGCCGGGCATGGGTATCGTCGCCTGCGTGCTCGGCGTGGTGCTGACAATGGGCCAGATCGACGCGCCGCCCGCGGTTCTGGGGCATCACATCGGCGCGGCCCTCGTGGGTACCTTTGTCGGCATTCTGTTCTGCTACGGCTTTTTCGGGCCGATGGGAGCGAAGCTGGAAGCTTCGGCCGAGGAACATCATTTTTACTACAACGCGATCAAGGAAGCCGTGGCCGCCGCCATTCGCGGTTCCACGCCGATCATCGCGGTGGAGTACGGCCGCCGGGCGATCCCCCAGACCTTCCGCCCGACGTTCAATGAAATGGAAGAACGCCTCAAGACCGGCTAGTCAGTCTGCCCGGCCGTATTGTCAATCAAATCGGAGGAGGGGGGACTCTCCTCCTCTTGTTTCCACAACGGGAGCGTACCTATGAGCGGTTCATGGAAAGTGGCGTATGCCGACTTTGTCACAGCCATGATGGCCTTCTTTCTCTTGATGTGGGTGTTGAACATGGTTCCGCCGGAAACGAAACAGGGACTTGCCTCGTATTTTTCCGGCGAAGGCACGTTTGATTCAAGTTCCGTCTCTCCGGTCTCGAACAACCCCTTTGTGCAGCGCACGGACAAGATCGACACCCTGAAAATGACGGAAGCGGAAAGCTCCCATTACGCCATTGCGCAGCTTTTGAACAAGATGCTCATGGCTGACGCCGTGCCCCAGTCGGCCACGGGCGTCAGCGCCGACGACGTCGGGGTGCTCCTGCGGGTCAACTCGTCCACCACCTTCCTCCCCGGCTCGGCGGAGCTGACGGACACGGGCAAAAAAATCCTGAACGACGTGCTGAACATTCTGCAAAAATACAACCTCTACCTTGTCGTGCGCGGCCACGCCGAACCCGGTGAATTGAAGCAGGGCGGCGGGTACGCCTCAAACTGGGAGCTTTCGGGCGCGCGCGCGGCCGCCGCGGTACGCTATCTTGTGCAGCACGGGGTGAAGGCCACGCGGCTGAGAGCTGTGGCCTACGCCGACACCAGACCGCTGGAACCCAGCCTGACGCCGGGAAGCTCGGCCAAGAACCGCCGTGTGGAATTCTATTTCCACCGGCCGGAGGTCATGTCCTACGGCGTCGTGTATTAGAAGTCATTTCATAATTCGCATGAAATGGCTTCCAACGCCAGACGAGAGTCT
>CAJUHZ010000066.1 GCA_910585945.1 uncultured Bilophila sp.
CGAATCTTTCCAGGCGTTTGCAGCAGTGCTGAACCAGGTTGACCGCAATGCCGGAAGGCATTGATCAACGAAAAAGCGTCTCCGGGAAACCTTTCTCTTGACTTTGCCTGCAAAGAGTCTATGGTTGTTACCTCTTTCACAAACACTGCGCCGGCGCGGCGAAAACCGTTGACGCAAGAGACGGTGGAAGCTAGGTTCGCAAACAACCCATTCACCCTCTGTCGCCCCTCATCAGGGGTTGTTCAGGAGAACGCAATGAAAATTCTCGTGATTGGCGCCGGCGCCATGGGATCGGGCATTGCCCAGGTCGCGGCTCAGGCCGGACATGATGTGTACCTGCGCGATATCGACATGAAATTTGTGGAAAAGGGCCTGGCCGGCATCGGCAAGAACCTCGGCCGCCTGGCTGACAAGGGCAAGATCGCCGCCGCCGACAAGGACGCCGCCCTGGCCCGCATCAAGGGCATCCTGGATCTCGCTGACGGCAAGGACGCCGACGTCGTCATCGAAGCGGCGGTGGAAAACATCGAGCTGAAGAAGAAGATCTTTGCCGAGCTTGATTCCGTGATCAAGGAAGGCGCGATCCTCGCCTCCAACACCTCGAGCCTGAGCATCACGGCCATTGCCTCCGCCACCAAGCGCCCCGACAAGGTTGTGGGGATGCACTTCTTCAATCCCGTGCCGGTCATGGCTCTGGTGGAAGTCATCCGCGGCATCGCCACGTCGGACGCCACCTACACGGCCATTGTCGAGCTTGCCAAGCAGCTTGGCAAGTCGCCCGTGACCGTTGAGGAAGCCCCCGGCTTTGTGGTCAACCGTATCCTGATCCCGATGATCAACGAAGCAGCCTTCATGGTGATGGAAAACGTGGCCACGCCGGAAGACATTGACACCGCCATGAAGCTTGGGGCCAACCATCCGATGGGTCCGCTGGCTCTTGGCGACCTGATTGGCCTTGACGTCTGCCTGGCCATCATGGAAGTGATGACCTCGGAAACCGGCGACGGCAAATACCGCCCCGCCCCCCTGCTGCGCAAGATGGTGCGCGCCGGCTACCTTGGCCGGAAGACCGGGCGCGGCTTCTTCACCTACGCATAAGCGCCGGTGATAAAGGTTTTCTCTGGAGTGAGCGCGGCACGTCGCCAAGGCGGCGGCGCGCCGTCCTCCAATGTTCTGCCATCCTTTTACGGAGGGTCTTGCCATGTGGAATACTGTGCTGCTTGAGAACAAGGAAGGGATCGCGATCCTGAAGATCAACCGGCCCAAGGCGCTGAACGCGCTCAATGCCGAAGTGATGAGTGATCTTCAGGATTGCCTGACCAAAATCGCCGCCGACGCCTTCATCGACGTCGTCATCATCACCGGCGAAGGCGATCGTTCGTTTGTGGCCGGCGCGGACATCGGCCAGATGCAGCCCCTCAATGCCGAAGAAGGCGCGGCGTGGGGCCGTCTTGGCCAGAAGGTCATGACCATGATCGAAAACCTGCCCCAGCCCGTGATCGCGGCCGTCAACGGCTTTGCGCTCGGCGGCGGCAACGAAATGGCCATCGCCTGCGACATGCGCATCGCTTCCGAAAAGGCCAAGTTCGGTCAGCCCGAAGTGGGCCTCGGCATCACCCCCGGTTTCGGCGGCACGCAGCGTCTGCCCCGCCTGATCGGCCCCGGGCGCGCCCGCTACCTGCTCTACACCGCCGAAATAATCGACGCCCAGAAGGCGCTCGAATTCGGCCTGGTGGACATGGTTGTCGCGCCTGAAGCCCTGATGGAAACCGCGATGGGCGTGGCCAAGAAGATGCAGAAGGCCGGCAAGTTCGCCGTCCAGCAGACCAAACAGTGCGCTTTGCGCGGCGTGGAAGCGCCCCTGACCACCGCTCTGGAATTTGAAGCCCAGGCGTTCGGCCTCTGCTTCTCCACCGAAGCGCAGAAGACGAACATGCAGAACTTCCTCAACAAGAACAAAAAGTAGCCTGCCGTAGCGGCTTCGCCGCAATGTCGGCGTTTTTCACAATCCCGGAAGCTCGTCTTCCGGGATTTTTATGTTTGATGCCCGCCCTGCCAACCGGAAAATCCTTTTCGCGGACGGCGTTGCAACGAGGTCTGACTATGGAATGACGTTACAGTTTCAGATCCGGCATACCGGCGTCACGGGCGCGGCGGGCTTCACCCTGCGCATACGGTGCGGAAGGCGGTTCCATCGCAAGCCGGTCCATTTCGAGCCGTCCTCGCTCGATCCGTCCCGGCTCAGGCCGATCCGGCCCGCCCCGATCCATGTCAAGCCGATCCGGGCGCGGGGATTCCGCATCGTCCGCCCGGTTTTGCGCATCCGCAAGGGGTGATTCTTCTCTCTGTTTGGGACAGGACGGGGTTTCGGGCACGGGCAGGGCGCTCCCGCCCATGCAGGGCAGAGCGGTTCCCCATCCGTCCGGTTCGTTGGCCCCGCCCGATGCGGCCGCTCCATCAGATCGGGCAGATCGGGCAGATTGGGCCGCTCTGGTCATTCCGGCCGTCAGGAGGACAAGCGGGCCATCGGGGCGATCCGGCCGGGCGTCAGCGAGAGAAAACGGCGACGCGACAGGCCGGGGCGAATCAAGCGGATCGAGCGGGGCAAACGAACCGGCGGGACCGGCGAAACCGGCCGAAGCAGGCAAATCAGACGAATCGGGCGAAGCAGACGGACCGAGGCGACGCTCCAGCGCCTCAAGTCGGGCGCGCGTCGCGGCGAGTTCTTCACGCACGGTCTTCACCACTTTTTCCTGCCCGCGCAACAGGCAGAGAAACATGAAGGCCAGGCCCGCAAACAGCACAATGACAAACGCGAACAGCATGTTCTTCCCCTTCCGTTTCGGCGCGCTTTCACGTAGGGTCAACCCTCGGCGCCGGCCGCACAAGGCCGCCCGGCCGATCCTCTCCCGAACAGGGCGGCCGCGCCCCGGAGCATACCGCTTTCCCCCGTAACCGCAAGGACATTTCCCATGGCTTCCCCTTCCGTCCGTCCTCGTATGCTGGCTGCCGACGATCAGGGCCACATCTACGATCATCCCGAACTGCTCATGCTCTGCCGCCGGGGCGAGGAGTGGAGCCTCCCCCGCCCGGACGAACTGATGCCCCTGCCGGAAGAAAGCGAACTGTTTCTCCTGCCCGGACGTCGCGCCGTGGGGCTGAACCCGGAAACAGGCGAAACCGAACAGGTGGAAGAACTGGCGGTGGCCGCCTTTGCCGCGCCGGCGCACACCCTGAGCGCCCACCCCGTGTATGTGACGGATGCGGGCGCGCCCATGCTCCCGCTCTTTGCCTACGGCGCGGTGGGCTTTGCCAACGGCCGCTTCTACATCTGCGCCAAAAAGGTGGACGCCGATACACGCCAGGTCTTTGCCGGCATCCCTGACAACGCCGTCAAACGCGGCGCGCGCCGCCTGCTGGAAGCGTACCCGGACAACCGGCTCATGCAGCACCTGATGCAGAACTGCGCGTTGCGCTACGCCTGCCCGGCCGCGCGCAACCTGAGCCTTGGGCGCTACGAGGCCCCGCTCCCGGTTTCCCGAAGCTGCAACGCCCGCTGCATCGGCTGCATTTCCCGGCAGGACGACGATTCGCCCATCCGCGCCACCCCCCAATGCCGCCTGACCTTCACGCCCACAGTCGATGAAATCCTCGGCGTCATGCGCCACCATGCCGGGCAGGAAGCCAAACCCATCTTTTCTTTCGGACAGGGCTGCGAAGGCGAACCCCTGACCGAAGCGGACCTGCTGATCGAGAGCGTCGCCCGTTTCCGCAAGGAAGGCGGGCACGGCACGGTCAACCTCAATTCCAACGCCTCCCGGCCCGAGGCCGTGGCCGCCCTGGCGGAAGCGGGCCTGACCTCCCTGCGCGTGAGCCTGAACAGCGCCCGGCCCGACGTCTACGCCCGCTATTACCGCCCGAACGGCTACGATCTGGCCGATGTCCGCGCCTCCATGCGCGCGGCCTGCTCGCGCGGCGTGCATGTGGCGGTGAACCTGCTCTATTTCCCCGGCGTCACCGACACCGAGGCCGAAACCGAAGCGCTCATCGAACTTTTCCGCTCCTGCGGCGTCAGCCTTGTGCAGTTGCGCAACCTGAACATCGATCCCGAATACTACCCCTCGCTCCTGCAGGACTTCGACTTCGGGCCGTCCCTCGGGCTGGCCAATTTCCGCAAGCGCATCAAGCGCGCCTGCCCGTGGATAAGCTTCGGCTACTTCAACCCCTGGCTGGGAGACAGGGCCGAACTCTCGCCCGATCTGCCCGTGCCGGCCGCGGAGTGAGACGACGCCGCTGACGGAACCTCGCTTCCCGACGGAAAGCGTTCACCACCCGCACTCCCAATGGTCAGCGGCGCTTGAAGACTTGAGGGGGTCCGGGGGAAATCATTTAAAGGAATACCATGCTCGCGTCATTTTTTCAGGGATGCCGCCCGTGATCCGGCTGATGGAGACAGGGCTTGCGCCCGTAGCGGCCCCTCTGCTGCCGGAGGATCTCATCGCGCTCGGCCTCGACAGGGCAGGATCGCGGAAAAACGACAGCGCGCCCCGAAACGCGGCGGAGCGGCCGACGGATTGCGTATGCCTCCCGCCCGTGCACGCGTGCGGCGCGGCCACATCAAGCATGGACGTGGCGCACGCCCTGGCCGCATCCGGAGATCTGCCGCCGTGGGGGAGCGTGATCGCGGCCAGCCAGACAGCCGGCAAGGGCCAGTTGGGCCGAACCTGGCTCTCCCCGCGCGGCAACATCTACGCGGCGTTGCGCCTGCCCGCCGTGCCGCCGTTCACCCACACGGCGGCCGCGCCGGCCGTGGGCGGACTCATGGCGCAGGCGCTCAACGCGGCCCTCGGCCCCGCCGGGCGCGTGCGCATGAAATGGCCCAACGACATTGTCGCCTTTGTTCCTTCGCCCGCGCCCGACAGGGCGGACGCCCGCATCAAGGCCGAAACGCCGCTTGCGGAACCGCGTCCGGAATCCGATCAGGGGGCATGCACAGGGCAGCCGTGCGGCTGCTGGCGCAAGCTTGGCGGCATTCTGATCGAAGAACGGCGCGACGTGGTGATCGCGGGCATCGGCCTCAACCTGATTTCCGCGCCGCCGGATGCGGCTCTGCGGCCCGAACACGCCCTCCCGGCCGGCGCGCTCGCCCTGATCTTTCCGCGCCGGAACACGGGCGATCCCAACCGGATACGCCCTGCCGCCCTCTGGAAGCGGCTTGCGGCCAGCATGTTTTTGCAGTATAATACATGGGGTTGCAGTGAGGACTGGCTGGATCTGGCGGAACGTCACCTGGCGTTCCGCGGCCGAACGGTTCTTCTTGTGGAGGACGAGGGGCAGGCGCCCGGTCTGGCGCGAGGCGTTCTTGACGGCCTGGACGCCTCGGGCGGCTTGCGTCTTTCTCTCCTGTCCCCTGCCGGCGGCGAGCGCGCCCGTCCGCAGTCACGCGTGTTTCTTTCCGGCGGCCTCCGCCTCCCGCCGACGGATGACGCCCCTTCGCCCGGGAACTGACCTTCCCTTGCGGCGCACACCTCACTATTCAGGTACGACACATGAACGTCAAAACGTTTGAACAGGTGCTGGACGAAGTACGGGGCAAGCCGATTCTTGTCGCCAACCGGGGCATTCCGGCGCGCCGCATCTGCCGCGCCATCCGCGAACGCTTCGCGGCCGTGCCCGTCATGACCGCGACGGATATCGACAAGACCGCGCCGGCCGCTTCCGCCGCGCAGGAACTTCTTTTGCTCGGCCCCGATCCTCGGGCTTATCTCGATCTCGATCTGGTCATTTCCAAGGCGCGGCAGCGCGGGATCATCGCCATCCACCCCGGCTGGGGTTTCGCTTCGGAAGACGAACGCTTTCCCAGAAAATGCGAACAGGCCGGCATCGCCTTCATCGGCGCGGCCGAAGAACCGATGAAGCTGCTGGGCAACAAGGTGCGGGTGCGCGAGCTGGCCAAACGGCTCGGCATTCCCGTTGTTCCCGGCTCGGACGGAGCGGTGGACGTGCCCGCGGCCCGGCGGGCGGCCCGGGAGATCGGCCTGCCCATCATGCTCAAGGCCGAAGGCGGCGGGGGCGGGCGCGGGATCTTCCTGGTGCGCGAGCCGGCCGAACTGGAAGACGCCTTTTTCAAGGCGTCCACCATGGCGCAGGCGTCGTTCGGCAATCCGCGCCTGTATGTGGAAAAATTCCTCGAACACGTCCGGCACATCGAAATTCAGGTCATTGCGGACAAGCACGGCAACGTCTTCGCCTTTGACGAGCGGGATTGCTCCATCCAGCGCAACCACCAGAAGCTTGTGGAAATCACGCCCTCGCCCTGGCCGGGCATCACCCCGGATTTGCGCGCCCGCCTCAAGGAATACGCGCGGATGCTGGTGCGCGAAGTGGGGTATTATTCCCTGGCGACAGTCGAATTTCTGGTCACGCCGGAAGGCGAACCCTTCCTCATCGAGGTCAACACGCGCCTCCAGGTGGAGCACGGCATCACCGAATGCCGCTACGGCGTGGACCTTGTGGAAGAGCAGATCGCCGTGGCCTTCGGCGCGGAACTCCGCCTGAAGGAAGGGGAAACCGTGCCCTCCCATGTCGCCATGCAGGTGCGCATCAACTGCGAGGACCCGCAGAACGACTTTGCCCCCAATTCCGGTCTGGTGACCCGCTACGTCTCGCCCGGCGGGCCGGGCGTGCGCATCGACTCCAACCTGTCCGCCGGCTACGACTTCCCGCCCAACTACGACTCGGCAGGCTCCCTGCTCATCGCCTACGGCAACGACTGGCAAAAAGTGCTCGGGATCATGGCCCGCGCCCTCACGGAATACACCGTGGGCGGTCTGAAGACGACGATCCCCTTCTTCCGCCAGATCCTCCGCCACCCGCGCTTCCAGGCCGGGGACTTCACCACGGGCTTTGTCGCTTCCGCGCCCGAACTCATGGTGTACACGGATCTCGCGCCGGAAAGCGAACGTCTGGCCCGGCTGGTGGCCGAAATTTCCGCCAAGGGGCACAACCCGCATGTGCAGCTCGGTGAATACCGCTCCAAGGACACGCCGCGCCTGCCCCGTCACGCCGTCGTCCTGCCGCCGCTGCCGGCCCAAACGCGACGGGCGGCCTCGCCCTACCCGCACGGCGACCGTCTCGCCCTGCTTGACTATGTGCGCGACGCCAGGGGCGTCCACTTTACGGACACCACCACCCGCGACGCCACCCAGTCCAACAGCGGCAACCGCTTCCGCCTGGCCGAAGACGAACTTGTCGGCCCCTACCTGGACGAGTGCGGCTTCTTTTCTCTCGAAAACGGCGGCGGCGCGCATTTTCATGTCGCCATGCTGGCGAACATGACCTACCCCTTCTCCGAGGCGCGGGCCTGGAACACCTTCGCCCCGAAAACGCTCAAGCAGATCCTCGTCCGCTCCACCAACGTGCTCGGCTACAGCCCGCAGCCGCGCGGCCTCATGCGGCTTACGGGCGAAATGATCTGCGACAATTACCATATTATCCGCTGTTTCGACTTCCTCAATCATGTGGAAAACATGCGCCCCCTGGCCGAAGTGGTCATGAGCCGCCGGGATGTGGTCTTCGAGCCTGCCGTGTCCCTTTCCTGGGCGCGGGGCTTCACCGTCGATCACTACCTTGAAGTCGTCGCCGCCATGATCCGCCTGTGCGGCGAGGTGGGCGGCCTTGGGGAACGCGAGACGGAAAACCAGATCATCCTCGGGCTGAAAGACATGGCCGGCGTCTGCCCGCCGCGCTTCATCAGCGCGCTGGTTCAGGCCCTGCACAAGCGCTGGCCCGCCCTTGTGCTGCACTACCACCGCCATGCCACGGACGGGCTGTTCGTGCCTGCGGTGGGCGCGGCCGCCGCGGCCGGCGCGCACATCGTGGACGTGAACCTGGGCGCGAGCGCCAGAGCCTACGGCCAGGGCGACGCGCTGGCCACGGCCACCTATATCGAGGAAGAACTCGGCCTGCCCGTGCACCTCAACCGCGACGTGGCGCGCACGGCCAATTATGTGCTCAAGCAGGTCATCCCCTACTACGACCGCTACTGCGCGCCCTACTTCCAGGGCACAGACAACGACGTGACCCGCCACGCCATGCCGGGCGGGGCCACCTCCTCCTCGCAGGAAGGCGCGCTCAAGCAGGGCTACATTCACCTGCTCCCGTACATGCTCAAGTTTCTGGAAGGCACTCGCCAGATCGTGCGCTACCATGACGTGACGCCCGGTTCGCAGATCACCTGGAACACCGCCTTTCTGGCTGTGACCGGCGCGTACAGGCGCGGGGGCGAGGAAGAGGTGCGCTTCCTCCTCGGCGTGCTGGATCGCGTCACCGAAGCGCCCGAGGACAGGCTGAGCGAAGGGACCCGAAAAGCCCGCCTCGCCCTGTATCAGGACTGCAACGACGCCTTCCGCAACCTCCTGCTCGGCAAATTCGGCAAACTGCCCCTCGGTTTTCCGCCGGACTGGGTGTACGAAAGCGCCTTTGGCGCGACATGGCGCGACGCCGTGCGCGATCGATCGGAAGCCTCTCCGCTGGAAAGTCTGAGCGAGCCGGATCTTGACGCCGAACGCGCGGCCTTCCGCGATATCATCAAGCGGGAGCCGACAGACGAGGAATTCGTCATGTACCTGAATCACCCGGGCGACGCGGTCAAAACCGTCCGCTTCCGGGCCGAATACGGCGATCCCAACAGAATCCCCCTGCCCGTCTGGTTCGAGGGGCTGAAAGTCGGTGAGGAAATGAGCTTTGTCGACTCCGCCGGCAAGCCTCACCTCTTCCAGTTGATCAGCCTCTCGCAGCCCAATGACAACGGTCAGGTCATCGTGCGCTATGTGCTTGACTCGGAAATCATGAGCCACCTTGTCCGGGTTTCGCCGCCCAAGGCCGCGGGCGCGGGCGATCTGCCCCTGGCCGATCCGGCCGATCCGTATCAGATAGGCTCCCCGAGCAACGGGGATCTCTGGGTCATGTATGTGCACCCCGGCGATATCGTGAAAAAGGGCGAGGAACTCTTCAACGTGTCGATCATGAAGCAGGAAAAGGCCGTGCTCTCGCCCTGCGACGGCATCGTCAAGCGCGTACTCAAGACCGCCGATTACAAGGAAACCCGGCAGATGGTCTCCGTGCGGGAAGGCGAACTCATCGTCGAACTCGGCCCCACCCCCCGCTGCTGCACCAACGAAGCCTGCGGCCGGCCCCTGCCCGTGGACGATCCCGTCTTCTGCCCCTATTGCGGCGAACGCCTCAGCCGCTGACGCTCCGGCGACAGCGAGACAGCTTGAAAAGGGGCTGCCATGTGGGGCGCTGCCCCACACCCCGCC
>CAJUHZ010000067.1 GCA_910585945.1 uncultured Bilophila sp.
GTTTGAAGCCAGGCTTGAAGAACGCGCCGCACAGTGGAAGGATGAATACATCCGGCAGGGCATATTGATTGGGGAAGCTCGGGGGGAAGCCATGTTGGAAGAACGCGCTGCCCAATGGAAGGATGAATATACCCGGCAAGGTATATTGATTGGGGAAGCCCGGGGAAGAACGGAAGGAGAAGCCTGGGGAGAGGCCAGAGGCCTGGGCCTTGCCCTGCGGGATGTTCTGGAATTTCGCTTCGGCAGGCTCCCCGTGTCAGTGAGTTCTCGCATTGCCGAGCTTTCTGATGCCGTTGTCTTGCGCAAGCTGACGCTTTCTGCCTACCAGGCGGACTCGTTGCAGGCCTTTGTTGACCAGTTGCCAAAGGACGATACGAAAAAGATGCAGTGATTTTTCATGTGGCTCCGCTTGCCCGGTATTGACATTTGATCGCGGCGCCCCCCAGTGCATGATGTCCGTATCAGCCGTGGAAAGCGGCGTGGTGGGCGGCCTCGGACGCGGGTGAAAAGCAGATCAGACGCACTTCTTCCAGCTCCGGATGCGCGGCGAGAAAGTCGAGCACGGTGCGCACCGCGATGATTGCGGCCTGATCCGCCGGGTAGCCGTAAACCCCGGTGGAAATGGCGGGAAAGGCGACGCTCCGCGCGCCCGCGGCCACCGCCTCTTCCAGGGAACGCCTGTAGGCCGAGGCAAGGAGCGAGGCTTCACCGTTGCTTCCGCCCCGCCACACCGGCCCCACGGTGTGAATGACGAAGCGGGCCGGGAGACGAAAGCCCGGCGTGATTTTGGCGTCGCCAGTGGCGCAGCCGCCAAGCGGCCGACACGCCGCCAGCAGTTCGGGACCGGCCGCCCGGTGGATCGCGCCATCCACGCCGCCGCCTCCCAACAGGCTGTTGTTCGCCGCGTTGACAATGGCGTCCACCTGCTCGCGGGTGATGTCGCCCCGCTTGATCTTCAGACGATTTTGCATATTCATGCGGTCTCCGTCTATGAGACTTTACGGTTGGGATCAAATTCTACTGGAAGCATACACCTGAGACAGCCCTATGAAAACCATAGTCTTTTGTGATCAGTATGGTCAACTGGGCGGTGGGCAGCAGGTTTTGCTGGAACTGGTCAGCGCCGCTCTGGCGAACAGTTTGGCTGTAAAAGTATTGTTGCCCGCTGGCCCTTGCGCTGACCAGCTTGAAGCCGCCGGGGCCGAGGTTCGGCGTATTCCAGCCTGCACGCTGACGCAAGGAAGAAAAAAGTTTGCAGATATTTTATACGGCACGGCGTATTGTCTGAATGTTTTTTTGCGGAATATTGCGTTTCTGCGATCTGCCGAACTCATCTATGTCAATGGCAATCGCCTGTTGCCTGTTGCCTTGCTGGCACAGAGCTTTTTGGGCAAACCAGCCGTCTGCCATGTGCATCTTAATCACGGAGATCTGGAAAAAAGACTGTTCCGTATATTTCTCAAGCGGAAGCGTACCAGGGCTATCGTGGTTCCATCCGCGTTTATTCAGCGGGAACTTGTGCGTTTCGACAGCATTTTTGCTTCACCAAAGGTCCGTCTGGTAGAGAATGGACTGGATACTCGTTTCACGCAAACAGCTTTTGAGGATCGTTTTTCTGGGCGTCCTTTGCGGCAGGTGGGCATTGTGGGCAGGGCATCCCCTGAAAAGGGGCAGGATGTCCTGCCCGCACTGGCGCGGCGCTTTCCAGACATGGATTTCCATGTGCTTGGCGACGCCGCTTTTTCTTCCGCGGATTTTTATGCAGCCCTGCAACGGGACAGTCCATCCAACGTACATTTTTATGGATGGGTGGAGGATTTGCCCGCCAAGGTTCGCGAAATTGGGCTGCAAGTCTGCCTTGTGCCGTCACGATGCTTTGAAGCTTTCTCTTTAGTCTCGATTCAAATGACTGCCTTGTCCTGCTTGGTAGTAGTCCGATGCCTCGGCGCATTGGAAGACGTTGCGGAAAATTTGCAGTTGCACACTTTCGATGCGGATAGCGACTTGATCCCCTTGGTCGAAACCCTACGCGCGCAATCAGCAGCCCAAACGTGCGCTCAGTGTCGCCTTAGTCACATGATTACCCTTTCGAGATATAATAACAATGCTTTTCATGCACGTCTGAGGGATCTCTTGGCTGTGCTTTCGGCGGAGAATTGACAATTATGGCTGCTATTACAGTTATTATTCCAGCATATAATGTTGAGCGGTATATCAGGCAAACAATTCAATCCGTGCAGAATCAATCTTTTTCAAATTTTTCCTGTATTATTATTGATGATGGATCTACGGATACTACAGCGCAAGTTATATATGAAACTATACATAATGATGAACGTTTTTTACTTGTTCAGCAAAAAAATGGGGGGGAGTGCGCTGCTCGTAATACGGGAATAGCCCTAGTGCAAACTCCGCTGCTTACAGTTTTAGATAGTGATGATCTTTGGCATAGCGAATTTTTGCAAAAAATGACAACGGTCCTGTCAGATCAAGCAATTGACTTAGCATGGTGTCATTTTGCCATGTTCTTTGATCACAGCAGACAGAGAAAGATGCAGCCGTGGGACAATATTCATAAGACAGGCAATCCCTGGTGGGATATGCTCATGGACAGTATTTTTTGCATGGGAGCCTGGGCCGCCCGTACCGAGGTTGTTCGCGCGGCTGGATTGTTTGATACTACCCTGGCTATTGCTGGCGACAGGGATTTTTCATTGAGAATGCTCGCCATGCTTTGCACTAACGGGCATAATAAGGTAAGAGAAATTCCGGAAGAGTTACTCTATTATCGGCAAAGACAACAGAGTGCGGTCCGAAATGCTTCGCTCGCGCTGGAAACAGAATGGAACATCATGCTCCCGCATATCAACCACCTTGGCGTCCCTCCCCGTATCCAGAAGCGGGCATGGTCATTTTTGGCGTTCAAGATGGCTGTCATTGCCGCCTTTGCCAAAAAGGATTACCGGACGGCGCTGCGTTGGTATGCCAAGGCGTTGTATCTTGATCCGCTGAATTGTAATCTTTACTGGTTGCCGATGCGGAAGATGCTTTTATCTCTCAAGAAAGCGGAGTATGTGGATATACCTGTGTAGAAAAGATTTAATGGTATATTTTTTTCCGTAGTTTGCGCAATGCTACCATTGTACAGATCCGACTTGAGGAGTGAGTTTTCCCCAGAGGAGAGGAGTGGTAATATTGCAAAAGAGATTTTGATAATGGTTGCCAAGCCAAATATTTTTCCACCTTTATATGTGTTCGGGCCAAAAAGGGTTGTATAGTTACAAGGTTGGAACGCAGTACAGTGTGATACACTTCATTGATCCAGTTAATTACCTCATAAGCGTCAATGGATGGCTCCAACCCTTCATATGAAGTACAGGAGAACACGGTGTGCACCGTAGCGTGATGGGGATCGTGAGGCAGATCCAAATATTTCAGCACATGACGAGCTGCGAGCGCATGGTACATGACGTTTGTAGAACGATGGAAGTAGCGCCATTGATAAAGCACATCCGGCATATTTATGGCCTGGAGCCTGGCTCCCAGAAGCGCATCAATCCAGAAACCATAGTCTTCCGCACGCAAAAGTTCTTCGTCATAGCGCATATGGGCCTTACGCACACGTTCCAGACGCATGCAGGCTACTGGATTGGGAATCATCGAATCCCAGATAATTTCAGCGCGAATTTGTTCGGGTGTACGCGGATAGCGGAGTATCCCTTTTTGTTCGTGAAAGCGTTGCAGGGCACAACCGCAAATATCCACTTGCGAATGGGCGTCCAGAAAGGCGACTTGTTTTTCCAAACGCTGTGGGTGACTGATATCGTCCCCGTCCATCCAAGCCAGGTATTCACCGGTTGCGTTATCCAGAGCAATGTTTCTTGCGTAAGGACGCCCTTTATTTTGCGGTAAACGGATGACTTTCATCCTTTTGTCCGTATAGGAATCTAGTATGGCAGGACTCTCATCAGTAGAGCCATCATCGATGACAAGCAATTCAAAATCCTGGAAACTTTGTGCCAGTATGGATCCAATAGCAGATTTCAAATATTTTGCATCATTGAAAA
This sequence comes from uncultured Bilophila sp., assembly GCA_910585945.1. Lineage (GTDB taxonomy): Bacteria > Desulfobacterota > Desulfovibrionia > Desulfovibrionales > Desulfovibrionaceae > Bilophila. Next base: position 4,068 of record CAJUHZ010000067.1, read on the forward strand.
CTGGCATTGCAACAGTGACTTTTGGCATGATATGTCCTCTAGATAGCAGCGGGAGTCACTATGGAGATCAATGTTCAGATTCTCCAGTTTCAATATGTAAAGGTATATCTATCTCGTTATATGAGGATACAAATAATTTGTACCGGCATCTAATAGCACGCTCAATCAATAGAGTATTTTCACCGTAAAGATATATTAGTCAATAAACTATTCATTCTTAATTCTTAATAAGAAATTTTTTATATTTTTTGTTTTATTCCAAATCCATTTACCTGTTTTTGTCATATGGAAGATCTGTTTTGTCTTCATTTTTAAATGGTACATAGGGATATACAAAATATAACTAAATGGAAAATACTCTTTTAGCACTTTTGCAGTTTCAGAAATAACTAGTTTTTCATTTGTACCACTTGCTCCATTCATTGACATCTTTGTAATTAACATTCCAAATTCTGAAAAACAATTCAACCCTGTATTCGTTCTGACAATGAAATCGTAGTCACCTGCAAGTATATATTTTTGAGTAAAACGATTTATCACAAATAATTTATTATTATGAAACATTGCCGGATGCGCAAAGTGCAATCCTTTTTTTAAACGAGAATATGAATTTTTATAATTTGCTTTATCTATAAAGCTCAAATTCTTTTTCTCATCAAAAAGGAGTATGTCACCGACACAATACAAAATATTTTCTGGCAAGGTCTCAAGAAACGCCTTACTTTTTTCCAGAACCTCTGGTGAAGCCAGTAAATCATCCCCTCCCAAGAATAATACCCAGTCGCCAAGCTGATCGCCCGCACGATCCAGAGCTCTGTTCCAGGCATCGTAAATACCGGTATCTTTTCTGCTTTCTGCGAGAATTTCCGGTAAGAGCGGACGATAACGCTCCACAATGCACATGGTTTCATCAATGGAAGCGCCATCCTGAACGATCCAGTTGAAATCACGGCAGGTCTGGGCGGCGAGCGAGTCCAGAAGCCGCGGCAGCGTTTCCGCGACATTGTATGTGGAAGTGATGATAGAAAAAAAGGGGGGCATAGTCAGCAAACCAGTAATGTTTTCTTTTTCCATTCGGTGAGCAATTGCCTGCACGTGCTTCGCAAAGTGCTCTTTTTCTCAGAGCGTATCCCAGTAAATTTACTGATGGGAAGCATCGTTACAACCTTGCGTTTCGACTGCGTATAGTACATGGAATATGGTTTTAGAATATATTGTATGGCTGCTGATTTCAAGTGTGTATTGTAGCTGGATAATCCAGAGGCATAAAAGGGTCCCCATACATGCTTGAATGCATGGGCATGATAAAAAATGAGGGGCTGGTCATTTGCCATGACGGTCTTGTCTGACTTGGTGAGACTGGTGGCGGCGAGATTCCACGGAGCCACGCCGGCGCCATTATGACGCAGCACATGGACGTCGGCAAAACGTTGGGGGAAAAGATCAAGATATTTTTGGTCGGCAAACCGATCTTCTTCCAGTCTGTCCCCACACCATTCCAGGCAGGAAGCGCGATACCAGCCAAGGCAATCCAGACCAGCCCGCGTCTTGCGAAAAGTTATCCAACTGACGTTGTACAAGCCATACCTGGCCAAGTCTGCAAGATGCGGGGAAAATCTGTGTGGGGTCAGGATGACCGCCGCGTCGCCGGCTTCGACAAAGAGCGGTTCCGGGCTGGAAAAGAACATGAGATCGGCATCAAGGTAGGTGATTTCATTGATATGTTCATTTTGCGTCAGAAGCCACCACGGCAGACAGGGTGTAAGGGTAAAGTAGTACTCCACAAGGCTGCGTGTTGTGCGTGTGGCGGCCAGTTCCGGATCTGCCGCTTCCAGTTCTTCCAGGCGCATGAGCGAAACGTGAGGATAGGCGAGCCGGGAAAGGGCACTGTAACATTCTTCAGACAGGCAAAGGACATGAACATGCGCTTGCGGGCATTGTTCTTTCAGGCTCTCCAGCATCACCATGCCGCGCGGCAGGTAATTGTGGTCAAAATAGGTACAGAAATGACGTATGTGTGTCATAGATACTGATTCAGCCTTGGCTTGAAATATGCAAGGGTCTTCACCAACCCATCCCGTAACGAGGTTTTTGTTTGCCAGCCAAGCTCTTCCCTGATGCGTGCATCATTGGAATAATAGTCGCCAATATCGATTTTTTTGCGCTCCGCGGGAAATTCCCGCAATATATAGCTGACATCAGGATGCAAATCTGTCAGCAGGTCAGCCAGTTCCCGCAAGCTGACCACGCTGTCGCCGCCGAGGTTATAGACGCGCCCATTGGCGCGGGGATGAGCCGCTGCGAGGAGGATAGCGTCCACGCAATCATCCACATAGGTAAAATCACGGAGCTGCTGGCCGCCCCAGACCTCGAACGGCTTGCCCTCCAGCGCCAGACGCACCCAGACGCCCACAAAGGTTTGCCGCGCGTCTTTTATGCGCATACAGGGGCCATAGGTATTGGTGAGGCGCAACACTGTGGATTGCACCCCATACACAGTAGTATAGAGTGTATGATACCATTCGCCGGCTACCTTGTGGATGCCGTTTATATCCACAGGCCGGATGGGATGCGCTTCATCCACAGGGAGGTAATCCGGTCGTCCATAGATTTGGCGCGTCCCTGCGAACACAATCTTGACAGCCGGATTTTGGGCCCGGCAGGCTTCCAGGATGGAGAGTTGCGCTTTGGCGTTGATGTCCAGATCCGTGAACGGGTCGGACATGGAATCCATGTGACTGGTCTGCCCCGCGAGATTAAAAAGGAAATCCCTGCCCTGCACCAGTTGGCGCATGGCGTGCGGGTCGCGCACGTCGGCGACATTGAGGTGTATCTTGTCCCGGATTCCCTCAAGATTCGCCAGGTTGCCGCCGTATTCGGGAATGAGGCTGTCGATGATGGTCACATCGGCTCCCTCATTCACAAGACGTCGCGCGAGATTGGCGCCGATAAACCCCGCCCCTCCGGTTATCAGAACATTGGCGTCGGCAAAATCCATGATGACTCCCGCGTGCGCCGCCTTAAGCTCCGGCGGCAGTCCATTGCTCAACAGCGGAGCAGACACGCGCTACCGCTTCCTCTTCCAATTGGGGAAACATGGGCAGACTGACGATCTGCAGCGCTATACGCTCGGTAATCGGCAGACCGTCAGGCCCCGTCAGGATACGTTGCCTGTACGCGGGTTGCAAGTGGACAGGGAGCGGATAATGCACGGCAGTGCCGATGCCGCGTTCTCGCAGGAATGCCCTCAGGTTGTCGCGTCCTTCGCGGCAGCGCGCCACGTAGAGATGAAAAACAGGCTCCGCCCAGGGCGCGGACAGCGGCAGCGCCAGGCCGCAGCCGGCGAGAGCGTGGGAATATGCGGCAGCGAGTTTCCGTCGCCGCGCGTTGTCTTCGTCAAGATACCGGAGCTGGACACCAAGAATGGCCGCCTGCACCGGGTCAAGCCGACTGTTGATGCCGCTTGCGGAGCTGATATAGCGTTCTTTCCAGCCGTACTGGCGCAGGGCCAGCAGTTCCTCGGCCAGGGCTTGGTCATTGGTGGCTACCGCGCCGGCATCCCCCAACGCGCCCAGATTTTTGGTGGGGTACATGCTGAAGGCGGCCGCCACGCCAAAACTGCCTACCATCTTGCCATTATAGCGGGCCCCGTGCGCCTGGGCGCAATCTTCCACCACGACCAGCCCTTCAGCGGCGGCGACAGACATAATGGCGTCCATATGACAGGGATGACCATAGAGATGGACTGGAATGACGGCCGTTGGCGTCACGGTTGGGCATGTCCGACGAAAGTGGCGTACGGCCTCGGCCAGCGAATCCGCGGACATGGTGTAGTTTGCCTCGTCAATGTCCACAAGCACGGGAACAGCGCCGGCGCGCTCAATGGCGGCCACTGTCGCCACCGCTGTATGGGAGACGGTGAAAACCGCCTTTCCCGGACCAACACCCAAAGCGCGCAAGGCGAGCTCCAGAGCGTCCGTGCCGTTGCCGCAGCCGATGCATCGGGCGCGGCCGAGCCACGCGGCAAAGTCATTTTCAAAATTTGTCACTTCCGGGCCAAGAATATACTGGCCGCCGTCAAGGACGCGCGTCACGGCTTCAAGAATTTCAAGCCGCCGTTCGGCAAAGGCCGCGTGCGGATTGGCGAAGGGGATATCAGTCGTCATGGGGCGATCCTGCGGGCAAGGATGACATTGTCCAGATAGCTGTTGGGGTTTTGGGGCGCAAGAGCGGCAAGTGCCGTCGCCGCCAGTGAAATGGGCGCGAAAAAGAGCGTCGTCAGCGCTATTTGCACGATTTTTCCGCGTGCGCCAAGGCGCAGGACATCATAGAGCCATGCCTGAAAAAGCTGGGCCGCGGCCCGGCAGTCACAGAGCAGGCGTTCCTGATGCACAATTGCAAAGCCTGTTTTTTCCAGGAGCAGACGCATGCCGTTTGTTGTATAGCGCTGGAAATCATGGGGCATTTCATGTTCCGGCCACATGAAGGGAACAGTGAGCAAGAGCTGACCTTCAGGCCTGAGGACGCGCGCCCACTCCTCCACAATGCGTTCGGGATTGGGTACATGCTCGAGGGTTTGCGTGGAGAGAATGCTGTCCACAGAAGCATCTTCAAGCGGAATATGCGTTCCGTCATAAAAGATATCCGCTTTTTTGCATTGCCTGTTTTGCGGCGAATCAAATTCCAGGCCGGAATACGCGCATGTATTGGTCAGCAAATCGCGATAAGGGCCGGTGCCGCAGCCAAAGTCGAGCACATGGCCTTCAAGCCTTGGCCCCAGCACGCGCATAGCCTTGTACAAGGCCCTCCGGCAGAGCCAAAAGGGATTGCACACTACTCCAAGAATGCCCGGATGAAACTGGCTGTCATAATATGCTGCTGCCAGCTTCGCCTTCCAGCTTTTTTCTCTCTCTCTCTCTCTCTCTCTCTCTCTCTCTCTCTCTCTCTGCAAGAGAACAGTTTCGCCAGCCACGATTGCTGCTGTTTCCACCGCATGTCATTTCCCACTCCTGAAAAAGGCCGTTTATGAAAAGCGTCTGGCTGTCGTTTTATCTGACGAGCGCCAGCACCCCTGAAAATCCTGACGGATCCACCTGGCTTTGCCACCACGGACTCACCATGAAAT
>CAJUHZ010000068.1 GCA_910585945.1 uncultured Bilophila sp.
GCGCCAGACTTTCGTCTGGCGGTAGAAGTCATTTCATACGAATTATGAAATGACTTCATTGACCCGTCCGATCCCCCCTGCTAAAGTTCGCCGCAACGTTGTTGCCGGCATTTTTCGCGGACGGGCGCGTGGGAGCGCGGCGCGTCCGAGAAGGGTTGGGGAAAGTTCGGGAAGAAGTCTGGAAGCTTCCGGGAGGATCCACATGGGAGAAAACGAAACCTCCGGGGCGGTTGAGGAAAACCGGCGGCTCCTTCGGGTGACGGCGTGCGGACGCGACTGGGAACTCGAACGGGAAACGGATCTGGAAAGTCTCTGGGCTGCCATGACGACTTTTTCCGGCCCGGATGCGGATGACGAGCGGATCCCGTACTGGACGGAACTGTGGCCTTCCAGCCTGGTTCTGGCGGACTGGCTGTACGAGCGCCGGGATCTGTTGCGCGGCCGCGCCTGTCTTGACCTCGGTTGCGGGATTGGCCTCACGTCCCTGGTGGGGAGCTGGATCGGCGCGCGCGTGATCGGCATGGACTATGAAATGGAAGCGTTGCGCTATGCCAGACGCAACGCCGCGCGGAACGGCGTGCCCCAGCCGGGCTGGGCGGTGATGGATTGGCGGCGTCCGGCGGTTCGGAGCGGGAGTTTTGCCTTTGTCTGGGGCGGGGACGTCATGTACGAACGCCGTTTTGCCGGGCCGGTCCTGGATTTTCTGGATCATGCCCTGGCCGCCGGCGGCGTGGCATGGATTGCCGAGCCGTCGCGAAGCGTTTATGAGAGCTTTCGTTCCGTCCTTGTCGGCCGGGGGTGGGCAGGACGGTGCGTGCGCGAGCGCAACGTGGCGGCGTTGTACCCGCAGGCGGTTCCGGTTCCGGTGCGCCTGTGGGAAATATGCCGCGCGTAGCCGCCCCTGTCGGCGGAGAGGAAGACATCATGGGAGAAACTGTTCGATTCGGCGTGTCGCTGGATGAGGATCTGCTGGCCAAGTTTGACGCTCTTTGCCGTCAGCGCAAGGCGCCCAGCCGGTCGGAAGCCTTGCGCGACGTGATCCGTGACGCTCTGGTGCGGGATTCGCTCCAGTCGGATCATGCCGAAGCGGCGGGCGTGCTGACTCTTATTTATGATCACCACCTTCCCGACCTGGCGCGCAAACTGACGGCGAGGCAGCATGATCATCACGAAGTCATCGTGGCCACGCTGCATGTTCACCTTGATCACCACCATTGTCTTGAAACTCTGGTGTTGCGGGGCCGGGCCGGGCAATTGCGTGCCCTGGCCGATCAGTTGCGCGCGATCAGGGGGGTCACGCACGCCACGTTCTCAATTACGGCGGTGGGCGCGGATCTGCCCTAGATCTTTTTTCACATTGAAAACGGCTGTCCAGTCGCAAGACGCCCCGGGGGTTCGTGTTGACGCGGCGGCGAACGGACGAATCGTCCGGGCATGAGTTCAAAGAGCGGGAGTTATGATGGAAGACGTGCAAAGCGGCCCGGCCCCGGTGGCCCTGCCTATTGACAGCGTGGGCATCCGGGGGCTTGAAGTTCCACTCGTTGTGAAAGACCGTGCGTGCGGCGTGCAGCACACGGTGGCTGTCGTCGATATCGGGGTGGAACTGCCCGCCGCTTTCAGGGGGACGCACATGAGCCGTTTCGTCCAGGCGCTGGAAAGCCGGACGGAAGAATTCGATCTCGCCGCCCTGAAGCGCCTGCTTGAAGATGTGAAGACCCGCCTGCAGGCGCGGCGCGCGCGCATTTCGTTCCGCTTCCCCTACTTTGTGCGCAAGGCCGCGCCGGCCACGGGGAGCCTTGGCACGATCTCGTACCTGTGCCGGCTGACCGGCGATCTGGGAGAAGGAACGCCGTGTCTTCTTTTGGAGGTGGCGGTTCCGGTCATGACGGTCTGCCCCTGTTCCAAGGCGATCAGCCGGGAGGGCGCGCACAGCCAGCGGGCCACCGTGCGCCTGGCGGCACGCTTGCGCGGATTTTGCTGGATTGAGGATTTTGTGGAAATTGCGGAAGCTTCGGCGTCTTCCCCCGTGTATTCCCTGCTGAAACGCGAAGATGAGAAATTCGTCACGGAGGACGCCTTTTCCCGTCCGACGTTTGTGGAGGATGTGGCGCGCAACGTCGCCGGCCGGATGCTGAAACTCCAGCAGGTCGAAGGCTTCCGGGTGGAAGTGGAAAGCTGCGAATCCATCCATGCTCACAATGCGTTCGCCCGCATAGAGCACCGTTTTTCGCCGGTGAATTCATGAGGGCTGACCCAATCTCCGAGGAGGAAAACATGAGCGAGTACAGCATCAACGCGGCGGCCATGAGCGCCTTCGGCCAGGGACTCAACACCACCGCCCACAACCTTGCCAACATCAATACGCAGGATTTTCGCGCCTGGTCGCGCGTCTACTCCGAAGGGCGACCCGGTCAGGGGCCGCGTGCCGTGACAAGAAGCGGAGAGGATGCGTTCGGGGCGCGCGATCGCGTGTCTGTTTCCTTCCTTGACCCCTCCGATCCCGAAGCCGCTCTGCGGCAGATTTCCGAAAATGGCCTGCCGCCGGAAGCCATGAGCGGCAATACCGTGGACCTGGCCCGCGAAACCGTGAATCTGATCACGGATCAGCGCGCGTTTGAAGCCAACGCGGCAGTGATCTCCACCCGGCAGACGCTGGATGACGCCATGTTGGGTCTGGTGGCGGATCGGCGCGTGTGACCCGGGAATGAAGCTCCCCGCTGTGGCCGAATGTTTGTCACGCGACGTCGCCCGTGTTCATTCGGGATACGAGGAGTGATTGTTCTGTCAATCTGTTGACAGCCGCTCCGAACAAGGGGCATAGAAGGAGGGATCAACACTTTGGGAGTGGCGTCCCGGGTATTCCGAAGCGAGGCGGGAGCGGAGCATGGAGTTTGCTGACAACGGCATTATCGGCGAAAGCGCGGCCTTGGGGGAAGTCTTTCGCGTTCTGCACAAAGTCGCTCCCACTGACAGCACCGTCCTTGTGACCGGGGAGTCGGGCACCGGAAAGGAACTTTTGGTGCGCGCGTTGCATTCGCGGAGCCTGCGGGCCGAAAAACCCTTTGTGCCCATCAATTGCGGGGCCATCCCCAAGGAATTGCTGGAATCGGAACTTTTCGGGCACGAGAAGGGCGCGTTCACCCATGCGATCCGCTCGCGCGCCGGACGCTTTGAAATGGCGGACGGCGGCACTGTCTTCCTTGATGAAATCGGGGAGATGGAGCAGAGCTTGCAGGTCAAGATTTTGCGTGTTCTTCAGGAGAAGGAAATCGAGCGCGTGGGGGGATCCGGTCCGCGCAAGGTGGACGTGCGGATTGTGGCCGCCACCAACCGCGATCTTGAAGAAGAAGTGGCCGCCGGACGCTTTCGTGAAGATCTGTACTACAGGCTGAATGTCATCCCCCTGCACTTGCCGCCTTTGAGGGAACGGCGCGGCGACATTCTTTTGCTTGTGGACCATTTTCTGACACGCTTCTGCGCTCGCAAGGAGCGGCCCAAGCTGGGGCTGTCGCCACAGGCGCGGCGTGTTTTGCTGGCGTATTCCTGGCCGGGAAACATCCGGGAACTGGAAAATTTCATGGAGCGTCTCAGCATCCTGGTTGACGGCGACGTCATCGGGACGGATGACCTCCCGTGCAAGATTCTTGACGCTGTGGGGCCGCTGGAGCATTTGCCCGATCCGGAACCGGATGACGCGCCGGACATGACGGCTCCCGCGGTCGCGGGCGATGCCGCCCCTGAAATCTGCGTCGGAGGGGCACGGCCGTTTGCCTGGCCGGCGCTCAGGGATATGGATGCGCTCGGGCTGGGGCTGAAGGAATTTCTTGACGCCGTGGAAGAACGTCTTCTGGACGAGGCGCTGACCAAATCCGACGGCGTTAAAAATCAGGCGGCCGAGCTGCTTGGAATCAAGCGGACCACCCTGATCGAAAAATTGAAAAAACGGCGGGAAGACTGAACCTGATGCTTTCTGGTTCCCGCCCTGACTGAGAGAACGTGTTGATCTGTTTCAGGCATACTTATTGCAGAGATGATAGCGTGAAACATTCTTCTCCTTCCGGATCTGTCCGGCTCTTTGTCCAAATGCTCGCTCTGACGGGTTCCGTACTGTTGATCCCCATCACCGGCGCGCACGCCGCGTCATGGCAATGGTCCAGTCAGGGCGGCCGGGAGCGCATTGTGCTGGAACTGGACGCGGCCCGCCAGGCAGGCGGCGCCGGGCGCACCGCCACGACGCAGGTCACCGTCGGACTTGAGACGCCCCTTGCCTCCTTCAACCGCAATGGGGCGGCCCCGACAGCGGGCAGCCTCGTCAGCGGCGTGCAGGCCGGAGAGACCGGCGTGCAGGTGAGCTTGCGCGACCCTGCCTTCGGTTACATTGTCAGCCGGCCCGATGCGCGGCGTGTGGTGATCGATGTTTTCCCCGATCCTCTGGGCGCGCGCTGGCGCAACCCCGGCACGCCGGCCCCGGCGACAGCCGCTTCCCGTTCGGCTTCGGCCCGGCCGCAAGCGCCGGCCGTTTCCGCGCCCCCGCGCGGAAGGCAGCCGCTTGCCGAGGCCGCGCCCACAGCGCAAACGCCACCTCCCGCGCAGGCAAGGGGCGATGTTTCCGCTCCTGCTTCCGGCGGAAGACAAGCGCCCGCCGCGCCGTCGCCCGGCGATCGCATCCCTGTCCCCACGCCCGGACGAAATGGAGGCGCAAACGCCACCACGCTTGGCAGGATGGCGGCGGCAGGGGCGCGCGCGCCCGCGCCTTCCGCCGCACGAACCACCCGGCCGGTCGCGCCGGAGCAAAACTCCCCGAGCGTTTCCCAAAATCCGGACGCTCCCTCTGCTGTGTCCGCGATGGATCCGGATTCCCCCGCCGCCCGCGAACAGCGGGCGCTGCAGGCCCCGGCCGCTTCCGGGACGAACATGCGGCCTGAAGAGCGTTCCCTGCCTTCCGAAGACGATATAAGCACGCTCACTTCCCGCATTGAGACCCTCCCGCCCAGCGCGGACGACAGCGCGTTCGCCTGGCCGGATCCGAACGCTCGGGCGGATTCTTCTGCCGAACATCTCCCGCCCGTTGGAGCGGCCGAGAGGCTTGCCCTTGAACGATCCCTGGGCGCGCCTTCCGCCCCGAACGCCGTGCCGGCGCAGACGCGGCCCCGGACACAGACTCCGGCTGCAGAGCAGCCGGCGGGAGTTCCGGCTCAACCTGCTCAGGGGCAGAACCGGCAGGCTTCCGGACATGCGCCGACGCCTCCGGCGGGGTTGTCGGATATCGGATCGGTACGCGGAAGTTTCAACCGTAGCGCCCCTCCCATCCAATCCGCGCCGCCCGTGGAGAGTGAACTCCCGCAGACAGAAGGAACACCTGCCGCCAATGAAGCTGTGCCGTCGGACAATTCCGCCGCGCCTGTTTCACAGGCCGCGCCCGGGACTGTGGACGACGTTGCCCAGGGGGGGGCGGGCGAGCCGCAGGCGGCCCCGGCAACCCCTCCTGCGACGAATTCCGAACAGTATGAGCCGGAAACACGGGATCATGTGGCGGAAACCGCTCCGGAAGCCACGCCGGAGGCGCAGCCGGACGTCATCTATGTGGATGAAGAGGGCAACCAGATCCCGAAGCCGCCGGACTCCCCCGCCATGATCGCTGACGCTCGCAAGCTTTTGAGCGACGGTCAGCATCAGGAAGCCCTTGATCTGCTGCAAGAGATCAAGGGGCACACCCTGACGCCCGAACAGCGGGAAGACGTTCTGTACATGATCAGCGAGGCGCTGGAAAAATTGTACGCCGGCGACTGGCTGCAAGGGTATGAGCCTATAGTTCGGGCCACCAACGAGGCGATGAATTTCAATCTCAATTCGCCCCGGGTGGCCGAAGCCCTGATGCGGCTTGGCATGATCAATCTGAAAACCGGTAATCAGAGCGAAGCAATCGGCTATTTCGGCGCGCTCAAGAATGCCTTCCCCCTCAAGCCGGATGTGCCGGTCGCCTATCTGGCGCTCGGGCGCGATCAGTTCGACAGGGGGCAGTACGCCGACGCTGTCCGCACCTTCCAGCTGATTCTCGACAAGTACCCGGAAAGCAACGCCGTGCGTGAAGGCTCGCGCTACATGGCCGAAGCCCTGTACAAACAGGGCCACGACAAGCGCGCCCTCATTCTCGTCGACTTCGTCAACCGGCGCTGGCCGCGCCTGTATCTGGAAGATACCGACTATCTTGCCATGGTCGGGGATTTGCTCAACCGGGAAAAACGCCTGGACGACGCGCTGCAAACGTATTGGACCTATTACAACCTGGTGCCGGACAATCCGAAAAACGACGACGTGCTCTTGCGCATCGGTTCCATCTACATGCAGACCGGCTTTCCCAACGGCGGGCGGGAAGTTTTTGAAGAACTCCTCCGCAAATACCCGCAGTCGGCCTCCGCGCCGACAGCCCTCCGCCGGCTGGGCGAAAACGGCATCCATGACGGGAACCTCTCGCTGGAGGAACTTTTCGCCCTGTTTGAAACTCCAAGCCCCACCAGCCCGGATATCTACTACCAGAAGATTCTGGATGATTATCCGGACAGCGCGGAAGCGCCTGTTGCGGCGTTGCGCCTTGCCGCATGGCACTTCTGGAACAAGGATATCGCGCCCGCCATGTCGGTTGCGCAGAATTTCCTCAAGAAGCATCCGAATTCTCCGTATGGGCCGCGCGCGGAGGAAATTCTCCGGCGGGGTTTTGAACGGGAGTTCGATACCGCCATGGAAGAGGAAAATTACGATCGTATCCTTACCCTGTGGGATCGTTACCCCGAAGTGAGAGCAAACTACCCGACGCTGAACGACGACTTGCGGGTGGCCCTGGCCAGGGCGCATCTGAACCGCGGGGAGGAAGAGGAGGGCATGAACCTGCTCGCTCCCTTCCTGGATCGAGCCAAAGATCCGGACTACGGCGAATATGTGTACAATCTCTTTCTGGCGCGGGCCTTGCGCGCGGAAGACTGGAACGGCATTCTGGACATAGGCGAAAAGGTCGCCAACTGGGAACTTCCCGTTCCGACGCGGGCGCAACTTGACTACGCACGCGCCATTTCCGCGGAAAACCTTGGCCTTGCCGGCAGAGCCCTGCCGCTGTGGCGCGCTTTGTCCACGCGAGACGATATTCCCCTGTACCAGAAAGCCTACGCTACCTATTTCATGGCGCGGGAGGCGGAACGCCAGCGGGATCTCGAAGAAGCCTATCGCCTGAACCTCGATACTCTGAAATTGTTTACCCAGCTTCAGGACGATCGATCAGACAAGGCCGATCCCGACAGGGTGCGAGAGTCCCTGGCCGCGTTGATGGATGTGACGGAAGTGATGAACCGCTTTGCCGAATCGCTTGATTGGGCGGACAAGTATGCCGTCTTTGTGCCGAAGGATTCACCTGATTACGCTTCCTGGCAGTTCCGCGTCGCGCGTCTGCACCGAAAAATGGGGGATCTCGGCCGTTGGCGCGCCCTGCTGGACGAAATCGTCCTGCGCGAGCCGGAGAGCGTCTACGGCAGAATGGCGGCTTCGGAACTCCGTACGCAGGAAGTTGCTCGGGACTTGACGCGCTTTACCCCTGACGGATAAGCCGCCGGAAGGCGTTCCACGACGTTGCGGCTTGCCGCCTTTTCACGGTGTTTTGCACCATAAGCGCAAAACACCGTGAAAAGGCGGATATAGTATGGTAACGAGGCTGTTTTTTACGAAAATTGATCGATTGCCCTAAAGAAATCCCATCGGTGAAGCTTCCCTGAATTTTTCGGAAAAAATGAACGCAAATTCCTTGACAAGGGGGGGCGCTTTAGCTATTTACAACCTCGCGCGTTGGGCTATCGTTCAACTGGCAGGACAACGGATTCTGGCTCCGTCAATCAAGGTTCGAATCCTTGTAGCCCAGCCACAACGCGTCCCCATCGTCTAGTCGGCCCAGGACAACGGCCTTTCACGCCGTCAACAGC
>CAJUHZ010000069.1 GCA_910585945.1 uncultured Bilophila sp.
AAACCTGACAGGGATCACTAACTTATCCTTGGTATCGTGAAGGGGGGACGGTCACTCAGGCTCTCACAACTGGCGGCCTTTTCCCTGTATTGTCTGCTGACGCTTGTCAGCGCGGCCCACGCCGGAACGCCCATGTCTGACCGGCTGGCCGTGCAAGCTGGCGTCAAAACCGAGATCGCCAAAGACCTGGTATCTCCTTACGCCCCGCACGAAAGTCTCTCCGGCAGAACCTGCCTGGACGGCAGGCCGGTGGACGGTTTTCAGGGCGACATCCTTGAATACTGGTCGAATCTCGAATGTCCGTACTGCGGCATTCAGGAACCGCTTCAGGCGCAACGGGACAATCCCGGTCTGTGCATCGTCGTGCGGCATATTCCCTCGGACGAATACGGCGAATCGCTGAAAAAGGCTCTGGCCTATGAGGCGTTGCGCGGCTTTTCCGCCAATGCGGCGCATCGCTTCTGGGATGCCGTTCTGCCAAGGACTGCGCTCGGCATTCCGGTTCCGTATGAAGCGGCATTGCAGACCGCACTTCAGGAAGCGGCCATTGCGCCGGAAGCCTTTGCGGACGCCCTGCAAGCTGTCGCGCCTCTGGTGAGCGCGGATATTGTTGCCGCGCAATCGCGCATCACGTCCACGCCCACATGGATTCTCAGCGGCATCCGCTTTCCGGCCTGCGATTTCAAGGCTGGAGAACTGCCCACGGCTCTGGAGCTTTCCCGGAAAGTCCGCTCTGGAGATACGGACGCTCAGGAGCGCGTGGCGGGGATCATCACGCGCGGCCTGCTGAATGAAACGCTTTTGTAGCCGGAGAAGAAAAGATGCTTGACCTTTTGCCGAAGCTCTTCTATCTTACTTTCAAGAATACACTTGAAAATAAGAAACAAGGAGAACAGGCATGGAACTGGCCAAGCTCACCTCGCGCTGCCAACTCACGCTCCCCCGCGAAGTCCGGCAAAAGCTCGGCGTCAAGGAAGGGGACAAGGTTGTCTTCTATGAACATGACGGGCGAATGGTCATTGATAACGCCGAAAAGCTGAAACTCGCCCAAACGGAACACAATGACGGGTAGCCCGCCTTCGCGCCGCCTGCCTGTCTTTTGATATAAGGATGGGAACGCATGGCCAGACGGCGCAAGCAGACAAACGATCCTCGCCAGTTGTCGCTGTTCGACGTAATGGCGAACCAGATCGAGGAAATACGGGCGGAAAACATTCAGGACGACATGCGGGAGGAAGGTCTCCCCGAAGTCGTCCCCCCTGCAACGGAAGAACAAGCGGTTCCTTCGGAGCCGGAACAGCATCAGGAGTTTTCCTTTCCGACAAACGACAAGCCGGAAAGAACGCTCCTCGGCCTCAACGGCAACGGCGAATCCGTGTATGAAATGCGCGACGGTTCGCGTATGCACAGTCGCAATCCTGAAATCATGCAGTTCCTTGACGGTGAAAAGAGAACGCCCGAAAAGCTGTTTGAGGCCGGAGCGGACGAGTATCTGACCGTACAGGAAATTCACCATTTCACTCATACCCTTCCCTGGGAGGCGCAACATGCTCGACAGACAAACCTGTCCGCTGGAAATCGCAAGAAAGGTTCTCAAGCCCGAAACCATCAACGACGTTCGCAGCGGGGGCTACACGCTCCGGGGTTACTCGATTTTGGATCGCTGGGCGCTGAACAGCCCGGAAGAGTTGAAGAAACTGGAAGCGATGGGGCACTTCGACTTCGACCTGAAGCTGTACGGCCAGCAGCAGACGGAGGCGCGGGCGTTGAGCAGCGAGACAGCCCGGCAGGCGAGTCTGCGCGGGATGTCGGACTCCGAGATATTGCAGAGCATGGGCATCGACACGAGCCTGAGAATTACCGAATAAGTTCTGAAGACCGGCTGGGCGTTGGCGGCGCGAAAACAAAATATGCGGATAACGTCGCCGCCATACGCCTCCTGCAACAGCTTCAGGCAAACGGCGCGAAGGCGGCCACCCCGGAAGAACAGAAAATCCTTGTCCGCTATGTGGGCTGGGGTGGCCTGCCGCAGGTCTTTGACCCCAAAAACGAACAGTGGGCCGCCGAATACCGGGAAATGCAGGGTCTGCTTGCCCCGGATATCTACGCCGCCGCCCGCCGTTCCACGCAGGATGCCCACTACACTTCGGAAGCCGTCATCCGGAGCATGTATCAGGGACTTTCCCGCCTCGGCCTTGGCACAGGGGAGCCGCTCCGCATTCTGGAACCCTCGGCGGGTATCGGCAATTTCATCGGCCTTTGTCCCGAACAGTTCAACGCGGACTTTCTTGCCGTCGAACTCGACCCCACGACCTCATCCATCGCGCAATACCTCTACCCCAAAGCGAAGCACCTCAACACCGGCTTCCAGAACAGCCTGTTGCGGGCTGATGACTTGGATGCCGTAGTCGGCAATCCACCCTTCGGCAATCAATCATTGTATGACCCGGACTTTCCCGAACTGCGGAAATTCTCTATTCACAACTATTTCCTCGCCAAGTCCATCAGTCTGCTGCGGGAAGGCGGCGTCGCGGCCTTTGTGGTCAGCCGTTTCTTCCTGGATGCCGCCGACTCCACGGCGCGTGAGCATATCGCGGGGCAGGCCGACCTGCTTGGCGCTATCCGCCTGCCGTTTACAGCCTTCCGTCAGAACGCGCTCACGGATGTCACGGCAGACATCGTGTTTTTCCAGCGCCATAACGGCGAGAACAAGCGAAGCCGGGATTGGGTCACAACAGGCTCGGACGTTGTGGACGACCTCAAACACGGCGGTTCACGCCAGGCCGTCATCAACAACTACTTTCTCCAGAATCCCGGCCAGATTATCGGCAGAATGGTCTTTGACGGCGGCATGTATGAGGGCGCGTTGTCCTGCGTCAGCGGCACGCCTCCGGGGGAACTCGGCCCGGAAATCGTCAAACGCCTTGAGGCGCTCCCGGCAGACTGCTTCGTGCCGCGCGAGGAAAGCCCGCTCAATACGGAAGTCAGGGTACGCAACGCCGACTTCCTCCGCAGCCCGTATTTCCAGGCGCTGAAGAACGGCGCGTTGTGCGTGGAGCCGCAAAGCCGGAAGATCGTCTTCAAGGTCGCGTCCGCCTTTGGCGAAAGCGATTACGACCTGCTGTCGGTCAAAAACGAAACCGCGCGCCTGCGTCTGGCGGGCATGATTCAGATTCGGGACACGTTGCGCGAATTGCTCAACGAGGAAAAGAGCGATGGCGACGAAAGCCGGATGACTTCGTTACGCATCCGCCTCAACAGTCAGTATGACGCTTTCGTCAAAAAATATGGCCACCTCAATTCACAGACCAATCGCGGTCTGATGCGGGATGACCCGGAACACAGCCTGCTGGAATCGCTGGAAGCCGACTACGACAAGGGACTGTCGCCGGAAACGGCCCGCAAGCATGGCGGAACCGCCCGTCCCGCCTCGGCCAAAAAGGCCGCGATTTTCCGGCAACGGGTGCTCAAGCCCGCACAGGTGGCGGAAACGGCGGAAAACGCCAGAGACGCCCTGCTCATTGCCCTGCGGGAAAACGGCAGGGTGGATTTCAGCCGCATGGCGCAACTCCTGCGTCGTCCGGCGGAAGACATTCAGGCGGAATTGCGCGACCAGGGGCAGATTTTTCTGAATCCGTCCACTGAGGAATGGGAAATCCGCGACAAATACCTGACCGGCAACGTGCGGGCCAAACTGGCGCGGGCACAGGCCGCTGCGGAATCCGATCCGCGTTTCGCGCCCAATGTGGAAGCCCTGGCCGCCGTCATGCCGCCGGACATCGAGGCTGTGGACATCGGCATCAAATTCGGCTCGGCATGGATTCCGGCGCAGGTCATCTCGGACTTTGTGGAACATCTGCACGGCGGCAAGGGAACGCAGGAGATAAGCTATCTGCCCACGCTCGGACGCTGGCTTGCGAAAGTGAGCATCTGGGATATGGCCATAAATGACAGTGTATGGGGCATTCCCGAATATCCGGCGGAAAAAATTCTTGAATCCCTGCTCATCAATCGTCCTATCAAGGTGGAAAAAGACAGCGGCCAGCATGATGAGAACGGAAAACCCATCATGGTCATTGACCAGGAACTGACAGCCGCCGCCATGCAGAAGGCCGAAGAAATCAAGCAGGCGTTTCTGGATTGGGTGTGGACGGATGATGAGCGGCGGGACATGCTTACAAAGCTCTACAACGAG
This sequence comes from uncultured Bilophila sp., assembly GCA_910585945.1. GTDB lineage: Bacteria > Desulfobacterota > Desulfovibrionia > Desulfovibrionales > Desulfovibrionaceae > Bilophila. The sequence continues at coordinate 4,196 of CAJUHZ010000069.1, forward strand.
CGGTTCAATACCAACGTGCCGCCGCAGTATGACGGCTCGCATCTTGAACTTGTCAACGCATCCGAAGCTGTCAAACTGCGTCCGCACCAGAAAAATGCTGTGTGGCGGGCCATTCAGGAAGGAACCTGTCTGTTCGATCACGTTGTTGGCGCGGGCAAGACGCTGGCCTGCGTGGCTACCGTCATGGAATCAAAGCGCATGGGATTTCTTTCCAAGCCAATGATTGTTGTACCTAACCACTTGTTGCACCAGTGGCGTGATGAATTTTACAAATTGTATCCTGACGCAAATATTCTTGTGGCTGACAAGACGGATTTCACCAAACAGAACAGGCAACGACTCTTTGCCAAAATCGCCACCGGCGATTGGGATGCCGTCATTGTGGCACACAGTTCATTCCGTAAAATCGACATGCCGCGTGATGTGCAGGAAGAAATTCTCCAGGAACAGATTGATATGGTGATAGACGCCATTGCCGCTTCCAAGGAAGCGGCGGGCGGCCGCGCCACTGTCAAGCAACTGGAAAAACAGCGGGAGAAGATGGAAACACGCTATGCCGAACTGGTGGCCTCGGCAGGCAAGAAAGACGAAAACGTGGACTTTTCGGATTTGGGCGTGGATGCGCTCTTTGTGGATGAAAGCCACGAGTTCAAGAATCTCGCCTTTCAGACCACGATGAATGTTTCCGGCCTGGGGAACATCACCGGTTCCGCCAAGGCGCTCGACCTGTTCATCAAGTGCCGCTATCTGCAACGCAAGAACAATGGCCGTGGCGTATACTTCATGACCGGGACGCCCATCAGCAATACCATCGCTGAAGTCTATACCCTGCAACGCTATATGCAGTATGAGGAACTGAAAAACAAGGACATTGAATTTTTCGACGCCTGGGCTTCCACATTTGGACAAGTCACAAACGGATGGGAGTTGGACGCTACGGGGGTAAACTACAAGTTGAAAAGCCGCTTCGCCAAGTTTCAGAACGTGCCGGAGTTGCTCTCCATGTACCGTACCTTTGCCGATGTCGTGACCAGGAACGATCTGGACGACCAGGCGAAGCAGGCCGGGGAGCGGCCTTTGACGCCGCCGGTTGAGGGGGGAAAACCATTCAATGACGTGGTGGAACGCTCCGACGATCAGGCTGCGTTTATGGACAAGATCATCTTGCGCATGGAGAACCTGCCCAGAGACCCGCGCATCGACAACCCGCTCAAGATCACCAATGACGCACGGAAGGCCGGGCTGGATTTCCGGCTCATCAAGCCAACCGCTGATGACTTTGAAGGGTCAAAGCTCAATACGGCAGTCGAGCGGATATACGACATCTGGCGCGATACCTCCACCGACAAGGGAACGCAGCTTGTCTTCTGCGACCTGTCCACGCCCAAGGGCGGCAAGGGGGCCATGCCCAAAGCCGCCGATTTGTCGGAGCCGGGAACTGAAACCTCTGATGACGCGGAAGATTCCGAGCGGATGGAAGCGGATGACGACAGCGGCGAAGATCCGACCGTGGCCTCGGACATGGATGCCGTCATCGCGCTCTCGTCCGGCAATTTCTCCGTGTATGACGATATGCGGAAAAAGCTGATGGAACGCGGGATTCCCGCCGAGGAAATCGCCTTTATCCATGATGCCAACACGGATATACGAAAAGCAAAACTGTTCAGTGATATGAACGCCGGACGCGTTCGTATCCTGCTCGGCTCAACCGCAAAGATGGGCGCGGGCATGAATGTGCAGAAACGTCTTGTGGCCGCGCATCATCTGGATGCGCCGTGGCGACCGTCTGATCTGGAGCAACGCAATGGACGCATTATCCGTCAGGGGAATATGTTCTACGAGCGCGATCCCGATACATTCTCTGTACAGATATACAATTACGCCACAAAACAGACGTATGACGCGCGGATGTGGCAGACTATTGAGGTATTCATGAATCCAACCAAGTCTATATTGTTTTGATTTTATTATAGAAAATTTTGGTTAGCGTGCTATAAAGTCCAATAAGGAAAACTTGCATCAGCAAAATTTGCAGGTATAAAATGAGGTATCGCGGCCACGATACACAGAATCAATGGAAAGAATACCCACATGACGAAACAGGGTAAAGTAATTCCATGAAATCATTGGAAAACGTGATACCCACAAAACTGAACAGACGGAGCAATAGCATGTTAACCGATACCTTTCTCAGAAATCTGAAGCCTGCCGAAAGACCCAAAAAGTACGCCGACGGCGGAGGGCTGTTCATCTATGTATCCACAACCGGAAGCAAGTTGTGGCGCATGGCATACCGTTTCAACATGAAGAGCAAACTTCTCAGTTTCGGGGAGTATCCCCTTGTTTCCCTGAAAGAGGCAAGAGAACAGCGCGACGAGGCAAAAAAGCTGCTGGCGCGGGATATTGACCCCGGTCAGCACAAAAAGGAACTTCGCGCGGCCCGCATCGCCGAGGAGGCCAATACATTCAGCGTGGTCGCTCTTGAATGGTATGAGACGCAGACAACGCATAACACTCCCGCCCACCGCCGCAGGCTTATGTTCAACATGGAAAAATACCTGTTCCCTTCCCTTGGCCGAAAGACCATAACGAGCATTGAAGCGCAAGACCTGCTGGCCATCAGCAAACCTCTTGAGGCAGAATCGACATGGATTTCCCACAGGGTAGTGCAAATCTGCGGAAAAATCTTCCGCTACGCCATAGCCAGCGGCAAGCTCAAGCACAATATCACAGCCGACCTGCGAGGCGCATTGCGCCCCATCCCCACCAGACATCATGCCGGGCTGACCACGCCTCTGGATGTCGGCAAGCTGCTCCTCGCTCTGGACAATTTCACAGGATTTTTCCAGACCCAATGTGCCTTGCGCCTGCTTCCTCTTACCTTTGTGCGGGCTACGGAATTACGACGTGCGGAATGGAAGGAAATCGACTTCGAGGACAAGCTGTGGCGCATTCCCGCGGAACGGATGAAAATGCGCACTCCTCATTATGTTCCGCTTTCGGAGCAGGCGCTTGCGATATTCCGTTCCATTCACGGCGTAACGGGCGAAGGGAAATACATTTTTCCGGGCACTCGCGGAAATGGAAACGTCATCAGCCCGTCAACCATGCTGAACGCGCTCCGCTTCATGGGATACAGAAAAGACGTGATGTGCATCCACGGCTTCCGCACTATGGCCTCCACACTTCTCAACGAGCTTGGCTATGACCGTCCCCCCTTCACGATACCAAGGATAAGTTAGTGATCCCTGTCAGGTTT
>CAJUHZ010000070.1 GCA_910585945.1 uncultured Bilophila sp.
CCCGCTCGCGGGAGAGGGCCGTGCGGTAGGTTTGCAGGGCTTCGGAGACGGCCGCACTCTGCTCGCTGACGTACTCGGCAAGGCTCTCCCGCGTGCGTCCGGCGGCGTTGCAGGGCCAACATTAACTGTATGTTCAGGACAGCTTCGGCCAATGTTTGCCCCTTGCCGGCCGGAAAAAACGGCTTTTCGCGGACGGCGTTCTCATGAGGGCTGACCCTAAAGGTACTTGTCCCGAAAGGCTTTCACCATGTCTTTCTCGCTCTGGTTCAACGTGCCGGGCGCGACCGCTTCCCAGACGTGGAAGCTGGCCAGATAGTCTATCGCCTGCCGGGTGTAGTGGAGGTTCACAAAGGGCAGATGATCAAGGGCATTGTGGACAGCCGCGTCGCCGCCGTCCGCAAACTCCCCGCGCGCGAGCCGGGCGCTCAGTTCTCCCATTCTTGCCAGAGCTTCCGTCACCGGGGGGCTGAACGCGCCCTGCCTGTTGAAACGGCTCGCCATGCCGAGGTAAAAATGCCCCAGCACGCCAAAGGCCCCGCTCCGCGTGATCGCGGCCAGGGTGGGCGCTATTGGCTTTTCCCAGTTGGGCCGTTGTCGCCCCATGACGACCGACTCGGCCAGCATGGACACAAAGCCGATCACTGTTGCCGCGGCAAAAAAATGGATGAAGCCCGGCGCGCTTCTCTTCGTCCGGTTGAGCAGAAGGGATCTTGCCGAGTACGGGTAGACAGCGCCCAACCATTGCTCCCAAGACACGGGGAATCCCCCGATTCGTCGGGAAATATCCCGCATTGCGGCCGTCACAACGCCGGGCCGCCCCAGGCTGTACAGAGAAATGCGGTTTTTTACCGCTGACCCGGACAGGGCGCAGCCGATTTCACCCGCGTAGTAGTCGATCAGAGCGCGCTCCACCTCGTCCCGCAGCCGCGAACAGGCGGCGAGCCGGGCCGCCTCCCATTTTTGGGGTGGGACTTTCCTTGTGTTCTCCCGCAAACGCAGGGGCAAATGCCTTTCCAGATCGGCATCACTCAGGCGGGAGACGCTTTCAGGAAAGATGTAATGTTCTCCGTTCACCTCTTCCACCATTTTTTTCAGCAAATCCAGCCTGTCCAGAAGCCCGGCGCGGCGAAGCGCGGCGGCGGGATGTGCAGCCGTATCCCCTCCGCCGTCAAGAACAAAACGGGCAAGCTGGTTGGAGAGGCACACGGCATAGGCCGCGCGGTGGGGTTCGCTCCAGTTCACCAGGTGACATATGGTGTAAAAGGCGTTCATCCAGCGGGTCATGTCCCCGGAAAAAGCGTCGGTGACGTCGAACGTGCTGTACAGTTCCCCAAGCAGAGCCTTGCAGTAAAGGCCAAGCTGCCGGGAAAATTCGCGCCGATCCTCCTCCTGAAAAGGCTTGAAACGCTGCCTGAGTTTGCAATCCCAGTCTTCCAGCCACCCCCTTCCAAAACGACGCGCACTGGCGACTTTGCTGGCGATGTCCGCAAAGCTGGACAAAAACGCGCCGCCAAGGCGGACCATGCTCTCAAGCCCGCGGCTCCCGGCTGCAACGCGGGCGGCTGTGGGGTTTTCGGGCGTGCCGCTTTCGCCAGCCAGAGAACGATAGCAGTTGAGAATATGCTCCCGGCCGGCATCTTCGACGGGGAGGCCGTCCAGAAACGACGTGATCATGGCCTCGGGGCGCGGCCCAAAGACCCGCATCAGGGCCACACGGCGCGCGTGGGTCTCCACGGCCTCGAGCATGGCCCTGCCGATGCCGCCGCTGGTGAAATGCCGGCTGTAGTCCACCGCGCTTTGCGCGCTGTTGAAGTACAGGATACAATCCCGGCGTTCGTTCCGCCCGGGATGCTCCGGCGGAAGAAAGGGATTTGCGCGCCGGTACTCCGGCCGCCTCCCGGAGACAATGGCCTGGTAGACGCCGCTCAGCGCCGCCGGGATTTCTTCCGCCTCAAGATCGGGGAAAGTTCGTTCCGAATCGATGCGTCTGGCGATATACTTTACCCATGTTTTTTCTCCAACCCGGCGGATCCTGAGGCTGTCATGGTGCTGGGGAACGTAGTTTTCCAAGCTGTCGATATCAGCCCCGCACGCATTGCTCTCTCGCGCCATGTCCTTCAGATAGCCGGTAAAGAGAGCCGCCGTCTTCCGGGCGGCCGCGTCGCCGGTGGACTCGGGTTCCATCATTTCCCGTATGACCAGATCCGAAAAATCTCTGTCCCGTTTCAGCAGAGGAAGCAGCCCCGCGCGGTCAAGATCGTTCGCCATGCTGCCGCCCCACAACGCCCTGAGGCTTGAACCAAGCCGGGAGGCGCTTTCCCCGCTCCCGGAAAAACGCCTGGAACTTCCCACCAGCAGGGCTTCCATAGCGTCCGCCACATCGCCGCCCTCGGCTTTCACCGTGTCCACAAGGCCTTGAATCCGGTCATGAGTGACGGTATTCAAAGCTGCCTGCCGTCGTTGAGCGAGCGCCTGCCGCCGGGCAAGCTCCGCTTTTTCCATAATGAGACGGGCGATGACCTTTTCCGGCGCGTCCGTCTGCCCTGTGGCCGCGAGCTTCTTCCGCTGCGCGGCTATATCGTCCACCAGCAGTCCCGCATCTTCTTCGGTCAGCCCCATATTCACCGCCGCACAGATGCAATCCTGTCTCGTCGCCATTATTCCAGTCCTCCCAGCACGCGTTTCAGCACGGCCAGTCCTGCGGTTTCCAGGTTATCCACCCTTTTCAGTTCCGCCTCTGCTCTTTCCAGTTCCGCCGCGTATTCCGGCATCATGCGACCTTCTTCGGCAATGCGCGAGACATCCATATCCAGCGCCCCGAACTCTTCCGCGTCGAACATCTTCGCATCCGCCCGCGTGGCCCTGTCCAGAGCGTGCGACATGATCTCCGGCTCCCGGGCCGGAGCGGTGAAGTCGGGGGTGTGGTCTGTAAGTCGCATATTAGAGATAGCAAAAGTATCTGTAAGCTGATTGACCTTACCACTTCTCTCCATTATGCTCGTTCCACGAGCAGTCAATCCCGTGTCCAGTGCAGGCTGTTGGTCACTGGCTGTGGTTGTGACGACCTTGCCCGTTCCCCCCCTTGATTCGTTGGGTCCAACAGCACCTTCGGATGATTCAGGGGGGAATTTCTTTTTTTTCCCTGAAATTCGCGGATAATCAAACACAAAATGATCATAGAAAAGGCGCCCGTTACTATCCTGTCGAATTGTAAGTTCCACTCCTAATAGTTTATTATCCAGGCGCACAAAGGATCTGGCTTTATGAATGAGCATTCCCTGCCTGGAATGTTTGAGTCTTCGCGGCATTTCTGTGCCCAAATACTCTGCCTTTTCCAATAATGTTTTTAGAAAAGGAATCAGTCGGAGTTTATCTGGATGTGCGTTGGATCGCAGTTTTCCCATTCCCTGATCTGTCGCACGAAATATGATATCCCCATGCAAGGATTCTGTACCGTTGTCCCAGTTAACAGTAACTCTGCTGCCTGCAAGATTTTTATCATACCAGTTTTTGGAAACAGTCAGCAATTCATTCCACGGCATTTGGGCTGACCATACGGGAACACCAGACTGTATATCAGGCTCCAGATCCACCATTTTCCCTGGTTTGAAGTGACCCTTCATCCCGAGTTCCGCCGCCCATTTTCCCACGTCCGGATTTTCCCCGTCGCGGATGGCGATCATCATCCGGTCAAGCAGTTTGCCTGCCCCGAGTCTGTCCATGCCCGCCAGGTTCCGGCGCACGGCGTCGGAAAGATCCTTCCGGCGCGGCATATCCGCAATGTGGGCAATGGCCGAGGCCGCCAGCCTTCCGGCATCCGCGCTTTCGTATCCCGCTTCGCCCAGCAGTTCCGCTATTCCAGTCCTCCCAGCACGCGTTTCAGCACGGCCAGTCCTGCGGTTTCCAGGTTATCCACCCTTTTCAGTTCCGCCTCTGCTCTTTTCAGTTCCGCCGCGTATTCCGGCGTCATGCGACCTTCTTCGGCAATGCGCGAGACCTCCATATCCAGCGCCCCGAAATCTTTCGCGTCGAACATCTTCGCATCCGCCCGCGTCGCCCTGTCCAGAGCGTGCGGCATGATCTTCGGCTCTGGGGCCGGAGCGGTGAAGTCGGAATGAAATTCGGCGACATTGACGATTGAGCGGGAAGTGGATATGTTAGGGGCAACTGAGTCTGTTTGAAGGTCAGAAAGTCGGCCAGCTGCCAAGGGCGATTCGTCGCCTACGCTGATGGAGGAATGGCCGCCCTCCCGAACAGGCTCTTTTTTTCTGTCCAGTCTTTTTCCTATCTCCCCTGTTTTTTCCTGGTACACGCTCTTGATAACAGTCTTTGGGGCCGGGGCGGTGAAGTCGGAAACGGCCCGAACATTGACAGAAGCGCTATCCACGTCTATTCTGGAACCAGAAGATACATTTCCTATTACTCCGTCCTGACCGTCAGGTGTGAAACGTGAAATTCCCTGACTGGTATTTCTGTTTGGGCTGACCACCGAAGCAGAAGACTCAGCGATGGAATTTTTACCGTCCGGACTGGCGGAGTCGGAAAGCACACCAAGACCGTCCGCCATGTATCCTTCACCCAGCCTAGCAGACGGGAGAAGGGATTCCGGACGGTTTCTTTTTGGAGAAGCAGGCCCTTCGGGCGAATCAACAAACATGCTTACCAGCCGTGAATCCGGGCCGTCCTGCCCCCGGCCGACCACAATAGCCAAATAATTGCCATCGGCACGCGGAATATTCCAACGAGTCACCCCGTCGCCATTGGTCCCAACTTCATGTGTAATGGGGGCATATTCTCGTATCGTCCTTGGCATATTGATCACGTCTTCACGCTGTACCCGGGGCATTTCCTGCCGCTTCGTTCCCTTCTCTCCATGAAGGAAAATTACTTTCACAAGACCGAATCCGCGTTTTGAAAGCCCCGCCTGCTTTAACGCCCGACCCTGCACGCTTATTTCTCCATCTTTCAGAACAGCCGGGCCACGATGTACCAGAACCCTTTCGATATCCTCCGGCGCAAGCGTGGCCAGCACCTCATCCTGTGATCCACCAAGGGGCTGATGCAACACCCGGTCATACGCCGCCGCAAGTTCCACTTGCTCACGGCGGATCTTTTCCCCAAGGGCAAAAGCCTTGTGCAGACCCAACTCCTGCATCCACTTGCCGACATCCGGCGCTTCCCCGTCGCGGATGGCGATCATCATGCGGTCAAGCAGTTTGCCTGCCCCGAGTCTGTCCATGCCTGCCAGGTTCCGACGCACGGCGTCGGAAAGCTCCTTCCGGCGCGGCACGTCCGCAATGTGGGCAATGGCGGATGCCGCCAGCCTTCCGGCATCCGCGCTTTCGTATCCCGCTTCTCCCAGCAGTTCCGCGAGACGGTTTTGTTCCCCGGCCAGCCCGGCCGCCCGGCGATTGTGCAGCAGCCCGCTTGCCGTGCCGAAGCCGCCCCCGCACAGCCCTCCAAAGGTCAGATCAAGCGCGACGTCCGCAAAGCCGACAGCATCCCCCCGTCGGTTGGCGGCCGGAACCAGGGCCATGTCGGCAAGCGCCGTGCCCGCCACAGGGGGCAGCGCATCGCTTACGTCGATATCGGTAAAAGTTCTGGAAATTAACCGATATTTCAGGCTGTTCTGCAGGCGTTCAAAAACTTGTTGCCAGATTTCTTGTGGAATTCTTTTAAACATGAAACAGTCCCCAATTTGTCCAATAAACTGGGGACTGTTCAGTCCCGCGTCGTGCGAGGCCCTGCCAAGCCCGCCGAACAGGCCGAAGGAGCGGGCGGAGCAGAATCTTACATGACTGACAGCAACGACATGTTTCGTTTTCAATCAGAGCGTTTGGGGGACGTTGCATTCAAAACTTGCACGTTTTGCTGCCCTGCATGCCGCTTCATGCGGCTGAGGTAACCAGGATTGAGCATTTCATACAGATTATGGCCAATAAAATGATCAAGAGCGACACGGGACCAAAACAACCTGTTCCCAGGAGCGGGAGTAAAAAACGGCCGGAACGTGTTGTTATACGTTTTCCGTTTCTCCCCATTGTCGCTGAACCACAAATTTCCTGGCCTTGCGCCTGGCTCAGTCGTCGTTCCCTCTCCAGGCATACGCTGCCGACTCCTCAATCGGGCTTTTTCACCCAGCAAAAAGTCCGCATACAAGCCCAAAGCGCCGCTTCGCGCCGCAGCCGCGAGCCAGGTTTTCGGCTCTCCGGGATCATGCGGCGTTTTGCCCGCGCCAAGACGGCCTGCGGTCATGGCTCCGTAACCAAAAAGAACGAACATCTGGAACAAACGGGCAAAGTTGTTGATTTCCCCATGCTGGTTTTGCACCACACGGCCCCATGCGCGCATTCCCCTTCCCCAATATTCTCCCGCCCTTCCCTGGAGGGCAAAGGCTGAGGGAAAAGACTTGAACCGGGAGACAAGACGCAGGACTTCACTCAAAAGGGTATCCGACACCGTTTCCTGGTGTTGTCCTGAGGTAAACTCATCTCCATCTCTCTCTTTTTTGAAAGCATAATCATTCTGTAAGAGAGCAGCAACACTTGCCTTCCACACACTTGACCACCAGTCAAAAGCATTCATACGAAAAAAAAGGTGTTGCGTGCACGCTATTTTTCCAGGAACAGCCTGTCTGGCCAGATGGGATCCAAGACCATTGATCATGTTTTTGAAAAAAACTCCGCACAGGTTCATAATTTTTTGTTGCTCTGCACTATTTCTATCTTTCAACAAGTTCTTCATATCATGTTGCAGAGAAGCAAGAAAACTCTGTCCCTGGTATGACACTTCAGAAATGAAAGAAGGAAATTCCTGAAAGGAAGAGCACAATACCGAGCCTAGTCTCGTCAATACCTTTTCTGGTTTTACATTGATGTTTCTATAATTTGTGGGAAATGTAAATAGCTGTGCCTCAGGTTGACGCATAGAGGCAATCCTTTGCACTGCGCTTTCAAGATCATGTGTGAACGCTTCGCGCAATGCGCCGACTGCTTGCTCCCGCTTGTAATCGGAACGCATGACAGTGGCCGTCTCCTGATCGCTCGTGCCTGCTTCCTTCTGATCAGCACGAACCTGCTCCTGCCATTTGCGCATGATTCCGGCGATCTCCAAAGCTTCTTGCGGCCCCTGGAAAGCTGACTTCCCCGAACTGTCCAGCATATGCAACGCCTCGACAATCTCATTGTCCAGCGCTCCATTCCGGAACAGCGCGTACCTGTCCTGCCCCTGTGCGGTCAACTCAGTCAGAAAGCCGCTGAGATACCGTCCAAGCAGTTTGCCGCCTCCTTCTCCCTCCAGAAAATCCTGTTCCCACTGACGGACGCCAAGTTCACCCACAGCGGAACGGAACAAGGCATCGGCTTGATCGGCAGGCACGGAAAACATGCTGTTGAACACCTCACGCATGGC
>CAJUHZ010000071.1 GCA_910585945.1 uncultured Bilophila sp.
GGGGTGCAGGGGAATCATTCCCCTGCCGAGGGGTTTGGGGGCGAGAAGCCCCCAACAGTCCTCCCCTCGGCGCTACGGCCGGGTTCTTGTCATGCTGGTGAATATCGCGTATACAGATGGAAAGGTCGTATTCTGAGCAGATGGCGTCATTGTTCACAAACACACGTCCCAATCGGGGATCGGGGAACGAAGCCGATCCCGGCAAAGGAGGCTCCCATGCCTGTGCTGAAGAAGATCCTGTGCGCCATTGACTTGTCGGAACAGAGCGAATCCGTGGCCGAATACGCCGTCATGCTGGCCAGGCTGGCGGACGCGAGCATCGTCGCCGTCTACGCCGCGCCCACGCTGACCCAGTACACCGGCTTCCATGTTCCGCCCAACACCATCGACAATTTTGTGGGAGAAATCGTTTCCGGCGCGGAAAAGTCCATGTCGGAATTTGTGGCCCAGCATTTCGCGGGCGTTGACGCGCGGGGTGTTGTCGTGGTGGGCTACGCGGCGGAGGAAATCCTCGCCGTGGCCGAAAAGGAACAGGTCGATCTCATTGTGATGGGAACCCGCGGCCGCAAGGGCATCGATCTCATCCTGTTCGGTTCCGTGGCCGAAAAGGTGGTCAAGAACGCCGCCTGCCCGGTGGTCACCATTCGCCCGACGGACGGCGAGGAAGAATAGCGCCCGTACTCCACGCATCAGGGTCAGACCTCATTGCAATGCCGTCCGCGAAAGCCGTTTTTCCGGCCGGCAAGATGCGGGGCAAACAGTGGCCGAAGCCGTATTGAACATGCCACAAGGTCCGTGTTGGCCGTGTAAGGCCGCCGGACGCAAAAAGGCGGCTTTGCAGCAGGCAGATTCATGAGTCCTGACCCCGGAACCCGTCAGGCGGGCAGCGCCGACAGGAAGCCATGCGCCTGACAGCCACCCACAAAATGGGCATCGCGGCCGTGATCATGGCGGGGAGCGTTCTGCTCTCCCGCCTGATGGGTCTGGTGCGGGACAAGGTGGTCTCATGGCGCTTCGGGGCCGGTTCGGAGGCGGATATCTACTTCGCCGCCTTCACCGTGCCGGACTTCATCAACTACCTGCTTGCCGGCGGCTATATGTCGATCACCCTCATCCCGCTGCTTTCGCGGCGCTTTGAGGAAGATCCGGAGGACGGCTGGCGTTTTTTCTCCGCCGTGTTCTGGTGGGTGACACTGGCCGTCGCCGCGCTCAGCGCCGGGGCCTGGCTGCTCGCGCCGGAGCTTGCCCGGCTTGTGGGGCCGGGCTTTGACGCTACGGAGCAGGCGCGGCTTTCATTTTTTCTGCGTATCATTCTGCCGGCACAGGTCTTTTTCCTGCCCGGGGCGTGCGTTTCGGCGCTTCTGTACATCCGCAAGCAGTTTCTGGCGCCCGCGCTCACGCCCCTGGTCTACAACGGCTGCATCATTGCGGGCGGCCTGCTTGCTCCCGGGCAGGGCATGGAAGGCTTTTGCTGGGGCGTGCTTGCGGGAGCGGCCCTCGGAGCCTTTGCTCTGCCTGTGCTGGCCGCGACGCGAACGCGCGCGCCCGGCGCGCCCCCGCTTCCGCATGACGGGCATGACGGGTGCAGCGGCCTGCGCCTGCTCCCTGTTCTGCGTCACCCCTCGCTCAAGCGCCTGCTGCTCCTGGCGCTGCCGCTGATGATCGGGGTGTCCGTCGTGGTGGTGGACGAACAGTTCGTGCGCGTCTTCGGTTCGCTGGCCGGAGAGGGGGCAGTCAGCCTGCTCAACTACGCGCGGCGGATCATGCTTGTGCCCGTGGGCGTGGTGGCGCAAGCGGCCGGCGTGGCCTCCTACCCCTTTCTCGCCTCGCTGGCGGCCAAAGGGGACACGCCCGGCTTTGACGCCACCCTGAACGCCGCCCTGCGCGGCAGTCTGTTCATTGTGCTTCCGCTGACCGGGTACATGATCGCCACGGCCCTGCCCACGCTCGGTCTCATCTTCGAGGGCGGACGCTTCTCCGGGCAGGAAAGCCTGGGGGCCGCGCCGCTGCTCCGGATCATGCTGCTTTCCGTTCCCTTCTGGGTCATCCAGCAGATCGTGGGGCGCGCGTTTTACGCCTGCCAGAACACCATCACCCCGGCTGTGGTGGGCACGCTGGCCACCCTTGCCGTCCTCCCCCTGTACCCTCCGGCAGTCGCCCGCTTTGGAAGCTACGGCGTCGCCGGACTGACGACGCTTTCCCTGTTCGCCTACACTATCGCCCTGACGGCGCTCTGGACGCGCGGCCGCGGATGGGGCGCGTTTCGGGGACTTGCCTTTCCGGTGGGCGTCAACGCGCTCATTGTGCTGCCCTGCACCTGGCTTGCCTGGAAATGCGCGGCGCTCTCGCCCGCCCTGCTTGCCGCGCGCCTGCCGTGGCTGCCGCCCTTTTTCCTGCACGGGATCACGCTGACGGCCGCGCTTGTCGCCTTTGCCCTGCCCTATGTCGCCCTGGCCCGGATCTTCGTTCCGGAGGCCCTGCGCTGGAAGCGCCGGTAAATACTGATTTTCAGACCTCCCCGAGGGATTTCCTGTACGCCGCAAGGACATCCTGCCGCGGGCCATGCATGACGATCTTTCCGCCATCCAGCCATACGATGCTGTCACAGATTTCCACGCTTGTGAGCCGGTGCGCGATGATGACGCATGTGATCTCTTCGGACAGCCCGGCTATGGTATCCTGAATGCTGTTTTCCTTTGCCTGATCCAGCGCGCTCGTCGCTTCGTCAAAAATGAGGATTTGCGGATGGGCGTACAGCGCCCGGGCGATGGAAACGCGCTGAATTTGCCCGCCGGAAAGCCCTGATCCGTTTTCTCCGATGGGCTGGCGCAGTCCAAGAGGGTGGGTGTCCACGAAATCAATGGCGGCCGCGCGGCATGCGCGCAACGCCTCCGCCTCGCTCCAACCCTTTTTCCATTGGCTGAAGGCCACATTTTCCCCCAGGGTTCCTGCAAAAAGAAACGGCTGCTGCGGCACATAGCCGACGCGCATGCCGAATGCGGCCGCCCGTTCAGGCGTCAGTGAAACGCCGTCCACCAGAACTTCCCCGGCTGTCGGCGAGAGAAGCCCGCACAAGATGCCGACCAGCGTACTCTTTCCGGCCCCTGACGGACCAATGATTCCTATTTTTTTGCCGACAGGGATTTCAAAATTCACCTGGTTCAGCGCGTCTCTTTCTGCTCCGGAATATCGAAACGAGATATCATGAAAGACAATCCTTTCCTGCACTGCAAATTCATCATCAGGTTTGCAGATTGCCTTGACCGGAAGCTTTTGCATGACTTCCAGTTGATTTAATAAAATGTTTACAGTCGGATACAGCGCCCGTATCGCAACCTGCAAAGAAACTATGCGGTTTGCATACGGAAGCACACGCCATGCCGTCAAAAGCAACAGACTCAGAGCCATTGCAATACGCGGCATATCCGCATTTTCAATAAATACAAGATAAGCAAGCACTCCGATAACAACAGCAAATCCTGTCGTTTCCAGCAACCATGTGGGCATTGTCGGAGCTATGGCATTAAAAACTCTTGCAGAAATGCCATTCTTTATAGAAGATACAAGCTCATTATAAAATGTATTTTGCTGATGATAAATCAAAACTTCCCGGATACCTCGAGTTGCACATAGCAATGTTTGTATTTCATTACTACCACATTTTGTTACATGTTTTGCATATGTATCTATCTTCCGACGGATAGTTCCGTAAAGAAGCATTCCAACACTGCAAGTTGTCAGGACAACAATAGACGTTAAAACCGGCTCCTGACTGGCAAGACTGAAAAATAAAATTACAAGCGTAAGAATACATGTATACATGGAAAGTTTATGCAACAAAAGAAATGCGATATTTCTTCTCCATTGCATATTTCGGAAAAAAAATTCATTCTTTTGTGAGAGATGCCAAGCATAATCACTGTGCAGGAAACGGTAAAAAATCTCTTTGCCAACATCAAGAGCAATATGCTCGCTGAGCAGGGCGGCGCTGCGTGCCGCAAGATAGGCTACGCTGTTTTTCAAACAGGCACAAAAAACAACCATGCCGCCAGCCAGTAAAAGCAAATATTCCGGAGTATGCGGCAAACTCTGAAGTGCCGGAAAAAGTCGATAGCAAACCCGGAAGGCAAGAGAATTTCGGGCTACTGCCGGGTCAGCCACTGCAGCGGCCATGTAACTTAACGCTAAAATGAAAACAAGCTCAAGAAGTGAATGCATCAACATCAAGAGCAGAACAAGTCCTGCCTTGTATCGATTCTTTATCGAAATAACTTTATATATTCTTTTGATCAACGAATATATATTTTCTTTATGCATATTCATGATACATAACGTCATACAGGTGTTGGATAAAAATCATATCTTTGCTGATAAAAATCCATCAGGGATTTTTCAAATCTGTTCCAGGAACGTTCAATATTTGGATGTAATATTGCATATTTTGCATGTATATATTGCATATACATGCCGTTCTCATAGTGACGAATATCTTCCGGCAATTGTCTGTTCATGTGCGCAAACGAGGTGTATACGGTGGGGAATCCCTTAAAATTTTTGGGGAAAAATGCCGTATTGTGTACAGCGCACCCGATTGTTCCACAAAGATGCGCCTCCCAGAAATAACCGTCCCAGCCTTCCCCAAAAGAAATGACATACTTGCTTTTTGAAATGATGTTCAAATATTGCTCGTAGCTTACGCCGGATATCCTGATAAACCGAAAATCGGGGAAGTTTGAACGCAAAGTTGCAAGTATCATCCTTGCGTGCGGATTGACATCAGGAGAATAGGCTATCCAGTTTCGCTTTTCAGCCCAGGGAACAAAAGGGTACTCTCTCCAGAATATCGGAGCAAGATGCAGCAGGGGTGTGCCCCAGGCAGTGGCATGCTGCGGGGTAGTATAGGCGCTGTGAGCGGTTGTCTGCGTCACGTCAGGCGTCAGTTTCTTGAGATGATTCAAGAGTTCGGGGGCCGGCATAAGCAGAATGTTCTGGTTGAGAATATTGATCTGCAAGCGTCGGGCGCTTTGCAGATACCGGACTTCATCGCTCTTCGCGCGCTTGAAGATCCGGGCCGAATAATATTCGGGAATATGAACGACAAGATGATCAGGCGAAGGGAAAAGGCGCATTATCTGCTCGAATGTATATATAATCTCCGTATTCGGAAAATACGGGTAAGACGCCAGACCGTACCTTCCCGGAGGATACGCAAGAAAAACCTTGTATCCCAGCTTTGCAAGAAGCTTTCGAGACAGCATTGCTATATTGAGAATTGAAAAAAGTCCTCCCGAAATGGACATGACGCCGGCAGGGAAGACAAGAAGAACAAGTTTTGCCCCCTCCCGAGGGGGTTGCAGAACCAGCTCCCGACGTTGCAAGAACGTATTTCTAATTGCTTTTCTTCGGGAAAACAAAAAGAATACTTTTCTGGAGTAAGGGATATAATTGCGGCGGATTTTATCAAAAAATATTATAATAGCATGAAAATATTGAGAAACCATTCTACGCTCTCACGAAAACGCCGCCCGCGAAAAACCTGACAGGGCACGCTCAACAGCTGGCTGCAAAAATTCTTTTGACAAACAAGCGCACTCCGGCGTAGCAGCAACCCAGAATCACAAAAGGCAAGGCATAGGGATGGTGCTTCAGCGTTACCCTTATACGCGATACCAGAAGGCGCCATTGACTTTTCATATCCTTGCGCCGATAACTCATGCCTGAAGTATAGCCCTCCCTGTGCCAAACAACAGCAAGAGGCGTATAGGCCAAAGTGAACCCCTTCTTCATGCCACGCCATGCCCAATCCTGTTCTTCACAATAAAGGAACAGGCTTTCATCCAGAGGTCCAACAGCCTCATAAAACTGCCGACTTGCCATCATGCTCGCGCCATAAATAAAATTGAGAGAACGCTCAACATCTTTTGCGTCAAGAGCCAGAGCCTGTTCTCGGGTAAGATTCCTGCCGCGAAGCCGGCTTAAAAATGTCCATATATTTGTACGGCCGCCGCCACAACACTGCACGCAATCCTTTACGTCGGCATAAAGCAGCAGGGAGCCGCACAATCCTGGAGAATCATCAGCAAACAAACGGCGACGCATAGCCCCCAGCGCATTTTTGTCAACAATGGTGTCATTGTTCAAAATCCAAAAGGCATCAGCGCCATGCTCCAGAGCGAGACAAATCCCTGCATTGTTGCCGTAGGCATAACCTCCATTGCGCTGCATACGCAAAAAGGAAATTCTCAACGAACCATTGGTGACGGATTCCCCCCAATCAAGGTCGGGCACGCTTGCCGATGTGATGCGATGTGGAGCTTCCCCCTTCCCTTGCGTAAGAACCCACTGATGCAACTTTATGCTTGAATCATCACCCGAAGCATTATCCACAATAATAATGTGACTTCCTTGCTCCGTACCTTTCATTATTGAATTGGCACAGAGAACTGTTTCTTGCCATCTCTCATAATTTAATATGATAACGGCAACTTTTTTGTGCATGTGTACGGTATTCACAATATAAAATCTTTAAAAGGAACCAAAGACAGGCAGAATACTCTCCAGCTGGGAATATAAAGAGATATTCCACATAGCGGAGAAAACCGGCTGCACGCACAGTAAAAATACTGGGGCGGCTGCCCTCCCCGATACTGGTGAACGGCAAAACCGGAGCGGTGCGCGAAGCTTCAGCAACGCCGCTCTTGCAAGTGTTCGATTGAACAGGAAGAATATGCTAGAGAGAGAGAGAGAGAGAGAGAGAGACGGCGTCACGCATGGCGGTTCTCCTGCGCTCACGGCGGCTTCGCCGCCGCAAACCTGCATGGGGGTGGAGCGTCTCCGTTACAAGGAGACGACTTTCAGCAGATTGCAGAGCATTTTCCCTGTTCGTAGCCCAAAATCATCACTTCGGCAAGGGCGAACGCGGATTTCAAGGGAGGGGTTTGCCGCTGTTGTTCAGGCCACCCGTTTTATTTATCGGCAGGGGCACACATTACTTTAGGGGTTAAAAACCGAGCCAGCCAAACCCCTTGGCCATGATGGCGGCCAGGGCGAGCCAGCCGCCGATCTGCCATTTCAACAGATCGTATTTGACTTTTTCAATTTCGGTCCTGAGGCGCGCCTCGGTTTCCCTGACCTCAAGGCGAACCTTTTCCGTTTCAGCTCGAACCTTTTCAATCTCTGTTCTGAGCTGCGCCTCGGTTTCCTTAATCTCAAGACGAATTTTTTCCGTTTCGCCCTGAACCTTCTCGATCTCGATCTTGAGGCGCGCCTCGGTTTCCCTGACCTCAAGGCGGACTTTTTCCGTTTCAGACCGGATCTTTTCTATTTCGGTCTGCATCCGCAATTCGGTTT
>CAJUHZ010000072.1 GCA_910585945.1 uncultured Bilophila sp.
GAAGGATGGTTTAAATCCTGTGGATATATAAAAAATTAAAATCAAAATGATCTAGCGGCCTCGGTCTGGGGCGGCCCGGAACACGTCCGAAGCTGGCGCGCCACGGACAACGACTTGAGAATATCGCAGTCCTGCACAACGACAATGTGCTGATTCTGGATGAAGTCGGGCAGGTCAACGGCAAGGTTCTGGCCGAATGCGCCTACATGCTGGCCAACGGTCAGGGCAAGGGCCGCTCCAGCCGCGAGGGTAACCTTCGTAAATCCCACTCCTGGCGTCTGCTCTTTCTCTCCAGCGGCGAACTCGGCCTTGCCGACAAGCTGGCTGAAAATGGCCTGAAGTCCAGAGGCGGCCAAGAGGTGCGTTTTGTGGGGCTTCCCGTAGATACGTCCATGCTCACCGAGTTGCACGGTTTTCCTCATGCCGGAGCCGTGGTCAACCGCCTCAAGGAATTGACCACTCTTCATTACGGCCACGCGGGCCGCGTCTTTCTGCACAAATTGACCGAACCCAACACCATGACCACGGTTTTGTCCGAGCTGCAACTGGCTCTTGCCAATACGGTCAGTTGTCTTGTGCCTGCCGGAGCGGATGGACAGGTACGGCGCGTGGCCCAACGCTTCGCGCTCTGTGGGCTGGCCGGAGGGTTGGCCGCGCAGATGGAGATTCTGCCCCCTGACTTTGACGCTCCGGGCTGCGCCGAACGCTGTTTTCAGGACTGGTTGGCCGCGCGTGGCGGCATCGGTGCTTCCGAGGATACCGCCATTCTGGCCGCTGTGCGTCTGTTCATTGAGCAGCATGGAGCAAGCCGCTTTCAGGATTTGGACACCCAAATGTCCACTTGCGTCAACCACGTGGGTTTCAGACGTAACGTCCGGGGCGTCACCGAATATATCGTATTGCCGGAATCATTCAGGGCGGAAATCATCAAAGGTTTTTCGCCCCGACGCGCGGCAGCGGTTCTCCGCAACGCGGGGTGGCTGCACCTGAGCGACGACAAGAACACGACCAAACGTGAACTGCCCGGCATGGGCAGAGTCAGAGCCTATGTACTCGTTTTACCCGATGAAAGCGGTAATGATGGATCATCATAACAGTACCCAAAACGCGTGGGCATGGTGGGCAGGTGGGCAAATGCCCATGCGGTGTCTGGTTGTTACGCCCACCTGTGGGAAATCAAAAGTGGGCATGGGAAAAAAGGTGGGCACGTTTTCTTCCCGGCATCCCTTGCTTCGCCCCTGTGTCCACGTCGCCCCCTCAAAAACAATGAAGGAGAAAACAATGTCACTCCTCGTCTTGCATATGGACAAATTCAAGAAAGACGCCATTCGCGGCATTCAATCGCACAATCGACGCGAACGGGAGAGTCATTCCAACCCCGACATTGATTACAGCCGAAGCGTGGGAAACTACGATTTGCATGAATCCGCTTCAGACAGCTACGCGCAGGCCATCCAGAATCGCATTGACGATCTGCTCATGGTCAAGGCTGTCCGCAAGGACGCCGTGCATTTGTGCGGTCTGATTGTCAGTTCGGACAAATCGTTCTTTACCCGCATGGGCAAGGAGGAAACCAGACGCTTTTTCGAGGAAGCCGCGGCCTATCTCACAGATTTTGTCGGCAAGGAAAACGTCATCTCGGCAATGATTCATATGGATGAAAAGACGCCGCACATGCACTTCCTTCACGTGCCGGTAACGCCGGATGGACGGCTCAGCGCCAACTGCATCTATACCCGCGCCAGTCTGAAAAAACTGCAAACCGACTTGCCCGGCTACCTGCAAAGGCGAGGCTTCGACATTCAGCGTGGCGTCGAGCAGAAGCCGGGGGCAGCAAAAAAGCATCTGGATACGCGGGAGTTCAAGCAGCAACAGGAGGCTCTGGACAGGCTGATTCTGGAATCTGAAGAGGTGGCCAGAAATTCCCGACAAATCATTAACGAGTTGGAACAGCGTGAAGAGGAACTGAAAAAAAGCCTCAAAGAGTATGAACGGCAGGCCGAAGAGGCGGAGAAGATTCTTCAGGGAGTGCAAAAGGAAGTGGAAACCTTACGCACAAAACAGACACGGCTTGAAACGGAATACACGGCCCACAGGAAGCAAAGCCATGAGGAAAAGGATGAGCTGGAGGCCCAGTTGAAGAAAATGAAGAGACTCCAGGCGGGATATCGGGAATTTCTGCTTCTGCCGGACATTCGATCGCTACACCTCGACTTCGTGGAACGCAAGCGAGCCGAACAGCTTCAGCGCCAGCAGGAACGGGAACTTCAGGAAGCGGAGGCCCGCCAGCAGTCCGAGCGTGAATGGCACATCCAGCAAGAGCCGGAAGCCGTACCGCAACGCCGTCACTCAAGGATGCGCTGACCGTCCGCCGGGAATCCCGACTCGAAGGCGAGTCATAGCCCACTATGGTTTTCTGGCGAAAACCAGTGGGCAAGCGTGCCGCTTGACCGCCAAAGGCAAAAGACAAAACCGGGGACATGCCCAGTCAATCACAGGAGAAACAACCATGACCGTCACAGCCAGCCGACTGAAGGAAATCCGACAGGAGTTTGCCAGACTCAAGCCCGCTACCGTCACGCTGGACGGAAACCGCGCCATGACCGTGAAGCAGGCCATTTTTACCCTTGCCCCGACGCTGGAACGGATGAAGAAGCGTGGCTTCGACACACAGGAAATTGTCGAAAAGCTGCACGAAAAAGGCATTGAGGTGAAGCCTCAGACCCTGACCAAGTATCTGACCGAGGCCAGACGGCAGAAGGAAGGCCGAAAGGCACGAAGGCAAGACACACCCCCGCCGCCTCCGAAACTCGAACAACGCGGCAGCTTTATTGTTGCGGATATCCCGGATGATGAATTGTGAGAAAGAAACCACTCAGAGGAGAAACCGTCATGGCAGACACTTACGGATACATCCGCGTATCCAGCACAGATCAAAACGAGAGCCGTCAGTGCATCGCTCTTGAGCAGCAAGGCATACCGCCCGCCCGCATTTTCATGGACAAGATGTCGGGCAAGGATTTTCAGCGCCCGCAGTATCAGGCCATGCTCAAAAAGCTCAGGCCGGGCGACCAGCTCTGCGTTACCAGCATTGACCGGCTCGGCCGCAATTATGAGGAGATTCTGGAACAGTGGCGCGTGCTGACCAAGGAAAAGCGCGTGGACATTCTCGTTCTGGACATGCCCCTGCTCGACACCAGGCGGGACAAAAACCTGCTCGGAACATTCATTGCCGATCTGGTCTTGCAGGTGCTTTCTTTCGTTGCCCAGAATGAGCGGGAAAGCATCCGTACCCGACAGGCCGAAGGCATTGCCGCGGCCAGACAGCGCGGCGTGCGCTTTGGGCGCGAAATCAAACCCTTGCCGGACAATTTTCCGGAAAATTGCGCCCTCTGGCTTAATGGCCATATTTCCGGTCTGGAAGCCGCCAGAAGATGCCGGATGCCCCAAAGCACCTTTTACCGGAAAGCCGGAAGTCTCCGTGAAGACAGCACCAATGTTGTCTAATAAGGTGTACTTTTTGGGGAAATTATTTTTCTCCCTTTTAGGTAAGAAAAAAGCCTCTGTCAAACCTCGCTGGACAATAAATTTACCCTATACGCCTTCTTACCTCAAAGTACAGTTTGTGGGGAATGGGCGGAGCAAAATGGTGATCCCCATTCAGGTCAAATCAAAGCGGAAAGAACACGACGCCGCCATCACCGGGCAGAAGCTGAGCCTGACCATCACGCCGGTGGCCGACGCTCCGACCAATATGGGCGGCGTGACGGATGATGCGCCGCTCTGGGGCTTTGCCGCCGCCGGGGAGTACGGAACCAACACCAACAACCAGCCGGTCATCAGCGGCACGCTGAACCGCGAAATCGACACCCTGCGCACCACCACCGGCGAAGCCACCGGCAGCCTGACCTTCAGCGATCCGGACTACAATCCGGATGCGGGCAGGCATGATGTGGTCACGCTCTCCGGCGTCAGCTTCAACGGCGCGGCCGGTGTGGCGGACGGCCAGGGCGGCTTCACCGTCAACGGCGCGTATGGCGTGTTCCATATCGACGCCAACGGCGCGTACACCTATACCCTGAACGCGGACGCCGCTGGCGAAACCGGCAGGGAAGCGTTCACCGTCACCATTACGGACGAGTTCGGCGCGACGCGGCAAGAGGACGTGTCCATTGACCTCGTGCTGCACAACCAGAACCCGCAGGCGTCCAACGGCGTGCTGAAGCTGGATACCTGGCGCGACGGCGGCAGGGCTTCCGGCAGCGTGACCCTCCATGACGCCGACGGCGACACCGTGCGCGTGGATTCCGTCACCGGCACGCAGCCCGGAACATGGGGCGTGGACGATGAGGGAACGCGCTCCCTGGTGGTGCGCGGCGAACACGGCACGCTCTACCTGCATGAGGACGGAACCTACCGCTACCTGCTGGATGCGGACGCCACAGGCCAGTCCGGGCAGGATGTCTTCGCCTACACCGTGCAGGACGGCTTCCGGGGCACGGCTTCCGGCTCCATCACCATCAACCTGGACAACGCCAACACAGCGCCCGTACTCTCCGGCGATCTGTCCGCCTCCATCGGCGGCAACATCGACAAGTACGAAGGCGGCCTGGTGCGGGAAGAAGGCCAGCTTGCCTGGAACGATATGGAAGGCGACGCCATAGCCTCGGTCAGCATCGGCGGCGTTACCCTGCCCGCCTCCGGCGAGGTGAGCATTGCCGGCCAGTACGGCACGCTGCATGTCACCATGCAGGCCAGCGGAGCCTCCTATGTCTATGTCCTCAATGAAGGGCTGGACAATCAGGGCGTCAACGATGTGGAGAGCTTCGATATCGTGGTCACGGACGAGTTTGGCGGCACAAGCAGCCAGCCTCTGGAAGTGAACCTCTCGCCGCTCTCCCATTCGCCGGAATGCGACGATGTGAACCTGAACTGGCCCACCACCACATCCGGGGATCCCTTGTCCTTTGCCGTTGGCTCCCTGTCCTTCCGCGATGCGGATCTGGACTATGACCCGACGGAAAGCCTCACGCTCATGGTCAATAACACGGTCATCAGCGGCGGCAAGGTCAAGGTTGAGGGCTTGCACGGCATCCTCACTATTGAGGCTGACGGCTCCTTCTCCTACACCGTGGCTGACAATCTCGGTCAGGATCTGCTGGAAGACTTCACCTACACGGTCACGGACAAGGCTGGCAACAGCGTTTCCGCCCACCTCTACATCCGGCTGAGCGACAACGCCCCTGTCTTCCCCAACACGGGCACGACAGAGGCGGGCATTGTGCCGAAGGGCGCTGAAATCGACCTCGCCATCTTCGAGGACTTCAGCTTCCTTGAATCCTCGGCCCCGTCCGATACGAACGCTTCCGACGCGTCCGAACCGGCCCCCGCTGCGGCGGAGCCGCAGGAAAGCGGTCACGCCGAACCGGCTCCGGTCGAACCCGTGGAAGTCGATCTGGTCAATGTGCCCATGCCCTATGACATGGACGCCACCCAGAGCATAGCCTGATGAACGCATCCCCTGTGCGGGCTTTCGTCCGCACAGGGAGCGCCCGACAGGGGGGAATCCCCCCCTGTCGGGCTGTGTTGTTCTTTACTTTGCATACCGCTCATAAACCATGTGCTCGATGATGAAGTATAAATATATAAAAAGCTATTATCACCAGTTTGCCTATTGCTTTTGGCCATACTGCCGATATACTGTATATGCATTATAAAAAGTGATGGTATGCAAATGCCTGTTCTCTCCATAAATACAAATCTCATGGCTGGAAGCACGGCCAATACCCTGAAAACGCACTACTCCCGTCTTGCGACTTCAGTCGAGCGTCTTTCTTCCGGCCTGCGCGTCAATTCCGCCGCCGACGACGCGGCCGGTCTTGCCATACGCGAACTGATGCGCGCCGATGTCGCCACCTTCCATCAGGGCGTGCGCAACGCCAACGACGCCATTTCCATGATTCAGACGGCGGACGGCGCTCTGGCCGTCATTGATGAAAAGCTCATCCGCATGAAGGAACTGGCCGAACAGGCCGCAACAGGCACCTACAATTCAACGCAACGTCTGATTATCCATTCCGAATTTGTGGCAATGGCGGAAGAGATTGACCGCATTGCCAACGCCACCGATTTCAATGGCATAAAATTGCTGGACGGCTCATTGACCGGGGCGCATGACGGCTCCGGCCTCAACGCCACAGGCAAAATGAAAATTCACTTCGGCACGGGGAATGATTCCGCCGAAGATTACTACTATGTGGAGATTGGCAACTGTACACTGGCTGGCCTGGGCTTGAGGGATGAAGCCGTAACAACCATCAACGCTGCGGCGGCAAATGCTGGAGGAATAAAGGCGGCGGCTGGGAATGGAACGAAGGCCGCCGGACCCGGCGGAAATTTGGGCAATCTGCCTACATTGGGGAACGTGCTCTCCAATGGGGTAACGCATTTTACACATGGCCATCCATTTGCCTTTGCTGTTATTCCTAAAGGGGCGACAGATGTGCGCCTCCATCTGGATGATTTGGGTGGTGTAGATGGTTTGGATCTTTTCACTCCGGCAGGAGTCCATATCGCGGGGACGACACTTGCCAATAATGCTTGGAAGGCACAATTCTGGCAGGATATAGGAGATACGACAGCAACTACCCCCTTTGCTCCATTAGAAACCTGGGCAATTACGCCTGCATACGGCTTTGATGATGGAGCTGTCTGCGATAACAGTGTCTTGAATGGGATCCCAGGGGGGGGGGATGTTAAACATACCCCTGGCACTGCCGGAAATAACTTTACATATAACGGTATGAACATAGGTTATTCCGGAGAAGGAAACTGGGCAGGATGGGGGGGGGGGCCCCTAATGATTATCTTACAATTGATACTGTTACTGAAGATTTAATACTTTGTTTGGTTGGTGACGGACCAATTCGTTTGACAGCGACATGGACAAACATGCCGGACACAACCGGCGGCAATCAGCCAAATCCACCTGACCCGCCAGACCCTCCGGATCCGCCCGGCCCCGGCCCTGCTCTTCCCCAAGGGGACATCATCTCCATCAAAACACAGGAAAAAGCCCAACAGGCTCTGGGACGCATAGACAACGCCATCGTCAAAAAGGACAACGTGCGCGCCCACCTCGGAGCCATGCAGAACAGACTGGAAAATACCGTGACCAATCTTTCCATCCAGGCCGAAAACCTGCAAGCCGCCGAATCCCGCATTTCTGATGTTGACGTGGCGACGGAAATGACGCAATTCGTGCGTAACCAGAT
>CAJUHZ010000073.1 GCA_910585945.1 uncultured Bilophila sp.
TTTTTTCGCGAACGATCCTGCAAAAATTCTTCGCAGAATTTTTGCAATTAGACACCAGTCATCCGGCAAGGTTTCGATTGCAGAGCGCCAAAGAAGGGCGAAGCCCCAATGCGGCAAAGCGCCCGGGTAGAGGAAGATATGGATCAGGTTTTCAACGAACTTTCTCTTTCCGCGTCACTGGCGGACGAGTACAGCGCCCGCCCCGCGATTCTGCGCCTGAAAGAGGCTTCGGACAGATTGACCACACTTGGATTTTCCCGCCAGATTCGCGTAACTCACGACGTTGCCGAACGTCAGATTTCGCCGGGGCGCACGCTCAGGCGCTATCTGCAATCTCCCGCGGGTGGTCAGGACAGGACATTGCGGCAATGGCTGCTCAGCCGTTTTTCCCGCGCGCCCTATGTGGAGCAATTGTGCACAGAGCAAGGCATTACAGAACTTGAAGAATACCATATAGGAAATGAATGCTGCAAAGGTCTGGCCCTGGCGGCGCTCTGGGGCATACCGGCGCTTTCCCTTTCAGGGGACGAGCGATTCATGCCGCCGCATACGATGATGACGCATACATTCCTCGCCGAGGAAAACGGAGAATTGCAGGAGGAACATTGCCGCGTCGGGATCATCCGCGAAGAAACGGATGTCCGGTGCCATGAAACAGCAATTCAGAAAATACTGTACGTTCCACTGAACGATGGGATACATATGCTTGCCTATGCCAGACAGCAGCTTGACTGCCTTGCATTCAGTGCAACGGCAGAGGAACAGCTTGAAGGCATACTGGAGGGAAACCCCTGGCTGCCACGCATCCACGCCATTTTGCAGGAACTCCAGAGAGCCATGCAGGAAGCTATTGCAAGGAACACCATTTTTAATCCAAAGGGTTTCAAATACAAGCCGACGGAAAGCGCAAGCGCCACAGAAGGCAAAAAGGGTCAAAAACATACCTTCAATTTTATCGAGTATGACAGTCAGGGCAACAGGAACATCTTTTCCCTGTTATGCCAATCTCATATGTCTATTACCGACGGAGATCGCGTCTATTTTTGTCCGGACAGAAACAAGGGAAAAGTATACATCGGCCATGTAGGGGAACATTTGCCGACAAAAAAGTACGGATAGCAATATCATGGAGAGATCATTGAAACGTCGGCAGCATCAATTGACTTTCACGGTAAGCTTTTCTATATTCTCCGCTTGAAATGGCCGCCCCGGACGCGGCGGCATGAACAGGCTGAAAACCACGTTTTTCAGCACAGCGATCCCCATCTCCCTGCCGACGAGGCGCGCAATGCGTTGCAGGCAGATTGAGAGACAGCGAAAGATCGAAGCCGGGTCTGCTCCAGGAGACACGTCTGATGCAAGCCAAGGAAAAATTCGCGGAATCCCTGTATTCGGTTCTGCCGATCATGCTCATCGTTCTGGCGCTGCACTGGACGATCGTGCCGATCGGGGAGACGCTCTGGCAGTTTCTGACAGGCGGCGCGCTGCTTGTCATTGGTCTCAGCATCTTTCTGCTCGGCACGGAAATCGGTATGGTTCCCATCGGGCAGAAGGCCGGGGCGGCCCTGACCTCGCGCAAGAACTTTCCGCTCATGCTCGGGGCGGGCTTTGTGATTGGCTTTCTGGTCACCGTGGCGGAACCGGACGTGCAGGTGCTTGCCACGCAGGTGGCGAGCGTGGACGCCTCCATCTCGCCCACAGCGCTTGTCTTCATGATCGCGGCGGGCGTGGGGCTGTTTGTTGCCGTCGCCATGGGGCGGATCATTCTTCAGGTTCCGCTCAAGCTGGTGCTGGCGCTGTTCTACGCGCTGGTGTTCGTCTGCGCCTTTTTCACCAGCCCGTCGTTCCTGGGCATCGCCTTTGACGCCGGAGGCGCGACGACAGGCCCCATGACCGTGCCGTTCATCATGGCGCTTGGCGTCGGCGTGGCCGCGGTGCGAAGCGGAAGGAGCGCGGGGGAGGAAAGCTTCGGCTTTATCGGCCTTGCCTCTGTGGGACCGATCGTGGCGGTGCTCATGCTGGGGATGCTGTTTCAGGGCGGCGCGGGAACGGAACTGCCCCATGTTGTCGAAGAGGCCGTGCGCCTGCCGCTCCATCTGCACTTCCTCCAGCTCGTGCCGGAAGTGGCGGAAGAAGTGGTGCACGCCCTGGCTCCGCTGGCTCTGCTGTTTGCGGTGTTTCAATTCACCCTGCTGAAAATGCCGCCCATTCAGCTTGTAAAGATGATTGTGGGTCTGGTGTACACCTTCATCGGGCTGGTCTGTTTTTTCGTGGGCGTCAAGGGCGGCTTCATGCCGGCCGGAGCGGAACTGGGGGGGATGATCGCGCGGCTTGAATACAACGCGGCGCTTGTGCCCATCGGTTTTGTGATCGGGGCGGTGGTGGTTTGCGCCGAGCCGGCCGTCTGGGTCCTGAACGGACAGGTGGAGCAGGTTTCCGGCGGGCATATCCGCAAAAAGGTCATGCTGGTCTCGCTGTCCGTGGGCGTGGCCTGCTCCGTGGCCATTGCCATGCTTCGGGTCATGACAGGATGGAGCATCTGGTGGTTCCTGATCCCGGGCTACGCTCTGGCGCTCGGCCTGATGCGCTTCTGTCCGCAGATGTTTACAGCCATCGCCTTTGACTCGGGCGGCGTGGCTTCCGGCCCCATGGCGTCCACCTTTATCCTTGCGTTCACCCTCGGGGCGTCCAGGGCGCTCGGCGGCAACCCGATCACCGACGCTTTCGGGGTGATCGCCATGATCGCCATGACGCCCCTGCTCACCATCCAGATCCTCGGCATCCTGTACACGTCCAGGGAGCGCAAGGCCGAAAGCCGGCGTGCCGTCAACCAGCCCGAACACGCGGAAGAAACCGCGGAGGTGCAAAAATGAGCGAACAGGTTCACGCTCCGTCCGGCAACGGAGGCAAGCTCCTTGTCGCCATTGTCGGACGGGAGCAGGGAGAAAAGATCGTCGCTCTGACCAAAAACGCGGGCGCGCGGGGAGGCACCATCCTCCTCGGCAAGGGAACCGCCGAAAGCAGCCTCCTGCAACTGCTCGGCATTGGGGATTCGGAAAAGGATCTTGTCCTGACCCTGGCCCCGGAGCCGGTGCTCGCGGCCGTCCTCGCCGTGCTGCAAAACGATCCCTGGGCGCGCAAAAAAGCGCGCGGCGTCGCCTTTGTGCTGGACGTGACGACTATCCTGCGCCATGCGCTCGCGCCGGCGGGGCAAGCGACTTCCCCCGCTGCGGCGGCCACGCCCGCCGAAACCCCGCCCTCCCTTTCCACCTTGTCCCGGATCACGCCGCCGGTCGGAGAAAACGCCATGCAGGCTCCCAGCCATGAACTGATTTCCGTCATCGTCAACGCCGGCTATGCCGAAGATATCATGCACGCGGCGCGCAAGGCAGGGGCTACCGGCGGCACCATCATCAACGCGCGGGGCACCGGAAAGGAAGAGGACGTGAAATTTTTCGGCATCACCATTGTGCCGGAAAAAGACTTTCTGCTGATCCTCGCCGCCAAGGATCAGGCCCAGGCGATTCTGGAGGCCATTCGGGCCACGCCCTGCCTCTCCGAGCCGGGCATGGGGATCGCCTTCTGCATCAATGTGGAATGTTTCGTTCCGCTGGGCAAATGACGCCCCCGCAGGATGATTTGAGCATGGGCTGCGCCGTCTTTCCCCGTCTTGTCGTCTCGGGCCTGTCCGGGGGCGGGGGCAAAACCCTGCTTTCTCTCGGTCTGGCCCGCGCCTTGCGCCAGCGGGGCAGGGAGGTCGTTCCGTACAAGAAAGGGCCGGACTACATTGACGCCGCCTGGCTCGGTCTGGCCGCGCGACGGCGGGCGGTGAATCTGGACCCGTTCTTTCTGCCTGACGAACGATTGCTGGCGCTGTTTCAGCACGCCTTCCGCATGGAAAACGGGCAAACTCCGGCGGATCGCGTCGCTGTCATCGAAGGCAACCGCGGGCTGTACGACGGACGCGACGCGGCCGGCTCCTGCTCCACGGCGCGACTGGCGCGGGCGCTTGACGCGCCGGTGATCCTTGCCCTCAACTGCACCAAGATGACTCGCACGGCCGCCGCCGTAGTGGCCGGACTGGCCGCCTTCGAACCGGTGCGACTGGCCGGGGTGGTGCTCAATCAGGTCGGGTCGGCGCGGCACGGCAGGCTGGCACGACAGGCCATTGAAAGCCATACCGGCATCCCGGTGCTCGGTGAAATTCCCCGCCTGGCGGAAAATCCCATTCCGGAACGGCACATGGGTCTGCTTTCCGTCCATGCGGAACGCGAGGATGCGGCGGAACGCGAAAACACGCCCGGCGCCACAGACGAATCCTGTGCGGGACGCCATGCGGGCACTGTAGAGGCCGTGCTGGATGGTCTGGCCGCGCTCATCAATGAATCCTGTGATGTGCCCGCCCTGCTTGATCTGGCCTGCGCCGCCCCGCCTCTGCCGGAAGCGCCCCCCTTCTGGCCGGAAAATGAGGTGGAAAATGGGGCGGAAGCCTCTGGAAACGCCGAGGCGGCATTCCGTTTTCCACTCCCGGAAACAACACGCCCGCAGGAAACGGACGCGGGCACAGCGCGCGCGCCCGCCGCGCGCCGGGCGATAAGGCCGCCCCGCCCACGCATCGGTTATGTGCGGGACGCCGCGCTCTGGTTTTACTACGAGGAAAATCTGGAAGCCTTGCGCCGGGCCGGCGCGGAACTGGCGGAACTGACCCTGGACGACGGCGCGCCGTGGCCGGATCTGGATGGCCTCTACCTTGGCGGCGGCTTTCCGGAGATGCTGGCCGCATCCATCAGCGCCTCGCCCCGGCTGGCCGATATCCGCGTCCTTTCGGAGCAAAACCGCCCCATTTACGCGGAGTGCGGGGGCCTCATGATTCTCTGCCGCACACTGCGGGTAGGGGGTGCGGATTTCCCCATGGCCGACATTTTTCCGGCCAGAGCCGAATTCTGCCCCAAACCGCAGGGGCTTGGCTATGTGGAGGCCGAAGTCACGGCCGCCAACCCCTTTCACCCCGCCGGCGCGCGGTTTCGCGGGCACGAATTCCACTACTCCCGCTGCGTCCCCCTGGACGGTCTCGCCTGCGCCCTTGCTCTCCACCCGGGCAGGGGCATAACCGGGCAGGGAAACGACGGACTGCTGCACCGCCGCGTCTTTGCCGCCTACACGCACATCTTCGCCCCGGCCGTGCCGCACTGGGCCACGCGCTTTGTGGCCGCCTGCCGAGGCTGATCCGAATCCGACGCGAAAACGCCAACGCCGGCTGGAAAAAGCAACAGTAGAAAGCCATTCATGAATGACTTCTACTGCATCTTTTTCGTATCGTCCTTTGGCAACTGGTCAACAAACGCCTGTAACGATTCCGCCCGGTATGCGGAAAGGGTCAATTTGCGCAGGACGGCCGCGTCGGAAAGCGCCGCGATACGGGAAGCCACGGATACAGGAAGCCTGCCGAAACGAACTTCCAGAAAGTCCCGCAAGGCAAAACCCAAGCCTTTCGCTTCTCCCCGAGCTTCTCCTTGTGCTTCCCCAATCAGTACGCCCTGCTGAACATATTCATCCTTCCATTGCGCGGCGCGTTCTTCCAGCATGGCTTCGCCCCGGGCTTCACCAATCAATATGCCCTGCCGGATGTATTCCTCTTTCCACTGGGCGGCACGTTCTTCCAGCATGGCCTCTCCTCTGGCTTCTCCGATAAGAATGCCTTGCCGGATGTATTCCTCTTTCCACTGGGCGGCGCGCTCTTCCAGCATGGCCTCTCCTCTGGCTTCGCCAATAAGTATGCCTTGCCGGATGTATTCCTCTTTCCACTGGGCGGCGCGTTCTTCCAGCATGGCCTCTCCCCGGGCTTCTCCGATCAGTATGCCCTGCCGAATGTATTCATCCTTCCACTGTGCGGCGCGTTCTTCCAGCATGGCGTCAATCTCCTGCAAGTCATGAAATTCGGGAACGTCTGTCGTTATCCCGGCCCGTTTGAACACCACCCGGCCGAGCCAGACCGAAAGCATCCTCCGCAGATGCCGATATTTCGCGTTCTGAAGCTGGGCGACAAGTTCCCTGACGATGGGGCGAAGGGCCTCCAGGGAATCGGCCCGTTCCAGCCGGACCAGTTGCGCCGCCAGACCGCCCGTGTGCAGCAGATCTTCGGGCACCCGGCCCTCGTCAAGCAGAAAATAGCTCTGCCGGGGCTGATAGCGGCTCAGGGGACCACGGATCGGGGGGAGCAGTTCCGCAACATCTTGCGCCGCGGTCCAGGGCTTTCTTCCGTTGTAGATAACTATCGGAAGCACCGGCGGCAAGCTTTCCCCGTCCCGCACCGTGCCGGACTTGATCAGATCCTGCCACAAGAGGGCCGTGTAGGCCAGAATCCGCACGGCCATCCACGGATCGATCGTGCTCTGGAATTCCAGAAGCAGATACAGGTACATCCATGAGTCGCGCCAGCGCAATCGCCAGATGATATCGTCATGACGATCCCGGAGATCGTCCGTCACATACGAACCGGAACACTGCTCCAGGGTGGAGAAATCCAGATCGTTGACGAAATCTTCCGGCACAAGATCCCGCAACAGGGACGCAACCATGTCCGGGTTGCTGAAAAACTGCTTGTAGCTGGGATCGTGCGGCGAACGGGCATTTTCCATA
>CAJUHZ010000074.1 GCA_910585945.1 uncultured Bilophila sp.
TCCTATGCCAGGAACACTAACTTTTCAATGGACCTGTTTTGAGGGGAGGGGTCACGTGTTCCAGTTCCCACTCGGCATAGGTCAGTCCCTGTGCAAGATTTTCCGCTCCGATGCCGACCTGAAAAAGTCGTGTGAGAATCTGCCGGATCTGGCAGGTGCCGAACCCTGCTTTGGTCAGGTTGGGCCAGTGGAAAGAAACATCTTCTTCTGTCAGAGATTCCAGTTGGAGGATGACGTTCCCTGAGTCTTTTTCTCCAGAAAAGACAGAAAGATTTTTTCTGTCTGTCTTCTCTGTAAGAAAAGATGGGGTGATTTTTTGGCACGAAGGCACGTTCGGCTCCATAGATGCCTCCATGTCCGATTCCGTGAAATCTGGCGGCATGATATGCGGACAGGGATCAGCAGAAAACGCATAGCGGTTGCCTTGCGCCCTGCCCGCAGCTGCCCGGCTGCGGACAAGAAATCCGCGAGCGCCAAGCCGCTCCAGAGCGCCGCGTACCGCGCCTTCTGTCGCCTGAATGCCGTAAGCGAGGGTGATGGCCTCAGCAATCTGCCAGTAGACGATCAGGGGTGGCCGCCCCTTGAGAAGGCTGAGAATGGCGATCTGCATTTCGGAAAAACCCAGCGGACACCGGGCCTTTCGCAAAGCCGTCTTCGTGGCCGCCTCCGTGCCTGTGCGAGTGGACGTCTCCGTGCCGGTCTGCATGCACGCCCGACTGCACG
This sequence comes from uncultured Bilophila sp., assembly GCA_910585945.1. GTDB lineage: Bacteria > Desulfobacterota > Desulfovibrionia > Desulfovibrionales > Desulfovibrionaceae > Bilophila. The sequence goes on from CAJUHZ010000074.1 coordinate 724, forward strand.
GACGATTTCGCGCCGGACTTCGCGACTGGCTCCACACCTTGCCCCTATGGCAGGGGAACTTCACCGGCAGCCACAAAGGCCATGAGGTCGGAAAGGCGATAACGGACAGCATTGCTGCCCGGTAACTTGATATAGACTGGCGGCTGCGAATAATAGCGGCGCTGCTGCAAGGTGCGGTCGGTGAGGCCGAGATAGGCGGCAGCCTGTTTTTCGTTCAACAGAATATGAAAGGGGTCATCGGGGAGATGCGCCAGAGAAACCGATTTCGTATCGCAAGAGTTTGGTTGACGTTTCATGGTGTGAACCTCCTTTGAGGCTCACACCATGCGGTTCCTCAACGTTTTTTCCTATCCCAGATACGAAAAAGAACGAAACAGCGCGTAAAAAGGTGCATTTCTTATCTGCTACTTTCTGCTTTCAGCGTTTGATTTCACGCTGTTACGATTTTTCTTCATGCCGCGCAGCCGTGGGAGGAATTTTGCGGCCTCGATACAGCGGCAGGCGTCCTGATAGTCGGCATAAAGGGTGGGCCGGGCAATTGTGAGCTCCCGAAAGTCGTACCAGTCAAGATTCTTGCCCGTGCCGCACTCCAGGGGCTGCCAGTGGGGATTGGTTCCCGGGAAGTGGCGTTCCTCCAAGGCCCGCATGGCTTCTACCGGAGTGGTGGCGTGTTCCCGGCAATGATCCCAGAGCCAGAGGCCGAGCATCCTGTGTAAAGGCTCAGCTCGAATTCTCCCCCGCTCCTCATTGAGAGCGGTGCGGTACAGGCGTTGTTCCTCCTGCTGGACAGCGGCAAGACAGTCAGGGGAGCAGAGGGGGAGCTGACGTTTGCCATTGCTGACCGTTTGCGTCTTGCGTCCTTCCAGCGTGCATTGCGTGGCATCACGAGAGCAAAGTTGAAAATTGCCCTCATGCCCGATTTTGGGCGGAGGGTTTTCCCGTTCCCAATAGTGGAACTGACCGGAAAGTATGCGTCCGAGAATAAAATCTGATGTATAGTCCACGATGGGCCACGCCGGAAAATAGCCGAACTTTTCCACCATGGCGTCAATGGCTTGATTGCAGGCGGCAAACAGCTCCTGTCCCAAACCATCCCTCGTTTCCAGTCGCCCGGTGATGGTTTGGTATTCCTTGAGGTTGGAAACAGGCACGCACGGCACAATGGAGATGGAGCCGGAACCATGCAGAAATGGCTCAAGCACAGCGCGGAGTTTCTGATATTCCTCATTTCTGCAGGTGTATTGCCAGCTTCAAAAGTTGTAAATCTCTCCAGAGATATGCCGCATATCCGCTGTAATGCGTTTTTCGGAAAAAAGCTGGATTGGCTCCGGGTCAGCATCAAAAAGAGCCTGCCAGGAAAGTAAGGCAACGCTGTTGCGGATAGGCTGACTTTCTTCGGAAAGCAGAGGTTCAAGACGTTCCAGAAATGCTTGCAGCACACGAAAATGGAAAAGGCAGGCGTAATAGGCGTTTTCTCTTTGCCGGAGCTTCTCTCGATACTTTGCGGAGATGCGCCGAAACATGGATTCAAGGGCAGCGTTCCTGAAAAAGGGCTGGTTGGGGGTGATGCTCTGAATTTGCCGGACGAGATGTACTGATGTTTCCCCTTCGCAAAATTGTTCCACACGCTGAACAAGTTTTTGCTTGTCCATCTCGCTGGGCGAAGAAAGGAAATCACCACGCGCGGTAGCCAGTGCGGTATGAATGAACATGTAGAGTCTTGCTGCATCGTGAGGAAGTGCCTCATGCAGAAAACGGAGAATACTTGCCTGAAACCGCAGACGCCATGCGCCCCAGGGAATGACGCCAAGGCTCCACAGCAGTTGATCGTTCCAGTACAAGGCCCCGGAAATGCGCCGCACCGCTGAAACGTCCGCCTGCGGCGAAAGAAAGAAACGCCGCCAGTGCTCCTGAAACAGAGCTTCGGGTTTATTGCTCATGGCGCAGTTTTCGCTTGCCCTGTTCCGTGGTCCTGTACTTCTGGTTTTTGCTGGTGGGGCGGTCGGGGATGGTGCGTTCCAGCAAGCCCTGTTCGAGCAGGGGGGCAAGAATTTGCCGGCGGAATTTCGTTCTGTTCGTCCTTTCAACGCATTCAAGCAATGCATTGATGCCCTGTTCCTGAAGACAGAAACGCAAAATGTGGAGCTGTGTATCGTTCAGATATTGTTCGGCGGTCGGTTCTATGTTCGTACTCTGGTATGCTCCTGACATGCCCCCGTCTGGGTCCCATCTGGGTCCCATCTGGGTCCCATCTGGGTCCCGTCCTGGTCCCACCCTGGTCCCGTTCTGTTCAAACTCCGGCACGCTGATGACCATGCGGAACACGTCACCCTCAATAAGCTGCGGATCAGCCCCACCGTATTTTTTGCCATACAGCATCATTTTGCGCATCCCGGAACCAAGTTCGTCCGCTCGGTCGATTTCCCGAAAGAAGGCCGCCAGAACAGGATTTTTGGGGAAGGGCACAAAATGGGCCGGGTCGATCAGGCCGAAGCCGTGCGGGCGGTTGGCGTTGTATGTGGTCACTTTGCCACGTTCGATAATCAGACGGGCAGGCACGCCGCTGGCATATTCGCGGTGGATGAGGATATTGGACGCCACCTCGCGGAAAATGGCGTCCCGCAGACTGCGGCGCTCTATGCCTTCCAGATAAAAAGGGTCGGGCAGGTGCTTCTGGATAAAGGCCAGAATGCGGTCGTAACTGTCCAGCAGGTTGGTGCGGATCAGATCCCGGTCATCGTACCGATCCACGTCCACCTTGCGCAGCAGACAATCCGTGCGGTGCGGCGGGCAAACATCCAGAATGAGACTGTCTGTGCCGAAGAGCATCACCCCGGCAAGCGTAACGCCTCTTTTTCGAGTTTCCGGGTCAATGCGGATCAGCTTTGCGCTTTTGAGCAAGGCCACATCGTCCATATCAACCCAAGGATGAGATTTGCGATTGATACGGACATGGCGGCGGCAGCGTTCAATGAGGTCGGCCCGTAAATCTTCAGGCTGTATCCACGAATAAACGCGATTCTCACTGAAGTTGTTGTCCTTACGCAGATAGAGTTGCGCCACCAGGGTGGTGCTGTCAGTAATGTCAAGGTCGCCATCTTCATTACGGTCATAAATACGACCGTTACAACGGTGTACCTGTGAACTTTCCGGAACATGGATAAGCAAGACAATCTTGTCATGTATCGTCACAGTTTCAATGGACAGATAGGCGGGAGGCGTCAGCTTTTGCGGGTTGTTGATGGTAGTCACGAAATCCTTGCGGACTTGTTCCACCGCCTGAGGGGCAATGCCGCTGATATTGCCGTTATCCTGGACGCCCAGAAGCAGGAAACCGCCGTGGCGGTTGAGAAATGCGCAGACGCTTTGGTACACATCACGGTTCAGCTGCTGGGCGCAGGTCTTGAACTCCAGGGAGATTCCTTCACCCTGAGCAATGAGATCGTGTATCTGCTGTTCGCTCAACATCATGGAGCAAGTCCTTGTTGTGCGGGCTATTGTATGCCCGTGCGATGCTGTTTTACCAGACAAAACGCATAGTTAGAAGTGGTTGTTGCATTTTGAACTGCCGAGAAATCCTCGGCAGTTGCATTTTCCGCCAACTCTCCATCGGCAAAAATATTCTTCAGGTGCAGAGAGGTATTGTCCCGCGAACAGCCAAACAACTCCGCCATAGCCTTCTGTGTCAGCCAGACGGTTTCATCGCGGATGACGGCGTTGATGGAAATGTCCTGCTCGGCGGATCGGTATATCAGAAACGGAAAGGTGTCGCTCATGGGGGCTCCTAACAGGGCTTGGAAGAATCATGACGGCTGAACCGAGACTTGGCAAGTGATGCCGTTGCTATCGGCTGTTACCGTCATCTCTGTCTGGCTGTATGGAATCCGCCAGAAAGTCCCCCACCAGACTGGCCGAGTTTTTCAGGGCGCTGTCCTCCAGATGGGCATAACGTTGCGTCAGGGAGGGAGCCTTGTGCGTCAGCAGCTTCTGCACATGGGAAAGCGGCACGCCATTGGAAACGGCCACACTGGCAAAGGTATGCCGCAACCCGTGCAGGGGACGGAAGTCCGCCGGAAGATTGGCTGCCTTTTTGATGGCGTTGACCTGCTTGTTGATGTCAGTCATGCGGCTCACGCCGTCCCTGCCGGGAAAAACATAGGCGCTGTCGTTGCTGCCGATTTCGGCCAGCAGCTCCCTTACTGGCTGAGTGAGCGGGATACGTTCGTCCCGGCTGCTCTTGGCCCCTTCCTGCTCCTCACCCTTGATGGTGATGAAGCCGCGTTCGAAGTCAATATGCGTCCATTTGAGGCGGAAGAGTTCGCCGCGCCTCATGCCGGTATAATAAGCCATGAGCATGAATTGTCCGGCCTTGCGGTTGTGGGCGTTGCGGGCGGCGTCGATGAAGCGGGCGCGTTCCTCGGCGGTGAGCATTTCAGTTTTGACATTGTTCAGACGCGGCATCTCAAAGTGAAGTTGTGCGGGCGACTGCCAGGGGCATAGCCCTTTTTTGACGCCAAAATTGATGATACGCCGCAGAAGCTCCAGCACATTCTTGACCGTCCCGGCTTTCTTCCCGGCTTTGGCGAGTCTGAGCCGCAGGGCATCCACGTCATGTGTGCTGATTTCATCCGGTGTGCGGCTGGCGAAGTCCTGCAGGTAGTTCTTGTAGCGATTCTCGTCTGTGACAATGCCTTTGAGGTCAGGCTTGTTGGCTTTGTATGCCTCCCAGAGGCGGGCGATGGTCCAGCGCCCGGCAAGGGCGGCTTCCTGCTCGCGCCGGATGCGGCGGCGTTCGGCATTGGGCAGACTGACGCCGTTTACACGCTGCTCGCGAATCTTGGCGGCCTTGGCGGCGGTCATACGCTCGGATTCACGACCGACCTTTTCCTCGATTTTTTTCCCGTCCAGCCGGTACATGATATAGAAAATCTTGTCCGGCTTGCCGGTGGCGGTATCGTCTCTGGACTTGGCACGAGGCTTTCCGAGCACATAAAACACGCCGACTTTTTCTGTCTGATGTCGCGTAAGTGAAGACATGGCAAAGCCTCCCGCTAGATTTCGTACCTCTCTATTCCCACCATATTCCCACCACGTCAAGCCGAAAAAGGTCGAAAAACAGCAAAATTGGCCGTATGTCTGCTTTTACATTAATTGAATAATAAGTAGTAGTTAGTAGAAAAATGAAAAGAATCGAAAGTTATTCCCTCTGTGCTCATAACCCGAATGTCGTAGGTTCAAATCCTGCCCCCGCAACCAATAAAATCAAGCCCTTATGGAATCATAACCATAAGGGCTTTTCTCGTTTCCTAACCTATTCCTAACCAGAATATTAGTGGCCATCTCACAAACAAATCCTAAATAAGCTTGCGTAAACCATAGAC
>CAJUHZ010000075.1 GCA_910585945.1 uncultured Bilophila sp.
CGGCGGCCGCCTGCTCACGCAGCCGGCAGAGCCTTTTCAAGGCGAAAATGCTCTAGCCCCGGCGGCCCCCGGAGTGTTTCCCTCATGGCCTGATCTTCTCCGCGCTGCCCGGACTTTGGCAGGAGGCGCGGCGGAGTCCGGCACGCGGCCTTGCTCCGAAAAAACAAAAGGCGTTCCCTTGGGGAACGCCTTTTGCGCGCCGGGGGTGTTGACGCTACGGCTCTTGCCCTCCGCCTGCGTCAAAAAGTTTTTTTATTCCGGGCGAGTACCGGAAGAGTACACCCCCTCCATAAAAATCTCTTTTTTCCTTGATGGAGAACAACGTTTCTCGTAGTGTCAACAGATTTTACTTGAGAATTTCCACCCAGTCCACGTCCACTTCCGTGGGGCGATCGCGCTTCACATCCACTTCACCGGACAGGCGAACCCGTGTCTGTGGGGTGAGCGTGCGGTTGCGCAACTGATCCCCGTCGATTTTGACGGTGACGGACCCGGAGTCGTCCTTGAAGACGTAGCGGTCCCCGTGCGGGGTGAGGCGCTGCGCGATATGCCCTTCCAGCATACACGGCATGTTGTCGTGCGCGCCCGCGATCTGCGCGGCCTTCGTCAGGCCGGCCGCGGGAGCGGCACCCTGCTTGTGCGGCGCGCCCGCCGGACGCGCGGCCGGGGCCGGGGCGCGTCCCGGCGTTATGACTTCCATCCACTCAACATCCACCTGATTGGATCTGAAGGTTTTTTTGTCCACCTCGCCGGAGAGACGCACCTTGTCGGACGGGCCGATATCGCGCCCCCGGAAGAGATCGTCGTCGATTTCCACCACCACGGAGCCTGTCGCGTCCTTGAACGTGTATTTGTCGTGCTCGCCGTTCACACGTTCGACAATATGACCTTCCAGCATACAGGGCGTGTCGTCCGGGGCGTCCGCCACCTGGGCGGCGGAATTGACCGTGGAGGTTCCGCCGGGGCCGGTGAAGGCCGCCGAAGCGGGCGTTGCGCCAAGGGCGAGAACGAGGGCCGAAGCGAAAAGAGTTCGATACGGATGCATAAGGAACCTCCTTAGCGGATACAAACATTTGGCCCGGACGCGGCCGGGCGGATTTTCGGGGCAGACCTGACCCTTATGCCATATTCCCTCGCCGCCGTACAGACATGAGAGGTTATGACTTGCGATCCGCGGCCAGGCTGACCCAGGTCAGCTCGTGCTTGTTGCAGGAGAGGTGGCGAAGGGTTCCCAGGGCGGCGAAGCGCGCGGCCGTCGCGTGATCGGTGGCGCCCCGGAACTTGAGCGTGCAGACGTAATTGCGGCACAGGCCGTGATCCATCCAGCGGCGGACGCATTCGTACAGTCGCTCGGGGTAGCAGATCATGTCCGAGAAAAACCAGTCCGCCGCGCCCACATGGCGCGGGTCCAGGGCGAAGCCGCTTCCCAGACAGTGGTGCACGCCGGGCAGAGCCTCCACGCGCGGGTCAAGAGGGGCCTTGTCGATGCTGAACACGCGTGCGCCAAGGTTGGCGAGCACCCATGTCCATCCTCCGGGCGCGGAGCCGAGTTCCACGCACAAGTCGCCGGGCCGGGGGCGGACGGGAAGCAGCGTGAACAGTTCCCAGAGTTTCAGGTAAGCCCGGTTGGGCGGGTCAACTCGATTTTCTTCAAAGCGGATCGCCCCGTCGGGAAAGGGCGGGGTGATGGCTGGCGAAGCCAGCGCCAGATGTTCTTCCCACAGGGTCCACGCGCCAAGGCGGGCCGTGGGCGGCGTCTCGCCAAAAACAAGCGGCTTTGCCGAAACATGGGGGAGTTTTTCCTGAATCAGGGCGGCCCGGCGATGATGCCCGACGGGGTGGACGCGCCAGTTGCGCTGGATGGCGGTCAGCTTGCGCGCCGCATCACCGATGGAATCAATTGGCAGAAAGAAGGGATCGAGCCACACGGCCTGCGCCCAGGCCGCGGGGAGGGCCGCGCCCCGCGCCAGAACGAGACGCTCCCGCGTCTCCAGGACGCAGCCAGGCGAAGCAGCTTCAAGCTCGGCAAGAAGATCAGGGAGAAATCCCTCCGCAGCCAGATAGACAGTAAAGGAACCTTCCATCTTCGGCTCTCCCCCGAACCCCGCTTGCGTGCCGCCGTCGGGGCGGTCACGCGTGACGCGCCCGCCCGGCCTTGCGGATGCGCTGTTGCCAAGCATGAGATGAGGCTTTATACTGTAATTTCAAGCTGCGCGCAACAATCGCATTGTTCCGCCGCTCGATCCATCCATACAAAAGGACGCTCCCATGCCTCATAAAGGCCCGCATATTTCCATTGCCCCCGATTTTGTCGTCAACCGCATTTTGCGCATCAACCTTGAGGATTTCGCGGAGTGGCCGGAGTCGGTGCGGCGTCTTGCCATTGAGATCGCCGAAGAACTTTTTCTGGTGGCCTACAATCCGTTTGTGAACGCGGATACGGTCAAGGCGAGTGTGGCGTCGCGTTTCGAGCGCGAGGTCTTTGCCCTGGCCCACCACTACGCAAACAGCATCAGCGAGGGCATCACCCTGTTCTGGAGCGCGCATGAGGCGCAGGCGGCATTTCGGGCGGAACTGGTTGACCGGCTTTCCGATCTGTTGCCGGCCGACGCCATTGTCGCTCGCGCCAGCGCTCTTGTGGCCTGCGCCACGGACGCCACCGACCTGCGCATGGAACTGCCCCTGCTGGTGGTGGAGCCGTCCACCCCCGAACAGGTGACGGGGCTGGTGAAGCTGGCCAATGAGATGAAGTTCGCCCTGGTGCCGCGGGGCGGGGCGTCGGGCATGACCGGCGGGGCCGTGCCGGCGCGTCGGCGTTCCGTCGTGGTGCGGATGACGCGCTTTTCGCGCATCTTCCCCGTGGACGCCGCAAGCCGGACCATGCGCCTGGAAGTCGGCGTCATCACCCAGGCGGCGGTGGACGCCGCAAGCCGCGACGGCTTTCTGCTCACGCTGGACCCGGCTTCCAAGACGGCTTCCACCATCGGCGGCAACATTGCGGAGAATTCCGGCGGCCCCTGCGCCTTTGAATACGGCACGACTCTCGACAATCTGCTCTCCTGGCGCATGGTCACGCCCACGGGCGAACTGATCACCGTGGAGCGCAAGGATCACCCCAGGCACAAGATCCTGCCCGACGAGACGGCGGTGTTTGAAGTCAAGGATATCAGCGGCGGCGTGCGGAGCGTGGTGGAACTTCGCGGCGACGAAATCCGCCTGCCCGGCCTCGGCAAGGACGTGACGAACAAGGCGCTCGGCGGTCTGCCCGGCATGCAGAAAGAGGGCGTGGACGGCATCATCATTGACGCCGTGTTCACGGTGCACGACAAACCCGCGCTTTCGCGAGTCATGGTGCTTGAGTTTTACGGCCGCTCCATGCGGCACGCGGCGGTGGTCATCGGGCAGATTGTGGCCCTGCGCGATCGCATCCGGCAGGAAGGCGACTACGCCCGGCTCTCCGCGCTGGAAGAATTCAACGCCAAATATGTGCGCGCCATAGACTACCAGCGCAAATCGGAGCGCCATGAAGGGACGCCCATTTCCGTGATCATCCTCCAGGTGGATGGCGATGACGCCGACCTGCTGGAACAGTGCGTGCGTGAAATCGCCGCCATTGTCGGGGAACAGGAGGACGTCGCCCTGATCGTGGCCGAAAACGAGGCCGAAGCCGAAGCCTTCTGGGAAGACAGGCACCGTCTTTCGGCCATAGCCAAGCGCACATCGGGTTTCAAAATCAACGAGGACGTGGTCATCCCCGTTTCGCGGATCCCCGATTTCGCCCTGTTTCTGGAACAGCTCAACCTCGAATGCGCGGCCGGCGGCTACCGTCAGGCGCTTCAGGATATCGGCCGCCTGCCCGGCATGGCCCTGGAAGATACGGATCTCAACAAGGAGTTTGTGTTCGCCTCCAGGGCCGCGTGCGGCGATCTGCCGGCGACGGACTGCTCCGATCAGGAACTGGAAGATCGGGCTTCGGCCTTTCTGGAACGCATGGCCCTTCGCTACGATCGGCTCGCGCCGAAGATCCGCGCCATTGCCGAGGACATGCGGGCGGCGCGCGTGCTGGTGGCCAGCCACATGCACGCGGGCGACGGGAACTGCCATGTGAATATTCCCGTCAATTCCAATGACCTCCGGATGCTGGAGACGGCCGAAGAGGCCGCCGCGCGCGTCATGGCCGAGGCGCAGGAAATGGGCGGGGCCGTTTCGGGCGAGCACGGCATCGGGATCACCAAGATCGGCTTTCTCGCCAGGGAAAAGATGGACGCCATTCGGGCGTTCAAGGAGCGCGTGGACCCGCGCGACGTGTTCAACCCGGCCAAGCTGACCCAGCGCGAATTGCCGGTGCGCCCGTTCACCTTCTCCTTCAACCGGCTGAAGGAAGATATCCGGCAGAGCGGTCTGCCGGACAAGGAACGGCTGATCAACCTCCTCACCCTGGTGCAGAACTGCACGCGCTGCGGCAAGTGCAAGCAGGTCTGCCCCATGATGTGCCCGGAATACTCGTACCATTACCATCCGCGCAACAAGAACATGGCCCTCGGGGCGATCATCGAGGCCATTTACTATTCCCAGATCACCCGTGGGCGTCCCGATCCGGCCGTGCTTGAGGAACTCCGGAGGATGATGGAGCACTGCACGGGCTGCGGACGGTGCGCGGCGGTGTGCCCCGTCAAGATTCCTTCCGCCGACGTGGCCCTGGAACTGCGCGCCTTTCTGGAAGAAGAGGGCGCGGGCGGGCATCCGCTCAAGACAAAAGTGTTCAAATGGCTGCTCAAGGACCCCTCGCGCCGTGTGCCGCAAGCCGTCAAGGCGGCGTCTCTCGGCCAGCGGATGCAGAACAGCGTGATCGGCGTGGTGCCGCCGGCTGTGCGCCGGCGTTTGTACAATCCGCTCTTTTCCGGCAAGGGGCCGCGGCTCGGGTACCGCAACCTTGATGAGGCGTTGCACCTGCAACGCGGCAATCTTTTTGTCCCGCGTCTGCACGGGGCAAGCGGCCGGGAGCAGGAGAACGCGCTCTGGAGCGGAGAGGGCGGGGAAGCCGTGCTCTATTTTCCGGGTTGCGGCGGGAGCCTGATGGCCCGATCCATTGCCCTGTCAGCTCTGGCGCTGCTGTTGCGCGCGGGGGTGGGCGTGGTGGTTCCGCCCCGGCACCTCTGCTGCGGGTATCCGTTGCTTTCTTCGGGCGGGGACGCCGCCTTTCAGGGAAACCGCGAGCGCAACATGGAGGCTCTGGCTGCAACGATCAGGCAGGCTGAAGAAGCCGGCCTGCGCGTGACCCATGTGCTGACGGCGTGCGGTTCCTGCCGGGAGGGGCTTGAGCGGTATGATCTTGCGGCCTTGCGGCCGTCCGGGGGGCCGGATCTCCTGCACCGGGACGTCATGCAGTTCGCGCTCCCGCGCCTGAAGGACTTTGCCGCCGCGCTGGCGGCGGAGCGGGGGAACAGCGCGTCCGACGGCGGGGAAGGAATGCCTGCCGCCACGGCGACGTCGGATCTTTTTTCCGGATCGATTCTGTACCATGCCTCGTGTCACCCGGAATGGACGGGCGTGCACAAGGTCCGGGGGGCCGGCATTCAGGCGGCGGCCCTGGCCGGAGTTACAGGCGCGGACGTGCGCGTATCGCCCGGCTGTTGCGGCGAATCCGGCATGGGGGCCATTGCCTCGCCGCTGGTGTACAACCCCCTGCGCGCCCGCAAGCAGCGCGTGTTGGCGGCTGACCTTGAATCCCTGCCGGCCGGGACGCCGATTCTGGTCGGCTGCCCCTCCTGCCGTGTGGGCATTGCCCGGACGCTGCTCAACCTGCACGAGCGGCGGCCTGTTCTGCATACGGTGGAGTGGTTTGCCCAGCTTGTGTTCCGCAGCGAGTGGGGCGCGCGCTGGACGCGGGTGTTTTTGCGCCGTATCGCGCCCCATGCGGACGGGCGGGGCGTGCGGACCGTCACCTTTGATCGCTAGAGCCTTTTGCGATTGAAACTATTCATTTTCAATCGCGGCGTTGCCGTCACTTCTCCGCGGAGCGGGACAGGCGCGGCAAAACGCGGTTTGCCCGCTTGTTCGGCACGGGCGGCCGCTCTCGCGGCCGCCGAGCGTT
>CAJUHZ010000076.1 GCA_910585945.1 uncultured Bilophila sp.
AGAGAGAGAGAGAGAGAGAGAGAGAGAGAGAGAGAGAGTCCCTCACATATTCATCCCTGGTGATCCCTAGAGATACTTTTTCTTTAATTTCATATAAATATGTAAAGATTCCCGAGCATGCCCCTGACGATTCGTGCCCTGGAGATCCCCTGGGTGATTATCCGTTTTATTATCCATTTTCTTTCCTCCCCCTTTCTTTTTCACATAAGTTACTGACAGTTATTGAAAACAGAAAAAAATCCGAAAAAATTTCATTTTTTTTGGATTTGATCGTGTTTTTGACCCGCACGGAGCTTCCTCTGGCCATGCCGCGTCTCGCGTGGTCGGGGGAGTTTTTTTCATATACGGCCCCCTTTCCTTCCTTTGCACCAAGCGTACTCCCCCGGATTCGCGCTCCCCCCCTGCTCTCGGCTCTTTTTCCGAGCGGACGCCGTTTCCCCCTTCGCGGCGTCTGCCCGTTGGCAATGCGTGATGCCCACGTTCAGGGAATCTTCATCGACACGCCTCAAAAACCTTTGAGGACAGAAATACCGCCAAGAAAAAACAAAAAAGCCGCTGAGCGGAACCTCAACGGCTTCATTGCAGAACCTTATTCTTACATAGACAGTGTAGGAGTACATGATAGTCGAAAGGCTTCACGTTGTCAACAACGAATCTGCTGTTTTTGTCTTTTTCCCGGGCGGGGAGAAAGAAAAATGAAAACTTTTTCGCCAAAAGGAAAGATTCACGGCCCCATCATGCCACAGTTTATTTTGCAGAAGCCCATCACGTTTGGAGCGAAAACCATGTATGCGCTTTTGTGCGATTATGCCTCGGACAAGGATCACTGCTGGCCGTCGCAGGCTACCCTTGCCAAGAGGTTATCATGCAGCATTAGCAGCATCAAAAATTATCTTGGTGAGCTTGTCAGGGAGAAACTCATTTCCATCAAGCGTGAACCGTATCGTTCCTCCGTGTACTACCTGCTATCCCCTGATACGAACGTCTGTACCCAACAGCCGACTTCTGACGCCATACAGTCAAAAGTTGACCGTACAGAGCCAAAATCTGGCTCCATAAACACTCTTAAGAAACAACGAAAAGAAAAAAATTCCCCCCTTTCCCCCCATATGCCCGGTGAAACAGCGCCCGATCCTGTTCGCCGCACATGCAATGCGCCTGCGGCGGGGGGTGTGTCTTTTTCTCTCCCTGATTTTGAAAGCGTTTGGGCCTTGTATCCCAAAAAGGACGCCAAGGGCTTTGCCCGTATCGCCTGGCTCACACTCTCGCGGAGCGGCCAACTTCCGCCGCTCTCCGAGCTTCACGCCACCATCCGGCGCTTTGCGGCTTCGGAAGGCTGGCAGCGCGAACACGGCCGTTTTGTGCCGCACATGGGCAACTGGCTGCGCGGGCAACGCTGGCTCGATCCGCTTCCGCCTGCGGACCAGGCACAAGCGGCACAGAACCAATCCACCTTCCAGGCGCTCCGCATCCGCGAGGAACAGGAACAGCTCCGGCACGAGCGGGAAAAAGCGGAAAACGCGCGGCTGCGGCCTCTGTTTGAGGCGTTTGCGGCGAAATTTCCGCCTGTTGCCAACGACGCCATGCCCTTCGGCATCTGGCAGTACCTGCACTCCCAACACCGCGCGCCCTCGGCGGACGATGTTCCGCCAGGGAACAGCCTGGGCATGGTCGAGTTTCTGAACGAGTTCAAGCAACGCTGCCAGACTGCGGATTTCATCGCGAAACACCAGCACACCCCGCGCGGGGCCGAAACACCCTGCCGCCCGGTTGGAGCCATTTTGAGGGGCTTGCCTGCCTTTTTCCCCAGCGGAGAAGGCGGCGGACGGCCTGAACAACGCTTTGCAAGCGTTTACGCATAAAGGATTTACCATGAAAAAACTGTATCTTCTGGCTCTGGTTGTTTTGGCCGAGCAACCGGCCCTGGCGAATGAGCATACGTCGCCCGCAACGGATCAGCGAACCGTGGTTCTCGGACAGTCGGGAACCGAAGCGCCGAATCCAGCGCCTGAAGAAAAGGCGAAAAAGGGCGCGCAAGCCCTGTTTGAGGAAAGCCTGCGGCAGAGATGCCGCAGGATCAGGAACAGATTCAGGAATACCCGCGAACGATCTGATCAGCGGGAGCGCGCCCTGCTGCCCGTCTCGCCCGCCCTGAACACGCGCACGGTGAGCGTGTCCCTGGAGCCGGGCCGTCCTCCCGTGCCTGTATTCACCACGGCCAATGTCGCCACCTCGCTGGTGTTCCAGGGGAGGATCACCGCACGCATCTCACTCACTTACATGCAACCGCTTCTTTGCCCGAAGCGGACGTTGACTTCGCATTCCTCCTGCTTCATCCATGCTCCTTGCTCCTGCACTGCCAGGAATAGGGGTATTGACGAAAATGTAAAATTCGCATAAAATCAGGTCACAAATTTTGGTGAAAAAAGTATGTCAAAACAAGTAGATATAAACAGTAATGCCGAAAATCATCTTTCACTTGAAGATTTAGGCCATATTGTGCGTTTTGCCCTCATGGGAAAGATCGAGGATATCCGCTTGTTTTTGGCCAGGATGGTAAGGAAATACCGGCTCACCAATCCTGATCTGTCTGCCATGATCAACGATTCATTGAAGGGTTTCGAATCGCCCGAATTGAGCTGCTTGAGGGATCACGTCCCTGGATTGGATCCATCCGCTGGCCTGCCCCTCGATGAGAATACGAAGATGCCCCTTCTGAAACCCATGAGGGAGAGTCTGGACGACTTAAAGCCATATCTGTCCCCAGCCGTTGCCCCGAAGCTGCGCCAACTTATTCTGGAATGGCAGAATCTGGAAAAGCTCCAGGAGAACGGATTGGTTCCGGCCAGATCCGTGATATTCACTGGTCCACCCGGAGTCGGCAAAACGTTGTCAGCTAGATGGATAGCCGCAAATCTGGACTTGCCTATATATACTCTCGATATCTCATCAATGATGAACAGCCTTTTCGGCAAGACAGGCTTGAACTTGCGCAGGGTGCTTGATTTCGCCCGCTCCCGGAAGTGCGTTTTTTTCCTGGACGAAATCGACTCAATTGCGAAAAACCGCAATGATTGCCTTGATATTGGGGAAGCCAGGCGGATAGTCACAATCATCCTCCAGGAAATAGAGAATTGGCCTGAAGGCTCCCTGCTTGTTGCTGCGACAAATTTCCCTGAATTGATCGATAAGGCCGTCTGGAGAAGGTTTGATCTCCATGTTGAATTCCAATTACCATCTCAAGCGGAAATAAACCAATTGATCCAGCGGTTTGGACAGGGAGATACTATTATAGAGAGTCTCAGGGAAATATTGAGCATAATCCTGCTCGGCAAATCACCATGCGACATTGAGAAATTCGTCAATCATTTGCGCAAGGTTGCTGTCATCAACAGCCATATTGTCGATGATGCCATCCTGGAAGCATGCGGCCTTGCCGCCAAGACTTTGGACAAGGAATCAAAAAAGCAGTTATGCTACCAACTCTCAAGGCGGAAGATTTCAAAGCGGGCCATTGCCAATGCCCTCTCCATCCATCGCGATACCGTCAATAAATATATTTCTGAGCATAGCCATTAGAGAGTTAGTATGGTGAAGTCAGTCAACTACCTGATCGGCAACGGCCATTTGCTTGCAAGCGATATCCCTCCCGCCCCAAAAGGATTCGGGGATAAGGCAGAAGTATACACATTTGAAGAGGCCAGAACGCGTCTCGAGCCCCGAATATCAGCGGCCGCCGATATTATCCGCTCTTTGCCCGAGGAAGCCTGTCCGGATGATTACGGCGTCATGAACCTGGTGCTTCACCCATCCTATATCGCCAAATCATATTATCCCCTTGAATTTCTGAGAGCCGCCCAGCTCACCCCAATCGGCAGCAAGACAGCCTACATTAAGCCGGCCAGGAACAACGTCCGCAGATATGCGGGCCAGGAACTGGATACGACCCAGCTGATAGTGGCAGGCAAGCGAGACGATTTGAGCGGTTTGGATGAAATCATAAATGGTTTCAGTCCGGCATCGATAACGGCCAGGCAATTTGCGCACATTGAAGATGTCTCGAGCTATCGCCCTGCCATACATGTCCGGAGCGTCGAGGACAGATGCGAATATTACGATGTCACATTGCATCTTTTGCCGAGATCCGACAGCAGCTTTGTGCTGTCCAGCTTCATTGGGTATTGCAAAAAATTCGATTTCAGGGTTCTGCATGATCTCAGTTTCGTGGCCGGCTCATTGTGCTATCTGCCTATATATGGCCCCCGTTCCCAACTGGAAGAGATAGGGAAGTTCACGTTCGTGCGGGCTGTGCGCGATATAGCGCCATTGCGGAGCATCCATTCGGGGTTTGATCTCCATGGAGCCAGCTCGGGCTTCATCCCCCCTTTGTCAAAGCCGCTTTCCTCCCTGCCTAAAGTCGCGATCCTGGACGGGGGTATACCTGATTCTCCGCTTTTGGACACATGGATCAATCGTTATGTGAAGATGGATACTGAAGCGGACGATCACCCAAGCGCCGTCGCGCATGGTCTGGGAGTGGCTTCCGCATTCCTTTTCGGTCCTGTCACGCCTGACAGTATTGCCAGTCGTCCGTTCGCCTATGTTTCCCCCATACGCATCGTGGATGCTTCTTCAACCAACGAGAAGCGTCTCGAAATGTATCGCACGCTTGGCTTCATAGAGGAGATACTTCTGTCCCGGCAATATAGCTTCATAAACTTGAGCCTGGGCCCGGCGATTCCAATGGAAGATGAAGACATTCATCCCTGGACGGCTGTCATTGATAATTTGCTGCAGGATGGGAACACGCTGATGACCATCGCCGTGGGAAACAACGGCGAAAAAGATGAGGCATCTGGCAATGCGCGGATTCAGGTTCCATCTGATTGCGTTAATGCGCTGTCTGTCGGCTCCGCCACCAGCATGGGGGAGAATTGGACTAAGGCATCTTATAGCGCCATCGGCCCTGGAAGGCGCCCTGGTGTAGTGAAGCCGGATGTCCTGATGTTCGGAGGCAGCCACGCGGAATATTTTCATGCGCTGATCCCATCCAGCAACTTTAAAGTCCATCCATATCAAGGAACCAGCTATGCCGCGCCATATCTGTTACGGGCCGCAGTGGGCATAAGCGCCATTCTGGGAAGCCAGATATCGCCATTGGCCATCAAGGCCCTTCTGATCCATAGCGCGAAAACGCAGTCAGGCTCTCATCCTTCCAGAAACGGCTGGGGAAAAGTTCCTGATGATCTTCTGGAAATCATCACGTGCGACGAGGGCACCGCCAGGATCATCTATCAGGGGCAGCTGTGCCCTGGAAAATACATCCGCGCGAAGATTCCGATCCCGGAAGCCGGGATAGAAGGAAAATGCGTGATCAGCGCGACATTCTGCTTCACCTGCCCGGTGGATCCCCAAGACTCGTGTTCCTATACACGGGCGGGCCTTGAAATCGTATTCCGCAGGGATTGCGCCAACATCCAAGGGAACTCGCAAAATGCGCCGTCTGATACATTTTTCACTAAACGCCCCTATGAGACTGAACGCGACCTTAGAAACTCCGGAGGGAAATGGGAGAATGTTCTTCATGATCATAAAGGGATGATGGGCCATACATTGAAGGAGCCGGTCTTTGATATCCATTATACGGCAAGGGCAGGCGGGGCTGCCACTTCAAGTGCCGAGAATATTCCCTACGCCCTCGTAATAACCATCAAGGCCCCGAGAAATCCGACGTTATTTGCCGATATTCTTAACGATTATCCGATGCTATACCATATAGAGCCCCAGGTGTCGCTGCCTTTGCAGGTTTGATACCAACTTTTTGCCATAACTGTCTGGCGGGTATCCCAGATACACATGCAAAAATGGCATCATCGGAGGGGTGACCCCACCCCCCAAAACAGGTCCATTGAAAAGTTAGTGTTCCTGGCATAGGAG
>CAJUHZ010000077.1 GCA_910585945.1 uncultured Bilophila sp.
TCGCAGAATTCTGCGCAGAATTTTTGCAATTAGACACTAGAGCATTTTGCGTTTAGATTTTTTCAAAATTTAAACGCGTTACTGCCTTCATTTCGCTTGAAAACGCGGTTTTCAAGCTCATTACGGCGCGGGCGTCCGCTTGCACGCGTCCGCCAGATCAATTTTTTATGAAAAATCGCTCTAATGCGACGCTTTCCCATACTGTCCCGGAAGAAATATCCAATATGGGCAGGCGCCTGTTGCCCCGTCTGAGACGGGCAATCATTCTGCCCGCCGCTCTTCAGGAAGCGACGGGCCGCAAATCACGAGGCAACGTCACTTCTTCCGCGTTGCCCGCCCCAATTGGAACAGTCGGCTTACCACCACATAGAACACCGGCACGAAAAAAATCCCCAGGAAGGTGGCTGCGAACGTGCCCCCGAATACGCCAGTGCCGATGGAATGCTGGCTCCCCGATCCCGCGCCCTGGCTCACCGCCAGCGGAAGCACGCCGATAAGGAACGCCAGCGACGTCATGATGATGGGCCGCAGGCGCAGGCGGGCCGCCTCGGCCGCGGCGGAAACAAGGCTGTGGCCCTGTTCGTGCAGTTCGCGCGCGAATTCCACAATGAGAATCGCATTTTTGGCCGCCAGACCGATAGTCGCCAGCAAGCCGACCTGAAAGTACACGTCATTGGACAGGCCGCGCAGGCTGGTTGCGGCCAGCGCGCCGAACACCCCGAGCGGGGCCATCAGGATCACCGCCAGCGGGATGCTCCAGCTTTCATACAGGGCCGCAAGGCAGAGAAAGACCACCAGCACCGACAACGCGTACAGCGCCGGAGCCTGCGCGCCGGACAAGCGTTCCTGAAACGACATCCCCGTCCACTGATAGCCGATGCCCTCCGGCAACTGTCGGGCCAGGCGTTCCATTTCCAGCATGGCCGTGCCGGAACTGACGCCCGGAGCGGCCTGCCCGAGAATGCGCACGGCTGAAACGCCGTTGTAGCGCTCAAGCTGCATGGGGCCGAACATCCAATGCGCCCTGGCAAAGGAGGCGAAAGGCACCATCTCCCCGCGATTGTTGCGAAAATGCCAGTGGTTGAAATCCTCCGGCGTCATGCGGAACGGGGCGTCGCCCTGCACATAGACCTTCTTCACCCGGCTCTTGTGCACGAAATCGTTGACGTAGGTTCCGCCCCAGGCCGTGGAAAGCGTGTCGTTGACGTCGGCAAGCGAGAGGCCATACGCCCCGGCCTTCTCCTGGTCTATATCGATCTGAAGCTGGGGCGTGTCATCCTGCCCATGCGTCCGTACACGGGTCAGAAGAGGATCGCGCGCGGCCATGTCCAGGAGCTGATCCCGCGCTTCAAGCAGGCGAACATGCCCGAGACCGGCCCTGTCCTGCAATTCAAAGTCAAAGCCTGTGGAAGCGCCAAGGGTACGGATGGCGGGCGGGGCGGAGGCATACACGCGCGCGTTGCGGATTTTCTCAAAGGCGCGCGTGGCGCGGGCGATGACGGCGCGCACATGCTGTTCCGGGCGGCGGCGCTCGTTCCAGTCCCGCAGGCGGATGTTGGCCTGGGCCGTGCTTTGTCCCCGTCCCCCTCCGGCACGCCCGAGCGTGACCATCAGCCCTTGCACGCTGTCCTGCTCCTCTTCCAGAAAGTACCGCTCCACCCGCTCGACAACCTTGAGCATTTCCGTTTCCGTCGCTCCGGCCGGAAGCTGGATCTGCACGCTCATGACGCCCTGATCCTCATCCGGCAGAAAAGAGGTGGGAAGCCGCCAGTACATCCAGCCCGCGCTCGCGGCAATGACCAGATAGAGCGCCATAAGGCGGCCGCGCCGGCCCAGCGCGCCGACGAGAATGCTGTGGTAGCCGCCTGTCGCGCGCTCGAACATGCGGTTGAACCAGCCGAAAAAGCCGTGCTGGTTCCTCTCCTTGCGCGCCGGCTTGAGAAAGGTGGCGCACAACGCCGGGGTCAGGATCAGGGCTACCACTACAGACAGGGTCATGGCCGAAACAATGGTCACCGAAAACTGGCGGTATATGGCTCCCGTGGCTCCGCCGAAAAACGCCATGGGCACAAACACGGCCGAGAGCACCAGGGCCACGCCCACCAGCGCCCCGCTGATCTGGTCCATGGTCACGCCCGTGGCCTCGCGCGGCGGCAGATGATCCTCATGCATCACCCGCTCCACATTCTCCACCACCACAATGGCGTCGTCCACCAGGAGGCCGATCGCCAGCACAAGGCCAAACATGGTCAGCGTGTTGATCGAATAGCCAAGCGCCGCCATCACCCCGAACGTGCCGAGCAACACAACCGGCACGGCGATGGTGGGGATGAGCGTCGCCCGAAAATTCTGCAAAAACAGATACATGACGACGAAGACCAGAGCCACCGCCTCAAACAGCGTCTTGACCACCTCCAGAATGGAGATCTTGACGAAGGGGATGGTGTCGTACGGCGAAACAAAATCCACCCCATGCGGGAAATAGGGGCGCATCTCTTCCAGAAAGTCACGAATGCGCGCCGCGGTTTCCAGGGCATTGGCGTCCGGCGCAAGCTGAATGCCCACGCCGGCGGCGGGGCGGCCGTTGTAGCGGGCGGACGTCGTGTAGCGTTCCTGCCCCAGTTCCACCCTGGCCACGTCCGAAAGGCGCACCGCCGATCCGTCGGGATTGGTGCGAAGGAGGATATTCCTGAACTGCGCGGGGTTGTTGAGCCGGGCCTGCGCATTGATCGTGACGTTGAT
This sequence comes from uncultured Bilophila sp., assembly GCA_910585945.1. Taxonomy (GTDB): domain Bacteria; phylum Desulfobacterota; class Desulfovibrionia; order Desulfovibrionales; family Desulfovibrionaceae; genus Bilophila. The sequence continues at coordinate 2,743 of CAJUHZ010000077.1, forward strand.
CTGCTGCCCTTCCACAATGGGCTTGCCCCCGAGCTGGCCGACGGAAACCTGCGCGTTCTGCGCGGCAATGGCTTCCACCACATCTTTCGGCGTGAGCTTGTAGGAAACAAGCTTTGTCGGGTTCAGCCAGACGCGCATGGCGTACTGCGCCCCGAACAGCGTGGCCTCGCCCACGCCCGAGACCCGGCTCAGCGGATCAAGGAGCACGCTGCCCACAAAGTCGGCCAGATCCGAGGCGTTCATGGCCCCATCTTCAGAGATGAACGCGAACATCTGCAAAAAGCTGTCCCAGGATTTGGTCACGGTCACGCCCTGTCGTTTGACCTCTTCGGGCAGAGCCGGGGTAGCCAGTTGCAGCTTGTTTTGCACCTGCATCTGGGCGGTGTCGGAATTGACGGAGGGATCAAAGGTAAGGCTGATGGACGCCTGGCCCGTGGCGTCGCTGGAAGAGGACATGTAGAGAAGGCCGTCAAGGCCGTTCATTTTCTGCTCGATGACCTGGATGACCGTATCTTCCAGCGTCTGTGCCGATGCGCCGGGGTAACTGACGCGCACGTTGATTGTGGGCGGGGCGATGCTCGGGTACTGGGCGACAGGCAGACGGAGGACGGAGATCCCGCCCGCCAGCATGATGAGAATGGAAATCACCCAGGCGAATATCGGGCGATTGATGAAAAAGCGGGCCATGCAGATTGTTCCTCGACAAGTGATCCGGTTGAAACGTCAGACAAGATGGAGCGGCGTCCCCGCGGCGTCGGCCAGTTTTTTCCAGCGATCGTCCAGCGGAGCGTTGGAAAAGACGGCCTGAATGCTCGAAAGGTGAGCCACCCGGGCGACGGCGGAACTGCCGAAACAGGAGGCCGCCACAGCAAGAAACACAAACCGCGAACTTTCAATGATCGCCTTGGCTACGGCCGCACGATGCAAATCCTGTTCCAGAAGGTTGCCGTCTTCGTCAATGCAGGGAACGCCAAGGATGCCGTAATCGGCCTTGAACTCACGGATAAAGCCTTCCGCCCCGCCGCCGAAGACGCCGCCGTCCCCCCGGCGCATGACGCCGCCGGCGACCCATACTTCGCATTCGCTGTTGTCCGAGCAGATCTGCGCGATGGGCAGGCTGTTGGTGATGACGCGCAATTTCCGCCGCTTCAGGAGCGCCCGCGCCACAGACTCCTGGGTAGGCCCGCTGTTGATGCAGACGGACGCGCCGGCGGGAATGCGGCCGGCCACAAGCGCCCCGATGCGGCAACCCGCATCCGATGAGCGGCCGCCGATGCGCATGTCTCCGGCCTGCCGCCCCACCCCGGCGGGAAAGCCGGCCCCGCCGTGAAAACGCACCACCTTGCCCTCTCGCGCCAGGGCGTTGATATCCTTGCGCACGGTCTGCGCCGTCACGTCAAAATGCGCGGCCAGTTCGTCAATGCTCACATAACCGCGGGCTGACAAGAGCAACAGAAGCGCTTCATGACGCACAGCCGTCTTGCTCATACCGTCTCCCCCCTGTGCCGGACCGCAACAGCCTGACGGGCATATAAAATGACTTCTATAGTTCATCTTATAGTTCCCCAGACTGAATCATGAGGATCATTCGCCCAAAATGCGGTTTTTGGCGAATGAACCCGGCTATGCCGCCACGCCAGACTCGCGTCTGACGGTAGAAGTCATTGCCATATGTATTGTGAAATGACTTCTACTCTTACTACAAACGATACGCTTTTCTCACATCCGGCGCAAGCCGTTTCCCGCAGGGAGGACCACAGGATGCGTCAGGGCGGCAAAAAATGTTTCCCGGGTGGCGCCGGAAGAAACAGTGTGCGGCAGCCCTGCGCGGATGATTTCCGCCTTGTCTTGCCTCCAATTTTTTGTTATGTAAAAAGCGGGTCAATTCAACATATTTCAGAAGTTGCTTGTAATCTATTTATGCAAGAGGGCTGGTTATGAATATAAAAAATATCTCAAATAAAGTATTATATTATCCTCTTCATGTATGGAACAAAAAACTTTTTTATATTGCTCCATTTTTTTCATTGCCAAAACATCCCTGTTTTATTCAACCAGTTCGGAAAAATGATATATGTTTGGTTCTTGCCAATGGACCTTCCGCCAAGGAAATTCTTCCAGATATAGTTAGAAGAAATTCAGAATATGATATTTATACCATGAATTTTTCAAATGAGAGTGATTTTTTCTTTCAATTGAAACCAAGAATACATGTTCTTGCAGATCCCAATTTTTTTGAACCTGATGTGGATCAAAAAATTAGAGAAAAAAGAAATGATCTTGCTCTAACCCTGCGTAAAGTCAATTGGAATCTGCAACTTGCCGTGCCAAGAAAATATCTTCTCCAGGCAAAAAATATTTATGGATCTCCAAGCATTTCAATAGTAAATTTTCCATGTCGTCCAATATCCGTCTATAAAGACTATTATGATCAATTAATATCCAAAGGATATTATGACTTTGGAGCACAAAGTGTGCCTGTTCCTGCTATATACATGGCCTTGATGGCAGGGTATAAAAAAATTTTGTTGGCTGGTATGGATGCAGACTGGTTACTCTCAACAAGAGTTAATGAGTATAATCAAGTTTATTTCGATGATAGACACTATTACAATAATGGTACAAATATTCGATTTTCAGGAATATCATATAAAAATGAACTCGAAGCAACATTAACTTATTTTTCCCAGCTTGAAATGCTAAAAAATTATACACATGCTAAAAATATAGCAATTATAAACCTTTCCCAGCAGTCAATAATAGATCTTTTTCCGAAAAAGAATTTTGTTGATATTGAACTGTATAACTATACCTCTCTTCTGAAAGAACAAAGTGTTACGGATAAAACTTCAGCGGGTTCTGCTCAAGAAGGGAAGATTATGGTTGGAGATAAAGTTTCAAGCATAAAAAATATTTGCAAAGACTTTCTGCCGCCTGTTATCTGGCGAGCCGCCAAAAGACTCCGAGGGAAAAAGGACAGCGATCCCGGCATCTTTTGGCAAGGCGACTACCCCGACTGGCAGAGCGCCGTTGCGGCCTCCACAGGATACGATCAGGACGCCATAT
>CAJUHZ010000078.1 GCA_910585945.1 uncultured Bilophila sp.
GCCCCCCGACGGGGCGTGGGGCAGCGCCCCACATTTCCACAGCATACAACGACTATAAATACGGCGAAAAAAGCCAACTCGCGGCGTTGCGCATACGCACAGGCAAGGCCGGCGGCGAATCGACGGAACATGCGGACGAGCGCTCCCGCACAGTGTCGTAAAACGCGCCAAGATCCGTGGCGAGCGCCGTGTCAAAGACTTCCATCACCAGTTCAAAATTCAGATTCAGACTGCGCGGGTCCAGGTTGGCCGATCCCAGCAGCGTGTACGCGCCGTCAACCAGCAGCAACTTGGTGTGGGCGAAAGGCGGCGGCTGGCGGAAAATGCGCACGCCCTTGGCTTCGAGCAGGGGGATCTGGTGCCGCATGGCCCAGTCCACAAGCCTGTGATTGTTCTCCCCCGGCACAATGACGGTGACGTCCACCCCCCGCAGCACGGCGGCGCTCAGGGCGCTGGCCAGACGCTGGGACGGCAGGAAGTACGGACTCATGATTCTGACCGTCGCCCGCGCCGAGGAAATCATGGCGCAAAAGAGATCTTCAATGGTCTTGTCGGGCGCGCCCGGCCCGTCCATCAGGATGCGGCACAGAGACGTTCCGCCCGTCGCGTCGGGGTGCTCCGCCCTCAATCCGGCTGGCTCCATACGCTCTGACGAGACCGCGTTTGCCCCGGAAAGCTCTGTTGCGGACGCCGCTGCCGGGGAAGCGCCTGAGCTGAAAACTTCCGCTCCGGGCGCACCGGCAGCAGCCGAAAATTCCGTCGCCGGAACGGGGCGTTCGCCCCGCAAGGCTCCGGGAGCGCCCGACAGGATCGCGCCGGACGGCTCGTGCTCACCCGCCTTTTGCCCCTTGCGAAGGAACGCGATCCGCCGCGGCGTCAGAATGGACGCCCCCGGGTCCGCCGCCATGCGGGCGGCGTGCGCGGTCACAAAACGCCAGTCCAGCAAAAAGGCGACTTCCAGTTGTCTGGCGACAGGACCCACGCAACGAAAATGCACGTCCTGCACACGGTCGGGACGCGGCAAGTCCGCAAGATGGTGCTCGGAAATATTCATGCCGCCGGTGAACGCCTCCTGCCCGTCGCAAATCAGCATCTTGCGGTGCGTGCGCAGGTTGATGGAGAGCTGGAGCGGCGCCAGCGCCGGCGGAAGAAAATAGGCCAGCCGCACCTTGGGGCCGAGACGGCGTTTCCATCCGGCAAGGGGATGAAAGGATCCCACCCCGTCCATGAGCAGGCGCACGTCGCAGCCGCGCTCCGCCGCCCGGGCGAGCGCCGCGGCAAAGCTCGCGCCCACCGCGTCGTTGCCGAAAATGAAGGTGGAAAGATACACGCGCCGCCGGGCCTGCCCTATCGCCCGGAGCATCGCCGGGTAGGCCGCCTCGCCGTTGTGCAGGGGAAGGACGGTATTGCCGCCCGCCAGGGATCTGCCGGTAATGGCCCGGCCCGGCTGGACAAGATGACGAAAAACCCCGGGGAGCGATTCATCCCGAACCGCTCCCCAGGGTTCTCGCTCCAGCAGGCGTCCATGCAGGTCAAGAAGGCCGTTCACGACCTGCCGCGCCGCTTTTTCCATGAGCTTCACGGCCTGACTGTCCACGCGCGCAATGCCGAAAAGCCAGTACAGCGGAAGCCCGGCCGGGGGCATGAACAGGAGCAGAGCCACCCAGCCGAGGGCCGCCCCGGAATCGCGCTTGTGCAACAGCGCGTGGCAGGCGCTCCCCATCGCCGCCAGATGCAGGAGCGCCAGAGCGACGAGGATGAAGAGATGCGACATGGCTTCGGATCAACCCGTCGGATCAGGCCGGGCGTTACGTCCGGCCGGGTTACGCCTGCTCGATCTGCTGAATGCCGTCCAGCTTCCACATGCCGCCGGCTATCGGACGGGTGAAGTGCCAGACCTCGCGCACATTGGACGGCGTTTCCTGATTCGGGTTTTCCCGCAGGAGCACGTCAAAGTACACGGAGACGATCTGATCGCCGCCGTCCTTTCTGGCTTCCACAACCGAAGCGTTCACCAGCATGATTTCAGTGCGGCCGGGCGTGGGGTCCTCCTCCTTTTGCCGGCGGATCTCGTCCATGAACGCCGGAGTGGAGAACTGGGCGATATCGTCAAGATCCCGCTTGTCCCAGGAGGCATTGAGGCGGGCATAGGCGGTCTTGGCCCCGCGGAGGAATTCTTCCTCGTCAAAATCGGCCGGGAGATCCATGGAAGGAGCGGCATCGTCCGGCGTGCCCGTAAAGATGTCCGACGCGGCCGGGTTGGAGGCAAGCGCGCCCCAGCCGCCCATACCGCCCATACCGGAAGACGCCGAACGCTGCACGGGCGCGGCTTCAGGCTCGGCCCCGCGGTAGTCCATGGCGCCGAAGCTCCCGGCCTGACCGGCCGGCCGCCCCATCATGCCCGAAGCCTGCTCCCCCTGCCGGGCAGCGGCCCGACGGCGGAAGAACTTGATGCCGAAATAAATCAGCGCGCCGATAAGGATGATGTCCAGCAGGCCGCCCATGCCGCCGCCCATGCCGCCTCCGCCGAAGAGCAGCGAACCGATCAGTCCGCCGGCAAGCAGACCGCCAAGCATGCCGCCCATGCCGCCGAACAGGCCGCGATTCGGAGCCGCCGCGGCCGCGCCGGGCTGTTGCGTGGCGCGGTTGGTCTGCTGCCGCATGGTCGGAGAGGAAGGAGCCGGCCGGCTGTACGGCGTGCTCATGGACGGCCTTCCGCCGAAGGAACGCCCGCCGCCGATCCGGGCGGCGTCAGCGTCGTCCGGCACAAGGGACAACGCCACAAGAACAAGAAAGGAACACACACAGGCAAGAAGTCGTTTTGACATGATCTTTCCTCGACAAAAGGTTGGGGGCGCGCCGCCGGACAGCGCGGGCCGATGCCTACTTGTTGAGGATAAGTGCGCGGTTGGGAAAAAGCAAGCGGACTCGCGGCAAAAGCCGGGGCGGACGCATGAGATGTCCGCCCCGGAGAGAAACAGGACAGCCTCACAAACGCCCCGGATCCTCCTCGGCCGCAGGCGGAGCGCTATCCGTCACGCTCCCGAAATACATGCCGAGAGCGCTTGCAAGCAGACCGGATACAATGGTCCGCACGGAGGAAGGACCCAAAACGGTGATGCAGATCCCCGTGATCGCCATGCTCGCCCCCATGGACCAGAGCGCGCCGCGCGCTGTGGCGCGGCTCCAGAAAAAGCCCGCCGTCACGGGGATAAAAACGCAGCCGGACAACAACGCGTAGGCGACGTCCAGTGCCCGGAGCACATCACCGATGATCAGGGCCAGCCAGAGAACGATCACCCCCGCCAGCGCCGTCACAAGACGGGTCAGAAACATTTCATTGACCTGGCCGAGACGCGGAAAGCCCGGAACAAGGAGATCATTGACAAGCAGGGTCGCGGCGGCCAGCAGTTGCCCGCTGCACGAGGACATGAGCGCCGAAAGCAGGCCCGCCAGCACAACACCCATAAGCCCCGTCGGCATCACGCCCACCACCACGGAGGCCAGGGCCAGCTGCGAATGCTCAAGCTCCGGGTACAGGGCGAAGGCCATGATCCCGCACAGCCCCATGGCCGCGCCCCAGAAAATGGAGAACAGCCCCGCACAGAACGTGCCGCGCCGCGCGACGGTTGCGTCCCGCGCGGTGAAAATGCGCTGCCAGATATCCTGCCCGATCATGATGCCCAGATACATGAGCAGAAAGTACATGAGCAGACGATCCCACCCAATCCCCACAGGATTCCAGAAGCCGGCGGGCACGGCGGCGACAAGCGCGCCCCAGCCGCCGATTTTGGCCGCCCCCGCCGGCACAAGAAAGACAAACACGCCGAAAACCATCAGGAAAAACTGCACAAGATCGGTGAACACAATGGAACACATGCCGCCAAGCAGCGTATAGGCGACGGCGATACATCCTCCCGCCAGCATGGAAAGGCGCATGTCCCAGCCAAGAAAGGTATTGAGCACCGTGCCTATGGCGATCACCTGCACCACCGTGAGCATGGCCGCGTACACCGTGGAAATGACCGCGCTGAGATAGCGGGCGGCTCCGGAATAGCGCCGTTCCAGCATTTCACTGATGCTCAGCACGCGCAGACTGGCCAGTCGGGAGGAAAGCAGCGCGCCCATGGTCATCAGGCCCAGACCGTACATGATGGCGATCCAGCCGCCGGAGATGCCGTGCTCGTAACTCAGCCTGGCCGCTCCAAACGTGGCCCCGCCGCCGATAAGCACCGTGCTGAGACACGGAAAGTACAGCCAGAAATTGAGCGTGCGCCCCGCCACGGCAAAATGTTCCCTGCTTTTCGCCAGGCGCATCCCCAGTATGCCGCAGCCCAGCATGCCGCAGAAGTACACAACAATGATAACGGCGTCGATGTTCATTTCCGCCCCCGTCGATTGTGCGCCAGGCAGGAAAGAAAGGCGAAAATGATATTGGCCGCGGCAAGGGAGGTCACGGCTCCGTGATCCGCTTCGGGCAGTACTTCCACCATGTCCATGCCCACCAGATTCAGACCGGGGCAAATTCCCTGAACAAGCGCCAGAGCGTCATGGGTGGTAAAGCCGCCCACTTCGGGCGTCCCGGTGCCGGGAGCGCAGGCGGCGTCAAGGAAGTCAATGTCAAAGCTGACGAAAACCGGGGTTCCGGGCCGCACGCGTTCCCGCGCGCGCCGGATGGTTTCGGCCGTGCCCAGGGCATGGACCTGCCAGCCGTCCAGAATCTGCATCCCCTTGCTCCTGGCGTACGCCCAGGCGTCGCGGCTGTAGAGGGGGCCGCGGATGCCGATCTGCGAGCTTTGATTGGGGAGGACAAGCCCCTCTTCCATCGCCCAGTAAAAGGTTGTGCCGTGGTTGTGCGGCTTGCCGAAAAAATCGTTGCCCGTATCGGAATGCGCGTCAAAGTGGAGGAGCGCCACCGGACCGTGCGTCCTTGTCAGGCCGCGAAGTTCCGGCAACGTGACCGAATGATCTCCCCCGAGCAGAACAGGCGTCGCGCCCTGACTGCACAAACGGGCTGTTTCGCGCTCGATAACGGCGAAAGATTCGTCGACATAGCCGGGGATAATATCCATGTCGCCGGCGTCCACGCCTTCAAGGTGCTCAAAGACATCCACGTCCAGCACATGGTTGTAGGGCTTGAGTATGGCCGAAACTTCACGAATGGCTGCCGGCCCGAAACGACAGCCGGCCCGATAGGATGTGCCCGTATCGAACGGAACCCCCATCACGGCGAAATCATTACCGGAAACATCGGTTTCGTGCGGAAGGCGCTGAAAGGTGCGAATGCCGCAAAAACGGGGAGAACGGAGCGAATTGACCGGCTTGCCCATGATATTCCTCCTTGGGGAAACTGTTTCCCCTGGAGGAAGCAAGCCGCATACCAGCATATAACTATGCTATTTTATTTATTTTATATACAGTTCATCTCGGGTCTTCATTCATCTCTGAATAGGAGTCCCACGCCCCGCGATCAAAACCGCACATGATTGCGTAAAAAAACACATTCCTAGTGTCTAATTGCAAAAGTTTCGCGCATTATTTCTAAGTTGGCATCCCTTGA
>CAJUHZ010000079.1 GCA_910585945.1 uncultured Bilophila sp.
GTCAAGGGATGCCAACTTAGAAATAATGCGCGAAACTTTTGCAATTAGACACTAGTCAGGGCTTATTAACGCCGTCCGCGAAAAGCCGATATTTTCCGGCCGGCCAGGCGCAAGACAAAAAAGGAACCGACTATGGCACGGATACTCATCATCGGCGCGGGCGGCGTCGGCAGCGTGGTGGCGCACAAGTGCGCTCAGGCCGCCGACGTGTTCACGGAAATCATGCTGGCAAGCCGGACCAAGGCGCGTTGCGACGCCATTGCGGCGGACGTGAAGACCCGCACCGGGCAGACCATTGAAACGGCGCAGGTGGACGCGGACAACGTGCCCGAACTTGTCGCCCTGATCAAAAGCTGGAAGCCCGAGCTTGTGCTCAACATTGCCCTGCCCTACCAGGATCTGCACATCATGGACGCCTGCCTCGAATGCGGCGTTCACTACCTTGACACGGCCAACTACGAACCGCCGAACGTGGCGAAATTCGAATACAAATGGCAGTGGGCCTATCAGGAACGCTTTCGTGACGCCGGCCTCATGGCCCTGCTCGGCAGCGGCTTTGACCCCGGCGTGACCAATGTTTTCTGCGCCTACGCCCAAAAACGCCTGCTGGACGAAATCCACGTCCTGGACATCATCGACTGCAACGCCGGCGACCACGGCCAGCCTTTCGCCACCAACTTCAATCCGGAAATCAACATCCGCGAGGTCACGGCCCGTGGGCGTTACTGGGAACGCGGCGAATGGGTGGAAACCGATCCTCTGGCCTGGTCCATGAACTTCGATTTCCCGGACGGCATTGGCGAAAAAAAATGTTACCTCATGTACCATGAGGAGCTGGAGTCGCTTGTCCGCAACCTGAAGGGCATCCGCCGCGCGCGCTTCTGGATGACTTTTTCCGACAATTATCTGAATCATCTCAAGGTGCTCGGCAACGTGGGCATGATTCGCATCGATCCCGTGAACTACAACGGGCAGGAAATCATCCCCATCCAGTTCCTGAAGGCGCTGTTGCCCGATCCCGCTTCCCTCGGCCCCCTGACCAAGGGCAAAACCTGCATCGGTTGCCTCATGCAGGGGGTCAAGGACGGTCAGGACAAGAGCGTCTATGTGTACAACATCTGCGACCATGAGGCCTGCTTCGCCGAAGTGGGAAGCCAGGCCATTTCCTACACTACGGGCGTACCGGCCATGATCGGCGCGTTGCTCATGGTCACGGGCGTGTGGATGAAACCCGGCGTCTGCAATATGGAAGAACTGGATCCCGATCCGTTCATGGCCGAACTCAACCGGCGCGGTCTGCCCTGGGTGGTTCGCTGAGCATATGGGCACGTTGCTTCTTGATCGCCTTCTGGCGGATCCTCCGGCTTTTCTCTCCCGTTTCCCCTCGCCTTCTTTTGTTGTGGACGAGGGGAAACTGCGCAGGAACGCCGCCATTCTCGACAGCGTGCAGCACCGGACCGGGGCCAAAATCCTGCTGGCGCTCAAGGGGTTCGCCATGTGGGACGTCTTCCCCCTGCTGTCGCGCGCGCTGGAAGGCGGTCAAGGACCGTTGCACGGCTGCTGCGCCAGCTCGCCGGACGAGGCGCGGCTGGCGCGGGAGATGTTTGGCGGGGAGGTGCACGCCTTTGCCGCCGGTTACAGCGAAAACGATATGCTGGCCCTCGTGCGGGATGTGGATCATCTGGTCTTCAACTCTTTCGCCCAATGGCGGCGTTTCCGCGAAACAGTGCGGACAAGCCCGCGCGGAGCGACCATCGCCTGCGGGTTGCGCGTCAATCCGGAACATTCCGAGGGCGCGGTTCCCATCTATGATCCCTGCTCTCCCGAATCCCGTCTGGGCATCCGACTTTCCGCCTTTGAGGAAGAAGAAAGGCAAGGCCGTCTGGAAGAGGCCCTGGAGGGCGTAAGCGGCCTGCATTTCCACACCCTGTGCGAACAGGGGGCCGATGCCCTGTCCAGAACTCTGGACGTGTTCGAGGAAAAATTCGGGCGTTTTCTCACAGGAATGCGCTGGGTGAACTTCGGCGGAGGGCACCACATCACACGGGAAGACTATGATCTGGATCTGCTCTGCACATGCATTGCGCGCGTGCGCGACCGTTACGGCGTGCAGGTCTATCTTGAACCCGGAGAAGCTGTGGCCCTGAATGCGGGCATTTTGATCAGCACTGTGCTCGACGTGGTGAACGCGGACATGCCCGTGGCGATTCTCGACACCTCAGCCGCGGCGCACATGCCGGACGTTCTGGAAATGCCCTACCGCCCGGCTGTCATCGGCCCCGCAGGACTGGAAAACGCCTCCGGACCTGAAGCCTCCGGATCGAATGCCTCTGGCGCAACATGGACTTGTCGTCTGGCCGGAAAGTCCTGCCTTGCCGGAGACGCAATCGGCGAATACACATTCGCGCGGCCGCTCGTTCCTGGCGACAGACTGGCCTTCCTTGATATGGCCATTTACAGCATGGTCAAAACCACAACATTCAATGGCCTTCGCCTTCCGTCCATCGCCCGCTACAATCCGGATACGGATGAAATCCGCCTGGTGAAGCAATTCGGATACAACGATTTCAAAAACCGGTTGTCATAACAACCGGTAAAATCCAAATCTTTTCAATATTATCTGAACAAAGTTTTCTCCTTATCCAGCTCGCATGGCCGGCGCATGTCCTCGTCTTGCAAGCCCCAAAATACCGATGTTCCCCCATCTGTTCTCTGTGGGCAATTTGAGAATCATGAAAATGCCCAACTGAACCAGATAGCCGGGGCATAATGCCCCGTGATGTCTCAGGCTCCCCGGATGCCGGCCTGTCGCAAAGCGCCCGCCGTCCATTGGGAGTGCTGGGGAATTTCCCCTGCCGAGAGGCTTGGGGGCGAGAAGCCCCCAAAAGTTCAAACTGAGCCACTATGCCACACGCCGTAGCGGCAGGGGCGCCGCAAACGAGCCGAAAATCACGCTGATCGCCCGGAGCGGCGAAGTATGAAATGAGTTGGAGGCATTTCGCCATGGAATTACGGGTATTACGGTATTTTCTGGCAGTCGCCAGAGAGGGAAGCGTGACGGGAGCGGCGAATTTTCTGCATGTGACGCAGCCAACGCTTTCCCGCCAGCTCAAGGATCTTGAAGAAGAGTTGGGAACCAAACTGTTTGTCCGGCACAGCCACAGCGTTTCGTTGACGCCCGATGGAATGCGCCTGCGCAAGCGCGCAGAAGAAGTGGTGGACATGATTGAAAAGACGGAAGCGGAATTTGCTGTCAGGGACGAACACATCGGCGGCGATATCCACATTGGCGCCGGAGAAACACGCATAATGCGCCATGTTGCTGAAATTATCTTTGAAATTCGGAATGAATACCCGGATATTCACATTCACCTGCACAGCGGCAACCAGGAAGACGTGGCGGAACGGCTGGACAAGGGCCTGCTGGATTTCGGCGTGCTGATTCAGCCCGCCGATCTTTCAAAATATGATTACGTCAATCTGCCCGAAAAAGACGTGTGGGGAGTGCTCACCCGCAAGGACAGCCCCTTGGCCGCCCTCCCGGCGATCACCCGGCAGGATTTGCTTGAAGAACCGCTCCTTCTTTCGCGGCAAGCCATACGTCGCACTTCAGCCAGAAATGAATTTATCGAATGGTTCAGCGATGATTTTGAAAAACTGAATGTGGCGGCCACCTTCAATCTTGTCTACAACGCCGCCATATTGGCGGAAAACGGGATAGGGCATGTCGTCGCCATCAGCGGACTGGCTGACGCCTCGGAAGCCAGCCCCCTTTGCTTCCGGTTGCTGGAACCCAGACTGGAAACAGGACTGAACATCGTCTGGAAAAAATATCAGGTTTTTTCTCCTGCCGCTGAAGTCTTTCTCCAAAAAATCCGGGATCGCTTCGAGGAAGTGTAAATATCCAGTGTCTGATTGCAAAAATTCTGCGAAGAATTTTTGCAGGATCGTTCGCGAAAAAACGTGGTTTTTCGCGAATGAACCCGGCCACGCTACCGCAAAACCCTTACGGGTTTTGTAGTTTCTACTTTTGCAAGTAGACACTAGTGCCTAATTGCAAAAATAAGGATATGAATATATGGTGCTTCCAAAACGG
>CAJUHZ010000080.1 GCA_910585945.1 uncultured Bilophila sp.
CCTATGCCAGGAACACTAACTTTTCAATGGACCTGTTTTGAGGGGAGGGGTCACTCGGCGGGGGAATGATTCCCCCGCATTCCGAAAGCCGGCTGGCGCGTTGCGACGCGCCGGCAATGCCGGGCCGGGAGTATCGCATCGTCAAGAGAATTATTTCACAATTTGGGAAAAGATTGTCATTCACCCCGCATTATACATATGGTGGACCGGTGGTTTCGAGGATATGCCGGACGGTTTTCCGGCAGGGAAGGGAGTCAGCACCATTTATTCAGGGGTTGGGACAATGCAGGGATTGATTGACCTTCTGCAGGTCGTAAGCGATGTGCTTTGGGGGCCGGCCATGCTGGTTCTCCTGGTTGGGACCGGGGTGTTTCTGACGTTCAAGCTGCGCTTTCTGACGTTCAGAAAGATTCCGCAGGGCTTCGCGTATCTGTGGAAAGGCCGCAAGCACATGGGGGACGCCTCGGGCGAGCTTTCTCCCTTCAATGCCCTGATGACGGCTCTGGCGGCCACCATCGGCACCGGGAACATTGTGGGCGTGGCCACGGCCATCTATTTCGGCGGGCCGGGCGCGCTGTTCTGGATGTGGGTGACTGCTCTTGCGGGCATGGCCACCAAGTTTGCGGAGATTGTTCTCGCCGTGCATTACCGCGAGGTCACTCCCGCCGGCAACTATGTCGGGGGGGCCATGTATTTCATCAAGAACGGTCTGGGCAAGAAATGGGCGTGGCTTGGCGCCTGTTTCGCCGTGTTCGGGGTGTTCGCCTCCTTCGGCATCGGCAACCTGGTTCAGAACAACTCCATCGCGGGCGCGCTTGAAAGCACGTTTTCCGTTCCCACATGGCTGACGGGCGTGGCGCTCTTTTTCATCATCGGCGCGGTGGTCATCGGCGGCGTGCGCCGCATCGGGGAGGTGGCCGGGCGTATCGTGCCGCTCATGGCCTTCATTTATATTGTGATCTCCCTGATCATCATTGTGCTGAACATTTCGGAAGTGCCACGCGTGTTCGCCTTTGTGGTGGCCGACGCCTTCACTCCCACAGCGGCGCAGGGCGGCTTTATCGGCGCGTCGGTCATGATGGCCATTCGCATGGGCATGGCCCGCGGCGTCTTTTCCAACGAGGCCGGCCTCGGGAGCGCGCCCATCGCCCATGCCGCGGCCGTGACGTCCTCGCCCGTGCAGCAGGGCTTCATCGGGATGCTGGATGTCTTCATCGACACCATCATCGTGTGCAGCATGACGGCCTTTGTGGTGATGGTGACGGATTCCTGGACAACCGGCCTGAACGGGGCCGCTCTCACCGCCAGAGCCTTTGAAACGTCCCTGCCCGGTTTTGGCGCGGGGATTGTGGCGGTCTGCCTCACCTTTTTCGCTCTCACCACCTGCCTTGGCTGGGTTGTCTACGGCGAGCGCTGCATCATCTATCTCTTTGGCGACAAGGCGCAAAAGCCCTTCCGGATCATTTTCTGCCTGGCCGTGCCCCTGGGGTGCCTGGGCAAGCTGGACATTGTGTGGATTCTCGCGGATATTTTCAACGCGCTGATGGCCATTCCCAACCTGATCGGGGTGTTGCTGCTCAGCCCGGTGATCTGCCGCCTGGTCAACGAGTATCTGGCGACGCACAAGAGCGTCGAGTTTTAGGCAGTCCTCATCAAAACCCCGCCCGCGAAACGCCGGCCGCACACACGGCTTTGCGGCAGGCGGGGGAGGGGGCCTGACCCGGGCAACCCCGGGGATCTGTTTGCCCTGCCGGGGGCGTCATGCCCCCGGCCCCGCGTTTGCCGGTCTGGCGCAAAGCGTCAGCCGAGCAGTGAAGGAGCGGGGGAATCCTCTGCCGGGGCCTGGGGCGAGCGGCCAGGCGTCAAACCGGCTCGCGCTCCCCGTTCGCATACCTTGACAGGGCGTGCAGTCCGGCATAATCTTTTGCGCTTTGTTGCCGGAGACCCCACCGGGCAGTCCGAACGGGACAGGCTGGACGGGGCGCTTGAGGCCGGGCGGCGGGATCGCGCCGGGAGCGCACGATCCTGCAAACGCTCCCGCATGGTTCCGCGCGAATTTTTCGTGATTCTGATACTGGACAGCGCGGCGGGACGAATTATTTTTTATGGCGGCGAACCGCCTCACGGAGATCACAATGGCACGCATCACTGTCGAAGATTGTCAGCAGCGGGTTGAAAACCGCTTTCTGCTTGTGCAAATGGCCATCAAGCGGGTGCGCCAGTTCCGCGAGGGGTACGAGCCGTTGATCGCTTCGCGCAACAAGGAGGCGGTGACGGCCCTGCGTGAGATTGCGGCCGGCAAGGTTTTGCCGGAAGACATGAGCCACTACACCCAGCCCGCAACAGACGTTCAACCCGATGCGGATGATTAGGGTCAGCCTTCATGGTTCAACGCGACTATTACGAAGTGCTCGGCGTTTCCCGCACGGCCTCGGATGAAGAAATCAAGCGGGCCTACAGGAAAAAGGCGCTGGAACACCATCCGGATCGCAATCCGGACAATCCGGAGGCGGAGCAGCGTTTCAAGGAAGCGGCCGAAGCCTATGAAGTCCTGCGCGATCCCGAGAAGCGCGCCCGCTATGACGCCTACGGCCACGCGGGCCTCGGCAACGGCGGGGCGGGCTTTGCCTCGGCTGACGATATCTTCGCCCATTTCGGTGATATTTTTGGCGACATTTTCGGCTTCAGCATGGGAGGCCGCCGGGGCGGGCCGCGAGCCGCCGCCGGAGCGGATCTGCGCTACAATCTGACGGTCACGTTCGAGCAGGCCGCCCGTGGCGCGGATATCACCCTGTCCATTCCCCGGCGCGAAACCTGCGACGACTGCAAGGGGCAGGGGGCCGCGCCCGGTTCCGAGCGCGAAACCTGCCGCCGGTGCGGCGGAGCGGGGCAGGTGCGCAACTCGCAGGGCTTTTTCCAGTTTGTGGTTCCCTGCCCGACCTGCCGCGGGGAGGGTTCCACCATTCCCAATCCCTGCCCGCGCTGCAAGGGATCGGGCACGGTACAGACCACACGCGAACTTTCGGTGCGCGTGCCTGCGGGCGTGGACAGCGGCACTCGTCTCCGCGTGCGTGGTGAAGGCGAGCCGGGCGTTCACGGCGGCCCGCACGGCGACCTCTACGTTTTCATCGAGGTGGAGGAAGACAAGACCTTCCAGCGCCAGGGGCAGGATCTCGTGCTGACGCGCGAGATTTCCTTTGCCAAGGCCGCGCTCGGCTGCACGCTGAGCGTGCCGGGGCTTGACGGCGAACTGGAACTCAAAATCCCCAAGGGCACGCAGAGCGGGAAGGTTTTCAGCCTGCCCGGCAAGGGACTGCCCTACCTCGGGCAAAAACGCCGGGGGGATCTGCTCGTGCGGATCGTGGTTGTGACGCCCACCGGCCTGTCTTCGGAACAGGAGCGGCTCTTGCTTGAGTTTGAAGCCCTTTCCGAAGGCAAACCCCTTGAGAAGGTCAAACGCGCCGCGCGAAAGATCGGCAAGGCCATGGGCATCAACTGAGTTGAGCCATTCCCCTGTTCCCCGCGATCTTCCTGTCCGCTGCAACGCGGAACCTGTCCCTCCGGCGACGCTTCAGGACAGGATGCGGCCGTATCTTTCAATACAGGTTTGACCGCCTGGGCAAACAATGAGAGTTGCTCCGAAAGGCGCGGCGGCGTTGCAAGACCGATTTGACTTTGCGGGATGTTCAATTGAGAATGCGTCAAAGCGCGTTGCAGGGAACACTTGTTCAGGCAAGTGTCTACTTGCAAAAGTGGACACTACAAAATCCGTAGGGATTTTGCGGCGGCGCAGCCGGGTCCATTCGCGAAAAACCACGTTTTTTGCGAACGATCCTGCAAAAATTCCTTGCATGATTATGCGAAGAATTTTTGCAATTAGAAGTCATTTCATGATTCGCATGAAATGACTTCTACCGCCAGACGAAAGTCTGGCGCGGCGCGAAAAGCGCCGTGCAATGAGCCAAAAACAACGTTTTTTGGAGAATGATCTGCATAATTCAGCCCAAACTGAATTATGAAATGAGTTCCAGACACTAGAAGCTATCTCACAATTGATCTTAAAAAGATAATAGAAATTGCCATA
>CAJUHZ010000081.1 GCA_910585945.1 uncultured Bilophila sp.
AGACTCTCGTCCGGCGTTGGAAGCCATTTCATGCGAATCATGAAATGACTTCCAAGCTCTGCAACGCATTTCATCCATCCCCTTCGGGGAATTTACGGGAAGCGCTTCACCGAAAAACGTGTTTTTCGGCGGGCGTTCCCGGCCTTGCCGCCGCGCTGCTCGCCTGACGACAAGAACCATGCATGAAATGGCTTTTACACAATGCGCGGGACGATAAAAAACGTCCCGTCGCTTTCCGGAGCGTTGCCAAGCACAGCGCCGTGCAGGTCTTTGGCCTCGGCCTCGTCCGGACGGGAAATCACCTGATGCAGAGGGCTGTACACCGGCTCTGCCCCGGTGGTGTTCACCTCGGACAATATATTCATATAATTGATGATATCATCACATTGCGTGCTGAAGCGGGCCAGTTCTTCCTCGGAAGGGGCAAGACGGGCCAGGCGCGCCAGCCGGGCCATGCTGTCATTTGCGGGCATGGGAAACCTCGTTTGCAGAATGCGTGGGAGCGGACGCCGGAGCGCTGTCGCGGCCGGAGCATCCGTAGCGGGGAACTATGCCATTGGAAAGCAAGGGAAGCAAGCCGCCGCCCGATCCGGGGCATTCGCCATTTCAATGAAAGATCTTTTTTATCATTCTGAAATACAAGGGAAAAAGTTCCTGAAATCATCACAGGAGTGAATGTCTCCCCGATCCGATAGCGGCTCGGCTTGAAAATGGGAGGCGGCCCTGTGGGGCGCTGCTCCACGCCGGGGAAAATTCCTGTGCCCGCCGGCAGGCGCGCCGCGTACGGCGCTGACAGCGATGTCCAGGTGGAACGTGCTCCTGTTTGCAGCCGGCTGCATCCGGGCGCATCCGGGCGCGACAGAGCGGGTCCGAGAGTGGGGTTGGGGCGGGTTTGGGGGCAAGAAGTCCCCAGGAGTTCAAACTGATCACTGCCTCCGTCCCGCGCCAGCCGTGCGCGATGCGACACGCGGAACATTTTTTTGCAGGGAGCGTGATTTCCTGTTGACAGTCCGTGCGGCAACATGTAGAAGTTCCCCTGCATGGGCAGTTAGCTCAGTTGGTAGAGCATCGCCTTCACACGGCGGGGGCCACAGGTTCAAGTCCTGTACTGCCCACCATGCACGGAGCGGTAGTTAAGACGGTTATAACGCCGGCCTGTCACGCCGGAGGCCGAGGGTTCGAGTCCCTTCCGCTCCGCCACTTGCTTTCCCGGATGCCTTCCCTGCCGAGGGCATCCTTATTTTTAGGCATGTTTTGGCAGACGCAACAAGGCGTTCCGCCAAATCATGCCAAGTCGGTTCCTTGCGGGCCGGCTTTACGCGGAGCGGTAGTTAAGACGGTTATAACGCCGGCCTGTCACGCCGGAGGCCGAGGGTTCGAGTCCCTTCCGCTCCGCCAGAAAAATTCACGCAAGAAAAGGCCGGAATCTGTCTTTCCAACAGATTCCGGCCTTGAGCTTTGCAGAGGCAACTTATTACCCATTTGCTTCAAGGCCGTTTTTGCGTCCGGCGGCGTTGCAGGGCCGACATTGACCTTGCGGCATATCTAATCCAGCCTCGTCCACTGTTTGCCTTGCCGGCCGGAAAAACGGCTTTCGCGGACGGCGTTGTCATGAGGACTGACCTTCGACTATTGGGGACTTCTCGCCCAAGCCTGCTTTTCCCCATTCTGTCTCGCACTGATGCACGCGGAAGCACATTCCGCTCGCGCGTCGCTCAGCGGCGCATACGACGCGCCTGGCCGGGGCACGGGGCTGACCGTAACTGAGCCGGGGGAAACTTCAGCCGTCAGGGCGTACACTCCGGCTTTTGTCCTCTGCCTGCGTCAAAAAGGCTTTTTATTCCGGCCAAGTACCATAAGAGTACGTTCCCTTCACAAAAAGCCTTTTTCCCCTGGCGGAGAACAACATTTCTCGTAGTGTGAACACGCCCTGGCGAAACTCCAAACGCCCCCGGCACACACAATCGCGACGGCAACACCCATCAGCGTCGGCAGAAGCTTTCAGGGCAAACAGACCCAATACACTATTACCGCAACAACGTCGTCAGCATCTGCGGCAGGCTGTTCGCCTGCGAGAGCATGGAGACGGCCGACTGCGTGAGGATCTGGTTGCGGACGAAGGCGGTCATTTCCGTGGCGACGTCCGTGTCGGAAATACGCGATTCCGAGGCTTGCAGGTTTTCGGCCTGAATGGAGAGATTGGTCACCGTGTTTTCGAGACGGTTCTGGAGCGCGCCAAGATGGGCGCGGATAGTGTCTTTCTTGACGATGGCGTCGTCTACGGTCTCCAGAGCTTTTTGAGCTTTTTCTTGGGTTTCGATGGAGAGCATGTCGCCCAAAACCACCTCATCCCCTTCCATCCCCTTGAGCCAGTTCAGAAACTTCTCATCTACATCCGCCTCAATTCTCAGCTTGTATCTGTTGCACCCGCCGCTGGGATTGTCATGACCACCAATAAAAAAAACAAGGTCGGAAGAAATCTTGTCGATCTGCAAAACTTCATCTGGAGATGTCTCTGGCGGTTTTCTGTTTCCCCATGTTGACCCTATTTCCGTTTGATTCGTGACATAGGTTAAACGTATATTCGCTCCCGGGCAAAATACAGTTGTGCCTTCTCCTGGCTTATAATTGCTTACTCCCAAGTAGGAGGCATTAGCATCAAATACTCCGTCATTTATACCTTTTTTCATCAATTCATCTTCAGAAATACCATTCCACCATGCTCTGGTAGAGATCCCCTTGGTAGTTCCATCAGTTTTTACTTGCGGGAACCACGTCGTGCCCAAAGGTGGACCGGTATGCTGTAATCCATCTCGGCTAAAAAGACAGACATGAGGCTTGTGAAAAGGAGCAGGTCTGCTGGCATTGGAAGTAACCTCAATGTTTTTCAGGCCAACCGGCAGCTGATAGAAATCAATCCCTTCCATGAAGGCAGCCCTGCCTTCTCCGGCAATCCCGTCTGTAATATCCAAAATCACATGCCGTCCCACGTAATCAATTTTCGCCTCGTTTATCCAACTGGCTGCGCCTGTGGCCTTGGGAAAAGGCAGTCTTTCACGCAAACCAAGCCCGGT
Organism: uncultured Bilophila sp.; assembly: GCA_910585945.1. Lineage (GTDB taxonomy): Bacteria > Desulfobacterota > Desulfovibrionia > Desulfovibrionales > Desulfovibrionaceae > Bilophila. Next base: position 3,075 of record CAJUHZ010000081.1, read on the forward strand.
TGTCGTGCAATCCCCCATCTCCACATAGTAATAATCTTCGGCGCTCGCATTCCCCGTGCCGAAATGTATCTTCATGGCTCCGACGGCGTTCAGGCCGCTTCCGTCATGGTCTCCGGCCAGCGAGCCGTCCAGAAGATGGATGCCGTTGAAATCCGTTGCTCGGGCGATTCTGTCGATCTCCGCGCCCATTGCCTGAAATTCGGAATCGATCATCAGGCGTTGGGTGGAATTGTACGTTCCAGTCGCGGCCTGTTCGGCAAGCTCCTTCATGCGGATCAGTTTTTCGTCGATGACCGCCAGCGCGCCGTCAGCGGTCTGGATCATGGAAATCGCGTCGTTGGCGTTGCGGATGCCCTGGTTGAGGGTGGACACGTCCGCGCGCATCAGTTCGCGGATCGCCAGACCGGCCGCATCGTCAGCCGCGGAATTGATCCGCAGACCGGAAGACAAGCGCTGCACGGACTTTGAAAGCCGGTTGTAGTGCGATCCCAGCGTGCGGGCCGCGTTCCCGGCCATGAGATTGGTATGGATCGAGATCGCCATCACGCGCCCTCCTTCAGGTCAGCAAAATGTGTCAGCAGGAGCGCATGAAGGCTCACGGCATCAAGCCGAGAGAGAGAGAGAGAGAGAGAGAGAGAGAGAGAGCGTCGCGCATGGTGGTTCTCCTGCGCTCACGGCGATTTCGTCGCCGCAAACCTGCACCGGGTTGAGCGTCTCC
>CAJUHZ010000082.1 GCA_910585945.1 uncultured Bilophila sp.
CCAAGGGGATTTCCATCGGAGAAGCCCGGGGAGAAGCCCGGGGAGAAGCCCGGGGAGAAGCTCGGGGAGAAGCCCGGGGCATCGGACTTGCTCTGCTGAGTTTCTTGACGGCACGTTTTGGGACACTGCCGGAAGCAGTGAGTGCTTCCATTGCGGAAATATCCGATCGCCAGACGCTTCTGGATTTGAGCCAGTCAGCCTGTCGTGTCGAATCGTTCCAGGCATTCCTTGAGATTCTGGAGCAGGGCGGCAAACAGAAACAATAGCGTTTCCAGGGGCGGCCCTCATGAAAACGCCGGCCGCGAAAAGCCGTTTTTTTCGGCCGACAAGGGCAAACATTGGGCAAGGCTGCGTTGAACATGCAGTCAATGTCGGCCCTGCAATGCCGCCGGACGCAAGACGGCTTTGCGGCAGGCGGCGTAGCGAGGGCTTGGACCTTCCCTTTGCAAGCAGCCGCCACAAACCCAGCAAGAGTTTTGCGGCGGCACAGCCTCCGTGGGTGAAAATCATGGTTTTCGCGGATGATCCTGCAAAACAATTCCTGCAACGTATGCGGGGATTGTTTTGTGGTCAGAAACGCCTGGCGGCGTGTGCGGATGCCCGTACGGAGTGAGAGGAAAACGCGCGTTTTTTCGCCAATACAAAGGCCGTCCGCATGTCGAAACATCCGGACGGCCCATTCCCAACAGCGGGCGGGAAGTTCCCGCCCGCGGGGTGCCATTTAGAACGCGTAGCGCATGTTCACCATGGCTTTGAAGTTGTTCTTGTTTTCGTCCACATTCCAGACGCTGTTGTCGAGATCGAGGTAGATGTAGCCAAGGGCGACATTGAGGGTGAGGTCTTCGTAGATCTTGTAGGTCGTGTCGAAGTTCACTTCCCAGGCGGCGTCTTCTTCCGTCAGGTAGAACGGAGCGCCCGTATTGCCCCAAGGCGTGGTCACGAAGCCCTTTTTCACCATGGCTTCATCGTTGGTGCCGCGGTAGTAGCCCACGCGGAAGATGTGGCTGAGGTCTTCAGTGAAGGTGATGTCCTTCAACTGGGCCACGATACCCCAGGTGCCGGCCGCGCTGGTGCCGAACATTTCGCCCGGATCAATGGCGTAGTAGCCGTCAAAGCCGTAGCTGGTGGGCTTCCAGGCCGGACGCATGGAGGGCAGACGTTCGGAACCGTCATACGGATCGTCGTCATCGCCGGAGGCGTACCAGAAGATCAGGCCGGGGGTCACGGAGTCAAGCTTGTATTCGGCGAGCAGGGAGGCCAGCCAGCCCTTGCGTTCCAGATCGCCATGTTTTCCCCTGATGATGCCTTCGCCCATGTCCACGGAGCCGTAGTTGAAATCAAAGGCGAGGCGGAAGGGGTTCCACACGGTGATGTCGCCGGTCAGGCCCAGCCACCAGGCGTCGCCGCGGGAATCATCGGAACCGCTGAAGGAGGTAACGCCCATGGGCAGCATGCCTTGACGCAGCTTGCCGATCTGGTCGCCGGCGGCACCGCCCCAATGATTCGTGTTACGGTCACCGTCCAGAGCGTTGCGGCCGATGCTGGCGTACGCGCCCCAGGGGGTCACTTTCACGCCGTCAAAGGTCATGGGCAGGGTCAGGCCGAACAGGTCAAACGCGTCGTGACGGAAGTTGTCGCCAGGCGTTTTCTTAACGATCTTATTATTCTCGATTTCGTCCTTGCTAAGATCGTTGTCGTTTTCCAGGCGGGCCCAGAAGAAGGTGGCGGCGACGTTTTCGTTGAAGGCGTAGTTCAGGGTGATGCCCGCGCCGTCGTGGTTCAGCACGCTGGAGTCGGCCACATAACCGGGGAAGGCGATGGGCTGCAAGCCCATGCGAACCTTGAGTTCGGTGTTCGGCACAACCCAGTCCACATAGGAGTAGCGCACTTCGATCACGGTACCGTCGGTGCCAAGAGACGCGCCCTGATTGGCACGACCCCAGTTCTGATCGCCGATTTCAAAGAAGACCACGCCCTTCAGGGTTTCGGACGCGATGAAATCCACCTGGGTGCGCAGACGCTGACGGGCGACGAAGTTGTCGCCGTTATCTCCCGCATTGAAGGAGCTATCGGCCCAACCCACAGCGAAGTCCCACATGCCCTTGACTTTCACATCAGCAGCGTTGCCCGCGCCGGCGGCGCCGAGCACAAGGCCGGCAGCCAGAAGCAGAGTCACAATGCGTTTCATTTCATTCCTTCCTTGCACAGTAAACAGTTTGTTCGCGGCAGAACCATTCCTCCCGCCCGATTCTTCTCGCACAGCTTCGGACCAATGGCAAGGGTTTTTGTCAAAAAATTTTTACTTTGCCCGGCAAGGCATACAAAAAACGGCATGAACAGGGCGAGCCGGGCAGGCGTCCACCATGAAAAGCCCTGCTCAAAGCCAACCCGCTCCCGACAGCCCTCATGCTTTGACAAGCGGGCCTGTTCAGGGAATGCTTGAACAGGGTTGCGCAAACTCATTTCATCATTCGGTCCGGGCCGAATCATGCGGAGCATTCGCCCGAAGAATGTGATTTTGGGGTTCATTCACGGCGCTTTTCGCGTCGCGCCGGACTCTCGTCCGGCGTTGGAAGCCATTTCATGCGAATCATGAAATGACTTCCAGAAAACATCTGTGAAATCGGAGCACGATCATGCCAAGCCTTGTTCGCGCCGCGCTGGAGCCAAAAGCTCCGGACGCGCCCCGTCTGACGCCGGGGGAAACGGCGGCCGCCTGGTGGCGGGCCTGCCGCCCGCCGTTTTTCATCACCGCGGCCATTCCGGTGACGCTGGCCCTGGTCTTCACAATCCGGGCGGGAGCGGAGCCGGCGTGGGGGCGCTTTGCCCTGACGCTTGCGGGCTGTTTTCTCGGCCTGACCATCGCCAATTTCGCCAACGATCTTTTTGATCATGTTCAGGGCGTGGATGCCGGAGACAATATCGGCGGCTCGCGGGTGATCCAGTCCGGACTGATCAGTCCGAGGCAGTTGTCCGGAGCGTTGATCGCGCTGTTGCTGGCGACGTTTGCGGTGGGGGCCTGGCTTGTCGGGACAAGCGGCCTGCCGTGGCTGTGGGGGCTGGTGTTGTTCGCGGCGGCGTCCGCCGTGTTCTATGTCGCGCCTCCGATCAGGTACGGGCACAGAGGGCTTGGAGAGGTGTTCGTCTGCCTGAACATGGGCTTCATCATGGTCGCGGGAACGGCAACGGTTTTGACCGGGCGCTTTTTCCCGGCGAGTCTGGCGCTTTCCCTGCCGGTGGGGCTGATGGTGGCCGGCGTGATGTACTATCAGAGCCTGCCCGAGATCGAGACCGATCCCGCCGCCGGCAAGCAGACCCTTGCCAGCAGGCTCGGCAAGGAGGGGGCGGTCCTGCTCTTCCGGCTGTGGTGGCCTGCCGTCTGGGTCTTGCTGCTCAATCTGTGGGCGTGCGGTCTGGCGGACTGGCCTGTTGCCCTTGGCCTGCTCACCATTCCCCTGCACCGGAGAGCCGTGCGGCTCACGCGCGGCGCTCTGGCAAACGGCGACTGGCTTTCGCTTGACGCGCACGGCCACCTTGTCCGCAAGCTGTACCTGTGCAACGGGCTGGCCCTGATCCTGGGCGTGGGATTCGCGCCGTTGCGCGCGGCGTGGGGATGGTAGAAGTCATTTCATAATTCGCATGAAATGACTTCCAACGCCAGACGACAGTCTGGCGCGGCGCGAAACGCGCCGTGAAGGGCCAGAAACCACCTTTTTTGGCGAATGAT
>CAJUHZ010000083.1 GCA_910585945.1 uncultured Bilophila sp.
GGATAAACAACCTCAAGCTGCGACATGTCGCGCTTTTTCCGAAAGAGGACGCTCAAAGCGTCGTTGACGGGCTGGATCGCGAGGCGGCGGGAGCGATCATCAACGGTTTTCTCGCGCAAGACAACCTGAAGGACGCACGGGGCGCGCTCGAGCTCCACCGGGACTTTCTGGGAGAGCGCGCCGCCGGCTACGAGAGGAAGATCAGGGAGGTTGAGGCCAGGGCGCGACAACAGCAGGCAGAAGTCCGTGTTGGTGTGGCGGAACGCCTGCAACATGCCGAAGAGGCATGGAAGGAGGGCCGGGACGCGCCAGACGCGCCATCGCGCGCGGAAATCGAGAGCATGTGCGGCAGTGATGCGGCGAATGTCTGGAAGCGTATGGAAGATCTGCGGGGCTATGGCGAACATGTGCTCGCTTTGCGCGCCATGGCCCCTGAACAACAAAATGCTTTTTTGCAGCAACAGGCGGAGGACTCTGAAGCTGATCAGGACGGAAGGTCGTGCGCGTACAGTATCCTTGCTGAAGCTGTGGCAAAAGACCGTGTCATGCGGAAAGAAGATTCAGCGGAGTATCTTGTTCTGGCGGAACCGGTCGTGGCCGAGGCCCGTACCGCCATGCTGCGGCAAATGACGCCGCAAACAGTAGCCCGTTACGCATCTGCCCTGCAAGCGGCCGGCGAGATCCGCGGCATGGATGAAACAGGATTTCTGCCGAAGGAGGATGCCGCGAAACTGGCCGCATCTATTGAGGACGATCCGGATCCTGTAGCCGCGCTCACACGCCTCAAAAACGTTATGGGGGCGCACTGGCCCGCCTTGAACAAGCAATTGGCTCAAAATGGAAATCTGTCTGCCACAATGGGCATTGTGGCCGCAGGCATGAACGCGCGGGCGGGTAGGTTGCTTCTGGAAGCTGTACGGGACAAGGATTTTCATCACAAAACAGAAACTGTTCTGGCGCTTCGAGGCGAGCAAAAAAGAGAATTTGAAGAGACGATCTATAACGTTATGAGGATTTTTAACAGCACTTTTCTGGCCGGCGGCGACAGCAATATGCCGTATGCGCTCAATCGAAGCGTAAACGCTCTTGCCTTGCAATACATGATGCGTGGTTATGAAGCTGATGAAGCCGTCGGCAAGGCCGCAAACGAGGTTGTTCTTTCTCGTTATTCTTTGGCCGGCCCGCGGGGACGCGCATTTCGCGTCCCGGCAGGTTTTGACGCTGGAACCGTTGAAATTGGCGCGGTAGCCGAAATTCAGAACATTGTTGCGGAGCCGTCAAATCTGCTCCCGCCCCCTTCAGGAGGAATGGAGCGTCAAGACATCGCCAGGCGCTATGCCAAGTGGGTTGGGAGGGAAGGTTACTGGGTGACGGACAGCGAGGAATCCGGCCTGATTTTGTTCATAGCCGGTCGTGCGGTGCGGGGTGCGGACGGTGACGTGATCCGGAGGACTTGGGATGAACTGGTCCACACGGGCGCGGAAGAGCGGGCGCGGCTTGATCTGTGGCAACTTGAAGTGCCTGGAGCAGGACTATGACATTGTATGCCAAGGTGGATACAGGCAAAGAAGCACCTTCATGGGACAGCTACACGCCCAGTCTGCGTGAGTCCGTGCAGGCTTCCTGGGAAGCGGCGTTGGCGAGCAACCCTACCACATCCCTGCTGAGGCTTCATGAGGTCATGCTGGCAGAACGGGGCCTGAACAAGGATGCTGTGCTCGACCTGATTGATGAGGCAGAAAACGGCGGGCTTGCGTCCTTTGCCGACCTGAACGCTCTCCCCGAACCCCGGAAACTTTCCCTGGAGGAACAGACGCGTCGGATCAGGGAGGCCGGGCTTAACGGGGTTCTCGAAGCAAGGGAAGGGTATACATCGGAAGTCCTGGACATTCTCATTCCGCAGAAGCAGGCTGAATTGTCACATAGGTTTGTGGCGTCACGCGCGCCAGCTTCTCACATGCCGTTTTCGCTGGTCGCGGGATTTGGCGCTTCCGCGCTGGATCCAATCAACCTTGCTTCCGCTTTTGTTCCGGCAGTAGGCGAAGCCCGGGCGCTTTCCCTGTTGAGGCAGCCGGCGGGAAGCGCCGGACGTGCTGCGACGCGAGCAAAAATCGGGCTTGCGGGAGGCGTTGCAGGCGCTGTTCTGACGGAGCCTTTCGTCTATGCCGGTCAAAAGGCGATTCAGGCTGATTACGGCATGGCGGATTCCTTGCTTAATATCGGTTTTGGAGCCGTCATGGGCGCGGGGATGCAGCCCCTGGCTGGAGGGGTTGGAGATTTTTTTCGAACCAGGCGCGGCATCCGTCAGCCCTGGGAGATAGCGGAGAAGACGGATGTTTCCGAAGCCCTGCGGCTGGATTTGGCTGGCCGAATGGAAAAAGCCTTTCTTGCGGCGAACCCGGAAGTGGATGCCGAACAGGTACAGCGCAACGCTCTGGCTTCGGCAGCCCTTTTCGACGCCAGAGCGCGGGCCAGGGAATACGATACCGGCCTGAAGGTGGAAGATTTTTATCGCAAGTACGGTCCGCAATTTCGGAGTTGGCGGGAGGATGTCGCTTCTTCGGCTGACCGTTTCTTGATTCCTGAAATGTGGGACCGCCCTGGTGGGAGTCAGTCTTTGGGCCGGGCGTCCAGCACGGATGCCTCGCTCTCGCGGCGTTTTGCCGATATGCCCACCCTGGAGGCCGACAGCTTGCAATGGTTTGGTGAAGGCGGAGAAATTGGAGCAGACGAACAAGACTTGCGCAAGGCAATTAAGGAATGGGCAAAAAAGCGCTTTTCACAAGGAGAAATCGTCTCCAATGCAGATACCGGCTGGCAAATCCAGATAACCCCGAAAGGCATAAAAAAGACGCTGGCGCATGGCTTTGACGAGCTTCTGGCCCGTTCAGCGCCTTTTATCCCCAAGCTGGTGGAAACAGGCATTCATCTTGATTCGGTGGAAAAGAAAGCCGGTCTCACCTCGCATATCTTTGCCAACAAGATCCGGCTGGACGGCAAGGACTACGTTGTTGGTTTTGTACTGCGGGAAGATGGGAATGGAAATCGTTTTTATGATCATGAACTGACAGAAATAATCGACCCCAATTCGCTCAACCGAGCCGAGTTTCCAGACGGAATGGGCGGACATCGGACCCGAGCGAATCGGGGCGATGTGATGAACATACTTCGCGAGAAACTTGGCGTCAATGACGGGAGCGGAAGTATTCTCTTCAGTGGAAAGAAGCCCAACAGCGCGCAAGTCGGGTTCAACCCCTCTGAAATGGGGGAACACTCTGGCAATATTCAGAATTTGGGACGGGAGTCAGGAACGAGCGGCCCCGATTGGTTATACCGGGAAAACAACGAAAAAACGTTGCAGAACACCGGGCCTGCCAATCGGGGCCGTGAGGTGAACATACTTCGCGAGAAACTCGGCGTCAATGACGGGAGCGGAAGTATTCTCTTCAGTGGAAAGAAGCCCAACGGCGCGCAAATTTGACCCCTCCCCTCAAAACAGGTCCATTGAAAAGTTAGTGTTCCTGGCATAGGA
>CAJUHZ010000084.1 GCA_910585945.1 uncultured Bilophila sp.
CAAGGGATGCCAACTTAGAAATAATGCGCGAAACTTTTGCAATTAGACACTAGGGTTTTCTTTGCAAAAGATGCTCCAGAGTCCGTGTGGATTGTGGAGCATCTTTTTGCAGGCACATTTCATGACATCCGTAGACGTTATTTCAGTGTCCGATACGGACAATCGGAACGACACTTCTGTGATCCTGAATTTCCGCGATCAGTCTGAAATTGCAATACAGGATTTCAACAATCCAGACAGATTCTCTGACAGACCTTTGCCGAATCGGCTCGGATCGTCTTTTGTGGCGATGCGTTCATCACTGAAACGCTTTCTGGCGCGAGTGGGGCAAAAGCTCGGCAGGGCGAAAGATCCTACAGGGCCGCGTCAAGCAGCATGTTGTCCCTGTGCACCACTTCGGGGTAATGGGCGTCCCCGAGGAGGGCGGCCACCTCATGCCGTTTCAGCCCCATGATCCGTCGCAGGTCCGGGGCGTCGTAATTGCTCAGGCCCACGCCCACGGTCTCGTCGCCGTACATGAGGCGCACCAGCGCGCCGGCCGCGAATTCGCCTTCCACGCCGGCGACGCCGCCCGGGAGCAGGCTTTTGCCGTTCTGGCGGAGCGCTTCGGCCGCGCCCGCGTCAAGTTGCAGGGTTCCTTGCGGTTCCGCCTGATAGGCCAGCCAGAACTTGCGCCGGGGGATGACATGTTCCTCGGGGCGGACCCAGGTGCCGACGATTTCACCGGCAAAGGCGCGCAGAATGACGTCGCGCTCGCGCCCTGGCAGAATGCAGGTGGGCACGCCGATCTGTGCGGCGCGTCGGGCGGAAAGCAGCTTGGAGTGCATTCCCCCTGTGCCCACTGCTGTTTTGCCGCCGCACAGCGTTGCGAGATCCAGGGCGCGCACGTCCTCCACGCAGGGCATGACCTGTGCGTCGGGGTGCTCCAGCGGGTTGGCGTCCAGCACGCCGCCAATGCTCGTGAGGTTGACAAAGAGATCGGCCTCCAGCGGATTGAGCAGCAGGCTGGCCAGATTGTCGTTGTCGCTGAATTTGAGTTCGTTGACGGACACGGTGTCGTTTTCGTTCACTATCGGCACAGATCCCCAGTCAAGCAGCGTGCTGAAGGTGTTGCGCACGTTGAGAAAGCGGGTGCGATCCCGCAGATCGTCGCGGGTGAGGAGCACCTGGGCCGCGAGCAACCCCTGTTCGGCGAACGCCCTGTCGTAGAAGTGCATGAGCCGGCCCTGTCCCACGGCGGCGGCCGCCTGCCTGCCGCTCAGACCGGCCACGGGCGCGGGCTGGCGGTCTTCACGCCGCGCGGCCTCGCGCAGGGCTGTTCTCCCCGCCGCCACTGCCCCGGAAGACACGAGCACCACCCGTCGTCCCTGTCGGCGCAGGGCGGCAAGCTGTTCCACAAGGTTGTTCAGCACGGCGAGATCCAGTGCTTCGCCCGAACTGAGCACGGCGCTCCCCACCTTCACCACCACGCGCCGGGCGTCGCGCAGGGCCGCGGCCCGTTCCTCGCGCCAGTCTTTCCTCACGTCACATGCCTCCGTATCGGGAGCCGCCTTTCGCGGTTCCATTCGCTCCGGTCATTCCGATCATTCCGTCCATCCCGGCGGGGGATGACGCGCCCCTTTCATTCCCGCGTGTAGACAACCTCAATATCCGGGAATTCATCGTCCGCGAACGGCTCGGGTTCTTCGTAATGCAACAGGGGCGCGTGGGTTTCCAGGCTGTCGCGCAGTTTCCACATGGCCGCGAGCACGTCGTCCACGCCCTCGCCGGTCAGGGCCGAGACAAGAAAAACAGGCGCTTCGCCGCTGTTCCCGCACAGGCGCGCGCGCAGGGCTTCCGTCTCCTCCGGGGTTTTGAGATCAAGCTTGTTGATCACCCGGATCTGCGGGCGCTCCGCCAGCTCGGGATCAAAGGCGGCGAGTTCCGCATCCACCAGATCAAAGCCGGCATACGGGGCGTCAGGGTCAATATCCTCGCAACTGAGGACATGGACAAGAAAACGGGTGCGCTCCACATGGCGGAGAAAGCGGTGCCCCAGCCCCTGTCCCTGGTGCGCGTTTTCGATAAGCCCCGGAATATCCGCCACAACCATGCGGCGATCCGGATCGCGCTCGTCAATGACGACGCCGAGATTGGGCGTGAGCGTGGTGAAGGGATAGGGGGCGATCTTGGGACGTGCGGCGGAAATGCGGGAAATGAAGGTGGATTTGCCGGCGTTGGGCAGGCCGATGATCCCGGCGTCCGCCAGAATTTTCAACTCGAAACGGAGTTCCTTTTCTTCTCCGGGTTCGCCTTTCTGGGCAAATTTGGGCGCGCGCATGGTGGCCGACTTGAAATGTTCGTTGCCCTTGCCGCCGCGCCCGCCGCGCGCGGCCAGAGCTTCCGCGCCGGGTTCGGAGAGATCCGCCAGCAGCCGTTCGCCCTGCGGAGTGCGTTCAAAGACAAGCGTGCCCACCGGCAGTTCCAGTTCAAGGGATTCGCCCTTGCGCCCGAACCTTTGGCCGCCCATGCCGCCCTGACCGTTTTCAGCCTCGTAATGGCGTTTGAGGCGGAAGTCGTACAGGCTGAGCAGGCGCGACGAGGCGCGCAATACGATATTGCCGCCGTCGCCGCCGTCGCCGCCGTCCGGGCCGCCGCGCGGGATGAATTTTTCACGCCGGAACGACACGCAGCCGTTCCCGCCCTTGCCGGCCTTGACCGTCACCACAGCCTCGTCAACAAACCGCATGGAAAACACCCTGAAATAAAGTCTGAAGATGACGCCCGCGCGAAACGCCGTTTCGCCGCGCCGGCTCCGCATCCCGGATCTGACACGATGACACCAAACGCGTACAGGGTCAACACGGCCCGCGCCGGCAGTGGGACATTTTGAAAATGGAGGCTGCCCTGTGGGGCGCTGCCCCACGCCCCGCCGGGGGCATGATGCCCCCGGACCCCCCCGGATGCCGGCCTTGCGCCAGCCGGCTGTTGGGGGTGCAGGGGAATCATTCCCCTGCCGAGGGGTTTGGGGGCGAGAAGC
>CAJUHZ010000085.1 GCA_910585945.1 uncultured Bilophila sp.
CATCACCGAATTTCAGATGTTCATGAAAATCCGCCCCGCTCATGCCGACTCGCCAGCCGGTGTCGGCGTTCACAACGCCAGAGGGTGAATTGAATTCGGCCAGAACTGCTTGCCGGACTTCAGCAGGAAAACGCTTTCGCAGAATTTTGGGATTCTGACCTGTAAAACGCGGCGTGATGCTCACCGCCCGGACAGGCGCATCCAGATCCACCCCCTCGTTGAGAGGCTGGAAAAAGCCTTCCGCTCCGTTTTCCGGTCTGCCCCGCGTCCAATCGCCGCCGGCACGCACCCTGAACCGCCGCAGGCTCTCGGCCACCGGCACGCCCGAACGCGCCTCACGGCGTTGCGCCCAGGCGAGCAGCAGGCGGGCGTAGATGTCGGGCGCGTTTTCTCCATTTCTGACCACTCCATCCGGCAGGGCCGCGGCTGTCTCCTCCCGGATGCGGGTCAGTTCCGTGTTGATTGCTCTCTGCCGCTCCGCGTAGTCCGCATACACGGCCGCTGTTTCAGCCGCATCTTCGGCAAGGCGGTTCTCAAGATCCTGCGCTTCCCGCATGTTGGGTTGATCCGGATCTTCGCGCATGATCCGGGCTACGGCCCTGAATTCCTCGGGATCGAGGTAGGCGTGCAGCCGCGCCAGGGGCAGCTCCAGATCCTGTCCCCGGGCGGCGGCTTCGCGCACCGTGCGGAGCTTCACTCCGAGAAAGGCGAGGATGCCGCTTCCGGATTCGTGCAGCGTGAGCAGATCCGAAGCCGGCAGGCTGATGTTCCCGTCCATGCCGCCGGCGTGCAACACTTCTTCGAGCTGGCGCGGGGCAAAGCCCTTCATGTCCACGGCTTCGACGTGATCGTGCAGGGCAAGCTGGCGATCGTGAAACTCCGTGGCGCGGCGGGCCTGCCCCGCGTCGTGCGAGGCTCTGCCAAGCCCGCCGAGCAGGCCGAAGGGCGCGGCCAGGGCCGCGGCGTACAGGCCCTCATCATGGGTTTTGGGCAGAGCCGCGACAAAATGCTCAAACCAGGCCCGCGCGCCTTCGTCCTCTTTCAGGGTGGCCCAGATATTGGTCGCCGCTTCGGGGTAGCTTTGCAGGTATTCGGTAACCGCTTCGCTCCCCGCGCCTTCCACACCTCGTGCCAGACGCTTCTTCCAGCCTTTTGCCTTCAGGGCAGCCCCCCATTTGCCGAGGGCGAACAGTTCCAGAGGCGCTTGCAGAGCGGCGTCGCCCATACTGGCGGCAAAGGCGCGGTCGGGATCGACGCCCTGCTGCCTCAGTTCACGATACTGACCGCCGGCACTGTTGGCCCACGCCATTGCCATGCCGGCAGGCAGGTTGACGACTGTGGTCCCGATCTGCTGGCCCACCTGCGGGATCTGCTGGATAAAATCCCGCGCATATCGGCCAAAAGACGTCTTCGGCTCCAGCGGGGCGGGGCGGGAACGCGCGGCCGCCTCCAGATCCGCCTCCGTACTATCAGCAAAACCGTTGAGCAGGTCGCTGGAGTACTTCTGCCAATTGCCCTCCGAATCAAGGAACTTGCCGTGGCCCCAATACCGTGCCTGACTTGCAAGAAAACTCCTGTAGTTATCCATACTTGTGTCCCAACCCTCGCGCAGCCAGGAGGTGATGTAATCCAGCGGCCCAGGCTCCTTTTCCTGCCGGGCGGCGCGCCTTTGCTGCCGTTCTTCCTCGTCGCGCCATTCGGCGCGCATGGCGTCGAAAAGCTCAAGCAGGGCAGCCGGTTCCGCGCGCATGAGCACGGTGTTCGCGGGGGTGCGCGCGATCCACTCGGCAAGGGTCGGGTTCTGTTCGGCGCGACGCACGGCGGAGAGCCAGGCGGCGTATTCCAGGGCGTCGTCCGGTTCGGGCAGGTCGGCGTCGTCCATGCAAGAGACAGATTGCAGCGACGTGGTTTGATCCGGAGGATCGGACGGAAGCGTGTCGGACGCGAGAGGCGGCAGGGAAGAATCCGGCAGAGATTGGGGCTGGGGCATGGGCTGAGAAAGGGGCAGGGTCTGGCTCATGGAGTGTGCTCCGTCTGTCATTCGTCAAAGATGTAAAGCCGGGCGGCGAGACGGCGGATCTGCGCTTCGCTCATTGCCTTGTCGGGGTCCGCTTCCGCAGTCAGGCGGTCGTACAGCCCGGGAGGCACGGCGATTCCGGCCGAAGCAGGAAAAAGGGATTGGCAGATGCGGTTGACGCGGGTTTGCGTCAGCCGTTTTCCTGTTGCGCCGGCATAGGCATGGGCCTGTTGCGCCTGAGCGCGGGTCAGGCCATGCCGCAGAATAAAGGCGTCCACGGCGTCGGCATCGTTGGGGTTGATGCCGCCCCGTTCCGCCCCCAGATCCATCTGCCGGCGCAGTTCGTCCAGCGCGGCGGCGTTGTCCGGGGTGACGCGCTCGCCGTCGCCGCAAGGATCCTGCCGGAGCCTTTCCCGTGCCGCCTCGGACAGATCCGCGGATTCGGCAAGCCTGTTCAGCGCCTCGTGCTAGAGCCAGCCTTCATTGCGGGCCTGCTCCCTGAAACGGACTATCTCGCGGGCCGCGATCGCGTCGCGCCGGGTTTCACGCCGGGTGAACTCCTGCTCCAGCATCGTGCGCACCTGGCCGCGCATGTCCGGATGGGCGATGGCTTCAGCCAGGGCAAACGCTTCGTCGCGCTGGGTTTCCAGTGAAGGAAAACCCTGAACGCCGTTCAGGATCTCCCCGGTCGCTCCGAGCACGGCGTTCTGCTCCTGTTCGAGCCGCGCCTGTTTCGCATCCGCCTGGCGCCGCGCCGTCAACTGCCTGCCCTTGCTGGCGATCTTCCTCTCGTAGCCGGCGGCGCGTTCCCCCAGAAAGTCCCGGTGGCGCTCAAGCGCGCCCCGTGCGTCCTCAAGTCTGCCTTGCGCGAGGAAGCCGTCGATGATCGCTCCCGCCGCCTCCCGATCCAGCCCGTCAATGACGCCCTGAGCGTCCTCTTTCGGAAAAAGCGCGACATGTCGCAGCTTGAGGTTGTTTATCC
>CAJUHZ010000086.1 GCA_910585945.1 uncultured Bilophila sp.
GCGCGCCCGCCCCTCCGGCCATGCTGCTGGAAGACTACCGCTACCCCCATCTGTAATAATGATATTCTTAAATTTTCTCCGGACTCTTTGCCTCATGCGGAGGACGCCGCCCGGTTCAAACGCTGGAAAGCGTCTGCCGATGCCATGTGCACGAAAAGGGAAGAACCGTTCTGCGCTGAGACGCGCCTTGTCGCCCTGCATGACTGCGTCGGGAATCTGCTGGATTGCGCATCCATACATTCCAGCAGCGTTCAGGCCATTTCCTATTTTCAGCAATGGCACGCCCCCCTGGTGTTGAGCAGCCTGCTTACGGACAATATTGTCGAGCAGAGAAAACGCAGGGCCATCACCAGATGGGAGCAGGAAAGAGCCAGAGTACATTCTGAGCTGGCGACCAGAATACGCCAAAGCTGTCATGCCTCCTCCCGACGGAGGACAGGAGTGTTCCATCACGACGAATACACGAAATGGGCCATCAGCAATGATCTCGCCGCCCATCCCTGCCCGGTGAAGAAAGACGGAACGTACCGCGACGACGCGGCCTTTCTGAAACGGGAAGAAGGCATTGATACCCACGCCGAAGAGCGCCGCGCGTATCTGCTCGGGCTGATTGCCGATATTGATGCACTGCATGACTCCATGAAGGCGCTCGCCGAGGACTGGACGGCAATTCTTTCCTGCGAGAGCAGGTATTCGCTGTCGCCCACGCTGCTTCATGTTTTCACAAGCGAAGATCAGGAAAGCTGCCCGGCAGACGTTCTGTCCGCCCCGCTTACCGTGATCCGTGACGAAATTTTTTCCCTGTGCCATGTCGGCCTTGCGGACATTCCTGCATATCTTCCTGTTCTTGACGGCCTGTTTGAGGGGAACAGCGTGTATCAGACGCTCTGGAAGGAAGTCATGGGCAAGGGGGGAGTGCCGCAGGGGAGTTTTTCCGTCTGGCTGTATGGCATGCTCCCCTATGTGGAGCATCGCGTTCGGAAATCCGGCATCATGGATTCCGTTCTGGGACGGATTCTGGATACCTGCGCCGGCCGCCTCCATCTTTCCAGTCCCACGCAGAACAGGGAAGGGATGGATCCGGGCTACGCCCTGCTGGATTCCTTTGCTCTGGTCGCCAAAAGAAGAGATCCGGAAGATGCGTCCCTGGTCAGACTGGGAGAGCTGGCCTCCCTTGAAATGTGGAACAGCATCTTCAAGGACGGTTTCCTGAAGCCCATTCAGGATGATTATCTGTCCGTCTGGTCCAGGGGCAAGAAAGTTACGGAAAATGTTGTTGAAACTGTTGAAGAACATCTCGAAAATGTAAAAGGAGAACTGCACAATATTGATGAGTTGTTGTATCACCCCAGTACGCACGAAAAGCAGGGACCGTCCGCCTCTCGTGGAGAGGGAAAGGGAAATGCGGAAATTTTAGAAAAAAAACAGCAAACGAAAAGAAAAGTTACGTTGCTGAATAAACAAGCATCGCCATTTTTATTAAGATACCGCACTGTCTTCGAAGCCCTGTCGGGAGCGACCAGAGCCTTGAGCGTAGTGTCCTCCGCAGGCAATCTGGCCTCCATGACAGAGGCGGTGCTCAGGGCGCACGAACAGAACGCCCTTTCCAGCGGCCTGATCAGCATAGGCAAGGCGCTCCCCTCTCTCATGACGCTGACGGAGGAGTTCCGTATCATATGCCTGCGGCAGACCGTGGGGCTGTTTTTCCAGCGCTCGATATTCGTCGCCGGGCTGGTGGGAACCGGAGCGACCTTCCTTGAAATGCTGAATCAGAATCAAAACACCGTTGCTCTCACAAGTAAAATGACTGCGGAACTTGCCCTGCTGGCGCTTCCATTCGCCGGAGCGCTGGGAAAGCTTATGGGGATAAGTTTGGTTCTGCCTGTGTGCGGCGCTCTTGTTTTCGTTATTGTAACCGGAAATGTGATCTATTGTCTTTTCCGGGATGACGATGAAATAGCCTTCCTGAAAAACAATATCTGGAACAAAAGGAACAAATATACCCAATACTATGATTTATTGGAGGAAAAGGACGATAAAAAATTCATATTGAATGATTCTGAATCAAAAATATTGAATAATATGTGCATCCCTTCATCTGAAATATGGAGTAACATGCAGAATATTGTAGGAGAGCAGTTTTCAAAGTTCGTGTTTCCCCATGTCAGTATGGGTATGAACGAACATCTTGTTTATATATACATACAGTCATTGAACACATACCTTGGCAGTGATATTGATATCCAGACAGAGATTCAGGCAAAATGTACAGATATGAATACAGATTATTATTCTTGTCCTCATTCTTCATACTTACCTGTATCTTATGAAGAGTACACTGTTAATATCAATCCTGTTCATGAAGAAAAAATCCATACTGAACAATATGTTATACATGAAACAGCTTTCAAAGTGGAGGATATCAAGGCATTTGTCAGGAAGACAGGCAAGAAATATATTGGAATACAATGTACCATCAGCGTCTCAAATAGGTCTGTTCCCTTTGAGAAAAAAACGTATGGCATAGACGCAATATCTCCCTGGATCAACCCTGCGCCCCAGTTAAATAAACGGCTGGACAGCCTGACTGAAAGCTTGACCAGCAACTGACAAGGAAAGCCGACATGATGAAAAAAGCCTTTTTTCTCCCGCTGCTGCTGATAGTCTGCCTGCT
>CAJUHZ010000087.1 GCA_910585945.1 uncultured Bilophila sp.
AAAGACACCCGAACAGCGGCGGCCAGGATGTGTACTACTCGGCCCTGCGTATGGGCGACAGGCTGTATTCGGTCAAGCTCAAGCTGGATGTGGTGACGGATAATGAGAAGAACCGGCGATTAGAATATAGTGAAGAACAGATCGAAAATGCAAGGTACAAGGATCATAAACTATCCGAAATAGAAATAGCGCCTGCCCTGTACCGTGGCCTGTCCACAAGTGGAGTTGCCACGCAGCCAGCAGACGCCATTTCAAAAATCAGCCTAGGCGTTCTGCGCGGTTCTGTCAAGCCATCCAGAATCGAACACGGCGCGCTGTATCAACCGCATCAGAAACCTGTTGCGTCACCCGAAGCCGCCCCGCGCCTTCGGGAAGGGCTGACCCGCAAGCCGGACAGCGCCACGGCAAGGGTGGTGAGCCTGCCCGAACACGCCGTGCCGGAATTTGCCGGCATGAAGGAATTTGCCGCCTGGCTGAAAGACATGCTTGCGGAGGGGGGAAATGTCCTTATCAAGTCCACGGGGCAGGAAGCCCGTTTTTCCAGCGGAAATCTCAAGGCTTCGCTGAAGCGTTCCCGTTCCAGGGAACATAGAAATGCGTATGCCGCATTGCGCGAGATGGTGGAAAACGCCGAATACGATCACTACGAAGCGCCGGATGCAAGACATCCTGACCGAGGTGGCCAGGATGTGTACTACTCGGCCCTGCGTATGGGCGACAAGCTGTATTCGGTCAAGCTCAAGCTGGATGTGGTGACGGAGCCAGAAAAAAGAGAACGCGTTGCCACAGAAGATACGCGCTACAAAGATCACAAACTTACAGAAATAGAAATAGCGTTTGCTCAAGATCGCGGTATTTCCGAAACCGGCAAGTCCGCGCATGGAACAAACGCTATTTCAGAAATTAGTCTAGGCGTTCTGCGTGGTTCCGTCAAGCCCTCCAGAATCGAACACGGCGCGCTGTACCAGCCGGCGCGGGAACGCTGAGCAAACGACGATGGGCGGCCAAAACAGCGGCCGCATATGCGGACTCCACGGCGCAACTGGAAGCGATCGGCACGGAACTGACCCGCATCCGGGAGGAGACAGCCGCGGCCCTGCCGGATGGAGTGGTCAGAAATGGAGAAAACGCGCCCGACATCTACGCCCGCCTGCTGCTCGCCTGGGCGCAACGCCGTGAGGCGCGTTCGGGCGTGCCGGTGGCCGAGAGCCTGCGGCGGTTCAGGGTGCGCGCCGGCGGCGATTGGACGCGGGGCAGACCGGAAAACGGAGCGGAGGGCTTTTTCCAGCCTCTCAACGAAGGGGTGGATCTGGATGCGCCTGTCCGGGCGGTGAGCATCACGCCGCGTTTTGCGGGTCAGAATCCCAAAATTCTGCGAAAGCGCTTCCCCAATGAAGTACGGCAAGCCGTCCTGGCTGAATTCAATTCACCCTCTGGCGTTGTGAACGCCGACACCGGTTGGCGAGTCGGCATGAGCGGGGCGGATTTTCATGAACATCTGAAATTCGGTGATGCCGATGCCATTGGCGGACTGGAGCAACTGGAAGCGGTGGCGGCGTTGCCGGATTTGATGCGCAATGCAAAGCTGGTGGAGAGTTATAATGACAAAAAGAATGTCTTCCAAATCAAAAAGATGCATCGTTTTCAAGCGGCATTATGCATGGCTGATAAAGCATATTCTGTTAAACTTACAGTAAAAGAATACAAAAATGGTGAACTCGCTCTTGATACGGATACACCTCTTCGGCTTTATCATCACAGACTAGAAAAGGAGATGCCTACTGGTAACTCCTACAAGGCCCCTATCGGGGTTACCCATAAGCCCTCAGCAGGCACTCCTAAATACACGTTACGTCAGCTTCTCGAAGATGTCAAGGACAGCGAAGGCAATGTCTTTTTTGTCGCAGACGAGTCCCTGCGCCAGCAAGACAGTGGGCGGCTTCGGCAAAACGGCGAAGAGTTTTTCCAGGCGTCCATCAGTGATCTTGCTGATTCCAGTATTGAATGGAAGAATAAATTCAGTAATGTTCCTGCAAAACCTGTGTCTATACCTCTCCGGGAATCTTCTATCAAGGAGGCCTATGAGCAAGCACGAGAGAAGTACAGCAAACAGTATTTTGAACTTGCAGATGGATCTATGGTTCGTGTTAGTGCGGAAGGATTAAAAGAGACAGGAAGTAAACGGGCACCAAAAGAAAATACTGCGATTCTTGGAGCGCTTCCTGAAGTATTAAAAAATACATATATTTTTAGAACAGAAAAAAGTACGGATAAAAGGGGCAAAACAATGCATGGCATTGCCGCTGTGGTGATTGACGGCGAGCCTATGCTGGTGCGTAGTACCTTCAAACAGGTATTGGAAAAGGGTACACCATTCTGGAAGTATTATGGTTCCCGAATCATGAAGGCGATAAAAAAAGAAGGCACGCCAGTCACTCAGGTCCTGCAGGAGTCGGCTGACTCCAAACCTATCCTCCACGTGCCTTCTTTAGGCAATACCCTATATGACTGGATTCAGGCTGTCAATGATAGCGGAAAGAGATTTCCTGAAGACAGAACACTACTGTATCAGGGGGAAGATTTCGCCGCCCCTCGCGGCTCGATCACCCCTGTGGACGAAGGCTATCTGATCCGCCTGTATGACAAGG
>CAJUHZ010000088.1 GCA_910585945.1 uncultured Bilophila sp.
TCAACCCTCAAACCTGACAGGAATCACTAACTTATCCTTGGTATCGTGAAGGGGGGACGGTCAGTTCATGCTTCCTCAACTCGTTTTTTTCTGATTGACTGTATCGCGTAATCCTGTCAGATAGTCAGCCCATTCCTGCATCATCTTCCGCCTTTCCGGCAGATACTCGGCCCGGTTGTAAATACCGCGTATTTTTTCGCGCGGATTATGGGCAAGCTGTTTTTCGATCACATCAGCGGAATATCCCTGTTCGTTGAGCAGGGTAGAGGCCATAGCCCGGAACCCATGAGCGCACATTTCTTCCTTGGGGTAGCCCATACGCCGCAAGGCCGCGATAAAGGCGGCATCACTGAGGGCTTTGTCCGGGGAACGCAGCCCCGGAAACATCAGGCGGCCGTCCCCGCTCATACCGTGAAGCGTATGCAGGATTTCCAGCGCTTGCGAGGAAAGGGGCACCAGATGGTCATGCCGCATCTTCATGCGTCTGGCCGGAATGCGCCAAAGCTTTTCCGCAAAGTCAATTTCCGTCCACTCTCCGAGGCGGACTTCACTGGGACGTAAAAAAGTCAGCGCCAGTAATTGCAAACCCGCCTTGACGGTATAGGTACCGGTAAAATCGTCTATCGCCCGCAAAAGACCGCCGATAGCCTCCGGATCGGTTATGGCCGCACGAGGCGTAACAGTACGGCTTTTCAGCGCTCCGCGAAGGTCGGCAGCCGTGTCGCGTTCGGCGCGGCCCGTGGCGATGGCATATCGGAAAATCAGGGAACAGATACCCCGTACCCGATGGGCCTGGTCAACAGCGCCGCGAATTTCAATTTTGCGAAGGACTGCCAGCAATTCAGGCGGGGTGATTTCCGCAATGGGACGATTGCCAAGATACGGGAAGATATTTTTGGCAATCCGCTCCATCACGTCCTTGGCGTAATTTTCTGTCCAGATGGCGGTCTGATTGCTGTGCCACTCCCGTGCCACAGCCTCAAAGGTCGTCTGGAGGCTTTTTGCCCGGAGCTTTTTCTCGGCAGACGGATCAACGCCGCCGCTCAACTGTTTTTTGGCGGCAATGCAGGCTTCCCGCGCCTCTTTCAAGGAAAGCTGGGGGTATGTGCCGAGGGTGAGGAGTTTTTCACGGCCCTGAAAGTGATATTTGACGCGCCAGCTTTTGGTGCCGCTTGGCGCAACAAAAAGGAAGAGGCCATTGCCGTCAAAAAGTTTTTGCGGCTTATCAAGGGGCTTGACCGCACGAATGGCGGTATCGGTGAGGGGCATAGGGGTATTCTCCTGGCAAGGGATTAATGTACCCCTTGAAATACCCCTAAAAATGGTGGATGTCTATGACGATTAATCCTCTTGGTCGGACAGTCCGTTTTGCCTAATCCCTTGCCAGGAATGACTTTTTAGACTGTACCGAACCAAGGTGGATAAATATCTGGCGGAGATGGGGAGATTAGAACTCCCGGTACGCTGTTAACGTACACACGATTTCCAATCGTGCTTTGACAAAAGCCCCCAAAAAGCCGCGCCTGCATCCTTCCTGCCTCATTTCTCAAAATTCTGTCCATAAAATCCGCATAGCTACCTAAAATCATTCCACTTTTATTCTGTCAACCGCTCATCAAGTTACGCCGAAAGCCTTTCCCACAATAGGGAGAAAGTGGGCACAACTGCCCCCTTGCGGCTATAATTCCGAAGTCGTCACTAATGAAATCACCAATGAGAATTTGAGAGAGTCCACGAGACATGCTTCTCGGAACCGGGGCCTTGGAGCTTGAATCTTGTCATTGTGGTTATTTGTAGTTACTCTGACGACAATCTGAAAGGAGGATTGCCCATGCAGACAAATCCCTCAACTGTTCTCCCCTCCAGCGCTGTCAGCGTGAGACTGCCTGGTGACCTGCGGGCCAGGCTTGGCAATCTGGCGGCAGCCCGCCAGAGGTCCACAAATTCCCTGTTGATTCAGGCGGTGACGAATTTTGTCGAGCGCGAAGAAAAGCGAGAGGCGCTCCGCCAAGAATGCCTTGCGGCCCATGATCACTATATGCTCACCGGCCTGCACCTCACCAATGACGAAGTGGTTGAATGGATGGATAAAATTATCCAGGGCGAGAAGGTGCCCATGCCCAAATGCCATATTTAGTCAATTGGACGGAGAACGCCAGTCAAGGACTTGAGAAGGCCTATCTTTTTCTGGCCGAAAAAAGTGAAGAAGCCGCTGTAGCCGCGATCAAAGCCATTCGAGAAAAGATACTGTTGTTGAAGCAATTTCCGAATGCTGGCCGCCCGGCAGAAGACATGGAAGAAGACTATCGTGAATTGCTGATTCCCTTTGGAGGAGCTGGGTATGTGCTTATTTACGAGGTCAAAAATGATATAGTGCAAGTCCTTGCGATAAAGCATCAAAGAGAAGCAGGATATTGAACGTGTCGCTATGTCGCCCTTCTAAAACTC
>CAJUHZ010000089.1 GCA_910585945.1 uncultured Bilophila sp.
GAAGCGCCCGGTAAAGGCGTCCGCCGCGGACATGCCGATTTCGCAGGCGAAATCGTTGAAATGCCGCTCCGCATCGGCGGCGTCTTTCCCCCTGTTTTCGCGCATGTAGCGCTCACGCTGCCCCATCCTTTCCACCATGCGGGCGGAAGCCTGATTGTTCCATTGCCCCAATCCTCCACCCGTGGTAACGAAAACCAAACGAAAATGACCGCCTTTGCGCGTAACCCCATCCTCGCGCAATCGGCTGTCGCCATGTCGTCACAGACCAACGTCTGCCCGCATGGGTTGATAAACTTGTTCAACAGGTACTATTTGATCCCATATGCCGAAATCACCCTACCAGCACGACGCCGCCTACAAGAACCTGTTCACCGATCCCGAAATGGTGGCCTCGCTCCTCCGGCGTTTCGTTCCCGCCGATATTGTCGCGGAAATGGATCTCTCCTCGCTCGAACCCTTTCCTTCCGAACATGTCACCGAAGATCGCCGGGAACGTCGAAACGATATCGTATGGCGCGTGCGCCTGAAGGACTCGTTCTGCTATCTGCTCTTTCTCCTGGAGTTCCAGAGCAGGGAAGACTGGTGGATGGCTGTTCGCATCCTTGCGTATACCGCCTTGCTCTGGCAGGATGTCATCAAGGCGGACAAGCTCCGGACAGGCGACAGACTGCCGCCGGTCTTTCCCCTGGTGCTCTACAACGGCGGCAAGACCTGGAAAGCGCCAACAGACCTGCGCGAGCTGCTGCTCCCGCACAGGAAGAGCCTTGAGAACTACCAGCCCCGGCAACAGTATTTTCTGCTTGACGCCGGCCGCGTGCCGGAAGAAACGCTCGCCGGAAACAGCGATCTCGCCACCCTGCTCATCCGCTTTGAACGCGCACAGAATATTGAGGAAATCATTCAACTTCTGACAGAACTGTGCATGATACTCCCCTCTTCGGAGCGCCTGCACCTGCACCGGGCGTTCATAAGCTGGCTTGGCAGCAATGTGTTCCGGCGAACGGAAATAAGCGAAGACATCCTGCACTGCAATACGATTCAGGAGGCACGTTTCATGCTTTCAGACATCGCCCCGCACTGGGAACAGAATTTTATGGAAAAGGGGATTGCCAAAGGCATTTCCATTGGCAAGCAGGAAGGCATTTCCATCGGCCGCAACGAGGGAGTCAAAAGCGTTTTGCATGATTTGCTGCAAAACCGGTTCAACGCCTTGCCGCGGGATATGTGCGCATCCATTGCAAATATGACCGATACAGACACGCTCCGAATGCTGACCCGGGAAGTGTACAAGGTGGACTCTCTTGAAGCATTCCGTTCTCTTCTGATGCAAGCAAATATTTCCAAAAATGAGCGAAAATAACCACTTTTGCACATAGTACAATCATCGCATACGCGGCTGTCACCGCACTGTCACAGATATGCGCCTGTCTGCATAGTTGATCGGTTTCCGTTACGTCATGCAGTCCGCACAGGCGGCCGCTGTTTCGGTCGCCGGCCAGCACTCGCTCACCATTCCCAAGCCGGCTGATAGAGCGCGCCGTGGTCGATTCGGGAAGGCTTGACGGAGCCACGCAGAACGCCCAGACTGACTTCCGAAATAGCGTTTGCTGGCTGCGCGGCCTCGTCGTTTATGACCATTCCGCGGTACAGGGCAGGCGCTATTTCTATTTCTGTTAAACGATGGTCTTTATATCTGATATCCTCAGAGGCTGTAATACCTTTTTCCCTTTCAGCTTCTTTTTGGCGTTCCGTCACCACATCCAGTTTGAGCTTGACCGAATACAGCTTGTCGCCCATACGCAGGGCCGAGTAGTACACAT
>CAJUHZ010000090.1 GCA_910585945.1 uncultured Bilophila sp.
GACGCAAAAAGACGGCTTTGCAGCAGGCGTTTTAATGAGGGCTGACCCTAAATCCCGCCTGCCTCAATTCTCCATACGTTCGTCCGTGATGTCGCGCAGACCGCCCGGAGCGTTCGTCTCCTCCGCGCCCGGTGTCTCCTGCCCCACATCATCCAAACCGGGCGGGAAAGGTTTTGCGCCGCGCACGAACGCGATCGCCTCGGGATCGGGCGCGCCGTCCGGCGGATCAAAGCGCACCACGCCCTCGCGCATTCCGTAGGAAGTTGCGCGGTGCCGCCACAGCCCGAAACGGATCTGAACGAGGAGCGATCCGTATACCCTGGTCCAGTCGCAGGTGGGGCCGGGGAGAAAGACGACATTCGCGGCGGAGGCCGCCCGGTTGCCGGCTTCGGCTACAAACGGCGGGGCGACGATCAGGGCGGGGCCGTTCTGATGATCCTGCCGGATGCGGCCGGCAAGGCGCGCGAGCGCGTCGGCGGCAGCCGCTTCATCTCGCGGAACCGTTGTCGGCGTCCGCAGGAGCGTCACCTGTCCCTGAGGGCGCACGCTCCGCACGCCCCGGACAAAGGCGTGCAGATCCCGTTCCTGATCCGGAGAAAGCCGCCCGGCCTCGTCCACAGGGGCCAGCCAGCCGATTCCGCCTTCGCGCCGGGCCGCACTGCGTCCGGCCACATACCAGCCTTCCCGCATTCTGGCGCCAAAGACGCTCAGGGAGTCGGGCGGCTCCCGATCCGAACGCACGAAAAAGACGGTTTTGGGCGCGGCTTCAGCCGCGGCCACAGCCGCGTCGAAAAGATCCGGATCGAGCGCCGCCACCAGTTCCGCCCCGGCCCGGGCCGCGCGGATCAGTGCGGCCTTGGCTTCCTCCGGCGTGACGGCAAGGGTTGATGTGGCAATGCCGCGTTTCTCCAGATGGAACCGCGCCTGTTCGTGCTCGTCCAGCCGCGCGTCAGGGGCGTTTTCAGGGTTGGCGATCCGGACGAAAACCACTGCCGGCGTCGTCGCGCCTGCTCCCGCCGGAAGCAGCAGACAAAACAGAATCGTCAACAGAGCGATGCCGCGCATGGAACCTCCCGGGTAATGGAAAACGCAGCCGTGTGCAACGCCCCGCAATGATGCCAGATTGAAGGCCAAAAATCGAGAAGGACGACAGATCGGCAGTGGCGTGATTTGAAGTCATTTCATGATTCAGCCCAAAGGCTGAATCATGAAATGAGTTCTTGACATATTGGGGGCTTCTCGCCCCCAAACCCCCGGCAGGGGCATGATGCCCCTGCACCCCCAG
>CAJUHZ010000091.1 GCA_910585945.1 uncultured Bilophila sp.
TTTGTCAAACAGGGAGTTTCATATGGCGAAAGAGCAGAAAAAGAGCGTCGAAACCGCGCAAATCGCGGTTCAGGCCGGCCAGGCCAAAAGCAAACCCACCGTCACCGTCGCCCTCAACCGCGCGACCGGCATCCAGTTCCTCATGCCGGACGGCCGCAAGGTGGTCATCAACGGCAATGCCGTCGACTTGCGCGGCAGGGAAAAGGGCGTGCTCCCCGTGGGCGCGTTCGGCCTGACCACCATTGCCGCCGAGGACTGGGACTATATCAAAAGAACCTGGGGCCGGATGGAAATCTTCGAGAACGGCCTCATCTTCGCGGCCGCGCGCAAGGCCGACGCCGCGGACGAAGCCGACGAGAAAGCCGAACTCCGGCACGGTCTGGAGCCGGCGGATCCGGAAAAAACGCCGACCCGCCCCAACGACGGCAAGGACTGAGCCGTGGCCGTCGTCGTCTTTGACCCGCAGGCGTTTCTCGCAGCCTACCCGCGTTTCGCGCCCGGCGGCGCGCCCCTGCTGACGGACGCGCAATTGCGGCAGGCGTTCGACGTGGCCTGCCTGCTGCTGGACAATACGGACGCCTCGCCCGTGCCGTACGACCCGGAACGCGGCATCCTGATCCGGCAAACCCTGCTCTGGCTGATCGTCTGCCATCTGGCGACGCTCGCCCTGTGGCCGATGGGGCAGAGCGGGCCGGTTTCCAGCGCCACAGAGGGGAGCGTCAGCACGAGTTTCAGCCTGCCGCAAAACACGGGCAGGGCGTTCTGGAGTCAGACCCCGTGCGGTCAGACCTTCTGGCAGGCCATGCAGCCGTATGTCGTGGGCGGGCGCTATTTCGGCGTCCGCCACTACCACCCCTGGGGGTAAGTCATGGGCAAGGCGACCATCAGCGGCGGAACCAGATGGAAGGCGTACCTGGAGCGCCTGGCGAAAAAGGTGGAGGTGCGCGCCGGGGTCATGGAAGACGCGACGACTGACGAGGGGGAGCGCGTCGCCGAGTATGCGGCGTACAACGAGTTCGGCACGTCGCGCGTTCCCCCTCGCCCCTTCATGCGCAAGACACTTGAGCGGGAA